>CACNSY010000005.1 GCA_902623255.1 uncultured Alphaproteobacteria bacterium | reverse complement strand
ATTAATATTCTCCAATTCCTCTCTAGGAAAACTTTCATTTGTACATTTTAATTCTTGAATTAAATACAAATCTGATTGATCTTTTTTTATAAATTTTATTAAATGTTCTATTCTTGCATTAACTGAATTTACATTCCAGGTAGTAATTTTCATTTATATTGAAAAAGAAGTTCCACATCCACATGATGAAGATGCTAGTGGATTAGAAATTTTAAATGACGATCCAATCAATTCATTAACATAATCAATTTTAGATCCTTTTATTAATTCAATTGAAGTTTTATCTATCAATACATCAGCATTTTTATAATTTAAGATTAAATCATCATCATTTGGTTTATCAGAAAAATCAAATTTATATTGAAATCCAGCACAACCACCACCTAATACGGTAATTCTGAAATATTTAGATTTTTCAGAGAGAAGTATCTTGTTGATATGATTCTGAGCACTTTCAGTTACTTCAATTATATTGTCCATTTATCTAAATATTGTTATTAGTTATTTTTTTACAACTATAATATAAATTTTCTTATGTTCAAACATTTAGCTTCAAATCCAGATAATTCAAATGGAAGATTATATAATGAGCTAGATGATGATTTAAGAAATCCATTTGAAAGAGATAGAGCTAGAGTTATTCACTCTAATTCTTTTAGAAAATTAAAACACAAAACCCAAGTTTTTATTGAAAGTGAGAGTGATTATTTTAGGACTAGACTAACTCATTCTTTGGAAGTTGCCCAAATATCAAGATCAATTTGCAGATTACTTGAATTAGATGAAGATCTAGGTGAAACTGTTGCTCTCGCACATGATTTAGGTCATCCTCCTTTTGGTCATATTGGCGAAGATGCACTTGATAATTCAATGAAAAAGTTTGGAGGTTTTAATCATAACGATCAAACCTTGAGAGTTTTAACATTTATAGAAAAAAGACACCCTGATTTTGATGGATTAAATCTAACATGGGAGAGCTTAGAGGGAATAATAAAACATAATGGAATTTTGAGTGATCATTTACCTTATCACTTAGATAATTATTCAAAATTACACAATCTAAATTTAACTGATCAACCTTATTTAGAATCACAGATAGCAAGTATATCTGATGATATTGCTTATAATAATCACGATGTAGAGGATGCTATTAGAGCAAACTTAATATCATTAGGTGATATTGCAGAGTTAGATTTTTTTGAAAAAATTATAATTAATTTAAAGGATCACTACAAAGATATTCCAAATAAACTTCTAGTGTATCAAGTTTTAAGAAACTCCATATCTAATATGATAAATGATATATATGAAACTACAAAAAAAAATTTAATTGAAAATAATATCAATTCTATTGATGATGTACGTAAAAAAAATAATTTCGTTGTTTCATTTTCAAATGAAATGAAGAAAAATTGTGACATAATTAAAAAATTCTTATTTGATAAAGTTTATAATCACAGTCATTTATCAGATAAGAGACAGTATTCAAAAAAGGTTATATCTACCTTATTTACTTATTTCGTAAAAAATAATAATAAACTACCAGTAGATTGGAGAAATCAAAATATTGAAATTGAAAGATTAATTTGTGATTATATTTCAGGGATGACGGATAGATTTGCTCTAAATTTGTACAAGGAGATTAGTGAATAATTTTATAAAAGACCTTTCGGATTTTTTAATTGATTTTACAGATTTTTTAGAGAGAAATAAATTCATATCTCCAATCAATAAAAAACAAATTAGTATCGATTATTCTTCAAATAATAAACAAGGCGATTTAGCGACAAATTTTTATTTAATAGTAAAAAGAAAAATAATTAATGAAGATTTAAATATTGTAAAAGAATTAAATGAAAGAATTAAATCAATTGGTTTTATAGATTATTTTGTAGTTTCAAAAAATGGTTTTATAAATTTTTTTCTAAAAGATGAATTTGTATTAAGAAGTCTAAAAGAAATTTATAGTAAAAATTTTTTAAATTACATTAATTATGGTGCAGATAAAAAAATAAATGTCGAATTTGTTTCAGCTAATCCAACTGGACCATTGCATATAGCTCATATAAGAGGCGCTGTATTTGGAGATGTATTAAGCTCTCTTTATAATAAAACAGGTTTTGATGTAACTAGAGAGTATTACGTTAATGATGCAGGTTCTCAAATTGAGAAATTATCAAACTCTCTTTTAAAACGATATTTACAATTATTTGATAAAAAAATTGAGTTAGAAGAAGACGAGTATCCTGGTGAATACTTAATAAATATTGCCAAAAAAATTAAAAATGAAGATGGTGATAAGTGGTTAAATTTTCAACATGAAGAGACTATTAAATATTTTAAAAATTTTGCATTAAAAAATATACTTATAAATATAAAATCAGATTTAGAATTAATAAATATAAAATTTGATAAATTTACTTACGAAACAGAAATAGAAAAAAGTAAAATTATTGATGAACTTTTTACAATTTTGGAAGAAAAAAAACTATTATATGAAGGTATTTTAGAGAAACCAAAAGGTGATGACTCTGATTGGGAACCAAGAGAACAACTACTATTTAGATCCTCTAGATTACTTGACAATGAAGATAGAGCATTAAAAAAATCTAATGGCGAATGGACCTATTTTGCAAATGATGCTGCATATCATTTAGATAAATGTAAAAGAAATTTTGATAGGTTAGTCAATATCTGGGGATCTGATCATATTGGCTATATTCCAAGAATGTACTCGTTAATAAAAGCTATTAAAGATGATGAAACTTATTTAAATATTTTAACTTGTCAGATTGTAAGTCTAATTCAAAATAAACAGAAAATTAAAATGTCAAAAAGATCTGGCAATTTTGTGACATTAGCTAATGTTCATTCTAAAGTTGGTAAAGATCCTATAAGGTACTACATGATTTCTACTAAAAATGAGACAGCAATTGACTTTGATTTAGATGCTGTTGTTGAAAAAAATAAAGATAATAAAGTTTTTTACTGTCAATACGCACATGCTAGAGCTTCATCAGTAATTAATAAAGCAAAAGAATTAGGTATAAAAATCAAAAAAGATTATAATTTATCTTCAATACAAAATCTATCTGATGAGGAGTTAAAATTAATTAAAAAGTTAATTTCTTATCCTTATTTATTGTATCAATCATCGTACTATAATGAACCACATCGACTAATTAATTACTTAGAAGAAATATCGGCTGATTTTCATTCAATTTGGAATAAAGGTAAAGATAATGAATCACTTCGTTTTATAGATGAAAAAAATACAGAAAAGACTATTTCAAAAATATTTTGGTTGGAGTCATTTAGAGTTGTTTTAAAAGATATATTTTCAATAATTGATATAAGTGCTCCTGAAACAATGTAATGACTAAAAGAATTACTTTTAAAAGAAAAAATAATTACATATTAAAATATTCTTTATTATTATTGCTATTTATCATTATTCTTTATCTTATCTCATTTTATTATTTTATTAATAGGGAGTATTTTATCATTCCTCAATTTACTGATAAATATTTTATTATTCCTGCCAATAAAGAAGGTGAAGTTGTTGATTATTTAGACAAGAAAAGTTTGAATAACATAGATAATGAAATTAAAGATTTTGATTTTAAAAATATAGACGAACTTGATTTTACAATTCAATTATATAGCAATGATAATTTTGAAAATATTAATAAATTCTTGAACAATTTATTAGAAAATAAAAAAGAAATTATAGATTATGAAGATATTTTTGTTTTTTATAAAAAAACTGAAATAGGTATTCAATATTTTATTACTTATAAAAATTACATTTCTAAGAATAATGCTTCTGAAGCTTGTGATTTATTAACTTTTGTTAAGAGTTGCTTAATACTTAATTTACAAAATTAATAATATTGAGAGAATCTCAATAATTTTATATAAAAAATTGTGTTAAATATTCCAGATACAGAAATAAAAGAAGGTCAATTTAACCTATTATTAGACAATTTTGAGGGTCCCATAGACCTTTTGTTGGTTTTGGCTAGATCACAGAAGGTTGATTTATCTGATATATCTATATCCGCATTAGCTGATCAATATATTAATTTTATTAATCAATATAGAAATATTCATATTGAAATAGCTGCAGATTATTTAGTGATGGCAGCATGGCTAACGTATTTGAAATCAAGATTACTATTACCAAAAGAAGAAAAAACAGATGAATATACAGCCGATGAGTTAGAAGAGGCTTTAAAATATCAATTACAGAGACTAGAGGCTTTTCAAAATATTTCTAAAATCATATATTCGAGACCTCTTGTTAATAGAGATGTATTTTATGGGGGGTCATCAGAAGGTCTCAAAGTTAAATATAATATAAATTATACATCTAATTTATATGACTTACTAAAATCATATAGTCAAATACTTAAATCAAATGAACAGGTAAAACAATTAACTATTGAGTATTCAGAACTTTATTCAGTTGATCAAGCAGTTAAAAGATTAAAAGGTATTTTTGGAAATATTACAGAATGGACTAATTTTTTAAATGTAATTCCAAATTTAATTAAAGCTAATAAAACAATTAATAAATCCATTATCTCATCTAACTTTGTTGCTTCTTTAGAATTATCAAAAAATGGATTTATTGATTTAAAGCAAGATGAAAGTTTTGGGAATATTTATATAAAAATTAATCAAAATGGATAATAAAGATATTAAAATTTTAGAAGCAATATTATTTGCATCAGGAGAGCCACTTGATGAAAATGATTTAAAAGAAAAAATTAAAGATAAAAATAATATAAGTAAGCTATTACTAGAAATTAAAGATTTTTTTAAAAACAGAGGTATTAATTTAATCAAAACTGGCAACAAATGGTCTTTTAGAACTGCTGAGGATCTCACTGATGAATTAACTATTTTTAAAACACAGAAAAGAAAATTATCAAGAGCAGCACTAGAAACATTATCTATAATTGCTTACCAACAACCAATAACAAGATCAGAAATTGAAAATATTAGAGGTGTTCAAATGGGTAGAGGCTCTTTAGATCATTTGATGGAAATAGGATGGATACGTCCCTCAGGTAGGAAAAGTATACCTGGTAAACCTACTTTATGGTCTACCACAGATTTGTTTGTTGAACATTTTGGATTAAATAGTTTATCTGATTTACCTAATAAAGAGGAGCTAAAGGCAAGTGGTTTTCTAGATAAACGTGCTGCGATTGCAACTATAAGTGATCTTGCTAAAAATGATGAAAATTTACAAAGTAATGATAATTTAGAACAGGATGATGAAAATAATATTGATGATTTTATTCAAAATACTTAGTTAACTTATTACTTCTTGTTTTTTTCCTATAGTTTCCGTATAAGCCCTTTATGACTCCTAGTATTTGGCAATTATTAATCGTACTCGTTATTGTTCTACTTCTTTTCGGTAGAGGTAAAATACCTCAACTTATGGGTGATATGGCAAAAGGAATTAAATCATTCAAGAGAGGAATGTCTGACGAAGAAAAAAAAGAAGATAAAAATTTAGAGAATAAAAACGACGAAGAAAAGTAAATATAATGTTTACTTTTGGTTGGAGTGAAATTTTCTTAATTGGGATAATAGTTGTTGTAGTTATTGGCCCAAAAGATCTTCCAAAATTCATTAAACAAGTAGGATCTTTTACTAAATATATTAAAAAAATGTCTTCTGAATTTAAGTCATCTATAAATGAAATTGCTGAAGAGGAAGAAATTAAAGAATTAGCTAAATCAGTTAAAGAGGTAAAAAAAATAAAAGACGGCATTAATATCAAAAAAAATTTTGAAAATGAGATTAAAGAAGTTCAAGAAACAGTAAAAATTACCGAGAATGAATTTTCAAAAAAAAATTAATTTATTATTTTTGTAATGGCTGAAGAAAAATTTGAAGAAATGTCTCTAATAGGGCATCTTACTGAGTTACGAAAAAGACTACTATGGAGTTTTTTATATATTTTATTAATATTCATTGTTTGTTTTTACTTTGCAGATGAATTATTTGCCTTTTTAGCAAGTCCTCTAGTAGAACTATTTGATAAAGATAAAGGTCAAGGTTTTATTTATACAGCTTTACAAGAGGCTTTTTTTACAGAATTAAAAATAGCTTTTTTCTTTGCTTTATTTTTTTCATTCCCATTAATTGCAATACAAATATGGAGATTTATTGCACCAGGATTATACAAAAAGGAAAAGAGAGCTTTTTTACCCTATTTAGTTGCAACTCCAATTTTATTTTTCGCAGGTGGATCAATGGTTTATTATATTATTGCGCCATTGGCATGGTCTTTTTTCCTATCTTATCAAAACCTTGGCTCTAGTGGAGTTCCTATTCGATTAGAAGCTAAGATGGGAGAATATTTATCCCTTATGATGCGATTTATTTTTGCTTTTGGTCTAGCATTTCAGCTTCCTGTTGTTTTATCTTTGATGGCAAGAGTAGGGATGGTTACTTATGAATCACTTAAAAAATTTAGAAAATATGCAATTGTATTAGCATTTTTATCAGCAGCATTCTTAACTCCACCTGATCCATTTAGTCAAATAAGTTTAGCTCTGCCAATTATATTTTTATACGAAGTTTCAATTTATATTGCAAAACTAATACAAAAAAATAAAGATAAGTAATGCATAATATTAATTTTATTAGAGAAAATCCAACAGAGTTTGATAATTATATGAAACAAAGAGGTGAGCATCCAATATCAAATAAAATATTAGAACTAGATAAAGTTAAAAGAGAAACTCAGACTGTTCTTCAGAACCTTTTAGCAGAAAGAAACTCTATTTCTAAAAATATTGGTAAACTTAAAAATGAAAATAAAGATGCTTCATCAGAAATGAATAAAGTTGATAAAATTAAAAATAAAATTAATAATTTAAAGGAACTTGAGACTATTAAAGACGAGGAGCTAAAAACTATTCTCTCAAGACTTCCAAATATAGCTGATAAGACTGTACCTATAGGAACCAATGAAGCAGACAATACAAAATATAGAGAATGGGGTGAAAAACCAGAATTTGATTTTAATCCTAAAACTCATTTTGAATTAGGGGAGAATTTAGGTTTAATGAATTTTGAAACTGCATCTAAATTATCAGGATCTAGATTTGTTTTATTAAAAAATCAACTTTCTAAGTTGGAAAGAGCAATAGCGAACTTTATGTTAGATAAGCATACGAATGAAAATGGTTATATTGAATATAATTTACCTTTTTTGGTTAAAGATTCTGCTCTTTTTGGAACAGGGCAATTACCTAAATTTGGTGAAGATTTATTTCCTGCTGGGGAAGATCATTGGTTAATACCAACTGCTGAAGTTCCTTTAACAAACATTGTTAGAGAGGAAATACTTAATCAAAATCAATTACCCATGAGAGTAACTTCTTATACCCCATGTTTTAGATCAGAGGCTGGTGCTGCTGGTAAGGATACTCGTGGTATGTTAAGACAGCATCAATTTACTAAAGTTGAATTAGTTTCAATAGTAGAGCCCCAGCATTCACAAGATGAATTAGAAAGAATGCTTGAAAGTGCTGAGACTATTCTTCAAGATTTAAATATTCATTATAGGATTATGACTTTATGCACTGGTGATATGGGCTTTTCAGCATCAAAAACTTACGATATTGAAGTGTGGCTTCCAGGTGAAAATACTTATAGAGAAATTTCAAGCTGCTCAAATTGTAATGATTTTCAAGCTAGAAGAATGAATACAAGATATAAATTAGAAAATAAAAATATTTTTGTTCATACACTTAATGGATCCGGGTTAGCAGTAGGAAGAACACTAATTGCTATTCTTGAAAATTATCAAATGAAAGATGGAAATATTAAAATTCCAGAAGTTTTGAAAAAATATTTCAATAATTCTGATACTCTTATCTAGTGCTTGATGTAAGGAAAATAAGATTGATACTCGAGTTACGAGAGTCAGGTATTAGTAATGCTGAAGTTCTCTCTGCAATAGAAAAAATTCCAAGAGAAAAGTTTATTAGTGAAGCTTACAGAAATCAAGCTTATGAAAATATAGCTTTACCAATTGAAAATAATCAAACAATTAGTCAGCCCTACGTTGTAGCAAGGATGACTGAATTACTTGATGTTAAAAGTAACCACAAGGTATTAGAAATAGGCACTGGTAGCGGATATCAGTGTGCTGTATTATCAATCTTAGCACGGCGTGTATACACGATTGAAAGAATTAAAAATTTACATGAAGGTTCTAATAATATTTTTGAGAAATTAAAATTAACTAATATTGTTTCAAAATACGATGATGGTAATAATGGTTGGATTGAACAAATACCTTTTAATAGAATAATATTTACAGCAGCATCAAAAAAAATAAATAATGAAATTTTTTCTCATATTGAAAATGAAGGAATTATTGTTTGTCCTATTGTTAAAAATAACAAGCAAATACTTGTAAAATATATAAAACAAAATAATAAAATTATTTCTGAAGAATATGATGATGTTTTATTTGTTCCAAATCTTCAAGGTGTAGTATAGCTACTTTGAATATTTCGAATTTTATTTGAAGAATAAAAATAATATAATATACCAATTATCCAATGAACAAGAGTTAACCCAATAAACATATAGATATAGTTTTCTTCTATAAAATTATTTACAAATAATATTACAATTATAGGCACTAATACAAACCTAAGTATGGCCATATACATTACTATTATTGCTTTTTTTAGCCCTTGGAATGAAGCATTAGAAATAAAGAAGAATGGAAAAGCTGGAAAACCAAGTGCGTATATTTTAAGATATATTGATCCATAGTAAATTACTTCTTTATCATCAGTAAATAATCTCATTGAATCTTCTGCAGTTATAAATAAAATTAATCCTGCTATAGTTAATATTATTACACCAGTAATCATAGCTTTATTATAAGTTTCTAAAATTCTTTCATAGTTTTTAGCACCAAAATTCTGACCCACAATTGCGGTTACTGCTGTACTTAATCCTAACAAGGGTAAGAAAAGCAGTTGTTCGTATCTTCCAGCTGAGGAAAAACCTGCAATTGCATCATTACCAAAACGACTGACAAAAAATAATAATATATATGATCCGAGAGCAATCATCATCAATCCTAATGCAGCTGGAATAGCCTGAAATGAAATTTCCTTAATTAAACTTAATTTAGGAATTAAATAATTATTTTTAAAGTTTTCAAAAATCTCTGTTCTATAAATTTTATATAATAAATATAACAGACCAATTATTTGAGACAGTATGGTAGCTATTGCTATTCCAGATATACCCATTGGCATAAATAATTCAAAATTAATTATTTTTCCTGTAATTAATATTGGATTTAAAATTATATTAAGAAAAAAACTAAAAATTAAAACATTTCTATAACTTTTAGTATCTCCTTGAGCTGATAAACAAGAATTACATACCATGAGTAAAAGAATTATGACTGATCCTAAATAAATTACGTTCATATACAATGATGAAAGTTTAAGGGTTTTTGGATCATCATTTATAGATTCTAAAATTATGTTCCCAAAATAAAGTCCAAAAATAGTTATACCTAAGCCTACTAAAATTGTTACAACAAAAGATTGTGAAAATGCATGACTTGCTTTTTTAATATTTTTTTCTCCTAAAGAATTAGCAACATTACTTGTTGTAGCTATGCTCAGTCCTATTCCAAGTGCAATAATTATAAAATATACAGGAAATGTTTGACCAATAGCTGCTAAAGCTGTTTCAGAAATCATTCTACCTGCAAAAATAGTATCAACTAAAGAATAGAGATTATTAAATATAGTTCCAATTGAGGCCGGCAAAGCAATTTTTATAAATAACTTATAGATATCTTCATCAAGTAAATTAATTTTTTTCATATTTATAAATATCTTAATTTAAACCTAGTACTATTTTCCTCTTGTTTTAAAATATTTTGAATTTCGTGTATTACCTCTTTGAGGTTTTTCATTATAGATCTATTTGAAAAATTTATTAATAATAAGCCACTTCCTTGCATTCCAACATTGTCTCCATATTTCATAATAGGAATTTCAACATTGATAATATTACTTATACCTTTTTTTCTAATATTCTGAATAAAGGAGTCATTTTCCAAAATATTCAACACTGGATACCATATTATGATTTTGGAATTTGAAAATAAATTATCAATATTATTTAGTATTTCCTCTACTTTTTCAAAATCATCCTTTATTTCATATGATGGGTCTATAAATACAAAATAATTCTTATCTTTATTAACTTTATTAAAAATAAAGTTAAATCCATCAGCATTTAAAATTTTAGCATTGGTATATTTGTTTAAGTTTTTTTTTAATAATTCATATTCATTATTATGTAGTTCACAAAAAAATAATTTATCTTTTTCATTAGCTATTGACGAAATAAATATAGGTGATCCAGGATAAAAATTATTTTTTCCAGTAATTTTAGAAATAGTTGAAAGATAATTTCTAATTAAAATATTATTACCTTTGTAATTTTGTATCTTTTTAATTCCTTCTTTATACTCTTTATTTTTATCCATATACTTTGATATATATTTATAAATTCCATTACCAGAATGAGTATCAACATAACTTATTGAATTATTTACTTTTTTTTCAAGATTATATAAGTAAAGCATTATAATGTGTTTCATAACATCCGCATGATTTCCAGCATGATATCCGTGTTTATAGCTAAGCATAAAAATAAAAAAAATTGTTGAAATTAATTTCTTATTAGTTATTTAAAGTATTTAATTAATCAATATACAATATTTATATAAGTTAAATAAATTTAATCCCCCAATAAAAAATAAGGAGAATACAATATGCCAAGTGGTAAAATTAAATGGTTTAATCCGACCAAAGGTTATGGATTTATAGAAAATGATGATGGAGGAAAAGATGTTTTTCTTCATGTTTCAGCTTTAGAAGCTGCTGGTATTGATACTTTAGAAGAAGGTATGCCAGTTGAATTTGAAATCGGTGAAAACCGTGGAAAAGAAAACGCTATTAATATTAAGAAAAAATAATATTTAATTGAATTCAAACAAACTTTTAGAATGGATTGGCGTAACTACAGCAATCCTTTATTCCCTACTAGTTGCATTTAACATTGGATTAGAATTTATTGGCTTTTCATTATTATTGCTATCAGCAGTGTTAATTGGAGTCTGGGCCTATAAATTAAAACACAATGGAATATTGTTTTTACAATTTTTTTACGCTGGTGCAGGTATTATAGGAATGTATAGATGGTTTGGATAAAAATATTTTTTTTATTTTTACTTTTATTTTCTTCAATTGCATATTCTTCTGAATTAAATGAAGAAGAAGAAATGTACTTTAATTTTGTCGATTTAAATAATGATGGAGTTATTTCCTATGAAGAAATTGAACAATCATTAAATTTACTCTTTCAAATTATAGATCTGAATCAAGATAATAAAATTTCTCAAAATGAGATAAATGAATTAAAAGGCATAATTGAATCTTTAAGATGAGTATTTGGGGAAGAGTTATAGGTGGAGCAGCAGGATTTGCTTTAGGAGGACCTATAGGGGCTATCTTAGGTGTAATGGCTGGTGGTGCTTTTGACAGAAGATCTAAATCAAAATCATCATTTAACTTCAATCGAATAAATAATAATCAAAAACAACAAATTTTTACATTAAGTTTTATTATTCTAGCTGCAAAATTAGCTAAATCAGATGGCATTGTATCAGATGATGAAATCAGAGCATTTAAAGAAAAATTTAAAGTTCCAAAATCTGAAATTCCTAAAGTTGCAAAAATATTCAATGAGGCAAAAAAAGATACGTATGGCTATAAACAAATAGCAAATCAAGTAGGAGATTTATTTTCAGCTAATAAAATTTTATTGGAAGAATTATTAAATAATTTATTTTATATTGCTGCATCTGATGGAAAGGTATCTATTAGTGAAATAGATTTTTTAAGATCAATTTCTAAATCGTTTAAATTTAGTGAAAAAGATTTTCAAAGAATTTTTCAATCAAATTTAAAAAATAGTGAATCTGATCCTTACAAAATATTGGGTGTGAATAGATCAAGCACTGATAATGAGATAAGAAAAAAATGGATAAAATTAAATAAAGAACATCACCCAGATAATTTAATTGCTAAAGGTATGCCTAAAGAATTTATTAAACAATCTAATAAAGAATTAGCGGCTATTAATATTGCTTACGATAAAATTAAAGAAATTAGAGGAATTTCTTGATACCTAAAGATTTATCTGTCGATAATATTAGTAAAATTTATAAAAAAATTAGACCATTTATTAATCAAACCCCTTTTTTAAAGTGTCCTGATGATATTGATAATTATTTTTCTACTAATTTATTTTTTAAATGCGAATTTTTACAAAAATCTGGTTCATTTAAGGCAAGAGGTGCTATTAATAATGTAATTTCTCAAGATCAGAATAAATTTAATAAAGGAATTACAGCAGTTAGTGCTGGAAATCATGCGATAGCTACTTCATTTGTGGCCAATCAATTTAAATTGAAAAATAAAATTTTCTTATACGAAAGTGCAAATAAATATAGAGTTCAAACTTGTAAAAATTATGGTGCTAACATTATCTTTACAAATCCAAAACAAGCTTTTCTTGATGCTGAAAATGCTAAAAATGAAGGTTACTATTTTATTCACCCTTTTGATGGCCCATTGACATTACAAGGTAGTGCTACATTGGGATTAGAAATTGTAGAATATTTAAAATTAATTAATACTAAAATTGACAATTTACTAATTTCAGTTGGAGGAGGGGGATTAATAAGTGGTGTTTCATCGTATATAAAACAATTTTATCCTAAGATTAAAATCATTGGTGTTGAACCTGAAAATGCTAATGGTTTAAATCAAAGTTTAAGAGCTAAGAAACCACTAAATAATGTTAATGTAAATAGTATTGCTGACAGTCTTTCAGCACCTTTACATATGCAATATTCTTTTGATGTAGCAAAAGAAGTAATTGATGAAATGATAACCGTTTCTGATGATCAAATGAAAAAATTTATGGTTTTTTGTTATAAAAAATTTAAGTTATTTCTTGAACCTGCATGTGTTGCTGGACTTGCTGCTTTAAAATATAAAATCAATAATAATCTTGTTGGCAAAAATACAATGGTAATATTGTGTGGCTCAAATATTGATAAAAAAACATGGTCAGATTTAACTAACTAATCTGGAAAATATAAAATACCACCACTTAAATTTTTTTTCACACCTGTAGTATTTTTATTACTTATTTCTAAATTTTTAAATGATCTCATACCAATATAAGCAAACATTTGAGCTTCTACTAAATCCCCATTTATTTTATATTTATCAATAAGTTCAATTTTTTTATTCAGTTTATTCATTAATATTTCTCTAAGTAATTTATTTTTTCTCCCTCCTCCAGTAAGTAAAATTCTTTCAATCTTAAATTTTTTATTTTTTAATAATTCTTTAAATCCAATATAAGTCATGTAGTTAGCAGTCATTAGAGCATCATATTTGTTTAATTTAATTAGCTTATTAAAATAATTTCTAAAATAATTTCTATCTAATGATTTTGGGAACTTTTTCTTAAAGAATTTATCTTTTTCGAATTTTTTTATTAATTTATTATCAATCTTACCTTTTCTTGCAAAATTGCCATCATTATCAAATTTTTTTTTAAAAAAATAATTACAAAGATCATCACTTAAGCAATTTGCAGGCCCTATATCGGATGATAATAATGTTCTTGAAACTATAGTTGAAAAATTTGCTATACCTCCAAGATTTACTATAATCACTTTTTCCTTAAATTTTTGAATTAAAAACTTATGATAATATGATCCAATTGGTGCTCCCTGACCACCATTTTTAATATCATTATCTCTTAAATTACTTATAGTTTTAACTTTAAGATTTTTTGCAATTTTGTTTCCATTTCCTAATTGTATAGATATTTTATTTGATGGGTCGTGGTAAACAGTTTGCCCACTAATTGATATTAAATCGATATTTTTTTTATTTATTTTTTTTTGTTTCAGAAATAAAATTATTTTTTTTTCTAAAATATCTGTAACGAAATCGTCTTTTTTTAAAAAATATTCTTTAATTTTATTATTAGTTTTTGGTTTATTTATTATTAGATTGTTTATTGTATTTTGATAATTTTTATTAAATTTATATGATTTTTCACATTTAATTTTTACAAAGTCAGTCCCATTTGTATTTATCAAACTGATATCAACGCCATCCATTGATGTTCCTGTCATAACTCCTAAGACATTAAGTTTTGAATTTTTACTCATTTTTAATCAAATTTAATTTTGCACATTTTATTAACAAACATATCAACAAAAAAAGATTATTTATTTTTAAAAATACATTTTTTTATTGATTGATAAATAACAAATGGATAAATTATTTTTAATTATTACACGCAAAGGTAATAATCAATTTAATAAAAGGAAACGATTATTAAATTGTATCGGGAGGAAATGCACGATACACAAAAGGGACCTAGCTTGCTGGGTCCTTTTTTTTGTTTTATGGACAAATCTAATAAATAAAGTATCAGTCATTTCGAAATGATAACTAATTATGAAAAAATTTTGGATATTATTTTAGATGATCTTATCCCATTAACAAAAATTTCTATAAATAAAGGAAATAAAATATTTGGTGGGTTTGTAGCTAAAAAATCTGATCTAAGCCCAGTTTGTCTAGGCACAAACCAGGAGATCAAAAATCCTTTATTTCATGGAGAAATTTCAACTCTTTTTAATTTATTTGAAAAAAAACTATTTAATACAAAAGATTATTACTTCATAAGTACACATCAGCCTTGTTCTATGTGTTTATCAGCTATAACTTGGGCTGGATTTGACAATTTTTACTATTTTTTTTCCTATACCGACACAAAGGAAGCTTTTCATATTCCGCACGATCTTAAAATTTTAATGGAGGTATTTAAGATCAAAGATGGTAAATACAATATTAGTAATGATTATTGGGAGAGTTACTCAATTTTATCGGAAATTAAAAGATTAGGTATAGAGAGCTCATTATCAGATAAAATTTATCAGATCAAAGAAGAGTACCAAAAAATGTCAGAAATTTATCAAAATTCAAAAATTGATAATAAAATTCCTCTAAATTAATTGTTAAATTATAAAAATAAGTATACAAATAATTAACGGGAGATACTGAAATTTCAGAGCCGAAGGAGCAACGACCCGGAAACTCTCAGGCACAATGGACCGTTAAAAAAAAACTCTGGAAAAGAGCATTTAGCTCTACCGAAGGTGAAAAGCTCTCAGGTAAAAAGACAGAGGGGTAGCTTGGAGAATCTATTTGAACCAGTTACCATTAGACATTCCTCTAAAAAATTTTCATCAAAATAATGGTGCAAAGATATTGCCATTTGCAGGTTTTAATATGCCTATTAATTATAAAACTGGAATAATTAATGAACACAAAAATGTCAGAAACCACTCTGGTATTTTTGATGTTAGTCATATGGGGCAAATTTTAATTGAAAATAATGAATCGTATTTACATAAATTAGAAAAATATATTCCATTACAATTAAAAAATTTAATTAAAAATAGATCGCATTATTCATTTTTGCTCAATAATGATGGCGGTGTTATTGATGATCTAATTATTTCAAATATTGATATTAAAGATAAGCCATATTTGTATATTGTTTATAATGCATCTCGAAAAAAAGAAGACGAAGAAATATTTATTTCTTGTGCTCCTAATGCAGAAAAAATTTATAATAAAAATTGTTTATTCGCGATCCAGGGGCCTGACTCTATTAATGTTTTAAAAAATATTATTGATATTCCAAATAGTATGAATTTTTTTGATATTTTAATAAGTAAATACGATAACAATGAAATAATAGTGAGTAGATCAGGTTATACTGGTGAAGATGGTTTTGAACTTTCTATTCCAAATGAAAGTGCAGAAAATTTAATTACTGATTTACTTAAAAATGAAAATACAATGCTTTGTGGTTTAGGTTCTAGAGATTCATTGAGGCTTGAGGCTGGATTAAGTTTATATGGTCATGAATTAAATGAAAATATTACACCAATTGAAGCAGGTTTATCATGGGCTCTAGATAAAGAAAGATTAGAAGATAAAAATTTAAATGGAAATAAGATTTTATCTGATCAATTAAAAAATAAATTATCTAATAAAAAAATAGGTTTAATTTCAACCAATAAATCAATGCTAAGAGATGGAATGACGTTATTCGATAATAATTATAATGAAATTGGCAAAATTACAAGTGGATGTTTCTCTCCTAATCTTAACAAATCTATCGCTATCGGTTACATAAAATCTGAATTTAATACTGATAATCCAATTTTTTGTGAAATTAGAAAAAAATTAGAATTAGTAAAAATTAACAATCTACCTTTTGTAAAAAAAAATTATAAAAAAAATGGGAGCGTACATGAGTGAAAAAAAATACACAAAAGATCATGAGTGGGTTTCAATTGAAAATGAAATTGCCACAATTGGTATTAGCAATCATGCCCAAGAATCTCTTGGCGATATTGTATTTATTGAATTACCATCAGTTGGAAATTCGGTTAAAGCAAAAGATGAAATATGCGTCGTTGAATCTGTAAAAGCAGCTTCTGATATTTATGCTCCAATTGATGGCGAAATAATTGAAGTTAATAATAATCTAGAAAATGACGCTGCTATTATTAATCAAGATGCAGAAAACGAGGGATGGATTTTTAAAATGAAAATTTCTGATTCAAATCAATATTCTGATCTTATGTCAGAAGATGAGTATAAAAAATTTTTGGAACAATAGATGATTGAAATAGATAAATTTGTTAGCAGACATATAGGGCCTAGAAATGAAGATATTGGAGAAATGCTCAAATTAATAAATTGCTCTTCATTAGATGAATTAATTGAAAAAACTGTACCTAATCATATCATTTTTAAAGATAAACTTAAATTTAGACCTGGTATGTCTGAGGAGTTTAATAAAATTAATACTCAACTTTTATCTTTAAAAAATAATTTCAAAAAAACTTATATCGGAATGGGTTATTATAATACTATCACTCCTAGCGTTATTTTAAGAAATATTCTTGAAAATCCGGGTTGGTATACTGCTTACACACCTTATCAACCAGAAGTAAGTCAAGGCAGGTTGGAAATGCTAATGAATTTTCAACAAATGATAATTGATTTGACTGGAATGGATATTGCAAATGCATCTTTACTTGATGAAAGTACTGCGGCAGCTGAGGCTATGATGATGGCTTTTAAAATTAAAAAAAGTGCAAAGTTTACTTTTTGTGTGCAAAATAAATGTCATCCACAAACACTATCTGTTTTAAAAACAAGAGCTAAACCCCTAGGTATAAAAATTATTTTTGATAATCCAGATGATGATACATTTGGTTGTTTAATTCAAAATCCAGATACATACGGAGAAATTGCAAATCTCAACGATTTAATAAATATTAATAAGTCTCACGATGCGTTATCAATAATAGCAGCTGATATAATGAGTTTGGTAGTTATGAAATCACCAAAAGATTTTGGAGCTGATATTGTTGTTGGAAGTACTCAAAGGTTTGGAGTTCCAATGGGTCTAGGAGGTCCACACGCAGCATATTTTGCAACATTAGATGAATATAAAAGAATGATACCTGGGAGACTAATTGGTGTATCAGTTGATCGTACTAATAAAAGATCTTACAGAATGGCTCTTCAAACACGTGAGCAACACATTAGAAGGGAAAAAGCTACAAGTAATATATGTACTGCACAAGCTTTATTAGCAATTATATCTGCTTCATATGCAATATATCATGGTCCAACTAGATTAAAAAATATAGCTAAGGACATTCATTATAAGTCTAGATATCTAAAGAAATCATTAGAGATATTAAATTTTGAAGTAAAATCTAAAAATTATTTTGATACCTTATTAATAAAAGATACAAAATCTAAATACTGGGTAAATAAATCTATAGACAATGGTATAAATTTTAGATTTGTAAATGACGATCATTTTTCTATTTCCTTAGATGAAACTACATCACTACAAGATGTAGATAATTTAATTAAATTTTTTAATGAAAACAATGATGAAATATACGCAGAAGAAATTGAAAGTAAAATTGAAGATTCGATTTTCAAAAGTGATTTAGATAGAAAAGACAAAATATTATCTCATCCTGTATTTAATATCTATCATTCTGAAACAGAAATGATGAGATATTTAAAAAAATTAGAAAATAAAGACGTAGCTTTAAATAGATCAATGATACCTCTAGGATCTTGTACTATGAAATTAAATGCGGCATCTGAAATGCTTCCAATTACTTTACCAGGTTTTTCAAATGCGCATCCTTTCTTAGAGCCCCATCAACGTGAGGGATATAATGATATGATGAGTGAATTAATATTAATGTTAAAAGATATTACTGGTTTTGATGCTGTTTCACTTCAACCTAATGCAGGAGCACAAGGTGAGTTTGCCGGTTTATTAGCTATACAAAAATATCATGAGAAAAATTCAGATACTAAAAGAAATATTTGTATAATTCCTAAAAGTGCCCATGGAACTAATCCAGCCAGTGCGCAGATGTGCGGTATGGATATTTTAATTGTAAACTGTGATGACAAAGGTAATGTAGATTTAACTCACTTAGATAAAAAAATAGAAGAGGCAGGTGATAGACTGTCTGCTTTAATGATTACATATCCATCAACACATGGTGTATTTGAGGAAAGTATTGTTGAGATTTGTAAAAAAATTCATGATGCTGGTGGGCAAGTCTATCTTGATGGCGCTAATTATAATGCAATGGTTGGTGTAGCTAAACCAGGTAAATTTGGACCTGATGTATGCCATATGAATCTCCATAAGACATTTTGCATACCTCATGGAGGAGGTGGGCCTGGAGTTGGGGCTATAGGATTAAAAAAACATTTAGCAGATTTTGCTCCTGGACATCCCATGTTTAAAAATGAAATAGGTTTAACCACTCAGGAGGCAGTTTCAGCTGCACCTTGGGGAAGTGCATCTATATTACCTATTTCATATTCTTATATATCTATGATGGGTGACGATGGTTTAAAATTAGCAACTCAAGTAGCAATATTAAATGCTAATTATATTAAAGAAAGATTAAAAAATTATTACCCTATTTTATATACTGGTAAGAATAATATGGTGGCTCATGAATTCATCATTGATATTAGACCATTTAAACAAGAATTAAATATTTCAGATGAAGATATTGCTAAAAGACTAATTGATTATGGATTTCATGCACCTACAATGTCCTTTCCTGTTCCTGGTACTCTTATGATTGAGCCTACTGAAAGTGAATCAAAAGAGGAACTAGATAGATTTTGTGAAGCAATGATTTCTATTCACAATGAAATCACTATGATTAGAGATGGTAAATTTGATAAAGTAGACAATCCTATAAAAAATGCCCCACATACAATTGAAGAAGTATCCTCTGACAATTGGGATCACAAATATTCACGTAAAGATGCTGCCTACCCACATTCTTATTTAATAAATAATAAATACTGGAGTCCAGTCAGCAGAATTGATAATGTATACGGTGATAGAAATTTATTTTGTGTTTGCCCTCCAATTGATGAATATGAAGAGGCTAAAACAGGATAATTATTATTTATCAATTATTTAAAATATTAATTTAATAATAATTATGATTTATATTAATCTTATTTTAGTTTTTTTAGTGTTGGTCGCAATACATGAGTATGGTCATTATATAGTTGCCAGATTATTTAACGCTGAAGTTACTGATTTCTCAATTGGATTTGGTAAACCACTTTTAAAATTTACTGATAGAAATGGCACTACATGGAAATTATCTCCAATTCCATTGGGTGGATATGTAAAAATCAAAGGTCTTGATAATATATTTTCTCCAAACCCAAACGATGAAAAAGGATCCTTTCAATCCCTTACACTTTTTCAAAAGATATTAGTACTTTTAGCAGGAAGTATTTTTAATATTCTTAGTGCGTGGTTTGCTCTTTTCTGCATATTTTTCTTTTTTGGAATTGTTAGTTTAATGCCGATTATTGGATCAGTTAGCGAAAATTCATCAGCATTTGAAAATGATCTTAGAGAAGGAGATAGAATACTTGAAATAAATAATATTAGTATTGAAGAGTTTTCTGATATCCCAAAAGCAATTGCAAATAACCAAAGTATAAATATTTTAATAGAAAGAAATAATCAGATAATTGAAAAAAATTTTGATCTAAAATTTAATGAAGAATTAAATAGGTACATTATCGGAATATCTTCACCTCAAAATCCTATTATTGATAAGTATAATTTAATTGATTCAATTAAAAACTCTTCTTTATTTATACCTACATATTATGCTGCTTCTTTTGCATTTCTTCAACAATCTTATAAAGAAAATACATTAGGAGATCAGTTAGCTGGACCTATAGGAATTGTTAAAAATGCAGATCAAATGATGCTAGATCAAATAAGGGGAGTTCTATTTTTATTTATTATTATTTCTTTGTTTGTAGGGTTATTTAATTTGCTTCCTATTCCTCTTTTAGATGGTGGTCATATAATGTATTTTATTATTAGAAGAATTTTTTCAAACTCTCTTCCTGAGTTTATTACAAGAGTTTATTTGGCTGTGGGGATAACAATAATATCTTTTCTCTTTATAGTTGTGACTTACAACGATATTTTTTATAAATAAATATTATTGGGAGATAAAATGACAAATTTTGAAAAAGTAAAAGAATTTATGACAACTTTTGGTCAAGAAGTAAAAACTAGTGCTGAATTTCCAGAAAATAAAATTGTTGAATTAAGAAAAAAATTGATTGATGAAGAATTTAATGAGTTAAAAGATGCAATTAATGATAATGATATCGTAGAAGTTGCTGATGCATTAACTGATATTTTAGTTGTAACATATGGTGCGGGTGCTGCTTTTGGTATAGATCTAGATCAATGTTTCAACGAAGTTCATCGTAGTAATATGAGTAAACTCTCAGAGGAAGGCAAGCCAATTTATAATGAATTTGGTAAAGTTATGAAGGGTCCTAATTATTCACCTCCAGATTTGAAAAAAATAATTTAAATATTTTTTAGAGCATCATCTAAAGATTTCTTTAAGTCTAAAATATCTTCAATGCCAATTGAAAGTCTTATCAGGGTATCAGAAATTCCTAATTCATCTCTAATTTTTTTATCTATTGATGCATGTGTCATTATAGCTGGATGCTCAATTAAACTTTCAACTCCACCCAAACTTTCTGCTAGTGTAAATATTTGAATTGTTTCAAGAAATTTTTTTGCTGAATTAATATCACCCATTAATTCAATTGATAATATTCCTCCAAATCCAGTCATTTGTTTTTTTGCAATTTCATAACTTGGGTTATTTTTTAGTCCAGGGTAAAATACATTTTTAATTTTAGGATGTTTTAATAAATAATTAGCAATTTCTAATGCATTATTATTGTGCCTCTCCATTCTTACAGCAAGTGTCTTAATTGATCGAATGAGTAAATAACAATCGAAGGGGCTGGGAACAGCACCAACTGCATTTTGAATATATTTAATTTTATCAGCTAAAATTTTATTATCATTTATAATTAATGCACCTCCAATTATATCTGAATGACCTCCAAGATACTTGGTTGAGGAATGTATAACAACATCAGCTCCATTATTTAATGGTTGCTGATTATAAGGTGATGCAAAAGTATTATCACAGACTATAATAATATTTTCATCTTTTAAGCTTTCTCTAATTTTTTTTATATCTATAATTTTAAGTAATGGGTTAGAGGGCGTCTCAACCCAAATCATTTTGGTATTTTCTTTTAGATGACCTTGCCAATTATTTTCTTTACTAAGATCGGTATATGTTACTTCCACATCTTGATTCACTGTTTTAATTTTATCAAATATTCTTCTTGTTCCACCGTAAACATCATCACTACAAATAATTGAATAATTTTTACCTAAAGCATCTGATAATGAAGAAATTGCGGCCATACCTGAGCTAAAAGCATAAGCAAATTTACCATCTTCCAATTCAACTAATAACTTTTCTAATATATCTCTTGTTGGGTTTCCTGTTCTTGCATATTCATAAGTAAAGTCACCAGGAGAATTTTGCTTAAAAGTCGACGAAAGATGAATAGGAGGCATTACTGCACCCGTACTTTCATCAGCGCCATGACCTGAATGAATTACTTTAGAATTAAATTTTTTTGTTTTCATTATTACATCCAATCGGCATAAGGTAAATTTTTGGAAATCAAATATTCTTTATTAAACATTTTATCATAATATTTATTTGCATCATCACAAAGTATTGTTGCAATTTTTTTCCCTTTACCCATTGATTTGGCCAGTTTTACTGCACCACATATATTGACCCCAGAACTTAATCCTAGAAATAATCCATCTGTTTTCATAATTTTAAATAGCATTTCCATACATTCTTGATCAGAAACAAAAAATGATTGGTCTACAAGACAATTTTCTAAATTTTTTGTTACTCTGGCTTGTCCAATACCTTCTGTAATTGATTCCTCTCCTTTTTTTTCTGGTTTACCATTAGTAAAATAATTAAACATTGATGATCCTTGTGAGTCAGTACAAGCGATAATAATTTCTTTATTTTTTGATTTTAGCCCAACGCTCACACCAGTTAAAGTTCCTCCAGTTCCAATTGCACATGTAAAACCATCTATTTTACCATCTGTTTGTTTAAAAATTTCTGCAGATGTTGTTTTTTCATGAAACTTGTAGTTTGCTAAATTTTCAAATTGACCAGCCCAAAAAGTTTTTTTACCTGTTTGTTTTTCAATATCCTTAGCTAATTGCTGCGAGACTTTTTGATAGTTGCCAGGATCGGAATATGGTTTTGCATCAACTAAATGAAGTTTTGCTCCCATATTTTTGAGTATATCTCTTTTAGATTGAACGGTTATGTTAGGCATTACAATTTCCAGATTATAATTTTTTGCATTACAAACTAATGCTAAGCCTATTCCTGTATTCCCAAAAGTACCTTCTACGACAGTTCCACCTGGTTCCAATAATTTTTTTTCTTCTGCATCCTCGATAATACCAAGTGCTGTTCTATCTTTCACTGAACCAGCTGGATTCATAAATTCAGCTTTACCATATATTTCACAGCCTGAAATCTCTGAAGGGTATTTTAATTTTATTAGGGGGGTGTTACCAATTAATTGAGTAACATTATTTGTTATCATCAATATCTCTTACACCATATGGATTAAATGAAGTATCCTTATTAATATTAATATTTTTAACTGGGTTTCCTACCATTGTTGCATAAGAGGGAACATCTTTTAATACTACTGTATTAGCTCCAACTCTTGCACAACTCCCAATAATAATTGGGCCAAGAATACTTGCTCCACATCCTATGATTACATTATCCTCTATTGTTGGATGTCTTTTTGTATCTCTTTGATCATTGGAATTTTCTGCTGGACTAATTCCTCCAAGTGTAACACCATGATATAAAGTAACATTATCTCCAATTATGCTTGTTTCTCCAATTACAGTTCCCATACCATGATCAATAAATAGGTTTTTACCTATTTTAGCCGCTGGATGAATTTCAATTCCTGTTAAAAAACGACTAAATTGAGAAACTATTCTTGCGAGAGTGTAAAGATTTAAATTCCATAGATTGTTTGCTATTCTATGGAAGAAAACAGACTTTACTCCTGGGTATGTAAGCACGATACTTAGCTTGCTTCTTGCAGCTGGATCTCTTTGAATTATTGAGTCTAAATAATCAGTCATTTCGTAATGCTATTTAGTGATTATTGCATTTTTTTCAATGTAACTAGGATTTCTCTTTAAAATTTATGATTTTAATTGTGTCAATTATTGATAGTTTATGTAGATAAAAGATAATCAATATATGATTTGCTAATTTGATGATTACAGTAAATAAAATCAAAATCCATTTATTTAAGTATAAGAATAAAAATCCAGTTTTATCTTCATTTGGTAGAATGACTTTTAGATCATCTTTAATTGTTGAATTAATTGATCAAAATCACAACAGTGGATTTGGTGAAATATGGTGTAATTTCCCAAATCATGCTGGTAGATATAGATTTGAAATTTTTAAAGATTATTTTGTAAATTTACTTAAAAATTTTAATTTTGAAAAGCCGAGTGATCCTTATGATTTTTTTTATGAAAAATTTAATTCAATAAAAATTCAAAGTGGTGATTATGGAGCTTTTAGTAATATTATTTCTGGAATAGATTGTGCTTGTTGGGATTTATTTTCAAAAAATAAAAAAATACCTCTAAACAAATTAATTAATAGTAATTCTCCAGATAAGATTCAAGTTTATGCTAGTGGAATTAATAGAGACGAACATCAAGAAAGAATTAGTGAAGCAAGAAAATTAGGAATAAAAAAATTTAAAATAAAAATTGGTTATGATTTAAATGATGATATTGCAAGTTTAGCATCAATTGAGAAAATTTTAAATGATTCTGAAGATTATATGATTGATGTAAATCAAGCTTGGAAAATAGATAATGTTAACTCAAATATTAAAGCATTAAATCAGTTCAGATATTATTGGTTAGAAGAGCCAATTAGTGCCGACAATTCTTTAAATGAAATTATTAATTTAATAAATCATAATAAAAATTTAGCCTTTGGTGAAAATATTACTCAAATAAATAACTTTGTTAAATTAAATGATGATACTTCAATTAAATTTTTACAACCAGATATTGCTAGGTATGGAGGTATTTCTCAAATAATAAGTTTAAAAGATAAAATAGTTACTGATAAATTATATCTACATTATTTAGGTGGTGCTGTAGGTTTGGTTACTTCAGCGCATTTAATGTCTGCAATTAATCAAAGTGGTTTTTTAGAATATGATATTAACGAAAATGCACTCAGAACTGATATTTTGAAACCTGCTGTCAAAATAAGAGATGGTAATCTTTTATTAAATTCATCAATAGGTATCGGTTTTAATTTTTCTGAAATGTCAAAAAATTATCTAAATCAATATTATGAATTATAAAATTAAAGTTTACTATGAAGATACCGATGCATCAGGCAGAGTATATCATTCAAATTATTTAAAATATTTAGAGAGGGGTAGGTCAGAATTCTTATATAAATTGGGTTATAATCATCAAAACCTACTCCAATCACTTAATTTTTACTTTGTAGTTAAACATATCGATATTGATTTTAAATTACCTGCATATTTTGAAGATATCTTAGATGTTGAAACAAAAATTCATGAAATTTCAAAAGTAAAAATAATTTTTAATCAGTCTATATTTAGAGAAAAAAATTTATTAATTGATTCGAAGATTTTAATAACTCCTGTAAATGATAGAGGTAAAATTGTAAAAATGCCTATTGAAATGCTTGATAAATTGCAATTATCAAAAATCTAAATAAATTTATATTTTTTTGTAAGCAAACAAATGTTAAATAAATTTTATGGGAATTGTAACTGACATAATACTGCCTCTTTCTCTAGCTTTCATTATGTTTTCATTGGGTTTAGGTTTAAGTCTCAGTGATTTTACTAGAGTTTTCTTTAAACCAAGAGATTTTCTTATCGGATTATTTTTTCAAATTATTATTCTTCCAATAGTTGCATTATTAATTGTTATGTTTTGGCCTTTATCTCCAGAGCTTGCAATTGGAGTGATGATTCTTGCAGCTGCACCTGGTGGTGTAACTAGTAATGTTTTAACATCATTTGCAAAAGGAAATATTGCTCTTTCAATATCTTTGACGGCAATAAACAGTATTTTATGCGTAATTACGGTTCCATTAATATTAATGATATCATTAAGTGTTCTTGACATGGGAAGTATTAATGAGGGACAGTCGTTATTTAGTGTTGCATCACAAATGTTTTTAATTGTTACAATACCAGTTATTGTTGGAGTTTTATTAAGTGGAGTACTATCTTCATTTGAAAAAATAGCAAAAAATATATCAATAATTTTATTTGTTTTAGTTCTTATTGGAGCAATATTATCTCAAAGAGAAAATGTTATTACTTACTTTGCTCAAGCAGGTTTGGTTATGTTATTTTTAAATATTATAATGATGATCATTGTTTATTTATTATCTAATACATTTAAATCTTCCAAAGAAACATTCAGATGTTGGTTGATGGAAGTTGGGCTACAAAATGGAACTTTAGCAATTGTTGTAGCTAATACTTTCTTTGCAAGTACGGTTTATTTAATACCTGCTGCTATTTATAGTTTAATAATGTATGCAACAGCTCTGCCATTAATATATTTCTTAAGAAGAAATTAAGACTGGAAAAGTTTCACTATCTAAAACCTCATTATTTTTGAGATTAATATTTGGAAATGGGGGAGACATTTCACCTTTCCTCTTAATATATCTTGCGTCATCACCAGTAAATCTAACTGAAAAAGCTCTTCTTCTATTATTTGAATTATTACCATATGCAGCATGAATTGTTGCATAGTTAAATGCTATGGCATCTCCTAGCTCACATTCATAGGATATTATTTCATAATCTTTTCTATTATTTTCAATATCTGGAATTTTTTCAAATTCTTTATCTTTATGATCATAATCATAACCTTTAAATTTTGTAGGTAAAAATATTTTATCCCAATTATGTGACCCTAGTATGAATTCCATTGATGAATTAATATCAATTTTATCAAGTGGTATCCAAATACTTACATTATCTCTTCCTTGTACACAGTAATACCCCTGATCTTGATGCCACGGTGTTCTTTTTTTAGATCCTTTTTCTTTTATTAAAACATGCTCATGGAATAAATTTACTTTTTTAGATTTCATTAATGAGCCAGCAATTTTTGCAATATTAGAATTAAAAATAAAATTTCTATACTCTTTTATTCTTTGCCAATTACAATAATCATCATAAAATATCTCTTGATTATTTTCTTCTTCATAAACACATTTATATTTACTTGGGTTTTTAAAATTATGCTCAACACCCTTTCTTAGTTCTTCAATCCATTTTTGATCAATAATTCTTTTTAGTAATACAACTCCATTATTCTGAAACTCATTACTAGTATTTTTTTCAATCATTTAATCTTTAATTCTATATCCTTTTGAAAATGTATATGTGATAAATATTATGCATCCAATTAAAATTGTTAGGATAGTTAATGTACTTGTAAGTAGTGATACATCAGAAACTTCATAAAAACTATATCTGAAACCACTTATTAAATATAAAACAGGATTAAGTAATGATATTTTCTGCCAAAATTCTGGAAGCATATTAATAGAGTAAAAACTTCCACCTAAAAAAACTAACGGTGTAATTATTAGAATTGGAATAATTTGTAATCCTTCAAAGCCCTCGGCATACATTCCAATTATGAAGCCAAATAAAGCAAATGTAATGGATGTTAGAATTAAAAAAAACATCATGAGAAGAGGGTGATCTATTCTTACATCTACAAAAAAATTAGCTGTTAGAATAATTACACATCCAATTATTAATGATTTGGATGCTGCGGCTCCTACAAAACCAACTACTATCTCAAATGATGATAATGGTGCAGCAAGTATTTCA
The DNA here is from genome assembly GCA_902623255.1 of uncultured Alphaproteobacteria bacterium. Lineage (GTDB taxonomy): Bacteria > Pseudomonadota > Alphaproteobacteria > HIMB59 > CACPNW01. Next base: position 73,389 of record CACNSY010000005.1, on the reverse strand, counting down.
TAGATAGTATTTGTAAATCTTGGAAAATAAAAAGCAAAAGAAGCATTTGAAATTGATTGAGTCAAGATAGTTAACATAATCATTCCTGGTACGATATAAGAGCCATAATTTATTCCATCTATCTCTGTAATTCTTGAACCAATTGCAGATCCAAAAACTACAAAGTAAAGAGAAGTTGTAATTATTGGCGAGGCAAGACTTTGAAATAAGGTTCTTCTAAACCTTTCCATTTCATGAATATATATTGCTTTAATTCCGTACCAATTCATTATTATTTTCCTGTATAAGTTTAATAAAAATCTCTTCCAGTGAACTTTGCTCAGTATTAATGTCTTTTATTTTATAACCATCTTTTTTTACATCATTTAATAGCTCAGTAATATCAGTTGTGTTTGAGTTTAAATTATAGGTATGTGAGATAATTTTATTTGTTTGATCTAAAGTAAAATTATATTTTGATAAATTACCATTTATTTTTTTTACAGATTCAAATAATTCAATTTTAATTGTTTTTTCTCCAAGTTTTTTAATTAATTTATCTTTTTCATCCACTAAAATAATTTTACCATCGTTTATAACTGCTACTCTATCACTTAACTCTTCCGCTTCTTCAATATAATGTGTTGTTAAAATAATTGTTACTCCATCTTTATTTAATTTTTTAACAACATCCCACATGTCTTTTCGTAATTCCACATCCACACTAGCTGTTGGTTCATCTAAAAATAGTAATTTAGGTTGGTGAGATAAAGCTTTAGCTATCAGAACCCTTCTTTTCATTCCACCCGATAGTTCTTTAATTTTATTATCTTTTTTATCCCATAAGGATAGTTGTTTTAAAAGCTTTTCTATATAATTGTGATCAGGCTTCTTACCAAAAAGACCTCTAGAATAATTAACATTGTTCCAGACAGTTTCAAAAGATTCAAGATTTAATTCTTGAGGAACAATACCTGTTATTTTTCTAGTAGTTCGATAATTTTTTACAATATCCATATTATTAATTTTTATTGTTCCTGTATTGAAATTTACTATTCCACAAATTGAGTTTATCAGTGTTGATTTTCCTGCACCATTTGGTCCAAGTAGAGCAAATATTTCTCCTTCTTTAATGTTGAGATTTACATTTTCTAATGCTTTAACTGAATTTTTATAAAATTTAGTTACATTATTTATCTCAAGTATATTCTTCATAATTTAAATTTTTGTTATCAGATTTGGAATATTTTGTTTAAATTTGAAATAACCTTTTTTTGAAAAAATCCAACTATTAACATCATATTTTCTATTAAAAATTATAAAATTAACTGATGGATATTTTGAAATTATTTTTTTATAAATTTTTTTCCAATTTCCTTTAGTAACATAGGGTAAATATATTTCTTGAATTTGAAATTTTTTTATCCATTTATCTAAATCTTCATAATAATTTTCAAATTCAATATCAATTTTAATATTTTTATAAAAATCGTCATCATTAAAACATGAAATACAAATACCTCTTATATGTTTGATTATTTTTTCAGAGAAATTATGATCATTATAATCTTCTAGTGGTAAACCTGTAAAAACATTTACTTTTTTATGATTTAAATCTTTTAGAATATTTAATTCATCAGTTGGTATTAAAATATATTTTATTTCCTCTAAATTATAATCAGAATTTAAGTGTAGTTCATTTACATTATAAATTTTTTCTTCAATTAAAGGATAAGCATTTTCATTTAAAATTTCATTACTTGATATTTTAATATTACTATATTTTTCTATATTACTTTTTCTTGCCAAATAATTTTTACCCTTAGTCTGTATACCGGCAACCCATCTCCAAGATAATGTATTAGAAGCTGGATCGCCATCCAATAAATGCTGCATAAAAAAATCTGCACCAAGTTGCCAAGGTAAATTAAGAGTAAAAATCCAAATTGAGGCAAACCACATTCTTACATGATTATGCAAGTATCCATTTTCTTTTAGATTATTTATCCAATTATTAAAAAAAGAGAGATTTGTATTTCCAGAAATTGCATTTAAATAAAATTTTTTATTAGAAAATTGTTCAATCAATTTATTTCTATCTTCTAAATAATCAGAATAGACCGATGGTCTATGTTCAAGCCAACCTTTCCAATAAGTTCTCCAATAAATTTCTTGGATAAATTTTTCACATTCTCTAAGTTCATATTTCTTTAATACTTTTTCCAGAACTTGTTCTTCAGAAATTAGCCTGTATCTTATGAATGGAGATAATAGAGACGTTGTGTTATTATTTGAACTGTCTTCACTGTAATTTCTATTTACTTCATAATATTTTCCTGTTTTATGCAAATAAGAAAGGAATTGCTCTTCAGCAAAGCTGATATTTGATTTAAACATTTTAGTATTAATTAATCGTCAGGTAATTTTTTAGAGCGTCTATTAAGTATTTCCATATGACGCACTCTTAATACCACAATTGCGATTGCTAATATTAATATTGCTACAGACTCATAAACATAAGCGGATGGATCTACATCTTTTCTTTGCATAATTATCATTCTGGCTAGAGCTGTCATTGCAATGAAAAGCGGATAACTCATTCTTATCATTTTAGAGACCCAGTATTCTTTAATCATTCCAATAATTTCAATGTAAATAAACAGCAAAAGAATGTCTGCAAGTGTGACTTTGTAAACTGCAATCATACCTTGTATTTCCATTCCAATCGCTAAGATTGTACAAATAATAAGTACAGACAGTACTATTTTCTCTAATAGCTCAAAATAATTATTCATTTAAATTCTTTCTATTTTATTTAGTTGATTCTTGTTTTTGTAAAATAGAATTAGGGCAAAAACTTCATATAAAAACCAAGAAACTTGATAAATTAGAGGTTTTCTTATTATTTTAGCCAAAAAACTATATCGTGGTATTTCTGACCACATTTCAATAAATGCATCGACCCCACTATAAACCTTGTTATTTTTTACAGTGTGTAAACGTCTTAATAATTCTTTAGCATTTTTGGCGGTATCTTCTTTTGATTTTTTCTCAGTACTTATATCAATCCATTCAAGATTATTTTCTAGTTTTTTGTAATGATTTATTTCAAATCTACAAATACTGCATGAATTATTAAAATAAACTTTAGTAGTCATAAAAGAAAAATAATTTAAATAAATTGAAATTCAATATCCTCTAATTGCTCAAATTGAGCTTTTATATGGTTGCCAGAGTAAATTTTTGATGGTTTTGTACATGAGCCAGATGAAATAAATTGACCTTTAAGTAATGTTTCACCTTTTTTTGTAAGATTATTGATTAACCATAAAGCTGCATTTAAAGGATTATTTAAAACATTTTTTGTGTTTCCTGAGTCCATTATTTTGTTATCTATAATTAAAGTAACTTTAAGGTCATTGAGATTGACATCATTAATGTTAAATATTTTTTTATTACGTAACCAATATTCAGATGCTCCATTTGTTGAGATAACATTTCTTGCACCAATTTCGGGTAATGGTTTTGCAAATCTAAAATCGTTTATTTCAATTGAGCATACTAATCCGTCTAATAATAAATCTATGTCGTCTATAGTGTATGGTGCTTTTGAGATATCAATGTCTTCTTTAACTCTAAAACTTATTTCTGGTTCTGCATATGGTTCAAAAAAATTTTTAGAATGTAATTTTTTTGCATTAACTAAACTGTATCTGCTGTATAAATTTCCATAAAAAGGTTCGTTCATATTTAAAACTTCTTGTGCTGTTAGAGATGTGGCTCCAATTTTTTTTCCAATACAAATATTATCTTTTAGTTCTAAGTATCTAAGTTTTAAATTATCTTGAATTGCATAAGCTTCATCAATTGTTTGAGGTTCTAGATTTTTTAAAGAACTTAAGCCAGTTTTATTCAATCTATGTTCAAATAAAATTTTTGATGCTTCTTGAATATCTTCTTTATTCATACTTGAATTGCGTACTTATTAATTTCTTCATATATGTCTAAACATTCTTTATAAATATTTTCATAAGTTTTAGGTACAATATATTCTTTAGAATTTTTGGTATTAAAAGTAGTAGAGGAAATTACATCTTGATACCAAACTTTAGACCAAATACCATCAGTATCTCTATAGCCTTTTGGCCAATTCAGCATGTTTTGATCAAAATCTAAATTTAATTTTTGACACAAAATTTTTAAATACTTTTCAGGATTTGCTAATAAATAATCTGAGTTTATTATTATAGGTTCTTTTGAATTTAATAATTTAAAAATTTCATATAGTTTTTTAAAGCCTACATCTTGAATTGATTGTAAAGTATTTTTTTTTAAATATGAGACAATTACTTTAGCAGGATCACGGATTAAAAAACAATTTATACCTCTATTGATCCAATCTAAGCGTGTTTCATCTAAAATATGATGAGTCATATGTTTCTGGTAAAATATTTTATAACTTCTATCATCTGTAGTAATTAATTTAATTATCTCATCTTCATCAGTCTGATAGTGATTTATAATTTCATCTTTCATTGGGTGATTTAAGTTAGTTTTTTTTAAATAATATGCATAAAAAGGTTCATCATAAACCTTTGTGTCCTTTCTATTTTCAAAAGATCGCATCAATGCAGTACTAATATTTCTAGGCCCAGACCAAACAAATAAATTAATCATTTAAAATAAGTTATTATAAAAATTAGTTAATTCTTGAGTAATAGGATTCTTCTTTAATGAGTATTTTTTTTTATTTATTTGATTTACTGGGACAATTCCTGCGAAAGATCCGGTACAAAATGCTTCATCAGCATTTAATACTTCATTTAATTTAAAATTTTTTTCTTTTACTTTTATTTTATTTTTTTTACATATATCTATAATTTTTTGTCTTGTAATTCCAGTAACACAATATTTCCCCGTTGAAGTAAAGACTGTCTTATTTTTAACAAAGAAGAAATGCGTACTATTATTTGTAGCGACATTTCCATTAATATCAAACATTAGTGCTTCATCAGCATTTTTTTTATTAGCTTCAATACATGCTAGTATACAATTTAATTTACTAAGTGAATTTATTTGTGGATTTTGAACATTGATTGGTCCTCTAATAGTTTTTACTGTAACTAATTTTAATCCTTTCTTGTATGCTTTAATATCTGGTTTTTTATATTCAGGGATTATGATTATAGTTGGTTTAGATATTGTAACTTTAGGTGATTGATAGGGTGTTGATTTAATGCCCCTAGAAACAATTATTCTTAAATGAACATCTGTTTTCATTTTATTTATTTTGATAGTCTTTATTAGTGCTTCTGAAAGTTTTTTACGTGTCAAATGTATTTTTAAGTCAATAAGCTTTGCATCTTTATATAATCTATCTAGATGTTCTTTTAGAAAAATGAAATTATTATTATGATATCTTAACGAATCCCAGATACCATCACCAAGCATTGTGGATGAGTCAAAAACTGATATTTTGGCATCTTTTCTTTTATAAAATTTTCCGTTGATATAAATTTTAATATTTTTATTTCTTTTATCATTTACAAAATCATGACTTGAAACCATTATTATTTTTATCTTAATAGCAAATATTGTCTACTTAATAATCTTATTAACTTTTATTGCAAATCAAAGAGTGACATGTGATCAAATTAATATAACCAATTAGTAATTATCTTTTGTAATGTTTAATAAAAATTTTATTGTTATTTGTATTTCTTCTACAATTGCGGCTTTCCCACCTATGGCTGTAGTTTTATTAGGTGGAATTATAACATCCCAGATAATGATGAAAGATTCATTAGCAACAGTGCCGATGACATTAATGATTATAGGTATAGCAATAAGTGCACCTTTAGCTTCTAGGTTTATGAGTATTTGGGGAAGACAGAAAGGATTTTTATTCTCATCATTACTAAGTTGTTTAGCATTAATTCTTTGTTCATTTGCAATTTACTTAGAAAATTTTTTTATTTTTGCTCTTGGTAATTTTTTAATTGGTTCTTCACAAGCTTTTATTCATCAGTATCGTTTTGCTGCATCTGAGTCAGTTACAAAAGAATTTATTCCAAGATCTATTTCAATTATTTTATTATTAGGTATAGTATCAGCATTACTTTCATCTAATTTTGCTGAATATTTTAAAGATTTTTTTCCAAATAATTTATTTCTTGGTAGTTATATTTTCTTATCGTTTACAGCAATAATTCCTTTCTTTGTTCTTCTCTTTTACAAGGAAACAAAAACCTCTGATAATAAAAGTAAATTTGAAATTGAAACTATTTTTAAACTTTTAAAAAATATTAAAATTATACAATCAATCGTAAGCGCTGGTCTTGGTTATTTTACAATGGCAATAATTATGACTGCCACCCCTTTACATATGCATCTTGTTAATAAATTTACTTTATTTGAAACAAGTATAGTAATTCAACTTCACGTTATTGGTATGTTTTTACCCTCTCTTTTTTCTGGAGATTTAATAAAAAGGTTTGGAAATACGAATATTATATATGCAGGAGTAGGTATTTTGTTTTTAAGTATATTCACTAATACATATTTTGATTTTTATTATTCTTATATGTTAGGTTTAATACTTCTTGGTATTGGATGGAATTTTTTATTTGTTTCAGGTTCAAGTTTGTTGGTTGTTTCTTATGAAGAAAAGGATAAATTTACAGCACAAGGTTTAAATGATTTTATTGTTTTTTCTACTCAAGGTATAGGATCATTATCTGCTGGTTTTCTTTTATATTTTTCAAATTGGGCCGTTATAAATCTATTATGTGTTCCACTTTTAATAATCGTTTTAATAGTCTCCATGTTTGCAGCTAGACATAATTAAATTTGATAATTCACTTTTAAATATTAATATTTTCACTATAGTTATTTTAATGAGCAATGTAGGATTTATAGGTGTAGGCTATATGGGCTATGGTATGGCTAAAAATTTATTAAAAAAACATAATGTATATATATTTGCTCATAAAAATAGAAAACCCATAAACAAATTAAAAAAGATTGGGGCCAAAGAGTTAAAATCATACAATGAAATAAAAAAACATAAACTTGATTGTTTAATGATATGTGTAACAAATACACCTGTTGCATTAAGTGTTGCGAAAAAAATTAAACAACAACTCGATAGTAAAACTCTTGTAATAGATTTAACAACGCATAACAAAAATGGCGCTTTAAAAATGGATAAAATTTTTAAATTAAAAAATATAAGTTATAATTTTTGTGGAGTAATGGGGGGCCCTGTTCAAAGTGATCAAGGTATATTAGGCGGTATTTATGGTGGTAAAAAAAATAATTTTTTAAAATGTAAAAAGTACCTTAATTCATTTTGTAAGTCTGTTTTTAATTTTGGTGATGTATCAAAGGCATCTTCAGCAAAATTATTATCTAACTTTTTATCATTAATGACTACCACTAGTGTCATTGAATTTTTTAAATCTGCAAAAAAACTAGATATTAATATTAAGCTCCTATGTGATGTTGCTAGATTGGGTTCTGGAAATTCTGGAGCTTTAGATAGAATTGCAGATAAAGCTATAAAAGGTGATTACAAAGGGTATGTTTTTTCTGTAGATAATACATATAAAGATTTAAATTATATTAATGATCTAGTTACAGATTTACCTAATGCTAATAAACTTTCAAAAATAGCAAAATCATTTTATAAACAAGCATCAAAAAAAGGATACGGTAATTTACTTGTTAGTGAATTAATTAATAAGGAAAAATATTAATAGATGGATAAGCTAGTTCCAATTATTTACATGATTGGGGTACTATTATTAGTTCTACCTTCATTCTTAAGCTCTAACAGTAATTTTAAAACTTTTTTTACTAACTTATCTATTTGGGTAGCTATTGTATTAGTTGTTTTATCTTTTTACTTTGCCTACAATTATTTTCTTTGATTCATTAAAGGAATTTAATTTAATTAAATGTAGACTAACTTAATCTAAATATTTATACGAGCAATTCATGCCCAATCATTTTGTAGCTAAATCAAAAAGATTAAGAAGTACTATTTATTCTTCAAGAATTGAAAAGCAGGGGGTTACTTCTTATACTATCTACAATCATATGTTACTTCCCGCAGGTTTTGAAGGAAGTCTTGAAGAAACATATAACCATTTAAAAAATCATGTTCAAATATGGGATGTAGCTGCAGAGAGACAAATAGAAATAAAAGGCAAGGATGCGTATCAATTAGTTCAATTAATGACATGCAGAAATTTAAGTAAGGCAAAAGAAGGTAAATGTTATTATTGTCCAATTATTGATGAAACTGGAGGCATGATTAATGATCCTGTTGTACTTAAATTCAATAATGAAAAATGGTGGATTTCAATTGCTGACTCAGATGTTATGTTATTTGCCAAAGGTCTTGCAATAGGAAAAAAATTAGAAGTTTCTATTTCTGAACCTGATGTTAATATTATGGCAATACAAGGTCCTAAGGCTTTTAATTTACTAGAAAAAGTTTTTGGAAAAGAAATTTTAGATTTAAAATTTTATAATTTTAAATATTTTAATTTTAAAAATTCTAAACATTTAATTGCTAGATCTGGTTGGTCAAAACAGGGCGGTGTAGAAATTTACGTTGAAGATACCAAATCTGGACTAGAGTTATATGACTTATTGTTTCAACAAGGTAAAGAGTTTAACGTAAAGCCAGGTTGTCCTCATTTAATTGAAAGAATTGAAGGTGCTTTACTCTCTTATGGAAATGATATGGACATAAATGATAATCCCTTTGAATGTGGATTAGAAAAATTTGTAAATCTAGAAAATGATATTGAATTTCTTGGAAAAGAAAAATTAATAAAAATTAAGGAAAATGGAATTAATAAAAAATTAATGGGTGTTAAAATTAATATAGATAGTATTAATTTAAGATCAGCAATTCATTTAACTATAGATGGTAAAATAATTGGTGAAATAAGATCTGCAGTTTATTCGCCTACATTCAAAATGGTTATTGGAATTGCAATGATAAATAAGCCTTACTTTATATCTAAAGATAAATTTGATATCATTATTGATAACAAAAATTACAAGGGAGAAATTTGCGATATTCCATTCGTATAATTTATGAATAATAATTTAAAAGCTATTATTTTAGCTTTAGTTGCTTCTGTATCAGGAGTAACAATGAATGTTCTTATAAAATTTTCACTTCAAGATATAAATGTATTTACTGCTGGATTTTTAAGATTTCTTTTTGGTTTTATTTTAATTCTTCCTTTTATATTTTATAATAAATTTCAAAATTACAAGACACCAAATCTAAAAATTCATTTAACAAGAGGTATTTTAAATATTCCAATGATGTTACTTGGATTTTCTGCACTTCAATTTATACCTTTAGAACAGATTAAAGCAATTTCCTTTGTTACTCCTATTATTGTGGTAGTTTTAAGTGTAATTTTTTTGAAAGAAAAAATTTATTTAATTCGTATTGGTGCTTTGCTTATTGGTCTAATTGGGGTCTTTGTTATTTTGAGACCGGGAATCGTGCCAATAAATGTGGGGGCTTATTTAGTTTTATGTTCTTGTTCTATCTGGTCAGTAGTTGTTATTATTACAAAATTTGCCGCAAGGGTTGATAGTGCTTTTACGATTTTATCTTATCAGTATACTCTTGTTACTTTTTTATCTTTTCCTATTGCTTTATATTTTTGGCAATCTCCATCATCAGAAACTTTAATATATTTAGTCTTTGCAGGAATAGCAGGAACAATTGTTCACCTATGTATCAACACTGCTTATAAATTGACTGATTTATCAGTATTACAACCAGTCAATTTTTCACGATTATTAATTGCATCTTTATTTGGTTTTTTAATCTTCGATGAAGTGCCTGATATTTGGACAATAATTGGTGGTTTAATAATATTCTCTTCAATACTTATTATTACATATAGAGAAAATTATCTTAAAAAGGATATAGCAAAGCAATCAATACCAGTTAAACTTTAATATCATATGAACAATAATGTCAGAGCAATTTTATTAACAATTTCTGGATCTTTTTTTGCTGTGCTCATGGAAGTTTTAGTTCGTGCAGCTCAATATGATTCAAATGTTTATACTATTGGCTTCTTGAGATTTTTTTTTGGTTTAGTGATTATTTTTCCCTATTTAATAAAAAATAATTTTACTACTTATAAGACAAAGAATTTAAAATTCTACTTAGTACGAGGCGCTTGCAATATCCCAGTGATGATTTTAGGTTTTGGCGCTTTAGTTTATGTACCTTTTGAGCAATTCAAAGCTATGCATTTCTTAAGTCCAATAATTGTAGTTTTACTAAGCTTTATAATTTTTAGAGAGAAAATTTATATGTTTCGTATTCTAGCATTAATAGTAGGTTTTGTTGGAATGCTTATTATTGTAAGACCTGGATTTGTAGATTTTAATATTGGAACAATTATGATTCTTATTTCATTAACTTTTTGGTCTTTCATAATTATTTTATCAAAATTTGTCTCAAAAGATGATTCACCTATTACAATGGTTACTTACCAATATACTTTAATGACTATATTTGCTTTACCATTAGCAATTTATTTCTGGCAAATGCCATCAATAAATTCAATAATTTATGTTTTTTGTGCTGCGATTTCAGGGACAATTTTGCATTTATCACTAAACTTAGCTTATAAGTATGCAGATCTATCTGTTACCCAACCAATATGGTTTAGTGGCTTAATTTTTGGATCCGCATTTGGTTATTTTATATTTAATGAAATTCCAGATTTATGGACATGGATTGGTGGAATTGTGGTATTTTCTTCAGTTTTATTAATAACATATAAAGAAAAAAACTCAAAAAAAATGCCTGAAAATAGCAATTTTACATAATCTCATAATTAATAATATTTTCATAAACTATTGTAATACAATCATAATTTTTGTAGAATTTTTTTATTATTGGGAGGTAATATGAAATTACTAGTTAAATTATTTTTAATTTCTTTAACTATTCTTCCATTCGCTAAAACTACTTCTGCAGAAGAATTAATTATTTGGAGTAGAGGTGGATGGTCAGACTGGATGGTTGAAGGGTTTAATAAAAAAATGGCTGACGAAGGAAAAGATATCGTTGCTATTAACAACCTTATTGGTCATGCTGACTTTCAGGTTAAATTTACAGCTGCACTTGCTGCAGGTGAAAGAGTTGATGTTGCAAACATCGACTTAATTAATGTTCCTTATTATGCAGCAATAGGTGCATTAGAAGATATGACTGACTTTTTAAAGTCACAACCATATTATGATCAATTAAATGGTCCAATGCTTGCATTAGGATCGTATGATGGAACACACTTTGCTGCGCCAAATGCTGCTGATGTGTCTGGTTATGTTTACAATAAAAAACTTATGCCAAACCCTCCAAAAGATTGGGCAGAGATGACAAGTATGTGTGAAGACTTTGCTGCAAGAGGACAACTAATGATGGCTTGGCCTTCAAAAAGTTATGGTGGTATGATCTTTACAGGTATGCCAGTTGCTTGGGCAAATGGTGGTTCATGGGTAAGTAAAGATGGTAAAACAGCTGAGTTAAATCACCCAAAAACAGTTGAATGGTTTAAGCATTACCAAAATTTAATTAACATTGGTTGTGTGCCAGAAAACGTTGATGTTTGGGATTGGCCAGATAAACAAGATGGCTTCCTAGCAGGTGATATTGCAATGATTGGTACAGGAAACTTCATGATTAATGTTGTTAAAGATCACACAGAAAAAGTAGATGCTGGATTTACGGCATTTATGGGTAGTGATGGTTCAAGAAATTCAGCATTTATCGGAGGTGACTTAATTGCAATCCCAGTTACAACTGGTGCTAAAGAAGCAGCTCTAGAATATATTGAATATGTATTATCTGAAGCTGGTCAAATCGAAGTGTATACTAAAAACGGTGGTATACCAATTCGAGCAGATCTATTTGAAGGTAATCCATACCTAACTGATGATCACATGGTATTTGCAAATGCATCTACTGTTGGAGATGTTCCTTATACAACTGTTTATCAGGAGTTAATGGATCCATGGCAAGTAGCAAATCAACGAATTTTTGCTGGTGAAGATGTGCAGACAGTTCTTGATGAACAAAATGCAATCATGCAAAAAATCATTGATGCTGGTCATTAATAGATAAAACATTGTAGGCGAAACTTATGAGTAGATTACGAAAAGAACAACTCGTTGGTCTTTTAATGGTTTCGCCTGCATTAATTTTACTTGCAGTCTTTTTTCTTTATCCTCTTGTAAATTCTTTTTACATGTCATTTCACAAATGGCCACTTTTTGGAAAACCAAAGTGGGTAGGTCTAGATAATTATATTTTTATGTTCCAGGATGAACGTTTCTGGGAATCTTTGAAATTTACTTTTGTTTACACTTTAACCGTTACACCAATGTTATTTGTTGTTGCTATTGGAACCGCATTATTATGCAATGCTAAAGCTTGGGGAACAACTTTTTTTAGAAGTATCTATTTTTTACCGGTCGTTATGTCTTTTGCTACAGCTAGTTATGTCTGGTTATGGCTCTACAGTGAAATGTATGGAGTTATTGTTTATGCATTAGAATTTTTTGGTTTTGGTGGAGAAAATAAAAATCTTAATGTTTGGAAAACAGGAACATCTTCAATGTGGGCTGTAAATGCTATGGTTACATGGAAGTTTTCTGGTATCCAAATGATTATTTTGATAGCTGGATTACAAGCTATAAGAGATGATTATTACGAAGCATCTAAATTAATGGGAGCTTCAAGATGGCAAACAATTTGGAATGTAACACTTCCACTTTTAAGACCTTCAATTGCCCTTGCTTTAATTTTATCCATAGCAGGTTCAATTCAAGCATATGAACAATTTGTAATTATGACAAGAGGTGGTCCTTCAAACTCTACTAAAACACTTGTTATGCACACTGTTGATATGGGATTTGATTATTTCAAATTAGGTCCAGCTGCATCTCTTGGTGTAATTATAATGATAATACTTTTTGTACTTACTGTAATTCAATTACGTTTATTTAGAAAGAATTACTAAGTGAGACGTTACTCATCAGATTGGTACTGGTATTATGCAATTAATTATACTTTAGTTATAATTATTATTTTTCCAATTTATTGGACACTTATTTCATCATTTAAAAAACCTAGTGAACTAATTACTAGTGAGCCTACTTTTTACCCTCATGATTTAACTCTACAGTATTATGATCAAATTTGGAATTTTGATAGACTTAAAAGACTTCAAGATACTGAGTCAGAAGACTCAGAATCATCTGGTGTTGAAATTGAGAGCAAATTTAGACTTGATGGTGAAGGAGTTAAAAGACCTTTTATGAATAGTGCAATAGTTTCAGCTGGAACAATTATACTAACTATTATCGTTTGTACCTTAGGGGGATATGCACTAACTGTTTTAAATACTCCTTTAAAAAATTTTTTTTTCTTATTAGTAATATTACCAATTTTAATACCAGGTATTTCTCTAATAATACCGCTCTATAAATTATTAAAAGACCTTGGTCTTACTAATACTCATTTAGGTTTAATCTTGATACATACTTGTGGAATGTTGCCTTTAGGAATCTTTATGATGAGAAATGCGTTTAACAGCATTCCTTCCTCATTAAGAGAGGTGGCAATGCTTGAAGGATCAAGTGAATTAAAAATTATTACTTCTGTTATGCTACCTTTAGCAATCCCAGGTCTTTTAACAGTTATGGTTTTTGCCATGTATGTTTCGTGGAATGATTACATTTATGCTTTTATATTTATAAATTCACCAGAAAATACAATGTTAAATATTTCATTAATGAAAATTGCATTAGGTGGATCTCAATTTGAAATGAAATGGGGAAGTCTAACAGCGGGCTCAATTGTTAGTTTTCTTCCAATAATAATTTTTTATACTTTTCTTCAGCAATATTTTGTTAGAGGAGTTACAGGAAGCGCAGTAAAAGAATAGGGGGTTATATGTATTCTGTAGATTTAAAAAATGTAACAAAAAAATGGGGAGATGTTACTGCTGTTGATGAAGTAAATCTTCATATCAATGAAGGTGAATTCGTTGTGCTTTTAGGACCCTCAGGATGTGGTAAAACAACTACTATGCGTCTTGTTGCTGGATTAGAAGATATAACTGATGGCGAGATCAAAATTGGTGATGAAATTGTAAACGATGTTGACCCAAGAAAAAGAGATGTATCAATGGTATTCCAAAATTATAGTCTTTTCCCCCACATGACTGTTAGAAATAATATTGCTTATCCTCTAAAAATGAAAAAAATTCCAAGCTCAGAACACGATAAACTCATTAAAGAAGTCTCTTCACTTGTTGAATTGCAAGATTTATTACACCGTAAGCCAGCGGAACTATCAGGTGGTCAAAGGCAACGAGTTGCTTTAGCAAGAGCAATAGTTCGTCAACCACGTGTCTTTTTAATGGATGAGCCTCTTTCAAATCTTGATGCTATATTGAGAGTTACAACGAGAGCAGAATTAAAAAATCTACACCACCGACTTGGCGTAACGACAATATATGTAACTCACGATCAGGTAGAAGCGATGACACTTGCAAATAGAATTGCTGTTATGAACCACGGAAAACTTTTGCAGTTTGATAAACCGCAGGTAATATTTGATGATCCTTCTTCTAAATTTGTTGCTGGTTTTATTGGTTCACCTGCAATGAATTTGATTGATGGCCGTGTAGAAAACAAAAAATTTATTTCTGATAGTCTTACGACATCTTTTGATATTGATTATGAAGGTGATATTACCCTTGGAGTAAGACCTGATAAAATTCAAATAGTTAATGATTCTGATACAAATAATGGATCTGCCAAGGTTTATTCTGTCGAATTAACCGGCGAAGCAAATCTAGTAACATTTAAATCAAATAATCAAAATCTAATTGTCAAAACAGATAAAAACACACAGTATGATATTGATTCAGTTTTAAAATTAAACTTCAATAAAGAAGATTGTTACTTTTTTGATATTAATAGTGAGGAGAGATTGAGAATATGAACATTACAGATACAAAAATAAATAATGGTTTTTGGAAAGAGAGAAAAGAATTAAACAAAAACGTTTCTTTATATGCAGTTTTAAAATCATTTGAAGATACTGGAAGAATTAGAGCGTTGACTGGTGACAATGATCCTGTGAAAGAAAGACCACATATTTTTTGGGAGTCAGATCTAGCAAAATTAATGGAAGGTGCTTTCTTTTCTATGCAGCAAGAAAAGGATGAAAAATTAGAACAAATATGTGATTCAATTATTGATAAAATTATCGCTAATCAAGAGGAAGATGGTTATTTAAATTATTTTTTCTCAAAGCATGAACCGGATAATAAATTTACGAATTTAAGAGATAGGCATGAATTATATTGCGCGGGACATTTACTTGAATCTGCAGTTGAACATCATAAAGCGACTGGAAATTCAAAATTTTTCGATGCTATGGAAAGATATGTTGATCATATTATTTCTAAATTTGGAAAAGAAGAAGGGAAGATGAGAGGCTATCCTGGTCATCAAGAAATTGAATTAGCACTTGTAAAAGCTTATGAGCATACAAATAAGAAAAAATTTCTTGATCTTGCAACTTACTTTATAGATGAACGTGGAACCCACGAAAAACCCGAAGATCATTATTATGTAAAAGAAAAAAAGAAATTAATGGAAAAAGAAGGTGAAATTGATTTTTCATTATTGCCATCAGCAATGAGAGATTTTGCAGCTTTCGATCAAGATTTTATGGGTAAAACATTTAGAGATTTGCATTATTGGCAGGCTCATGAGAGGCCAGTTGATCAAAAGACAGCTGAAGGACATTCTGTAAGAGCTCTGTACATGTTTACTGCCATGGCGGACTTAGCAAGATTAAATAATGATGAGCAAATGTTAAAAGCTTGTAAAACTTTATGGAGAAATATTGTTGATAAAAGAATGTATGTACACAGTGGTGTTGGAAGTGCTCATATAGGCGAGAGATTTACTTTTGATTATGATTTACCTAATGACATGGCTTATGCTGAGACATGTGCAACAATAGCGCTAATTTATTTTGCTAATAGAATGTCGAAGATGGAATTAAATAGTGAGTATGGTGATATTGTTGAAAATAGTTTGTATAATTTATTACTTGCTAGCACTTCACTTGATGGAAAAGGATTTTTCTATGATAATTATTTAGAATGTAATCCTGGTTATTTACATTCGCAACAAAGAAGACATGGGGTAAGAGATGAATATCATAAGTGTTCTTGTTGCCCTCCAAATATCACGCGTCTATTTGCAAGTATGGATATGTACATTTACAATGAATTTGAAGATTCATTAGTAGTTGATCAGTATATTTCATCAGAAACTAATTTTATGAATAAGCCTCAGGGTATAAAATTAAATCAAACAAGTGATTTTCCTCATAAAGGATATTCAAAAATTGAAATAATTGAATCAGCTAACAAGGAAACAACGATTTATTTTAGAATTCCTTCATGGGATAAGAATATGCAAATTAATCTTAATGGATCTAAAGTCGATTATGAAGTTGTTAATGGGTATGCAAAAATACATAAAAATTGGCAAAAAAATGATGTTGTTGAATTACATTTTGATTTTTCTCCGAGATATGTTCGCACCAATCCAAATGTTAGATACAATGTAGGAAGAGCATGTTTATTTAGAGGTCCTGTTCTATATTGTTTAGAAGAACATGATAATGGTAATTATTTAAATAAATTAGTTTTAAATACAAATAATAACCTTGATGAAAAAAACGAAAAAATTCATTCTGAAGATATTATTTCTTTAACAACTAAAGGTTTTAAATTTAAAGATACTGATAATTTATATATTCAAGATAAACCTGATATGATGGAAACATCACTCAAGTTTATTCCATATTATTGCTGGTCTAACAGAGGCGAAAATGAAATGTTAGTATGGGTTAATGAAAATTAATTTTAATTAATTTAATTGATGCAAAAATATAAAACAGATTGGTATTTATATTATCTTATAAATGTTACTTTGATTATTCTTGTTTCATTTCCTATTTATTGGGCTTTTGTTTCATCTATAAAGCCACCTGATGAATTAATAACAAATACTCCAACACTCTTTCCTATAAATCCAACATTTGAAAGTTATGAAAGAATTTGGAATTTAGAGCCTACTAGCTCTAGAGGTAATGTAAGATCTGCATTTACAAATAGTGCAATTGTTTCAATTGGAACTGTACTGGTGTCAGCAGTTATTTCTACTTTAGCTGCATATGCTCTTACTATTTTAAGAACTCCATTTAGACATTTTATTTTTTTACTTATAATTATGCCAATTTTAATACCTGGAATATCACTCTTAATTCCTCTTTATAAATTAGTAAAAGAGCTTGGATTGATGAACTCATATTTAGGCTTAATATTAATTCACTCCACAGGCATGTTAACTTTAGGTATTTTTTTAATGAGAAATGCTTTTATGAGCATACCAACATCTTTACGTGAGGTAGCTTTGTTAGAAGGTTCTAGTGAATTACGTATTATGTTTACTGTGATGTTGCCATTAGCCATACCAGGTCTTTTAACGCTAATGGTTTTTGCTCTTTATGGTTCATGGAATGATTTTATTTTAGCTTTTCTCTTTGTAAATACTATTGATATGGAAATGTTAAATGTCTTCCTTATGAAACTAACATTTGCAGGATCTCAATTTGATACTTTTTGGGGGCTTTTAAATGCTGGCGCAATAATAAGTTTTGTACCAATCATAATTTTCTATATTTTTCTTCAACAATACTTTGTTAGAGGAGTGACTGGAAGTGCCGTAAAAGAGTAACATGAAAAGGTATTCATCTGATTGGTATTGGTATTATGTTATTAACTATGCTTTAGTAGTTATAATATTATTCCCTATTTACTGGACTTTTATTTCTTCTGTTAAGGTCCCGGATGAATTAATTACAAGTAACCCAACTTTCTATCCTCATAATTGGACATGGGAGTACTATGACACCACATGGAATTTCGATGATGAAATGAGGACTAAACTGCAAAAAAAAATATCTGGCAGTACAACCATAACAGCAGGTATTGAAAGAGCTTTTTTTAACAGTAGTATAGTCACATTAGGAACTATTGTTCTATCTTTAATCGTTTCAACACTAGCTGGTTATTCTTTAACTTTTTTTAGAATACCATTTAAAGAAGCAATTTTTATTGCATTAATTTTACCGATATTAATTCCTGCAGTTTCATTGATTATACCAATCTATAAATTACTTAAATCTCTTGGTTTAACCGATACTCATATTGGTTTAATATTTTTACACGCAACAGGTATGCTGCCTATTGGCGTTTTTATGATGAGAAATGCTTTTAACAGTATCCCTACATCATTAAGAGAAGTGGCTTTGTTGGAAGGAACTTCAGAACTAAGAATTATGACTACAATAATGATACCTCTAGCAGTACCAGGATTATTAACTGTAATGGTTTTTGCCTTATATATTTCATGGAATGATTACATTTTAGCTTTTATTTATATTAATAGTCCTGAAAATATTATGCTTAATACTACACTTGCAAAAATAGCACTTGGCGGTGCTAAATTTGAAATGAAATGGGGTAATTTAACAGCAGGTTCAATCATAAGTTTTATACCAATTATTATTATTTATTCAATTTTACAAAGATACTTTATTAGGGGTATTACAGGAAGTGCCGTTAAAGAATAAAAGCGATGTCTTTTATTTTTAAGGACAAGTTTTGGTATTATACGATTAATACTGTTTTATCTATTTTAATATTATTTCCTGTTCTAATAATATTAATTCTTTCTCTTAAAACTACAACTGAAATTAGGTTTGATAATTTTTTAAGTACATTTACTTTGAATAATTTTTTTTCTATTTGGGATTTAGAAATAAGAACAAATAAAAATACATTCAAACAATCTTTTTTTAATAGTTTGGTTGTAACAAGTGGAACTGTCATATTATCATTGATGATTAATGTATTAGCAGCTTATTCCATTTCATTACTAAAACTACCTTATAAAAATTTTATATTTATTTTATTAATTTTACCTTTTTTAATTCCAGTTTATTCAATAATTATTCCTTTATATATTCTGCTCTATAAAATTAATCTAAATGATAGTTATTTAGGTTTAATTATCATTTATACTATTTATGTCTTGCCAATTGGTTTTTTTTTAATGTTCAATTCTTTTAATAGTATCCCAAAATCTCTACGGGAAGTAGCAATTTTAAATGATAGTTCAGAAATACAAATTCTTTTTTCAATTATGCTTCCATTAGCTATCCCTGGTTTAATTACTTTAATTATATTTGCTATCTATATTTCTTGGACAGATTATTTACTTGCATTTATCATTATGAACTCTGCTGATATGCAAATGTTAAATGTCACTCTTTCTAAAATTGGATTTAGGTCAATTTATCCATATGCCGGATATGTAATTTCTTACTTACCTTTCATGATTATTTTCATTTTGCTTCAAAAATTTTATTTTAAGAGTATAATTTCTTCTTCTTAAATATGAAAAATGAATTTATGAATGTTCCAATCTTTACCGGAGAAGGTAAAGTACATTTTGAAGAAAGAAAAATTCCAACTCCAGGTGATAATCAACTTTTAATTCAGGCAAAAGCAAATTTATTATGTGGCTCAGACAGAAATCAATTTTATAATGGAAGTCCTCAATGTATTCCAGGTCATGAAGGGGCCGGAGTAATTGTAGATAAAGGAAAAAATGCTAAATTTGATATTGGCATGAAAGGTGCTGTGTACTTGTATGATTATTGTCATAAATGTCGAAGTTGCCAATTAGGTTTAACTAATCAATGTTTGCATAAAAATTGTGATTATGGTTTTAATATTGATGGTGCATTTTGTGAATACTACTTAGTTAATGACTATGTTTTCTTTCCAGTTGATGAAAGTGTTGATGTAATAAATGCGACATTGCTTTTAGATGTAATGGGTACTGGTGGTCATGCTACTAAAAGAGCACAGTTAGTTCATAAAGATATTCAATCAGTGCTAATCAATGGTGCAGGGCCTATCGGTCTTGGACTTTTAGCGATGAGTAAATTAACTTTTGCAAAAGATTTACCTGTTCTGATTAATGATGTTAAATCATCTAGATTACCATTAGCAGAAAAGATGGGTGGGTTACCTATAGACTTATCAAAACAATCTTTAGAAGAGGGCATGGATCAGCACGGAATTAAAAATCCTGATGTTGCTATTGATGCCACAGGCAAAGCAATAGCTAGAAAAAATGCACTTCAAGCTTTAGCTAAAAGAGGAGTATTAGTTATGGTTGGTAATGGTGAAGGTTTAGAATTTGAACAATATCCAGATATGGGGGGTCCTGAAAGAAGCATTCTTGGTAGTGAATATTTTTCTTACAATGAGATGGAAGCAAATCATGAATTACTTAAAAATAATCAAGAATATTTATCTCAAATAATTACACATCAATATAATATTGAAGATGTTCAAAAATCATATGAGCATTTCTTCTCTCCTGATTCTGATGCAGGTAAAATAGCTGTTGTTCATAATTGATTTATGAAAAAAATAAAAGTTGCACTAATTGGAACTGGTAATTGGTCTTTACAACATTGCCGTATTCTTTCACAAAGCCCTCAAGTAGAGTTCTGTGGCATTTTAGGAAGAAATAAAGAAAGAACTAAAAACAGAGCCAAACTTTATGATGTTCCATATTATATTGATTTCAAAGAACTAATAAAAAATCAAAAACCTGATTTAATAAATATAAGTCTTCCAAATGAGCATCATTACGACATGACAATGAAAGTGATTAAATCTAACACTCCTTTATTTGTTGAGAAGCCTCTTGTTTTTAAAATGAGTGAAGCAAATAAACTTTTATCTGAAGCAAAAAAAAGAAATCTCTTTTTTGGAATTAATTTTAATTGGCATTATTCAACTCCTGTAAAAAGAGCGATTAAAGCAATTAAAAATAATCAGCTTGGAGAAATTAATTTTATTACATGGAGATTTGGTGGTGGAGGAGGTGGAAAAAATTTAGATCCTAATGGGAACTTAATTGAAACTCAATGTCATGGATTTGATATGCTTGAATATTTAAATGGACCAATAAAATCAGTTCATTCATTTATGACAGATAAAACAAAAAAAGGTTTTAGTACAATGGTTGTATCAATGAATTTTAAAAATAAATCAATTGGAAGTTTACTTGGATCATATGATACATCTTATCAATATCCTAATTCCCATTATGTTGAAATAAACGGCTCAAAGGGAAGAATTTTAATAGAGGATCAAGTACAAAAATATACATTTAATAAGAAAGATAGTGAAACCGCTGAAGTGTGGAAAGCAGGATTTTTTAACGATTACGAAAGAGAGTTTTTACGAACTTTTGATGAGCATTATAAAGAAGTAATTAATAATTTCATCAAGGGGAAGAGACCTCCAATACATGCTGAGGCTGGAAAACGTGCCTTAGAACTTGCACTTGCATCAATTAAATCTTTTAAATTAAAAAAAGTTATAAATATTTAGTGTTGATAAACAATTTTATTCATTGGATGATTTGCTATTTCTCCTGCTTTTTTTCCACCAAGAAATAATTCAGCATCACCTTTTCTATCTTTTGTATCAAGTTTACCTACGCGAGATCCATCTGCATAGTAAGTAACAACCATTGCTTCACGTATTTTGTCTGATTTATTTAATCCAGCTCCGTGAATAGTCCATCCAAAATGAAAAGTGCAATCACCAGCATCTATTGAATTTAATTCGACAACTTCCAATTTTTTTTCTTCAATTATTTTATCATAATGATCTTCTGATTTTTCATTTATTGATACACCCATTAAATCACCCATATTGTGTGATTGTTTTACAAATCGCATAATTCCCATATCTTTATTACAATCGATTAATGGCATCCATAATCCAATATGAAGATTTGTATCAAGTGGCCAAAAAAATTGATCCTGATGCCAGTAGGATTTTGTATCTCCTGGATGTTTAAAAATTGCTTGTTCATGAAAAATTCGAACAGCATTAACCTTCATTAAATCAGCAGCAATTTTCCCTAAACGTTTTGATAAACAAAATTTTTCAACGCCTTTTGAATCATAGCGAATATTAAGTGCTTGATAAAAAGCACCACCAAATTCTTTATCTTTATTTTTATTTCTTTTTTCTGCTACTTTTTTTATTTCATCTCTATATTTAGAAATTTCATTCTTTGATAAAACATTTTTTAAAACTACAAACCCATTTTGCCAAAAAAAATCAATTTTTTCTTTTTCTAAGTTATAATAACTATCGATATCAGGTAATTTTGTCATGTTTTATAAAAATTAAAGTAAGAATTATTATTAAAAAATAAAAAAATTAACTTATTGAAAAATAATAAATTTTTCAATCCGATTACACTTGAAAAAGACAATTAAATGGTATTAAATTTTATTATTAAATAATTTTGGGAGGAATTATGAAAAATAAAATTATTTCTTTCTTCGCTGGAATAGTAATTTCCATTTACTCATTTGGTGCTTCTGCAGTTACTGAAGTTGTTTGGTGGGATTTTCTAGGTGGTGGAGATGGTGTTAGAATGAAGCAAATGATTGATAATTTCAATGAAGCTCATCCTGATATCCAAATTAATGCTACAACTTTAGAATGGGGTGTTCCATTTTATACTAAAGTTCAAACATCTGCAGCTGTTGGAGAGCAACCTGATATTATGACTTATCATTTATCAAGATTCCCTCTAGCAGTACCTACTGGAGTTTTAAGACCAATAAGTGCTGAAGAACTAGCAAGTGTTGGAATTACAGCTGATAGATTTTTTCCTGCTAACTGGGAAGCAGCTAACTTTGGAGGTGCAACGCATGGTGTTCCACTAGATATTCATGCTAACGTTATGTATTTTAATGCAGAAGTATTGGGTGAAGCTGGTTTACTTGATGAAAATGGTCATCCAACATTATTAGATGGTGTAGACAATTTTATGAATGGTCTAGCTAAACTAGATGAAATGATGGAATTTCCAATTGGTTTCGCTTCTGATAACGGAGGTATGATTTGGAGATGGTGGTATTCGATCCTTAACATGATGGAAGGAGATTTCGTAGACGGAAGTAGTATTTGTCCTGGAGATAAATGTGAAAAATCTTTACAAATTTTAATCGATCTTGTTGAAAAAGGATATATGCCAAGTAACGTAGATTACCAATCTGCAAAAGGTATGTTTATAAGTGGTGAGTCGGCAATTCACATCAACGGTGTATGGGAAGTTCCTACTATGGTTGATTTAATGCGAAATAATGAATTAGGTTTCAAATTTGGTGTTGTAGATATGCCTCAAGTTGGTCCTAAAATGGCTACGTGGTCTGATTCGCATGCATTTGCTATTCCTCACAGTGATAAAAATCCAATATCCGATGAGAAACTGGAAGCAGTTTTAAAAGTTATGGGTTGGATGAGTGATAATAGTCTCTTCTGGGGAACAGCTGGTCATATACCTGCAAATACAGAAGTTGTAGATAGTGTATTCTATAAAAATATGCAGCCAAATAGCACTTATGCTAATATTGGTGAAAATATGGTTGTAGATCCATTCTTACCTATCGCAGGTGTTGCTTCACCAACTTATGATGCTTTTAGTAACTATATTGCTCCGGCAGTTAATGGTGAATTAAGTGCTGAAGAAGCAATTCAAATGATGAGAGATGATCTTGAAGCTCTAATGTAGAGTTAAGATCTTTTTATAAAACTAAGCTGCAGTACTTTACTGCAGCTTAAATTTAAAATATGAAAAAATATAGTAATTCAAATTTTTGGGGCCTCTTGCTTGCTTTCCCTTTTATATTTTTTTATGTTCTATTTTTACTTTATCCTACAATTTATACTTTATTATTCAGTTTCACTGACTCTCCTTTAATTGGATGGGGTAAGTGGGTAGGTTTAGAAAATTATATTAAGCTTTTTAATGATAAACTTTTTCTTAAATCATTAAAAAATACATTTGTTTTTGTTTTTTGGACAGTTGTGCCAAATACTTTAATTGGTCTGATGTGTGCAATGATGATCAATAGACTTAAAAATCCGTATATTGCAGCATTTCTTTTAGCTTGTTTCTTTATACCACACATTTTACCTGTTACGGTAGTAACTCAAGTTTGGTCTTGGATGTTATCTAAACAATACGGAATTATTCAAGAATTCTTAGAATTTTTGGGTTATGCAAAAATTGCTTTTTTCAAGAAAAAACAATTTGCAATGCCAGCTGTAGCAATTGTAACAATTTGGTGGACCGTAGGTTTCAATATTTTATTATTTATTGCTGGTCTAAAATCGATTAATCCAGAAATTTACGAAGCATCCGATTTGGATGGAGCAAATTCTTGGGCTAAGTTCAGATATATAACTTGGCCTTTGATTTGGCCTATCACAGCTCTTGTTTTAACATTGCAATTAATTTTTCAACTTAAAATTTTTGATCAAATGTATTTATTAACTGCAGGTGGTCCATTTAATTCAACATTAGTTGTTTTACAATTAGTTTACAAACAAGGTTTTCAAATGAATAGAGGAGGTTATGCTTCTGCAATAGCTATGGTACTTTTCTTAATAATTATAGTTGTGTCTATAATGCAATATTATGTTTTGAGAGATAAGGAAAAAGATAAATAATGACAAAAAAAATTACAATATCTTGGACAGTCTTAACAATTCTTTCTTTAATAGTTGCATTAATTTTTATGTTTCCATTATATTGGGCTGCAGTTACTTCACTAAAACAAGAAACTGAAGTTATAGATCCAAACTGGTCTATTTTTCCAAGAATTTTATCATTAGCAGCATATCTAGATGTATTAACAAAATCTGCAATTGGTACGTGGTATATAAATTCTATTGCCACTTCAGTTGGCATTACGCTTTTAGTTATTTTGATTAGTATGCCATGTGGTTATGCTTTATCTCAAATAGATTTTGTCGGAAGAAAAATTATTCTTTTAGCAGTAGTAGTAAGCATAATGGTTCCTGGAACAGCATTAGTTATTGCTCTATTTGTCCTCATTTCAGATTTTAACATGATCAATACTTGGTCTGGAGTTATATTACCTCAAGTTCTCTCACCAGTTTGTGTCATAGTTTATAAACAATTTTTTGATCAAGTTCCTAAGGAATTAAGAGAAGCAAGTATCATTGATGGAGCAACTGAATTTCAAATTTTAATAAAAGTGTATATGCCCTTAAACTGGGGCATCACAACTGCTTTAGCCTTAGTTACATTTATTGGAGCATGGAATAATTTCTTTTGGCCGTTTATAATGACAACTAAAGCTGAAATGTTCACTGTTCCTGTAGCAATAACATCTGTTAGTGATGCTTACGGAATATTTTTAGCGAGAGATATGGCAGTTGCCATTCTTGCCGCTCTACCCGTTACGGCATTTTTCTTAATTTTCCAAAAACGCGTTACTCAAGCAATAATGTTAACTTCTGGAATTAAAGGTTAGTGATGAAAGCAAATATTACAGCTGTAAAAGATTTTACTATTTCTACTATAGATAAAAGAATTTATGGCTCCTTTTTGGAGCATTTAGGAAGAGCAATATACGAAGGTATTTATGAACCTGATCATCCAGAAGCTGATGAAAATGGTTTTAGAAAAGATGTAATGAAATTAATCACAGATTTAAATATGCCAACTGTACGATATCCTGGTGGAAATTATATATCATCATTTAACTGGGAAGATTCAATTGGTCCAATAGAAGAGAGACCTACAAGACTTGATCTTGCGTGGAAAACGAGAGAAACAAATGAGTTTGGGTTAAATGAATTTATTACTTGGTGTAGAAAAACAAATATTGAACCAATGTATGCTATTAATCTTGGAACACGCGGTATAGATGCTGCTAGGAACATATTAGAATATTGTAATCATCCAAGTGGTTCTTATTGGAGTGATTTAAGAATTAAGCATGGATATAAGGAGCCGCATGATATTAAAATGTGGTGTTTAGGAAATGAAATGGATGGTGAGTGGCAAGTTGGTCACAAAACTGCTACTGAATATGGCAGATTGGTCCATGAAGTTGCTAAATCTATGAGAAAATTTGATTCTTCTTTAGAGTTAATTATTGCTGGCAGTTCAAATGAGGCAATGCCTACTTACCCGGATTGGGAAAGAGAAATATTAGAACATAGTTATGATTCAATTGATTATATAGCCCTTCATAAATATTGGACTAACTATGAAAAAAATACCAATTCATATTTATCAAGTAGTGTTCCCTTACAAGAATACATATCAACTGTTGAAGGTACAATTAATTACGTAAAAGCAAAAAAAAGGTCAAAAAAACAAATTAACATAAGTTTTGATGAGTGGAATCCTTGGTATCACACTAGAGACATGCAAACTCAAAATTATTTAGATGAAAACTTATCTGATTGGCCTAAAGCACCACCTTTGTATGAAGATATGTATAATATATTAGATACATTGTTAGTTGGAACAGTTTTAAATACATTCATTAATAATTCTCACATAGTAAAAATTGGCTGTATGGCTCAATTAGTCAATGTAATACCTGCTATTTCAACTGTTAAACAAGGTATTAGCTGGCCCCAAAGTATTTATTATCCATTATATTTTGCATCATTGTATGGAAGAGGAGATTCTTTACAACTCAAAGTAGATTGCCCTAAATATTCCTCAGAAATAGCAGATGATGTTAAGTATATTGATGCTTCTGCTGTTTTGAATAAAGAAAAAAATGAAGTATCTTTTTTTATCGTTAATAGATCAGAAAATGATAATTGTAACATTGATTTTGATTTAAAAGATTTCAATGTTGATAGTATTATTGATCAACAGATAATTAATAATGAAGATATGTATGCAGCTAATACAAAAGACAATCCCAAAGCTATTATTCCAAAAAATACTAATATTGTATCTTATCAGAATAATGAATTAAAAGCTGATATACCGCCTTTATCCTATTTATTTGTTCGATTAAAATTAAAATAATTCAAAATGAGAAAAGAACATCCAAGACCTATTTTCTATCGCAAAGATTGGATAAATTTAAATGGCCAATGGTCTTGTGAATTTTCAAAAGATATTAAAGGTTTTTCAAAAAGAAAGTTAAATAAAAAAAAATTTACAAAAAAAATAAATGTACCCTTCTGTCCTGAAAGTAAATTATCAGGAATTGGGCATACTGATTTTATCCAAGAGATATATTATCAAAAAACATTTAAAATTCCTGAAACTTGGAAAAATAAAAAAATATTATTACATTTTGGTGGAGTTGATTATGAATCAACAATTTATATTAACAAAAAGAAAGTTGGTTTTAATCAAGGTGGATCTACACCTTTTAGTTTAGAGATTAGTTCCTCCTTAAATAAAAATACTGAAAATGATTTAAAACTGTATGTTATTGATAAAAGATGTGCAGGATCACCTGAACCAAAGTTTGATTATAAAGGAAGAGGCGTTTTTAGATCACAAGATGATATAAAAAAATGGGTTTTAAATAAAAATAGGTTTCAGCCTAGAGGTAAACAATCTACCTTTAGACATTCTTATGGATGCTATTACACTAGAACTACAGGTATTTGGCAAACAGTTTGGTTGGAAGCTGTAAATCATAAAAATATAAAAAATATTAATATTCAGGCTAATGTTAAATCTTCATCTTTCGTCTTTATTCCTGAATATTCAAGTAAGTTTTCTGGAAATTTAAAAGTTGATATTTTCTTTAAAAATAAATTAATTAAATCTTCTTTAATTTCTACTAAAATTAAGAAATTTGAAATAAAAATTCCAAAAGTTAAACTGTGGTCTATTGGTAAACCAAATCTTTATAATTTTACTTTTACTTTATTAGATAAAAATAAAACTATTGATAAAGTAGAAAGCTATGGAGGGATGCGTTCAATAGAAGTTAAAAAAAATAAAATATATCTTAATGGTAAAAAACTTTATCAACGTTTAGTTCTTGATCAAGGTTTTTATCCTAATGGTATATGGACGGCACCATCAGATAAAGATCTTAAAAATGATATTATTTTATCGATGAAAGCAGGATTTAATGGAGCTAGGTTACATGAAAAAGTATTTGAAGACCGATTTCATTATTGGGCTGATAAATTAGGTTATATTACATGGGCTGAATTTCCTAACTGGGGTATGAATGAAAATGCTAAAGCTTCGGAAACGTATTTTTTAAGAGAGTGGCCAAGAATTGTAAACTATTTAAAAAACCATCCATCAATAATTACTTGGACTCCTTTTAATGAAACAAATACACTTGAATGTAATGCACAGCATAAAAAATTAATGCGTATTGCATATGATGTTACAAAAAAAATTGATCCCACACGACCTGTAAATGAAACAAGCGGGTACCAACATCAGAAAACAGATATTTGGACGGTTCATCATTATGAGCCAATACCAGAAAAATTAAATAAAGCTCTTAATCCTAAAAAAGGTGTTTACAGAAATTTTCCTCATTTTGAAACAAGTTATAAAAATCAACCTTATATTATCGATGAGTACGGTGGAGTTTGGTGGCTTCCAAAACAATTAAGAAAGAAAATGAGATCATGGGGGCACGGTGATGCTGTAAGACCTAAGACTTTAAAGGAGGTATTTGAAAGAATGGAAAAACAAACTGAGGTAGTACTAAAAACAAAACACATCGAAGGTTTTTGTTATACACAGCTTACTGATGTAGAGCAGGAAACAAATGGAGTATACTATTACGATAGAAAAATTAAATTTAATATTAAAAAATTAAAAAGTATTTTTAAAGATATGTCCATTAAATTTAAAAAAGGTTATATTCAATAAACATATATATGAAAAAAAAATATAAATTTTTTGGAATGTGGCCAGTAGCACCAACACCATTTCATGATAATGGCGAAGTTGATTATGAAGGAATGGAAAGAGTATTGGATTGTATGGTGGATCAAAAAGTTCAAGGTATATGCATTCTTGCAAATTATTCCGAACAATTTTTACTTTCTGATGATGAAAGAGAAAAATTAACAAAACTCTGTATGAAAAAAATTGATGGAAGAGTTAAAACAATAGTTACAGTTAGTCATTTTGCTACTGATATTGTACGACCTAGAGCAGAATTAGCAAAGTCACTTGGTGCGGATATTATTATGATGATGCCTCCTTATCATGGTGCATTGTTAAAGGGTAATCCAGATCAAATATTTGAGCAATTTAATGAAATTTCAAAAGTTGGCATACCAATTATGATTCAAGATGCGCCCTTATCCGGTATTGAACTTTCAGTTCCCTTACTGACAAAGATGATAAATGAGATTGAGAATTTAACCTGCTTTAAAATTGAAAGTGCTAACGCTGCTTCAAAAATAAGAGCACTTATTAAAAATTGTAGTGAAAGACTAGATGCACCTTTTGATGGGGAGGAAAGTATCACTTTGTATGCAGACTTAGAAGCTGGAATTTCTGGTAGTATGAGTTCAGCCTTGCTTCCCGAAAAAATTGCTCCAGTAATTGATCATTTTTGGAATAATGAAAAAGATAAAGCTGAAGAAATATATAATAATATTCTACCTTTAATAAATTTTGAAAATAGACAATGTGGTTTCAGAGCTACTAAAACAGTAATGAAAGAGGGCGGTGTAATAAAATCAGATTTTTGTAGAGATCCTATTCAGCCGTTAGATTTAGATACAAAAAATTTATTACTCAATTTTGCAAAAAGATATGATTTACTTACTTACAATTGGGGTAAATAATAAAATTTAATTGACAAATATTATTTAAAAATTACTTATAACTTATGCGTAGAGTTTTTGAAGGATTACTTGAAAGAGCAATGTTTTCTAGCAGATGGGCATTAGCTCCTGTTTATGTTGCTTTATGTCTTACTCTACTAGTTATTACATATAAAGTTATCGCGTTATTCATTTATGAAATTACACACTTAAATGAGTTAACTTTAAATGAACTTCTTGTATTTGTATTACATATTGTTGACTTAGCTCTTGTTGGAAATTTAGTTTTAATGGTGATATTTGCAGGCTATGAAAATTTTGTTTCAAAAATTGATATCGCAAATCAGTCTGAAGATAAACCAGAGTGGATGGGTAAACTAGATTTTTCAGGTTTAAAATTAAAACTTATTGCCTCAATCGTTGCTATCTCAAGTATCGGTTTGCTAGAAGCTTTTATTGATGTTGGATCAAAAACATCAGAAGAAATTTACTTAATGATATTTATTCATGCTGTATTTATTTTATCAGGATTAGTTATAGCAATAATGGATTATATTAGCGGAATTACTAAACATCACCCATAATAAAATTATAAATGAAACTTGATAAGTTTTTTGATGAAAAAACTGTCATAGATTTAAGTTTTTTTAATTTCTCTAATGCTGTCACAGCAGCTTATTTTGCCAACCGTAACTTAGAAGTTTTGCGAGTAAATAAAAATTTTAAAAAATTTTTTCCAATACTTAAAACTGTCAATAATATTCCCTTTACTAGTATTTTAGAACAGCTTGGAGTTGGTGATGAATATATTAAAAATTTTAAACAAAATTTAGAAAAAAATGGTTTTGTTATTATTCCTAAAATAGAAATCAAAATTGGTGATGAAATTAAAGTATATTCTTTACTTTCTGCTTATACTGAAAACAAAGATTTCCCTTTTTTAAATGGTATTCAAGGACAATTTGTTGATCGAACAGATGAATATAATCTTCGAAGGGAGAAGGAAGAATTACTTGATCAAAAATTAAAAGATAGAGAATTGATTGAAGAAAAAACGAGAAGATTAGAAAATATTGCTAATAGGTTATCAAAATATCTTTCACCTCAAGTATATAAGTCTATTTTTGATGAAGAAGAGTCAGGTAAAAAAACAAAAGAAAGCTACGTAAGAAAAAATTTAACAATTTTTTTCTCTGATATTGTAAATTTTACTGATTTATCTGATGCGTTAGAAGCAGAAAAACTTGCTCTAATATTAAATAATTATCTAAGTGAAATGAGTTTAATTGCAATAAATTCAAATGCTACAATTGATAAATTTATTGGAGATGCAATTCTTTCCTTTCATGGAGCTCCTGAAACACTAGGAGATGAGAATGATGCTATTAATTGTATAAGCATGGCTTTAGAAATGAAAGAACGAGTTAAAGAGCTGCAATCTTTCTGGATCAGACAGGGTGTTAAAGGTGGATTAAAGGTAAGATATGGAATCTCTTCAGGTTTTGCAAATGTTGGTGATTTTGGATCTAGCGTAATGAGTGATTATACAGCAATAGGTTCTTCTGTAAATTTAGCTTCTAGATTGCAATCTATTGCTCCTGAAAATGAAATTATTATTTCTGATACAACATATAATTTAGTTAAAAATCAAATAAACTGCGAAGAGTATGAAGAAATAACTCCTAAAGGTTTTGTAAGACCTGTTAAAACTTACAAGATAATTGATTTTAAAAATAAGAAAAATAGCAAAACAAAAAAATCATATTCGAAAAAAGGTAACCACGTGGATATTCAAATATTTGATAGTTCTGATATGAAAGCTGCAATGAAAGAATTGAAAAAATTACAAGAAGATTTTAGTAAAGAAATTGACGAAGAGTAGGGGATTTATTCTATTTTAAAAAATTTATTATTGCATTCTTAATATCATTAACAAGATTTTTATTTTCATCTTTAGTTAATTGACTTTCATTTTTTTTCTTATCAAGTTTTAACTTTCTTTGTGCTAAAATATTTGCAACATAATCATACACATTAGGATTTTTAGAAAATATATCTTTTATTATATCCTTGCTTACTTTTATAACTATGCAAGGAGTTTCAGCTATAACATTAGCAGATCTTGGTTCACCAGTTAGAAGACTTCCTTCACCAACAAAGTCCCCAACACCAAGTTTAGCTAAAAATACTTTATCTTTATTTTCATTATCTAAATAAACAGATACTACCCCGTCATTTATAACGTATAGAGAATCACCAGAATCATTTTGTTTAATAATGTAATCGTCTTTTTCAAAATGGAGTCTTTCTGCATTTTCAGCAATCTCATCTAAATCTTCAGAATTTAATGACATAAAAATAGGAATTTTTTGGAGTAGGACCCTATTTTTTACTGACTCATTATAAGGATTAAATTCACTAACCTGTCTTTTTTCAAAATCCTCTCGACTTCTGTGCGTGTCAAGAGCATGTAGCCCTGTATCTTCTTCAAGTTTTCCATAAAGTTTTCCAGCAGACATTTGAACACCTGCATGTCTTAAAGTTTTATGTATTTCCATCATCACACTATCTTGCATCGAATTTTTTAAAATCCTTTTTGTGCAATCAAAAGCAACTACAAATTCTAATCCAAACTCATTAGCACCTATAAAACGAACCCACTGTAAATTTAATTGCTCTCTACCATCAACCGGTTTCGCTTTTTTAAGAGCATTATAGAGTAACTTAGAGATATTTTCTGGGTCATGAGATGGATGAAAATATAATTTATTAAAAATATGAAATCCTTCACTCATTTTTTCTTTATCTTGTTTGCTCCAATTAGTTAAAATTGAATCTGCAACGATTTCATTTGGAATGATTACTTCGGTATTTTGAAATGTCCTTATTCTTGTACTTCTCCAGGTAATGTTTTCTACATAACCTGTTTTATCATCAACCGTAATCCAGTCATTTATTGCAAATGGTCTTTCAATATTTACAAAAATTCCTTTAATTAAATCTGATAAACTTGACTGCAGGGAAAGAGCAATGGCAGCAAAAACTATACCACCTGCAGCAAGAATACTTGTAAGTTCTAAATTAAAAACAAAGGATAAAACTAAAAATGCAGGTATCGCAAATAATAAAAACTGAAAAAGAAATGTTATTATCTCAGGTATTGTTGTTCCTGATTTATCATTTAGTGATAATACTTCGTATTTATAAAACATCATTATGAATATTGATGGAATAAAATATAAAGTTATCAGTAAGATTTTATCTGTAACGTTACTTATAGTTTCATTAATAAACAAAAATTCTTTTTGAATAACTATATCATAGGAAAAATTTACCATTAGATATGATAAAATGGGAAGTATAATGATAGTAAATAGTACTCGTGTAAATTTCTTTAATTTGTTAAGCTGTATTACGGAGCCAATAATAAATACAGAAATGAGTATATATAAAGAATTTAAAGTAACCGCATTATTATAAATTAATAGAATAGATAAAATACATAACAAGCTTATTAAAATTATACTAATCTTAGACAGTAGGTAAAAAATGTTAATTTTCATTTTGTAATTTTTGCTATAAAGAATTTATATAAAAATGAATTCATTTTCAAAGTATTTATTCGAACACTTACATTTTGGTTTAGAAGAGAAGGATTTTACATTAATTGAAAAAATTATATTCTTTCTTATTGTATTGAACTGTGTTTTTGTTGTTATTGAGTCAGAAAAATTGATTTATGAGCAATATTATCAACTCTTTGACTCAGCAAAACTTTTTTTTGGTATAGTATTTCTAATTGAGTATATTTGTAGATTAATTGCAGTAGATCAAATTGACAAATTTAAAGGTTTTAAAGGTAAGTTTAAGTATATTTTTACATTACCTGCTCTAATTGATGCAATTGCACTTATCCCATTATTTTTAATAGGTATAAATGAAGGTTTTTTAGTAAGATTATTAAGAGCTATAAGAATATTTAGTATTTTAAGATTTGGACGTTTTAGTGAGTCAGTAGATTTTATACTTCATGCAATATATGACAGGAGACACGAATTAATTTTTTCATTACTACTTACTCTAAGTTTGATGTTATTGTCTGCTACTTTACTTTATGTTGTAGAGGGAGATTTGCAACCTGAAGCTTTTGGATCAATCCCAAGAGCTTTATGGGTAAGTTCTGCAGCCTTACTATCAACAGGTTATGGTGATTATACACCTATTACATTTTTAGGTAGATTTGCAGCAGTATGCACTGCATTGTTTGGAATTGGAGCAGTTGCTTTACCAGCTGGTATATTAGCAAGTGCTTTTACAGATAGAAAAAATAAAGATTAATTAATAACCTGATTTGTAAAATTTTCTAAATTTTTATTCATTTCTTCATCTGGTAGATGAAAACTTTTAATTGTCTCTTTCCAATCTAGTTTTGAATAGTCATCATATTTGTTAACAAAATATTCATTTTCTTTTAAATTAATTTCATTATCTTTTTCTTTCAATGAAAATAAGAGAAATACCCAAGATCGTGGTTCCAACTCTTTAATTTTTTGAGCTTGAGTTATACAAACATCATAATCCTTTTTACAAAAATAACCTAAGACAAGATCTCTATATCTGTTATCTGATGTTTTTTGACCGGCAGGTATAGGATCTAATTCAAGTGCTTTATGAAGTAATTCTAATCCTTGATCAATTTTTTTATTTCTTACTAATATTTCACCGTAAACTGCAAGTACTCTTGGATCATTTGGATTCATAGAGTAGGCAATCTTTCCGTGTTCTTCTGATTCCTCATATTTTTTTTGCATTAAGGAAATAGCTGAGCTAATTCTTCTTACTTCATAATCGTTCTCATCATGCTCTAAACTTTTCTCAATATGATGAAAAATCATTTTCATCATTTTATCATTATCTTCATAATATTGTTTACCTAGGCCACCACCAATTGTACAAGCTTTAAGGGAGTGTGCTCTTGCATTTGTTTCATCTTGTTCGATAGCTTTATCAAAGTGAAATAAAGCCTTATCATTATGTTCTTTTGCTGATGATTGTCTAAGCCAATGATATCTTCCAATAACTAAATTTTCATATGAATTTAAATTATCAGTAGGTTTTCTTTTTATATTTTGTAAATTTGTAAGTTCTATATTACCTAATAATTCTTTTGATATCTTTTGTACAATTTCATCTTGAATATCAAAAATGTCTTCAAGAACTCTATCATATCGATCTCCCCATATAATGGAACCATCTTTTGCATTAGTTAAATCTACTGCTACTCTTAATCTATTACCAGCTGATCTAATATTTCCACCAACTAAAAAGTCTATTTTATGTTTTTTTGCAAATGTAAGTGCGTCTTCATTACTTTTATCATGATCGTCACATGTTTTTTTTGATACAACATCAAATTCTTTCATTCTGGAAAACTCTATAATTAAATCACCTGTAATAGCCTCTACCAAAAATTCACTATCATCATTTTTACTCACATTCTTAAATGTAAGTATGGCTATTTTTGGTTGTGAAGAACTTCGTGAAATAGTTACATTATCATCTTTTTTATTATTTTCATCTTCATTCTTTTCCTCATTTACTTCTTCAGAGAAAAAATCATCTTCATCAATTTTTAAACCTTTTACTTTGAAAACTTCGAACTCATCGCTTATATTTTTTAGTTTTCTTGTACCATCAGCTTCTATTGAATAATCAATTCTTTTATCAACTTGATCTTTGACAATTTTTGAAACAAGAATTTTACCTGGCTCACTTTGACTTTCTAGTCTTGCAGCAATATTGACTCCTGAGCCCATAATATTATTATTTTCTACAATCACATCATCAACATGAATACCAACTCTCCAGTTTAATTGTAACTTAGTTAAAGAATGTTCATTTCTTTCATATAATTTATCCTGGAATTCAATAGCAGCTTTTACGCACTGTACAGGACTTGGGAATTCAGCAACAACAGAGTCACCAGCAGTTGAAAAAATTTTACCACCAAATTTAGCTATAACTTCATCAATTATTTTTCTGCATTCGTTAAGGTTGGTGAGTGTAAGCTCTTCGCTCTCCTCCATGTGTTTACTAAAATTTACACAGTCGGTAGCAAGAATGGTTGCTAATTTTCTCTCAGAATTCATATGTTTTTTTTAACTAAATTTTTTTTAAAATACCAGCCAAATTTGGTAACTATTGTCACAGAATCTTAAAAAACAAATATATATATTTAAACAATTTTTATAGGAGGCTTTTATGGTTGAGAGTTTTAATGGAATTTTTTATTTGATTTTATACATAATTAACATTGCGTTAGCTGGTTATTACTCATTTACATTTTTATTTAATAAAGAAAAAGAATTTGCAAAATATAACACTGACTCAAGTGCTGCACCTGCAGCGAATTTTGGAATTTTTTGGGTTACTGCTTTTTTCTTTGTTGGTCTTTATATTTTATTTACTGGACCTGAAGGTACTTGGCCTTTCTTTATAATTAACGTTATTGTCTTTGCAATGGCAACTGTCTACAATTTTTGTTTTCATTTTAAAATAGCTTTCCTATTCGGAAGAGATAAGGTTAATTCGACAATAGAACAGCCAATTGTATCAGCAGTAGTTCTAGTATTAAACTTAATTATAATTTATGGTTTATCTGATAAAATTTATCTATAATAATTTTAAAAGGAGTAATTATGGTTGAAAATTTTGGAGGTACTTTAAATCTAGTTTTATTTTTACTTAATTTATTAGGTATATCTTACTATGGTTTCCTAACTGTATTTTCACCAAATTCACTTGTTACAAGATATGATTTAGGAGAAAAAGCTTTGCCAATTGTAAGAATCATAGGGACATTTATTGTGCCAATAGTAATAATTGGAATTTGGATATTATTTAGAGAAAATGGACCTCAATCTTGCTGGATATTTTTTGTAAACGGATTTTTACTTTCTTTTGCTCAAGTGATTTTAAGTTGGGCCCAAAGATTAAAATTTATAGACCCGGATGCAAAAAGTGATGTCGCTGATGAAGTAATAGGGCATGTATTTTTATTTGTATCAATATATCTTATTTATAATATGTCAGATATAATTTATATGTAACTAAAAGCTGGGATTCAATTCCCAGCTTTTATCAATTTAAAGAAAATTCTTTTACTTTATTAAATGCAAAATGATCCGCAGCATGTTTTTTTGCATATAAAACTTCTTCCACAATACCTTCTTCATTAATCATTATATCTGTTACTGCAGTATTAAAATATCCTCCAAGAGGAATGGGCATGAAACCTCTTATTAAGGCCGGAAAGATAGAGAATGTTTTATAAATTCCTGCCAAAAATAACTTAAACCAACTTCGCTCTATTGAATATTTTTGAAAATATTTAAATTCTTCATCTGCTAAAACTGTAAATGGAATAGGGCCGTGCTTCTTCATATTGGATTTCAAAAGATTAACATTTGAATGAAAAATTCCTACGTGGGTGAAATTTGGACCAAATTCATTAAATCTTTTATTAAACTCAAGTAGTCTTAAATTACAAAAAGTGCATCCAGCAACTCTATAAAAAGTCAATAAAACTTTTTTGCCTTTAGTATCTGATAAATTAAATTGATTACCATCATGTCGGGGTAGGGTAATTTCTTCTAATTTATCTCCTTTTTTTATTTTCATACATAATCATAATACTATAAAAATAGTAAGTTAATATTAAATTTTAATGACAATAATAATTATACTAAAGTTCATACATTATCTTGCAATAGTTTTTTCAGGCGGTGTTTTGGTTGGCGGTGGCGTAATACAGTCTGTTTATGCTAAAGCAAATCAAATTCCTGATTTAAATACAGCAAAGATATTAAAATTACTTGGTTACATAGGTTTGATATCTCTTATTATCTTATGGATATCAGGAATTATTCTTTCAATTAATTTATATGGAGGCTTTATTATTAATAGTGCATTTACAATCAAATTAATTGCTGCAGGTTTTCTTTTAGGCCTATCTGCTTATGTAAATTTTCACGTTTTTAATTGCTCTAAAAATAATTTACCACCTAACAAATCTATAATGAAAATAGCTACAATGAGTGGAAGAGGGCTGTTAGTAATAGTTTTAATTGCAGCAGCAATTGCATTTTATTAATTTATAATTTTTTTGCTGCACTAGTTTCTTTTATATTTGTTAGCTTCGTATATCTATCTATCATTTGCGTTGTCTTATGACCGCTTTGAGCCATAATTTCATGAGTAGGTACTCCATTCATTCTAGCTTGAGTAATCGAACCTATTCTTAAGCTGTGACCAGAAATTTTATCACAATTTTCTATACCTGCGTCCTCAGCTCTTTTCTTTAAAATTAAAACAAAACTTGTGTCAGTCAAACTTACTTTTTGATTCTTATTATTAAGAATATATTTTTCTATATTATTAGCTTTGTTAATTTTATAAAAGAGTGGACCTGAATCAATTAGCGCTACCTCTAACCAATTCTTTAACGCAGATACGGGACAATAAGGTGAATTATTTTTAGGTAAATAGATCATTCTTCCTTCACCTTTTTGATCAGTCTTAGAAAAAGGTATTAATACTTGAACACCATCTTCTTCAAAATTTAGATGTTCGTATTTCATGCCTAAAAGCTCAGATCTTCTACAAAAACTATAAAAACCAATTAAAATAAGAGCTCTATCTCTTATATTTCTAAAATCATCGTTATCATTTGGAATTTTATCAATAATTTTTTCAATATCTGCTTTTAACAACTCTCTTGCTTGACCAGATTTATTATTTTTTTCATCTCTTACAATTGCACTAATTGTTTCGGAAATATTAGGATTTTTTCTATCAAATTGAAATCCGTTAACTCTATATTTATATGTAATAGATGCTAAGATTCTTTGTATAGTGGAAGCTTTATAGGCAGTAGAGGAGTAGGGGTTGTTATTTACATTTTCTCTACCTGGTATGTTGCTCGATCCTTTGAGTATTTTCGCTTCTGGATCTTCATGTAGCCAGTCCATATAAT
This sequence comes from uncultured Alphaproteobacteria bacterium, assembly GCA_902623255.1. Lineage (GTDB taxonomy): Bacteria > Pseudomonadota > Alphaproteobacteria > HIMB59 > CACPNW01. The sequence goes on along the minus strand of CACNSY010000005.1, from coordinate 34,503 downwards.
TGGCTGTTAATGCGTAAGCACTATCTAGATCATCAACATCTAAAGGACTGCAATTGTATTTATTTTCGCAATAATCTATAAACTTTAACCAATCTCCTTGATATTTATCCTGAGTATTTTTAGCTTTGGATTTTTCCTTTAGCTTACTTACGTTTTCATTTAGTGATATTTTAACCATATTATATATTACGATAATTACAGTTATCGTAAATAATAGTCAAGTGATAAATATTATACATATAAATCAATTATTTATATATATTATCTAAATATGTATCTAATATTGCAAACTAGATATAGATTTTCACGTGTAATAAAATACTGTATATAGTGTATCAAATGGAACAATTACCGCAGATTTCAGCTGATTCCCAGATCTTTGTGTTAACAGGTGCTGGTATAAGTAAAGAGTCTGGGATTGAAACATTCAGAGATTCAGATGGGCTTTGGAATAATCATAGGATTGAAGATGTTGCCAGTCCTGAAGGTTTTTATAGAAACCCTACTCTTGTTTACGATTTTTATAATAAACGTCGAAAAGAACTAAATTCAGGAATAAAGCCAAATAGAGCCCATATTTTGCTACATGATCTAGAAAAAATTTATAAAATTCATATAGTTACACAGAATATCGATAATTTACATGAGATTGGAGGCTCATCATCAATAATTCACATGCACGGTGAGTTAAACAAGGCGAGATGTATAATGAATAATAATCATGTGTTTAAGTGGATAGAGGATCTAAATGAAACCCATAAATGCCCTAAATGCGGCTCTCAATTGAGACCTCACATTGTATGGTTTGGTGAAATGCCAATGCAAATGGATGAAATTCATGATTTAGCTGAACAATCTAGTCTATTTGTTTCTATAGGCACATCAGGACAAGTCTACCCTGCTGCCGGTTTCGTTTCAATGTTTAAAGATATGGGCAAACCAACAGTTGAATTAAATCTAGAGCCATCAAGTAATCAAAATCAATTTGATTTTGCTATTCACAAACCAGCAACAGTTGCAGTTGAAGAATTTAAAAATTTATTAATTAAAAACATCAAGAAATAGCAGATAAATTTGAAATAGAAGTTTACGGTAATATTACAGATGAAACAATCAAAGCAATTGAGGCTCTAAATGTACCCTTCAAACACTTTAAAACAACAGAAGTTGGTTACATAAGAAAAGAAAAATTTATTTAATTTAATGAAAAAAAGCACTCTAGTTTGAGTGCTTCTTAAATTACGAAGTTGGAGGAGAAAAATCGACTTTATTTCCCATTTCTCTTACTTTGTTTAAATCAACAGACTCTAAAGTAACTGCCTCAGTAAGAGTACCTGCAGCTTTTGCTTTTAAAGCGCAAGCAGCCATACTTTCAAATGATTCTGCCTCAGTAATCATCACAAAATCATACTGACCTCTTGTTATATGATAATCAATTAATTTACCCCCAACACTGCTAACCATTTTTTCCATAGCTGCTTTTCTGTCAGAGTCTCCATTAATAATACCGTCAGCACCTTTTTGAGAATAAATACCAAGTGATACAAAAATTGACATTTAATACTCTCCTTTCAATTTAATTATAAATTATGATTGAATTTTTTATTAAAAATTTATCAAGATCAACAATCTTTTTTTAAATAAAACTAAAAGGTTTGAATAACTATTCGTCAATATTTATTATTTTTTATTAATAATATTATTTTTACTTAACTTAATTATTATTCAATAATAGAATATTTATAAAATTGTAAAATTTGAATTTTAATTTTAAAAAACAAAAGGAGATTTATGTTATTTGAAAAATTACAAAAAGCATTTGAAGAAAAAGATGCAAAAGCTCACAGAGCTCTTTTCCATGAAGACCATGAATTTATTAGTCATAAGCAAAATAAAGTTTTTAAAAAAAGTGAGGGAAGTGAAGAACAAACATTAGAAATGTTCAATAATATTACTCAAGATAAAGTTCGTTGTATTTATGAAAATGATGAAATTTTAGTTACACATCGCTTTAATACTTATGCATCTGGAGATAAGGAAGCCTTAATGATGGTTGCATTAAAAAAAGATGGATTAATTTGGAGAACAGAAACTGGCGCTACAGAAATGTAAATAAACTTATTTTAAGGAGGATTTATGAAAAAAGGATATTGGGTTGGACAAGTAAAAGAAATTAAAAATGAAGAAAAATGGGGACAATATCTAGAGAAATTTATGAATATTGTTGCGGAGGAAGCAGAAAAAAAATCAGGAAATTTTGTACCTACTGCTAGCAGTGAGCCAAAGTTCTATATTCAAAAGAATTTTGATTTATTATATTCAGCAGTTGTTGAATTTAATAGCGTACAAGATGCAATAGATGGTTACAATGATCCTCGATATCAAGAAGCTTTAGCATTTTTAGGTGACAATAAAGAAGATGTTGTTGTGAGAAATTTAGTAATTATAGAAGCAAATTAAATAGCTAAAAGTAATTAATAAATATAAACTAATATATTCAGCTAAAAGAAATAGAAAAAAAGGACGTATTATGAAAATAATCATGAATGTTAAATTAAAAGAAGGTTATGAAAAATGGAAAAATCTTTTTCTCAGTGTTGATACACATAGAGAAAAATATGGAATAAAAGTTTTAGCATATGGCCATCCAAAAGATGATGAAACTAAAATTTATCAAGTTTTAGAGATTGAATCGATGGAAAAAATGCAAGCAGCAATGCAAGATCCAGAATTAGCAAAACTTAGAACTGATGCAGGTGTTGATTTAGATAGCCAGGAATTAGTTTTTTTAGTTGAGTAGATTTTATTTTATTGAGGGTAATATTTATTTTACCCTCAATTTTATTCGTATCTTAAAGCATCAATAGGATTAAGGTTTGCCGCTTTTCTTGCTGGATAAAATCCAAAAATAATTCCAATTGACGATGAAAAAACAAAAGAGAGTACGATAGACATATAATCAAGACTCATTTTCCATTTAAAATATTCACTGACGCCAAATATTACCCCTAAACCCAAAGCAATTCCTATTAGGCCTCCAATGAGTGATATCATTAATGATTCTATTAAGAATTGAAGGAGTATATCTCGTTTTTTTGCACCAACAGACATACAAACACCAATTTCTTTTGTTCTCTCCGTAACAGTAACAAGCATAATGTTCATAATACCTATTCCCCCTACTATTAGTGAAATACCAGCAACTGTAGCTAGAAGAATAGACATAACTCTTGATGACTCTTGTCTGGCATTTAAGAATTGTGCGTAGTTTCTAATGACAAAGTCAGGATTACCGTTGGCTGAAATTTTATGAAGTTTGCGCATAACTGTATCAACATCTTTTTCAGTTTTAAAAAGTAAATCAGAGGATCTAACATTAATAGTCATACTACGAATTTGATCACCAGGAAATTTTTTAGCTACTAATCGTTGTTTAGCTGTTTTTAATGGAACAATAACTGTATCATCTAAATCAGCCCAAGCTGTTCCTCCTTTTGCATCTAATAATCCAATAACAGTAAAAGGAACTTTATTAATTCTTATTACCTCATCAATTGGACTATCAGTATCAAATAAATTTTTTTGAACTGTTTTTCCTATAATGGCAACTCTTGAACCTGAATTTAGTTCTTCTTCTTCAAACCTTCTTCCGTTTTCAAATTTCCAATTTCCTAAATCAAAATAATCATTTGTTGTCCCTGTAACAGTTGCAAGCCAGTTATTTCCATTAGCAACAATTTGTGTACTTAAACTTACTCTTGGTGCGATAGCTTTTATTGCTGGTAATTCTTCTTTAAGAGCTTCCATATCTTTTAATGTTAACGTATTAACTGAGTTAGCACCCATTGATACACCTCTATTAGAAGAACTCTGTGATCTAACAATTAAGTTGTTCGATCCAAATCGTTCTATTTGTTGTTCAACTTCAATTCTAGCACCTGAGCCAATTGAAATCATTGTAATAACTGAACTCACACCAATAATGATACCGAGAGATGTTAAAATACTTCTTAAGATATTGGAACGTAAACTTTTTTGTGAAAGATATATAAGATCAGTTATTGACATTTCTTTTATCCTCTAAAATTCTTCCATCTTTCATTTTAATAATTCTTGAACCATAGTTTGCTATATCATCTTCATGTGTAACAAGAACAATCGTAATACCTTTTGCATTTAAATCATTTAAAATTTTCATAATCTCTAAACCAGTTTTACTATCTAAAGCACCTGTTGGCTCATCTGCTAAAATTAATTTTGGAGATCCAGCTATTGCTCTTGCTATCGATACTCTTTGTTGTTGACCACCAGATAACTGATTGGGTCTGTGATGAACACGATCTTTTAGTCCAACACTTTCTAGAGCTTCTATTGCTAATTGATTTCTTTCTTTTAAATTTTTACCAGAATATAATAATGGCAGCACAACATTTTCTTGTGCATTCAATCTTGGTAGTAAATTAAAATTTTGAAAAACAAAACCTATGTCCTTGTTACGTAATTCAGCTAATTTATTTGAATTTAAAGTTGATACATTATTATCTCTAAAATGATATTCGCCACTAGATGGTACATCTAAACATCCGATAATATTCATTAAGGTTGATTTTCCAGAGCCAGATGAACCCATAATACTAACAAAATCACCTTCATTGATTGAAAGATCAATATTATCGAGAGCTAATAGCCTGTTATCTCCCATGATATATTCTTTTGAGAGAGAATTTATATTAATCATCTTAAAATAGACGTAGTGCTTTTTTTTCAGACGTTTCAACGATAATTTTAGAAATTACTTCATCGCCTTCTTGAATCTCACCTTTTATTATTTCTGTATAACCACCAGAGTTAAGACCTGTAACCAAATCAATCTGTTCATGAGAACCATCGACTAATTTGTATACTTTTTTTACATTTAAAGATTCTTTTAAAGAGAAATATTTATTTTTTTGTTCATCAGTTAATAATTCTACTAAGGCATTCTCAATATATAATTGAATTTCTTTTCTTATTTTCTCTGGTGATAAGTTTTTTGCTTCTAAAGATCCTCTTACTTTACCCAGTTTTGGATACACACTTCTCATTTTATTTTGTTGATCAGCAGTCATGTTTATTTGAGCCATGATTTCCTGCATTTGAGATGCGCCTCCCCCGCCCCATCTACTTCCACCTGAATTTTGTTTAGGCTTTTGATTCAGTTTTACAGAAAGAGCTGAATTTTTAACTTTTAAAACTTCTTCTTTATTTTGAACAATAATATCAACGTTAGCAGTCATGCCAGGTAAAAGAAGATTTTCTGGATTATCAAAAGAAGCAATTACTTCATAAGTGATAACATTCTGATCGTCTATTGGTGAATAACGTATTTGGCTAATAGTAGCATTTAATTTTCTATCAGGAAAAGCATCGGTAGAAAATTCGACAACCTGATTTAATTGAATGTTTCCAATATCTGATTCATCAATAAATATTTCGATATTCATATTGGATAATGTTTCTGCAATAGTAAACATTATGGAATCTTTTTGATAAGCTCCTAGAACATCACCAACACTAATATGTCTATCTAAAATAAAACCATCTATTGGTGAAACAATTTTAGTTTTTGTTAAGTCTAGTTTTTCACTTTCTAATGTTAATTCAGATTGTTGAATTATTTTTTCAACTTCTTCAATTTCTGCTTTAATAATTTCAATTTGAGCCTTTCTTGAACTGATAATTGCATCTAGAGATGATATTTCTGATTTGATAGTAGCATTTTGAATAATAGCACTTTCATAATCAAAATTCGTGTCATCGAATTCTTTTTTAGAAATAAATTTTTTGTCAAATAAAGCTTTTCGTTCTTCAAGATTTTCCTCTAATTTACTTAAATATAAATTTGAATCATCTAATCGAGATTCAGCACCGTATTTATTTGCAATTGAGTTGTTTAATTCTGATTTTGCCTTTTCAAGACTTGCTTGCTTTTGTTTTAACTTAGATTTTGATATGTCTACCGATGTTTGAGATTCTTTTACACTTAAAGTGAAAGGATTTTGATCAAAGATTGCTAGAACTTCACCTTTGTTTATTTGTTCGTTAAAGTCTTTATTAATTTCAACTATTTTTCCAGATATCTCTGATGATAATGTTAATGTTGATGTTGGGATAATTTTACCAGTAGCAGAAACAGTTTTCTTTATATTTCCTTTTTCTATTTTTATATATTCATAGCTGGTAGTTGCTACTTCTGTATTATTACTTACAAAGAAATAGTAGTAACCTCCCCCTGCTATAATTATTGCTAAAATTAATAAGATAAATTTTTTCATTTTATATTATCTAGGTCGAATATAGTTTTAGATAAGAAAAAGATACAATATAATGACTTGGGGTATAAAGCCCTCTCCACTGAGGGAGTTTTGCCCCATTTAATAAAATTAATTTCTTTTTTCTTTAATAAATTATTGGTTTGACCTCAATAATAAGTCTGTAGCTTTATCAGCTATTGCCATAGCTGGTGCATTAGTATTAGCACCGACAATTGTTGGCATCATCGATACATCAAAAACTCTTAAATTTTTTATACCTTTTACTTCCAATTTTGTATTAAGCACTGCCATTTCATCATTATCCTTGCCCATTTTACATGTGCCAACTGGATGCCAATTTGTTTTGATCATTTTTTTTGAATAATTAATAAGATCTTCATCTGAATTAATGGATCGACCAGGAACTGTTTCTTCCAACACAATATCGGATAAAGGTTTTGTTTGAATAACTTTTCTTGCAAGCTTTACGGCATTTAACATAACACTCATATCATCTTCATGACTTAAGAAATTTGGATCAATAAGTGGTAAATCTAATGGGTTGGAAGATTGAATTCTAACCTCCCCTCGTGATTTTGGGTTCATAAGACAAGATGTAAGAGTTAAACCGTGATCAGGTTTAATGCCTTTTGTATCCCTATCGGTATACATTATGGGCACGCAATACAGTTTAATTTTAGGATCTTTTTTATCTTCTAAATTTTCTGGATTAAAAAAAGAGCAACTATCAACACCTTGAGATCGAACAGGGCCTGAATTAAATAATAAATACTCAATTCCATTTTTTATCATTCGCCAACCTTGATCTTGTTTAAAGTAACTATATCCTGGTTTAACTCTAGAAATAACAGGAACTTCATGATGGTCCTGTAAATTTTTACCTACACCTTTTAAGTTTTCAATCACAGTAATATTAAACTCGTTTAATTGCTTTTCTTCCCCTATACCCGAATGCATTAATATTTTAGGAGTAACATAAGCACCTGCAGTTAAAATAATATCATTGGCAAAATATTTAGTTAATTTACCATTTGATACACACTCAACACCAATTGCTTTTTTTTGATCAAGGATAATTTTTGTAACAACAGAACTAGTTTTAATATCTAAATTTTTGTTTTTTGTTTTTGAATCTAAAAAAGCACTATACACATCACACCTTTTGCCATTACCAATGGTGTATTGCATAGTTCCTACACCATATTGATCACCATCATTAAAATCATTATTATAAGGCAAACCCATAGCTTGCATTGTTTTGATATATAAATTTGACCCTTCTACGATATAACCAGGATCTGAAACTTTTAAGTTACCTTTATTCCCATGATATTCATTTTGAATACGTTGATTATTTTCAAGTTTAATAAAATGCTTAAGCAACGAGTTCCAATTCCAATTACCATCTTCAGTCTCCGCTTCCCATTTATTATAATCTGAAGGTTTACCACGCATATAAACCATACCGTTTACTTTTGATCCACCGCCAAGAGTTTTAGCTTGAGCTATAAAATGCTGACGATTATTTAATTGTTTTTGTGGAATAGATTCATAAAATTTTAAGAATGGACTATTCTCTAAACCTTTAATCCAACCAGCTGGCATCGATAAAAGTAAATTATTTGATTTAATTCCCTCTTCTAAAATTAAAACAGAGGCACCATGCTCAATTAATTTTGTTGCTGTAATAATTCCTGATGTTCCACCACCTACAATTATAAAATCATATTTTTTTTCCATATATAAATTTTTCTATTTTAATTTTTTACGTGTTTCTATATTTAATATCAAGATGAAAACTTTAATAGTTAAAGCAGATGATGGAAGAGAATACCATGTAGATGACCCCAATGGCTTTTATCAGCACCTTGTAGATTTTCACTCAGATAATAGTATTGGAAATAATAGTGTCCATGAGGAAAATGGCTATTACTTTACAGTAACACCTTCATTTTACGATACTGTAAAAAAATTTATAGAAAAATAAATATACAATTAAAATCTATGCATAGATATTTTTTGATACCCTTTATTGGTTTTTTTATAATTATTAGTATCATAATGATTTATCTTCAATTTTTTAATGAAGATTGGAAATTTTTAGTACCCAAAATTAAACTTCCAGATACTTGCAATAATAATAATGAAGTTGAATTTGTTATACATGAGGGTGATATTAATCAGAATAGATCATTTGAAGATGAAAAAGATATATACAATGGCAACCAATTTCATCCGATCTTTTTACTACCATGTGAAAGAGAGGATCGTCTTTATGATGTAAATAAAAATATAGAAGCATCCTTAGAAGCTATTAATAATTGGTTTGAAAAAAAAACAAATAAACAAACAATCAAATTTGATAAAAAAATTAATGGAAATTTTGATGTAACTTTTTTGCGCGTTAATAAAACTATGGATTGGTTTGGCGATTTAGATACTAAAGATGAGGATGTTGATATTACTGAAGTATCTGAAAAAATTGAAAAGATTATTAATGATAATAGTCATCTATTTAATAATTTTTCTTTAAAGAAGTTTATTATTTTTTTTGAAGGTTGGGAAAAAAGAAAATATATTGATTACGATATATGTGGAAAATCAAGATTTGATGGAAACATAGCAATTTACTACACATACTCTAGATTTAAAAAATACATTAGTGATGATTTAATTTTATCAAATAATGACAGAATATTTTCTTGCACTCACAAAGATCATTTAAATGATAAAAATGATGTAACTTTTGGTGATGCAGAAGCAACGATTTTACATGAAATGATTCATTCATTGGGTTTTCCTGCAAAATGTTCAACTAATAATAAATTCTTTCATGTTAATGATAATAAAAATGATGTTATGTACAATCAATCAGGAAAAAAATTTTTAGATTACAATAATGATGATTATTATAATCACGGATTAGATGATTGCCCTGATTTAAAAAATAGTGAGTTTCTAAAAGAATTATTGTAGTTAAATTATGTTCTAAGAGTAGTCTCAGCTACAACTAATTCCTCACGCTTATTTTCTCTAAATACAACAAATATACCACTTACCATAATAAGAAAAATTCCAATAAATGAGTTTATATCAGGTACTTCTGAAAAAATAATAATTCCTATTATTATTGCAAAAATTAGATGAACGTACTCAGTTATACTATTAACTAATGGAGAACCAACTCTGTAAGCTGCAATCAAACAAAATATTCCAAGACTTCCAGTTGTAGAAATAAAAAGTATTAATCCAATAAATTGAAGATCATTAAGTATCCAAGGATTACTAAGAATAGAAAAAATTGATAAATTAAAGTTTGTATTATGCAATAAAATACTAATCGCACTTCCCCCAATAAAAGCTCCAATATAAATATGAAAAGTTTGTTGGAATAAGCTATCATTTTTTGAAGTTTTTTTTGCTAATGTCATTGATAACGCATAAGTTGCAGCAGCAATGATTGGAAATAACATATAAACATTTATTTCATTAAATTCTGGTTTGATGATTAAAAGTGTGCCACTAAAACCAACAAAGATTGAAAATAACCTATTCAAGCCAATTTTTATATTCAGAATAAAGTACGAATAAATAGTTATAAAAAATGGACTCACAAAAAACAAACTTGTTGCTTCCGCTAAAGTAATTTGGCTTAACGAAATAAAAAACAAAGTAAATCCAAAGAAGAATGTTGAGCCTCTAAACATCGCTATATATGGATGAGCTGTTCCAAAGAAAATAGGCTGTTTTGTATAAAGTAAATATAGACATAAAATTGAAAAACCTACCCCTCCTCTAAATACGAGTATTTGCATTAAAGAGGCATCATGAATGGTGTATTTAATTAAGACGTCCTGGGTAATGATGAACAACATCCCCACAATAATTAAAATAAGACCTTTTATGTTATTATTCATATCAATTTTCTTAGAGTAATTTAGGTATTAGTTTAGAAAAAAAAATAATATATAATTATTTTGATGATTTTTTACCTTGTAACACCACTAATATTGATTTTTGCTAGTTCTTTAGGATTAATCATTAATCCCTCTTGGTCAATTTCACCTTTTATTTGGGTTTTCGTATTAGTTCCAATTATTGACCTTGTATTACCTTACTTAAGTAAAGATGATGTTGAGCTAAATGAAAGTGTATTTCACAATTTTTCTATTTTAATTGTGCTCCCCTGCATTTTATTTTTAATTATATTTGGTTTAATTATTGTTTCTGACTCCACTATCACTTTATTAACGGCTGCAGCTTTGGGGGCAGCTGTAGGTATGTCTGGCGGTTCTATCGGCATTACAACTGCACATGAACTTATTCATCGAAAAAATAAATTTATGCGCGGTATAGGAGTATTCTTACTAGTTTTATGTTGTTATGGCCATTTTCGAATTGAGCATATTTATGGTCATCATTTAAATGTAGCTACTAAAGAAGATCCTGCTACAGCTAGAAGAGGAGAAAATTTTTATTTTTATTTTATTCGCTGTGTGATCAATAGTGTGATTTCATCATGGAATATTGAAAAAAATATTCTTGATAGAAAAAATCTAAATACATTTAGTTTCCAAAACAGAATGATTCATTATTTTGTATTAGAATTTTTATTTTTAGTATTTGCTTATTTAATTGCCGGTATGAATGGTTTAATTTTTATTATCTTTCATTCTTTTGTTTCTATAATCTTATTGGAATTAGTAAATTATATTCAACATTATGGTTTAGAAAGAAAAAAAGAAAATGGAAGGTACGAAAGATTTACAGATTTACATTCTTGGAATAGTCGTCACATCTCTGCTAATTGGTCGACATTTAATTTAGGTCTTCATGCAGAACATCACCAGAGTGCATCAAAACCTTATCCTCTTTTATCTCAAGAAGAAAAAGCAATTGAGATGCCTGCTAATTATTCTGTTATGCTAATTATGGCTTTAATCCCTCCTTTGTGGTTTTTTGTGATGGATAGAAAAATTGATAACTTAAAAACTATTTAATTTAATATGATAGATTTTTTTTCTAAGTTGAAAGATAATCGTATTTTTCAATTTTCTGTTGTTGTTATAATTATATTAAATGCCATTCTTATTGGGGCCACAACATATCAATTAGATCCTATATTTTTAAATACTATTCATTTACTTGATTATGCCATTACTGTTTTCTTTGTTATTGAAATTTTAATTCGTTTTATAGGAGAAAAAGAAAAGAAAAATTTCCTAAAAGATGGTTGGAATGTATTTGATACAATAATAGTAGCAATTTCTCTGATTCCTATTCCAAACAATTCTAGTTTTTTAGTTTTACGTCTTCTTCGAATATTTAGAGTTTTACGTTTAATATCAGTTATTCCAGAATTAAAAAAAATTATAGAAGCTATTCTTGCTTCCATAAAAAGAGTATTTTTTGTTAGTCTACTTTTATTTATTATTCTTTATATTTATGCAACAATGGGTTCAATTTTATTTGGGGAAGATGATCCAGAACGATGGGCCGATCTAGGAATATCCCTAATTACTCTTTTCCAAGTTTTAACATTATCTAGTTGGGAGAATGTTATGCTGCCAATGCAGGCAATTTACTGGTGGGCATGGATTTATTTTTTCAGCTTTATTTCAATTTGCTCAATTACAATATTGAATTTGGTGATTGCTATCCTTGTTGATGTTGTAAATCATCAAAAATAACCTGTAAAAATTACATATATCTTCAAAAATTAATACTTATATGCTAATTAGTTACAGAAATTATAGCAGTTGTAGATTACCTGCATTAACAAAACTATAGGGAGGTATAATGTTTGATAAAAAAGACGATAATTCAAATTCAACACCTGATGTATTTAGACCTGCTAAGGGATCTGCAAAAGTTGTAATTGGTCACGGTGTAACAATTAATGGTGAAATTAAAAAAGCTGATGAAGTTCAGATTGATGGTGAAGCAGATGTTACTATGAAAACTGATAATGTAGTTATTGGTGCTACTGGAGATTGTAAAGGGAATATAGAAACACATAATGCTGACATCTGGGGAAAATTTGATGGTGAAATAAAGGCTTCAGGTACTTTAACTATCCAAGAGCAAGGAGTTGCTTCTGGAGACATCGAGTACCAAAACTTACAAATTAAGCTTGGCGGTCAAATTAGTGGTGATATTAAAAAATCTGATAAGATTCAACCTATTAAAAAAGATTCAAAACCATCAGAAGAAAATAATTCATTACAAGAAGCAATTAAAAAAGATTAGTAATTTTATTTGTTAGTATGAAAGAAAGATTATTTAAACCTCTACATTGGATTATGTTAATCCTTATCTCTCTTGATTTTATTGATACATCTTATCGAATTACGTATGGATATTTTTCAGGTCAAGGCGTGCAACCACCTGTAGGAGATTTTAATGTCCAACTTTCCACTTTGGATTTTATTGTGGGCATAGTTTTTCAATTAGCAATCGCTTACACAATTTATATGTTGTACAGTATGAAAAGAAGTGGTGGTTATTATTTAGTAGGTTTAAATATTCTTTTTGTAATTTATGGATTTGTTATTGGTCCGTTTAGCACAGTACCAGCTGGAGAAGTATTACCTCTTATTGCCAGCTTTATGGTTTTCTATATTATTTTAGTTATTGGGATACCTTATTTGTATTCTGATAAATATGAGTGATTTATAAAAGTATATCTTTGTATTTTTTTTTAAATTGATTTAATTTTTCTCTAACATCAAAATCTAATCTGTAAGAAGTGTAAAGGTCTTGCTTTGTTCCCATATTAATTTTAGTAATTTTTACAAATTGCAGGTCCATATCTTCTACGTTATCAACTTTTCTTACTAGTAAAGCTAATTTCCATTCTAATTCCTTACTTCGTAAATTATCAGGAATGGTATGTTCTTCAGTTTTATATTTATTATTTACATTAAATAAATTCGAAATGTTTTGTAACATGATTATTAATGAATTTAGATTTAGTTTTTTATTACTCAATAGGATGAATTTTTATAAGATGAACTAACAAATATTAACAGTATTAATATTTTTAATTGAAATGTAATAATTATATAATATTTAGAATATGAACGATTTGACTCTATTGCGGTTCAAAAGCAGCTAAAATGAGATACGTATAAATTTATCCTCCCATTAAGAAAAATGGTGAGGATATTTTTTTTAGGAGATAAATATGAATTTATGTGTTGTATCCAAAGGATCTTTTACTAAAGAAGATTACATGGAGTTATATAATTTTTTTAAAGATGATATTGCCAAATATACAGATGCATTTGATATGGCTTTCGTGAAAGATGGTCATGTAATGATTATGTGTAATGTGACGGATGAAGAAAAATTTTATGCTTTATTTGATGATCCAAAATCAAAAGAATTTGATTCAAAATTTAATAGTACAGATACGGTTTATTCTTTACAAAAAGTAGAATAGTTATAATCCACCTTGAGAAATTAAGAAGTCAGAGATTTTTTCAATTCCATTATTATTTTTCATTTCACCAAATATATAGGGTAAACCATTTCTGGCTTCATTCACATCCTGTTTCATCTGCTCTAGATCAACATTAACATATGGAGCAAGATCAACTTTATTAATTACTAATAAATCAGATTTCCTAATTGCTGGTGCTTTTTTTCTCGGTATATCTGCTCCTTGAGCCACGTCTATCATATAAATTGTTAAATCAACTAACTCTGGACTAAAAGTTGCAGCTAAATTATCACCACCAGATTCTATAAGTATTAATTCTAGATCTGGAAATTTTTTTTTCATCTCATCAACTGCAAGTAAATTAATACTACAATCTTCTCTTATGGCTGTATGTGGACAGCCACCAGTTTCAACACCTTTTATTCTTTCTATAGGTAAAACCTGTGCTTTCATTAAGTATTCTGCATCTTCAGTAGTATAAATATCATTTGAAATTACTGCCATAGAAACCTTTTTAGATAGATAACGACATAAAGCTTCTGTTAAACATGTTTTACCAGTCCCTATTCCACCACCAATTCCAACCTTTAACGGTCCATTTATATTATTCACGTTAAATAAATCCTTGATTGTAAGTTTTCATGCTTAATGGCAAAAATATCACCAATAAAAAAAGTTGTACCTATATCTTTGAGAGTCAGTTTTTCTGAATGAGTTAAAAATTCATGAATTTGATCAATAAAAATAACATTAAGACTTTGTCCTTCTTTTTGTGACATTGGTATATGTTTTACACATACATTTATTAAATTAGAAATAAATGATTGTAGATATAACTTAATTAAATCATCAAACTTAATGTCAAAATGTAATCCAGCTTTTGCCAAACAATATATAAATGATGTATTTTCAGGTAGAGATAATTCCCAACTATCTTTCATGATTTTACGAAAAGAATTTCCCATATCTATCATTTCTATTTGCCTTTCTTTCGAAGAAGAACTTGCTAAAATTAATTCATTTATTTCCTTACCTTTGTAAATAGACTTCATAAAAATATAATCATTTCTTAATGTGCCATAAAATAAAAGCGCATCTAAAAATTCTTTAACATCGTCTTTATTAATAATTTTTTTATCATCTATCAGCGCTTCTAAACCATGAGAGTACGCGTAAGAACCAATAGGAAAAGAAGATGAAAACCATACTTGTAATATTTGATGAGGATCTTTAAATTTTTTCATTTTAATGTTTGTGGCTATGTGTTCTACCAATACCATAAGCGCCACCTTCTGGCTTAAATTTTTCAAAAACTTTTTTAACATTACCATGCAATTTTAAAACCATATCAAGAATTACAGCATCATCCTGAATAAGAATTCTGTTTTCTTCAATTTGACATGGCAGATGTCTATTTCCTATGTGCCATATGATTTGTTTTAAATTATTACCTTTTATTTCAATTAAATTTTCTTCTTTAGATAGAACTTTAATTAAATTTCCATTTTCTAATTCAAAATAATAATTTTCATCAACACTGACTGTTTCTTCAAGATTAACTAAAAATTCAGTTCCATTATTTGCTATAAGTTTTTTTCTACGGATAAATCTTTCTTCATAAGATAATGAAATTTCGTCTAATAAATCCTTATTATTATGATTATGATGAATTATTCTTAAAGAAGTTTGCATTTTAATACATGAAATAACGTTGAGCCAAAGGTAATGTTTTAGCTGGTTCACAAGTAATTAATTCACCATCTGCTAAAACTTCATAAGTTTCTGGGTTAACTTCTATTTTTGGACAATAATCATTTAATATCATATCTTTTTTAGAAATTTCTCTAATATTTTTAACTGGTAATAGAGATTTACTTACTCCAGAGTTTTTAAATGAATCTTTATCTAAAGAAACTTTACTTACAAAAGTAACAGTAGATTTTTCTAATGATTTTCCGAAAGAAGAAAACATTGGTCTTGAGTACACTGGTTGTGGTGTTGGAATTGATGCATTAGGATCGCCCATTTGTGCGCATGCTATACTTCCACCTTGCAATATCATATCAGGTTTAACACCAAAAAAGGCATTATCCCAAATAACAATGTCAGCACGTTTATTTTTTTCGATACTTCCAATATGGTCTGAAATACCATGAGCTATTGCAGGATTAATTGTATATTTAGCAATATATCTTTTAACTCGTACATTGTCGTTATCACCCTGCTCTTCTTTTAGTTGCCCGCGTTGAACTTTCATTTTGTGTGCTGTTTGCCATGTTCTAATAATAACTTCACCAACACGACCCATTGCTTGACTATCAGATGCTATAATTGAAAAGGCACCCATATCATGAAGTATATCTTCTGCTGCAATAGTTTCTTTTCGAATACGACTTTCTGCAAAAGCAACATCTTCAGGTATTGATTTATCTAAGTGATGACAAACCATTAACATATCCAAATGTTCTTCAACTGTATTAACTGTGTATGGTCTTGTTGGATTTGTAGATGACGGAATAACATACTGCTCACCACATACTTTAATTATATCCGGTGCATGACCCCCACCAGCTCCTTCAGTATGAAAAGCGTGAATTGTTCGTCCATTAATTGCTTTAATTGTACTTTCGACAAATCCACTTTCATTTAATGTATCTGTATGAATCATTACTTGAATGTCATGATCATCAGCTACATTTAAACAATTATCTATTGCTGCTGGGGTTGTACCCCAATCTTCATGTAATTTTAGTGAGCTTGCTCCAGCAATTACTTGTTCTTCAAGTGCTTGAGGTAATGAACTATTTCCTTTTCCTGCAAAAGCTAAGTTCATAGAAAATGCATCAGCTGATTGTATCATTTTCTCTATATGCCAGGGCCCAGGAGTAACTGTTGTTGCTAATGTGCCATGTGCAGGACCAGTTCCTCCACCTAACATAGTTGTAATTCCTGAATGAAGTGCATCGTCAATTTGCTGAGGACAAATAAAATGTATATGACTGTCAAATCCGCCAGCTGTTATAATTTTACCTTCACCAGCAATTATTTCTGTTCCAGGTCCAATAATAATATTTACATTGGGTTGTGTATCTGGATTACCTGCTTTTCCAATTTCATAAATTAATCCATCCTTAAGACCAATATCAGCTTTATAAATTCCATTTACATCTACTATTAAGGCATTTGTTATAACTGTATCAACAGCACCATCTTTACGAGATACTTGAGATTGCCCCATTCCATCTCGAATAACTTTACCACCACCAAATTTTACTTCTTCTCCATACGTTGTTAAATCTTTTTCCACTTCAATAAATAATTCAGTGTCAGCAAGTCTAACCTTATCACCAGTTGTTGGCCCATACATATCGGCATAAGCTTCTCTTTTTATTTTTTTCATTTCAATTGACCCATAACTTTTTTATTAAAACCAAATATCTTTCTATTTCCTGAAATTTGAATTAATTCTACATCTTTTGATTGACCAGGTTCAAACCGAACAGCTGTGCCAGATGGTATATCTAAACGCATACCATTTGATTTTTCTCTATCAAATTTTAAATATTCATTTGTTTCTGCAAAATGATAATGACTCCCAACTTGAATTGGCCGATCCCCACTATTTGAAACTTTTAAAGTTATTGATTTTCTTTCATTGTTCAAATTAATATCACTATTTTGCTTTGTTATTATTTCTCCAGGTTTCATTATCTAATCGGTTTATGTACTGTTACTAATTTTGTTCCATCTGGAAATGTAGCTTCAACCTGTACCTCAGGAATCATGTCAGGAATACCATCCATACAATCTTCTTTTTTTACTACCTGAGCTCCTGTTTCCATTAATTCTGATACCATTTTTCCATCTCTTGCACCTTCTATGACAAAATCTGTTATCAAGGCTATAGCTTCTGGGTAGTTAAGTTTAACACCTCTTTTTAGACGTTTTCTAGCAACGTTAGCTGCCATACTGACCATCAACTTATCTTTTTCTCTTGGTGTTAATTTCATTTATAGATCCCAACTTTTTGGTAGTTTATCATTTATTACATTTTTCATAATAATATTTAGTGTTTTTTTTAAATCATAATTATCATTTGCTAAGCATCTAATGATAATTTTATTATCAAATTTTGTCATTTCACAATAGTGATTTCCTAAGTTTTTTTTAACTTTTCTTAACACAGACTCTAGTTGATGAACAATATCACCAAAAATTAAAATTGTTGATAAAGATGATTGATTAGAAAAAGTGTAATTGTTGTTGAAATTATCAATCGTTGATCCTTTAATATTAATTGCTTCAAAATGCTTTATGGAAGAATTTGAATAAATTTTCCATTGATCAGAAAAAGAAATATTTTTAATTTTTTCAGACATAGCTTTTCTTCCAAAAATTGTTGTTTCACAAAAAATCAAATTAGAATTATCTGATAGATTAATATTGATATTTCTTCTTAATTTTGAATTATCAAATAAAATTAATTCTTTTGGTAACCAATACATAGTAGAATTATTTAAATTAATATTTATATCTACTTTAGCTGGATCTCCAATTCCTGCATAAACTTTTTCTGCAGCTTGAGTACAAACACTCAATTGTGAATTATTAATAATAGCATTAATTTCAATATTATCATTACAAGTAATGCCTCCAGAAGTATTAATTAAAACTAATTCTTTAAATTCATTATAATTTTTTGGATTTAAGATTTTACAACAACCACTTTGAAAAAATTTTGAAAAATCATTATCTAAAAATTCTATATCTATTTTTCCATTTGATCTTTGGAGTAGTTTGTCCATTATTGTTTAATTAAGTATAATTGAAAGTAAATTTAAGAAAATAAAATACTTAATAGTTTAGGATTAAAAATTATTAATAAATAATAGTTAAATTTAATTTTTCCTATAAATTTTACCAACGAAAAATAAACCTAAAGATACTGAAAAACCTATTCCTATTGCATATATCAATGTCCCTATTCCAACTTTTCCACCTAAAAAAAATCCTATACTCACTGCAGATAGTTCAAGTAATGTTCTAATTAATGAAATTGAAAAATTAGTTTGTTTATTTAAGCCAGTCATCAATCCATCTCTTGGACCAGGTCCTAAATTTGCAGCTAAATAAAAACCACTTCCAATACCTATTATGAAAATACCAATTAATACTTGGAAAAATTGAAATAAGAATTCTTTTGGATAAGGAAGATAGATCAATGAAAGATCCAAAATAACAGAAATTAAAATAGCATTTAATATTGTTCCAATGCCTGGTTTTTGTTTTAGTGGAAACCAAAGTAACAATACCGCAACACTTACAAAAAATGTTGTAATACCTATTGTGTAACCAGTTTTAAATGCTAATCCTTGATGTAACACAAACCAAGGTGAAACTCCCAAATTTGCAGCAATTAATAATGCTTCACCAATGCCAAATAGTATAAGTCCTAAAATTAAATAAAAAATTGTTATTTTTTTAGGCTTTAGATTGTATTCGAAATGAGAGCTCCAGGATAATTTGGGTATTTCTTTAAGTCTTAATATATGAATAAAGGTTTTTACCATCTGAGACTCATACAGCTTAACCCTGCATCAACCTTTGATATCTCATCAACATTAATTTTTATGATATTAAAACTTTTAGATAAAATTTCCTCAGTTTGATTGAAACCATCTGGAATTAATAATTTATTATTAATTCGAATACAGTTTGCTGCATTTTCTTCACCCAATGGTAATTCGATTAAATTATAATTTTTTTTTAAATAATCTAATTTAGACATTCTATTACTTACTAAAATTATATCGTCATCTAATAAACTGCATTCAGACTTAAAATGAAGAATATTTTTTGGTGTTTGACATACTTCTACAGTAGCACCAAGTGAGATTAGTATATTAGATAAATTTTCTGCCCCTAATTTATTAGTTCTATTTGATAAACCTATAATAAAATGATTATTAATATTTAATATATCACCACCTTCTATTTCCCCCTTTTCAACAACAAATATGTTTTCAAAGTATTTACTTATTTCGTTTTTAATTATTTTTGCCTCACCGTTTCGTGTAATATCACTTGGATTTAATACAATAATATTATTTTTGAAGATGAGAGCAGGATCTTCAACAAAAATACTGTCGGGGTATTGTTCTAAGCTTTCTAATAAAATTATATTTAATCCTGCTTCTTCAATTGAATTGATATAGTTATCATGTATCTCTAATATTTTTTCATAACTTGGATGTAAATACTGAGAACTCAATGCATTATTAATACTCTTATTTGGTTTTCTAACAATTGCATTTGTAAATTTATATGTCATTATTGGCGTGCCCGGCATGATTCGAACATGCGGCCCCCAGATTAGGAATCTGGTGCTCTATCCTACTGAGCTACGGGCACTCCTTATTTAATTTTTATGATTTAATGTTACTTCACCAGTCTTTGTATCAACAACATCAAAAGTTTTTTCATTATTACTCATTCTCTTAGCTCTAGCAGTTGAAGCTCGCTCCATTGCATCATTATCAGCATATAAAGAAATGGCCATTACAGTTGTATCACTTGCGCGAATTTGTAATAATTGTTCTGCTTCAGGAAATTCACCTGGTGCTTTTGCTGAATAATCTTTAATAGATTGATCAGCATCTTCTTTAGATTTAAAATTAATAGTTGTTATTCTTGCTACCGACATACTATCTCCTTTTTTTTATTTGGCTTAATTATATAATTATTAGAATATTATCTCAAAATAAATTATTTTTAGATACAAGATTTTTTAACTCATTAATATTGATAATAATATCTTTTCTAAATTTTTTACCCACCTTTTTAGTTTTATTAAATAGAAATAAATTAAATCTTTTATTAATATTTAAATTCGTACTAAATTCTCCATCAATATTTGATCGAATTTCAATTACATTAATATTATTTGGAACGAATAATAAGTTTGCTAAAGAAGCGCCATGTACTATTATTATATTTTTTGCAGATGAAAATTTTTTGATCTGATCATCAACACTTAAATTAGAACAGTCAACTATTTCGTAATTATATCGCAATAATAACTCCTCCACTTCATTTTCATTGATAACTTTTCTATTTATTACATTACCTCTTTTAACATATATATTTTTTAGAGGTTTTTTGTCAGTAAATTGTCCAATCATTTTTTCATAAAAATCATATGCAAAATTTATACTTGGTCTTGAAGAAATAAATAATTTTTCAAATTTATATAATTGATTAATTCTATTAATTTTAATAAATTTAACGTTTTTTAAATTCATTAGTTTAATTATTTTTAAAATAAATAATTGAAATTTTTCTGAAATATCAGAATTTATTATTACCAAAGTATTATTCAAATCAATTTTATTTAAACAAACTAATCTTGGAAGATAATCTACTAACAAATGCCAATAATTATTTTCCCCTCCAAGTAAAAAATAGTTACCTTTTATTTCATTTGTTAATTTAAGTTTTTTTTTTAATTCTTCTTGACGTATTAATATATGATCTTGATGTTTAATATTTGAATAAACTCTTTCAAAATCTTTAAATATATAAAAATCATTAGTTATAACAGTCCATAAATAAGAATATAAATAAATACTTTTAATATTAGTTAATGTAATTTTAGAACCAGTATTTTTGTTTAATAATATATCAATAAGATCTAAATTATTTGCTGATTTATAATCTAAAAATTTTATTTCCTTCATTTATTTTATCGCACCTTCTGTTAATCCAGATACAAAATACTTTCCAATAAAAATAAATAATAATATTACTGGTAAACTTGATAGTACAGCCCCAGATAATAAAAAACCCCAATCGATTTGATATTGTCCTACAATTCCAGCTAATCCAACAGGGAGGGTTTTTAAATCATCACCACTGATTAATATAGAAGCAAAAAGATATTCGGTCCAAGATATAATAAAACAAAATATTGATACACTTGCAATACCTGGAGCAGCTAATGGTACAATAATTCTCGATATTACAATATATCGTGATGCCCCATCAATATATGCCGCCTCTTCTATTTCATTTGGTATTAATTTAAAAAAAGCTTTAAGCATCCAAACTGCAAATGGAGTAGCAAATAAAACATTAACAATAATTAAAGCAAAATAACTGTTAAGTAGATTTACTTTTGCAAATAATAAATAAATAGGAACTAATAAAATGACACCTGGGAAGGCATAAGTAACTAGAAGAGCATACTCTACAAATTTATTTCCATAAAATTTGAGTTTATGTAACCCATATGCAGCAGAAACAGATAGAATTATTGAAATTATCATTGAAGTAAATGATACAATTAAACTATTTTTTAAATATATAAAAAAATCTGAGTTAAATAATATTTTATTATAATGTTCTAAGGTAAAGGATCTTGGAATAATGGTTGTAGATGTTGCAATAATTTCCTCAGGACTTTTAAAAGAGGATGTGACTATCCAAAAAAAAGGAAAGAAAAAAATGATTATAATTAACAATAAAGATAAGCTTAAAAATATAAGTTTGATATTATTTTCTTTAATCATCTTCTTTTGGCGCCATAGATTTTATAAAAATTATTGAAAATAATAATAACAAAAAGCTAGTAATTATAGATAAGGTCGCAGCTTGACTAATTCTAAATTTAGTAAAAGCTGTTTCGTAAATTAATAATGGCAATGTTGTTGTAGCACTTGAAGGTCCTCCTTTTGTAATTAACCATATAATGTCAAATATATTGAATGATAATAATGTCCCAACTAACCCTAAAACAAAAAGAACACTTTTAAGATTGGGAAAAGTAATAAAAAGAAATTGCTGAACAAAATTCGCTCCATCAACTTTAGACGCATCATACATTTCTCTATTTATAGAATTAAGTCCAGAAAGAATAATTAATGCTAAAAATGGACTCCATCTCCATGAATTTATAAGAACTAAACTTATAAAAGCTTTGTTTGGAGAACTAAAGAAACCTGTTGCTTCATCTAGTAATCCAATATCAATTAAAACTGAATTTATTACACCACTACTACTACTCAACATTAATTTCCAAATTACAACAACAACTACTGTTGGAATAATAAATGACAAAATAATCCAGTTAGCCATAATTTTTTTACCAGGAAATTTATAATTAATAGTTAAGGCTATAGTGAATGCAAAAAATGTCTGGCAGATTGCATTACCAATTATCCAATAAAAACTATTCAATGAAGCATTTAAAAATTTAGATTTACCAAATAGTTTTATGTAGTTATCAATACCTACAAATTTTCCTGATGTACCAATTATCTTTACATTAAATAAACTTAATTCAAATGCTATATAAATTGGAACTATAATAATAAGAGAAATCCAAATAACTAATGGAGAAACAAATAACCAACCTTCGATATTATTTTTTTTCACAGAAAGGGCAGCACCTCTATTAGAGGTGCTGAAAAATTTAAATTATTCAATAGCTTCAGTCATTATTTCCATACCTTCACTAACTGCATCTTTTGCACTTTTGCCATCAATTAAAGTTAGTTGAAGAGTTTGAGCTAATAAATTCTGAGCTGATATGGATGATATGCTTGTAAAAGTATTACCATTTGTGAAACCAAATAAACTTCCTCTTGTAGAGTTGTCTAACATCGTTTCTACTTGTGATTTATATTTTACAACAACCGGATCATCCCAATAAGTTGAATCTTTACTTCCAGCTTCAGTTATTGGTAAAAATAATCCTGGCTCCATGTTGATAAATCTTCCATAATTTCCAGGCTCCATTAAGAAACTTAGAAACTTTTTAGAAGCTTCCATTTTTGCTTCATCGGCAGTCATTATCATTGCAGAATTTACGTATGAAACAGTTCCAGCTCTATGAGCTTTACCATTAGCATGGGGTATTTGAATTACACCTAAATCACTAGCATCTCCACCAGCTTGTGAGTCATATGTAGAGATAACAGTGAATTGTAATATCATTGCGCAACCTTTGCTTGCAAAACATGCTTCGGCTTCACCCCAAGTCCAGTTTGCTGCATCAGGAGCTGAATACTGATATAACTCTTTGTAAACATCGTATGCCGCTACAGTTTGAGGATTATCAAATCTTAAAGTACCATCGGAATTATAAATTTCTTCTGCACCTGAGTTGACCATAAAACTGTAGATTGTTTGATCTGTATAAAGTTGTTTATTACCTGGAAGACCTATTCCATAAACACCATCTTTAGTTAGAGCCTTAGCAGCTTTCTTTAAATCAGACCAAGTTTTTGGAGGCTCAATTCCCGCTGCTTCAAAATCACTTTTTCTATACCAAAGTGATAAACCCATGTTCCACAAAGGAACAGCCCAGGTATGACCATTGTAAGTATATTGATCTAGTGCTTTTTGGTAAAAACCATATTTTGAATCTAGCTCTGCAACAAAATCCTCAACAGGTTGTGCTGCACCCATATCAGCGAGTATAGGTGTAAAATCTGGAATACCAACTAATATTTCTGGTGCAGTTCCTGCAGCTACTGATGCAGGAGCTTTAGCGTAAATTTCACCCCAGTTTTGAACTTCTTGTGTTACATTAATATCTGGATTAGCAGAATTAAATTCATCTATTAATGTTTGAATTCTATCTACTCTATGTGGAACACCTTCCATATGCCAAAAAGTAACATTTGTTACAGCATAAGCATTTAAAGAAAATAGAATTGTAATAAAAAATAATAAAATTTTATTCATTTTTCCTCACTTAATTTATGATTAATATTTTAATATCAATATACTAATATTATCAACTAAATTTGAGACTTTCACCAGATATTATTCAATGACTCTCTTAATTTTTTATATTTTTGATATTTATTATTAAGATATTTGGATTGTTTTCTTTGGGGTGTGTAAATATGACCAATATTTTGGTGATCATTAATTAAATTTTTTAAATCTTTTTTATGTAAATAACTGTCAATTAAGAATGAAATACCTAACGCACCTAGTTCGGAACTAGTTAAAATTTTAACCTTTATATTTAAAACATTTGAGATTAATTGAGGTAAAATTTTACTTTTTGATGCACCTCCCGCAAGATAAAGACTGTCTCTAGTTTTAATTTTATTCGCGTAACAATCTTTAATAGATAATGCTAAACCTTCATAACAAGCAGTCATAATATCAAAATTATTATGATGTGGTAAAATTCCAAAAATTTCAGCTTTAGAATTTAAATTTACAAACGGGGATATTGATCCTCCATAATTTATATAAGGAAGAAAAATCAATGAATTTTTTGGATATTTAAAAGTTAAATATTTTTTTTCAAAATTATTAATTATTTTTATTTTATCTGAATACCTTTTTGAATTTTTATAAAAATTATCAATAACCCAATCAATATTAGTTGTTCCTGCAACGTTTATTTTAGTTTCTAACCATGTATTATTTAAAGAAGCAAAAAATAAACCTGAGCCATCTTTAGATATTTTTGAATTATTTTTAACTATAATATTGTGACATGTAGTTCCAACTATACTTATTTTTTTGTTATGATTAATTCCTCCAGCTCCTAAAATGGAAGCTATTAC
Source organism: uncultured Alphaproteobacteria bacterium (assembly GCA_902623255.1). GTDB lineage: Bacteria > Pseudomonadota > Alphaproteobacteria > HIMB59 > CACPNW01. The sequence continues at coordinate 9,157 of CACNSY010000005.1, read as the reverse complement.
GTCGCCACAACCTATTATAACTGGAGTACCAATTTTTAAATTAGTTAATTTTGATGCACTTGTAGTAATGTATCCGCCTAATTCATTTGATTTTTTTATTTCTGGGAACAGTTTAAAATATTTAGTACTTAAATTAAAAATTTTGAAAATTTTTTTTGATAATTTTTTATTTTTTATATCTCCTGGGTATACTGAAACTTCTGTTTCATCATTATTTATATTCCCTGTTAATTTAAATCTTAACCAGTCTTTACAAGTTAAGATATATTTAATTTTCTTTAAATTTTCTTTTTCAAATTTAGTCATCCACTTTAAAATAGGTATAGTACAGCCGTATTGCGCGATAGAGCCTGTAATTTTATAAATTTGATCAAATATTTTTTTATTAGTGAAAATTTTTTGACTTCTTGTGTCATTCCATAAAATTGCATTTCTTACTGGTTTATTTGTATTATTAATAGACCAAAATCCAACCATATTTCCAGTTATGCCTAAACCAACAATTGATTGTGACTGAATTTTAGATTTTTTTATTAAAAGTTTAATACACTTTGCTGTTAGTAACCAAAATTTTTCCATTTCAATTTCAGATTTACCAAATTTATCAGTTACTACTGGATTTTTTACGCTATAAGAATTTATTTGCTTGAAATTTGTATTGAAAATTACAGCTTTTATTACTGAAGTTCCAGCATCAATTGCAACATAATATTTCAAAAGTTATCTCTTAAATTTATAACCATGAATAACCCACGCAAACTAAAGCTATTATTAAAAAAAAATTCATAACTCTTTTTCTATTTTTAATCTGCTGATCATTCAGTTCTTTATTTCTAGAAAGATAATATACGTAGCATCCAATTGCAAATGCTACAAACCCTCCAAGATAAGCATACCATTGTAACTCATTCATTTATTTAATTTATATATTATTATATTATAATTAATAATTATTTTTAAGTATGTCGTACAAAGCCAACACAAAAAGATATCAAAAATTAGTCTACAGAAGATGTGGAAATAGTGGCTTACTTTTACCCCCTATTACACTTGGTCTATGGCATAATTTTGGTGGTAAAAAATCTATGTCTAATGAATCAAAAAAAATGCTTTTCAGAGCATTTGATAGAGGTGTAACACATTTTGATTTGGCTAATAATTACGGACCACCTTACGGTTCTGCAGAAGCTAATTTTGGTAAAGTAATGAATTCAGATTTAAATAAATATAGAGATGAATTGATTATATCAACTAAAGCTGGTTACGACATGTGGCCTGGGCCATACGGAGAATGGGGTTCAAAAAAATACTTAACTGCAAGTCTTGATCAGAGTTTAAAAAGAATGAAGCTAGAATATGTAGATATATTTTATTCTCATCGTTTTGATCCATTAACACCATTAGAAGAGACAGCAGATGCATTAGCTCAATCAATTAGAAGTGGTAAGGCTTTATACGTTGGAATTTCATCATATAGCTCAAAACAAACAATTAAAATGAACAAGTTATTAAAAGACAGAGGGGTTAGTTGTTTAATTCATCAACCATCCTACTCCATGATTAATAGATGGGTGGAAAAAGATTTGTTAATTACATTAAAAAAATTAGGCATAGGATGTATTGCGTTCTCTCCTCTTGCTCAAGGAATGCTATCGGGAAAATATTTAAAAACTATCCCTAAAGTATCAAGAATTTCTGATAATTCATCTCTAGATAAAAAAATGATTACAAAAAGTTATTTAATTAAAATTAAAGAATTAACAAAAATTGCAAATAGAAGAGGACAAACATTACCTCAATTGGCCCTTTCCTGGATACTTCGTCATCCAACTATGACATCAGCTCTAATTGGCGCAAGAACTGTTAGACAATTAGATGAATGTTTAGATAGTCAAAATAATCTAACTTTTAGTAATTCTGAATTAAAAAATATTGACAAATATGCAAAAGAAGAAAAAATTAATCTATGGGCTAAATCAAGTACAGATTGATATTTAATGAAATATAATATTTTAATTACTGATGTTTTAATAAAACAATTTCTGCATGTTTATAAAAAAGATTTTAGTGTTGATTGTTTATGGAAATTAGATAACAAAATTGAATTTAGTAAATACCAAGGAATTGTTGTCACTGGTGGCTTTAAAACTGATAAAAAATTTCTTAAAAAATTTAAAAATCTAAAAATAGTTTCAGTATTTGGTATTGGATTTGATAATGTAGATCTGAATTATTGTAAAAATAATAAAATAGTTATAACAAATACTCCTAAAGTTCTTACTGATGATGTTGCTGATTTAGCGCTTGGTCTTATGATTACTTTATCAAGAAAAATAAATGAAGCTCATAATTTTATTTTGCAAAAAAAATGGAATAAGAAACCTTTTGATCTGACAAACAGCCTTACTAACAAAACGGTTGGAATTGTGGGCATGGGTGAAATTGGTAAAGCATTTGCTAAACGAGCAAAATCTCTTTCTATGAAAATTGTTTACTATGGCCCAAATAAAAAAAATTTGAATTTTACATATTTCAAAAATTTGAAAGATATGGCTAGTTTAATTGATGTAATGGTAATTACATGTATTGGTGGCAGTAAAACAAAACACCTAATAAATAAAAGTATATTAAAACTTATGAAAAATACTTCAATAATAGTAAATGTTTCAAGAGGATCTGTAATTAATGAATTACATTTATTAGATGTTTTGAAAAAAAATTTAATAGGCGGTGCAGCACTAGATGTGTTTAAAATGGAACCAAAAATTAATAATAAATTTTTAAAATTAAATAATGTTTTATTATCTCCTCATAATGGAAGTGGTACTTTGGATACAAGAGAAAAAATGGCTATAGTAAGCTCTCAAAATATATCAGATTTTTTAAATTCAAATAAATTAAAAAACCAAGTTAATTATTAAAAGATATTGAAAATAGTTTTATTTTTTGATAATTTTTTTGAATGAAAATTTTTATAAATTTTGTTGTAATTTTAATATTCAGCTTTCTTTCTTTTAATTTTTTATTCGATTTCGCATATATAAATAAGCAAATTAATAATAATTTAAATGACTTTGTTTATAAGTATATTTTATTTCATAAAAATTCGATAAATTTAAAATCTGAAATCAAAGATCTTAAAAAAGAACGCAATCAATTTAGAGGACAAAAAGAATTATTTGAGGAAGCTTATAATGATTTATATGAAGAAAATATTGAAACTAAAAATGACTCAGAATTATTATATACAATTTTAGAGCAATTTGATCCTTATGAATTTGATATGAACATCAAAAAAAATAACAGCAATTTAGAATATTCAATTAATCCTGAGCAGAGCTTTGCTAATAATAAAATTCGGACTAGAATTTTTAGTCCTCTAAATAATATATTATTATATGGTATATCTAATAACCTTCCTGGAAGTGGTTATTTGGAAATATATGAAGATAATTTAATCCTAATATCAGCTAGTGGTATTTTAGCTTATTCAAATAATCAAATTCAAAACATAAAAAAAGATTTACATTTTAAACAAATTAAAACAAATATTGATAAATTCATAGGCGAAGAGCAATTTAAAAAATCAAGAGTTCATGATTTTGATTGGTTACAAGGAGGTTGGTTCTCAATAAAAGATATTAATATTTATAAAGATCAAATTTATGTCTCTTATACAAGAGAGGTTAAAGAAAATTGTTGGAATACAAGTTTATTACATGGGAAAATAAATTATGAACTTATTATATTTGATATTCTTTTTACATCTGATGAATGTGTTCATTTTTATGATAACATTGATGGTGAATTTAATGCCCATCAATCAGGGGGACGAATAATTAATGTAGATGATAACAATCTACTTTTTTCTACTGGTGATTTTAGAAGTAGATTTAGAGCTCAAAAAGAAGATAGTTTATTTAGTAAAATTATTGAAATAAATAAATATACTAATGATTACAAAGTTGTCAGTATGGGGCACAGAAACCCTCAAGGTTTATATTATAATAAAAATAATGATTTCTTATTAGAAGCAGAGCACGGTCCAGAAGGTGGTGATGAAATTAATTTAATAGAATTTAATAATGATAAAATCCCTAATTATGGATGGGCTATTTCTTCATACGGCGAACATTATGGTGGGAAAAATGCCTCCTTTAACAAAAAAAAATACTTAAAGTATCCACTACATAAATCTCACTCTGAATATAATTTTATTGAACCTGTTATTTATTTTAATCCATCTATTGGTATTTCTCAAATAGTTGGCTTAGATAAAGATAATAGCTACGTTGTAGCTTCAATGAAAGACGAGTCTCTTTATTTTTTTGAATATGATTACAATGATAAAAAAATAAATACTCCAAATAAAGTAAGTAATGGTAATGCTGAAAATATAAAAATTGAAAGAGTTCACATTGGTGAAAGAATTAGAGATATGATTTATTACAATGATAAATTATATTTATATTTAGAAGATACAGCATCTATTGCAGAAGTATATATTAATTAAATTGCTAAATTTAAAAAAAATATCTGTTATTATTTTAATTTTAGTTCTTTCATTAAATTTGTTATTAGATTTTTCTTTTGTTACAAATAGTCTAGGAAAAGAATTTAGAGAATTTGCTTATCAATATTTAGTCCCATTCAAAAACATTGGAAATTTAGAAAAGAAGATTAAACAATATGAAAATATAAACAAACAGAACTTAGAAGCTACGGTTCAAGTTGATGAAACAAATATTAATGATCTAGAAGAAAAAATAAAGGAATTAGATAAACAAAAAATATTAATTAGCGGAGATAAAGAAATATTTGTCAATGCATTTAATAACTTGAATGATAATCTTAATAATAATTTGAAAAAATTAGAACAAAATCAAATAACTTTTAATCAAATTTTTAAAACAATTGATCCCTCTGAATTCGATATGATGTTTAAAGAACAAGGAAAAGATTTAAATTATGGTTATGATGGACGCTTCAATATTTATGATGATAATTTAAGTGTCAAATTTTATACTCCTATTGGTGATACTTTACTCTATGGAATAACTAATACGACTCCTGGAAGTGGTTATTTAGATATTTATGATGATAATCTAATTCTGGTTTCTTCTAGTGGTGTTATTGGATATTCCAAAAAACCATTAAATAAACCAAAATTTGGAATATCTCTTAAACAGATACAGAATAATCTTAATAATTTTATTGATATTGAGCAATTTAAAAAATCAAGACACTTCGATGATCCTAAATACTCATGGTTAAAAGGAGGTTGGTACTCAATAAAAGATGTAGAAATCTTTGATGGAGATATTTATGTCTCCTATACAAAAGAAGTTAAAGAAAATTGTTGGAATACTAGCTTGCTTTCTGGAAAAATGAATTATGTGTATATACATTTTACAACTTTATTTACATCTGAAGAATGTGTGAATGAATATGATAATATTGATGATGAGTATAATGCGCATCAATCAGGTGGAAGAATAATTAATTTAAATAATGAAACACTTTTATTTTCCATAGGTGATTTTAGAAGTCGATATAGATCGCAAATGGAAAATAGCATCTTCGGTAAAGTCATCAGATTTAATAAGAAAAATAAAAATTATGAAGTTATAAGTATGGGGCATAGAAATCCTCAAGGTCTTTTTTATAATGAAGAAGAAAATTTTCTTTTAGAAGCAGAACATGGACCTCAAGGTGGAGATGAAATTAATGTTATTAAACTTAATAATAATACTATACAAAATTTTGGTTGGGCCATTTCATCTTATGGAGAACATTATGGAGGTAAAAATGCACCTGAAAATAAAAATAAATATGAAAAATATCCACTACATAAATCACATTCTGAATATGGATTTATAGAACCTTTAAAATATTTCAATCCATCAATAGGAATTTCTCAAATTATTGGTTTAAATAATGAGAATCAATATGTTGTAGCGTCTTTAAAAGCCCATTCTTTATATTTTTTTGAATACTATAATAATAACAAAGATAATAATTTTAATATTGTAAAAAAATTAGATATCGGTGAAAGAATAAGGGATATGATTTATTACAATGATAAATTATATTTATACTTGGAAGATACTGCTTCTTTAGCAGAAATCTCTTTTAATTAAATTGATAAAACTTAAAGAAAAATGGCTTTGGGATTTTTGGATCAGTTATGATAACGATATTTGGTATTGTTATTTTCTTCAAGCTGATAAATCTCTAAAAGATCCAGATCTTAGGCATAATAATGTTACTCATGGATTAGCTACCTCAAAAGATTTAATTAATTGGGAATATCATGGTACAGTATTTACTTCTTCTAAAAATGAAAATTTTGATGATTATACAACTTGGACAGGGTCAATAATTAAAAATCAAAATATATGGCACTACTTTTATACAGGTAGAAATAAAAAGGAAAATGGCAGTAAACAAAGAATTGGTCATGCAATAGGTGACACACCCTATTCTTTTAATAGATATGGAAATGGATTGGCTCTCGATTTAGATAAAAATATTTACCAAGAGTTAGAGAGTGATAATTATTGGCAAGATCGTGCTATGCGTGATCCATGGGTAATGAAGCATCCTTATGAAAATAAATTTATAATGGCATACACTGCTAGAGCATCAATCCACAATGATCCTTATCAGTGTGGTGTAATTGGAATGGCTGAATCAAATGACCTTTTTGAATGGAAATCTATTCAACCTTTATTTGGAGGATTATTTAGTCAGTTAGAAGTTCCTCAAATATTTAAAGTTAAAAATAAATGGTATTGTTTATTTTGCAATCATCCCGAAGATTGGTCGAATGAATTCAAAAAAAATTATAATGGGCCAAATAAGCGAGGAACCCATTATTTAATTGCAGATAAATTTGAAGGTCCATGGAATCTGGCACCAGGCCCCTACTTTACAACAAGTTCTGAAATAGAACTTTATGCAGGTAGAGTTATTGAAAAAGATAATAAATTTTTCTTTATGGCTTTTTTGCATGATGATCAAAATGGTAATTTTATTGGAGAAATATCAAATCCAATTCCAATTAGTTTTGATAAAAATGGTTTAATGAGTTTGGAAATTTAATTAATATTTTTCCAAGAATATTCTGGTTTAAATCCTAAAATTTTTTTAGCTTTATCATTACTTAGCAATGTTTTATTTTTTCCAATTTCACCTTTAATTTGAATATTTGGAAATACTTTATCAAGAAGAGATTTATTATCTTCTTCCATAACAGTATCATCAGCGGCTATAATAAAATTCTCAGCACCTTTTAATTTACTTTCCATTGCTAATAAACAAGCTTGAGCTACATCTCTAGCGTCAATATATCCCCAAAAATTCCATTTTCTTAAGAACGGATCTTTTTGGAATGATTGAAATTGTTTGTAATCTTTCTCTTCCATTATATTTGAGTAGCGAAGTCCAAATATTTTCATTTCAGGATTTCTCCTGCAATATTGTCTAGCCATTTCTTCACCCATTACCTTTGATAAGGAATAGCTAGATTCAGGACGAGGATAATATTCTTCATCAACTGGGACATATGGCGGATATGTGTCAAAAGGTAAACCAAGAACAGTTTCACTTGAAGCCCATACAATATTATTTATTTTTAAAACTTTAGCTGCCTGAAAAATATTGTAAGTACTCAGAGTATTCATTCTAAAAGTTTTATGATTGGTTTCTAAACCTGGTGCAGGAATAGCTGCTTGATGAATAATTGCATCAATTCCATTAATACGGTCATCTATTTCAGATACAGACTCCATTGCATCACCAAAATTTTCTAAATTAACTTTAGAAAAAGGGACATCCAATTCTGAATTATTAGCTAAATCTACATTAAACACATTATAGTTTTTTTTTAATAGTAAATTTATTGTTGCTCTTCCCGCTTTACCCGAACCACCTGTAACTAATATATTTTTCATTTTAAATTACTTTAATAATTTTTTTATAAAGAATCATTAAAAATTTGATAATTATTTATAAAATAGGAGATTTTTATGGCTGAATATATTCTTGAAGCTGGAGGAACAATGGCATTTACATTCCATGTTTTATTCATGCTTTTTAATTTATTTATTATTTATCAGTTTTATTTTAATGACAAATTTTTTAATGAATTAGGTTTTTCCAATGAGGAGCCTAAATTAGTATTTAGAGGTCCTTTAGGTGCAGTTTTTTTAACAATGTTATTAATGTCTATATTGTTAACTTTTGATGTTACAGGAAATACTTACGATGAAAATGTAGTACAATATAAATTTTGGTACTCATTCTTATTTATGCTTATGGCAATAGCTTTAATTAGCTCTGTTGTTAGATATTTTAATCTTGTAAACAACTACGGTATAACCCCTAATATTAGAGGTGTAATGTTTCCATTAGTTGGACTGATTTTAATTATTCTTAGAACGATGTTTGAGGCTTATTAATATTGATTAGCAAGCGGTGTAATAGCCGCTTGTTTTAATTAAAATAACTTCTAATTTTTTTTCTTGATGCAAAATGTAAGATTAATGAAACTATAAATAAGAAAAAAACAAAATAGTATTCTCTAAATTCAACTTGACTGGTGTAGAAAACAAATAAACAACAAATTGTTAAAGATTTTATATAAGTTTCTAAAAACTGAATAGGATAAAGTTTTTCTGATTGAAAGAAAAGATATCTAAAACCAAAGTATGCAAAAGTTAGAAAAACAGCTAATCTGACTGAAGTAATCCTATGATATGGTACTTCTTGTTTTTCAACTATAGTGAATGGAAAATAGATAGTTACACCCATAATCTCTGCAATTATAAATACTAATGCCCATATGCTTAATAAACCAATAATAATTTTAGCTAATGTTCTTACCATAATTAAATTTATGGTCTTTTTTTTACAAGGGTTTTGACCAACCTATTTATATATTCTAACTAATTTTTGTTAAAAAATACATAAATATTGATTTGATTGCAGAAAACTAAGTTATTTTTTATCTAAAGTTATTTTTAATTGGTGAAAAATATAAAAGAATTAAAATTGCTCCACTAATCAATCCACCAATTTGATCAAGCATGCCACTAAAAGCAGTATAAATAACAGAACCACTAAAATAATTTAGAACTATGCCAGCTACTACTAA
>CACNSY010000004.1 GCA_902623255.1 uncultured Alphaproteobacteria bacterium | reverse complement strand
TATAATCTTTATCGATCATACTGTTATTTTTTAAAATATATTTAACCTTTTCTTCATAATAAATTAATCTTTCAGTTATCTTAAATGGAGAAAAATTAATTGAAGGTTTGACTAAATTTTTATATTTGGCTTTTAATATTTCATAACAATCAGGGTTAAAAACTATTATTCGATCAATTTTTTGATTTGTGTTTGCTATTAGTTTTGCATCTTTTGTTAAGTATACTATTCCAGTATTATTATGCATAAAAAAATAGGTTGTAATTTATTATTTTATTTATATTGACTAATTCTAAGAAAATAAAATACTAATATTTAAATTTAATTAATTTATATAAGTAAAGTTATTTATGTCAAAAGATTTTGTTGCTGTAGTGCCAGTAAGAGAAGGTTCAGAAAGAGTTACTAACAAAAATTTCAGACCTTTCCATAATAATAAAAGTTTGTTTGATTTAAAAATTTTACAATTAAAAAAAAATAATGTTTTTGACAAGATTTATGTTTCCAGTGATAGTCCAAAAGTAGAAAGGCTTTGTAAAAAATTTAATATTAATTTTGTTAAAAGACATCCAAAAATGTGCAAAGGTCATCTTTATCCTTGGCCAGTTGTTATGACTCATATACTTGACACAATACCTGGCAATCCATTTATTGTATGGGCTTTAACAACTGCTCCTTTATTTAGCAGATTTAAAGATGCTGTGAACATTTTTAAATCATCCAACAAATTTGATAGTTTGGTAGGAGTTTTACCAAAGAAAAATTTTTATTTAAATAAATTTGGAAAAGGCATAAATTTTAATCCAGGTCAATGGCATCCATACTCTCAAGAGTTAGAGACATACTATGAAATTACTGGATCAATATATATTGCAAAAAAAAATAATATGTTAAAATGGTCCTATTGGTTTGGAACAAAACCTTTACTTTTCGAAATTATGAATGATGAAGCAGTAGATGTTGATACAAAGAAAGATTTTGATTTAGCTAAAAAAATATATTCACTTAATAATAAAAAATAGATGATAAAATTTCTATAAATTATTAAAATAAATATTAATATGAAACACTTTAAATTATAAACAATGAAAAAAGTTTTATTAAAACACCAACATATTGAAAAATTTTTTTATCATATCTGTAGAAAGTTAAAAATACCAAAATTAGAAATACAAAATCTATCTAATTCTTTAATTGGATCGTCATTAAGAGGTGTTGACAGTCATGGTATTGGTCTATTTCCTCATTATGTCATGAATATTGAAGAAGGAAGTATAAATAATAAACCAAAAATGAAATTTATAAATAAAATGCCTTCAGTTGGACTAATTGATGCAGATAATGGTTTTGGGCACTCTGCTTCATATTTAGCTGCAAAGCATGCTGTGAAAATAGCAAGAAAAAATGGAATAGCCATAGTTGGCATTTTTAATTCTACACATCATGGCGCTTCCGGAGCCTATTCTTTAGAAATAGCAAAAAATGATTGTATCGGATTATGTTTTACACATGGAGATGCATTTGCTATCCCTTTTAATGGTGTCTCAAAATTTCATGGAACAAATCCATATAGTTTTAGTGCGCCAATAGATAAAAAAAATAAAATCCTAGTTGATTTTGCTTCAACCTCTATACCATGGCATAAAGTACGAGCTGCACAAACAGCAAATAAAAAATTATCTAAAAATGTTGCTTTAGATAAAAATGGAAAATTTACGAATAATCCAAACTTAGCTAAATTTTTATCGCCATTAGGTGGAGAATTATTTGGTCATAAAGGTTTTGGCCTTGCTTCTTCGATTGAAATATTGTGCGGGCCTTTTCTTGCTTTACCTCATAGTTATAAAATTATACCAATGATGGGACCTGATTTTAAGACATTTAGAAATCTTGGTCATGTTATTATTGCAATTAGTATTGATGCTATAACTTCAAAAAAACAATATTTTAAACATATGTCAAATTACATTAATGATTTAAAGAAACAGAAACCAAAAAATGATTTAAAAATATTTTATCCTGGTCAAAAAGAATTCGATGAAGAAAAAATAAGAAGAAAAAATGGCATACCCCTTGATAAAAAGCTATATAAAGAATTTTTAGAATTAGATAATAAATTTAAACTTAATTTATTTTAAAATATATATCTAACTTTTATCAAAATACTTACACTTTAATTTAAAACTCATAATTTAAATTTAATAAATTTTAATAAATCCCTTAAATTTCTAATAAATATTCTTGAAATTTAATAATATGATATATTTATACTATATGTTTAAATGTTTGTTGGTAGCTACTTTAATTGCTTCATTGATTTTCTTAATAATAGACGTAATTTGGCTAAGCTTTGCTACAAAGTCTTTTTATAGACCTTTAATTGGTAATTTATTGACTGATAAGCCTGTAATGTGGGCTGCTGCCCTTTTTTATATATTATATGTTCTTGGTATGTCTTTGGTTGTAATACAACCTTGCGTTGATTCAGGTAACTTAATAAAAACATTGTACACTGGTTTCTTATTTGGTTTAGTTGCGTATGGTACATATAACTTAACTAATATGGCTGTACTCAAAGGATGGTCACCAACTGTTACTTTCGTGGATATGTTCTGGGGTGGCTCATTAACAGCCGTATCAGCTACATCTGGATTATATTTAGCAAAAAAAATTGTATATTTTTAATTTAGTCGATCCATTCCAAATTCTAGCATTTTTATTAGTACAGGGTTTTGACTTATTTTATTTTTATATTTTTTAATAAAAGTATTAATTTTATTATTACACAAATCAGTAACTTGTTTTTCACCAATTAATTTTAGTAAGGTACTTTTACCTTGCTCAACATCTTTACCTGGTGTTTTTCCAATTTTCTTAAAAGTTCCAATTTCATCGATTAAGTCATCTATAATTTGAAATATTAAACCAAATAACATTCCATAATCTTTTGCAAATTGAATATCTATTTTACTTTTATTTTTTAATATAAAAGGTGCAGAAAAAGAGAATTCAAATAACTTGCCAGTTTTTCTAGAATACATATCTAAAATTTTTTTTTTAGATAACTTTTTATTTTCATATTCTAAGTCTAAAGCTTGACCAAGAGCTAATCCTTTATGTCCAATACACAAAGAAAGATAATTTATTAAATTTAATCTAGAAATAACATTTTTATTTTTAAAATTTCCTGAGATCAATTCAAATGCTAAATCATGTAAAGCATCTCCTGCTAATATTGCAGTAGCTTCATTAAATTTTTTATGAGTACTTAATTTACCTCTTCTGTAATCATCATCATCCATTGATGGTAAATCATCGTGAATTAAGGAGTACGAATGTATACATTCAATACATGAGGCTATGATAAAGGCATCATTTGATGAAATATTTGCTATTTTTGCAGACTCCATTACTAAAAATGGCCTTATTCTTTTTCCTCCATTCATAGAGCCATAAAAGATTGCATTTGATAAACTTGATTTGTCTAGCTTGTTTTTTAAAAGCTTTTTAAATTTAATATCAAACTTTCTTTTATTTGCATTTATTAACGTATTTAAGTTCATAGATAACAATTTATATTTGTTTTAATTTCTAAATTATTTAATACAAATATGCGAATGTATTTATGAGAATTGAAGAAGAAATTAAACTTGACTACTCAGATGTCCTTTTTAGACCAAAGAGAAGTACTTTAAAAAGTAGGAAAGATGTTGATTTGAATAGAAAATATACTTTTAAACACTCAAGATTATCATGGAAAGGAATTCCAATAATAGCCTCTAATATGGATGGTGTTGGTGAAATAGATGTTGCAAAAAAACTAAGTTCTCACAAACTAATGACTGCTTTAACAAAACAGCATGACATTAATAACATAGGAACTATTTATAAAAAAAATATTTTCTTTGATTCAATTGCTCTGAGTTGTGGCACAAGTAAAGACAGTTACAATAGGTTAAATTCAATTCTAAAAAAATATCCAAAATTTAAATTTATCTGTATTGATGTTGCAAATGGTTATTCAGAAAATTTTAGTAATTTTGTTTCAGAAGTAAGAAAAAAATATCCAAAAAAAACTATTATTGCAGGTAATGTTGTTACTGCAGATATGACTCAGGAATTAGTATTAAGTGGGGCAGATATTGTTAAAGTTGGTATCGGTCCAGGAAGTGTATGTACTACTAGAATACAAACAGGAGTAGGGTATCCACAACTTAGTGCTGTAATGGAATGTGCTGACGCAGCACATGGATTAGGAGCGCATATTATTGCTGATGGAGGATGTACTTGTCCTGGTGATGTTGCAAAAGGATTTGGAGCTGGTGCAGACTTTGTTATGCTTGGTGGAATGTTAGCAGGTCATAAGGAAGGTGGTGGTGAAATAATTGAGGAAAATGGTTCTAAATTTATCGAGTTTTATGGATCAAGTTCTGAAGAAGCAAATGAGAAACATTATGGTGGTCTTGCAAACTATAGATCATCTGAAGGTAAAAAAGTTAAAATACAAATGAAGAATTCGCTAGATAGTACAATTAGAGATATTCTTGGAGGTGTACGAAGTAGTTGTACATACGTTGGTGCTTCATCACTGAAGCAGCTTAGTAAGTGTACAACGTTTGTAAGAGTAAATAATCAGTATAATGATACTTTTGGGAAAGTGTAGGTTAATAACCTATTGCCATACCATCCTTTCGTGGATCTGACCCGCCAATAAGTACTCCATTTTTTCTATCTATTTTTATACATTGACCACCGCCAATAGCATTTTTATTTATTTTAATTTTATGACCAATATTCTTTAATTTTTTTACAATTTTATCATCTAATGAATTTTCAACATTTAAGAGACCATTTAGAGCAAATGTTCTAGGTAAATCCAAGCCTTCTTGTACTGTCATGTTATAGTCGATTATATTTTGAATCAAATGAGACTGACCAATTGGTTGATATTGTCCTCCCATAACTCCATAAGAATACAGTGTTTCATCATTCTTATTAGTTATTAGCCCAGGGATTATTGTATGAAGTGGTCTTTTATGACTATCAATTGAGTTGGGGTGACCATCTTCTAATCTGAAATTTACACCTCTATTTTGAAAAAGAATTCCTGTTTTATTACTTGTAATTCCACTTCCAAAACCGTGACATATTGAATTAATAAATGATACAGAATTCAAATCTCTATCTACAACACTTAAATATATTGTTTCAGGGTGAGAAGTTACATAACCTTTTTTGGAAGAATAAATTTGATTTTTACTTATTCTAGAACATAAAGAACTTACATATTCATTACTTAAATAATCTTTTATATTTATATTATTAAAATTAGGATCACCAAATATTGTTTCCTTAACCTCAAAACATATTTTTGAAATTTCAGCTTGAAGATGATACCTTTCAAAACTTGAAGGATTGTATTTTTTGATATTTAATTTCTCAGTCATTGCCATCATCATTAAGACAACTAATCCAGGACTATTTAGAGGGCATTGATGGATCTTTAAATTTCTATAGGAATTTGTAATTGTTTTTGAAAATAACGTTTTTTGATTATAGAAATCTTCCTCTGTATGCAGTCCTCCAAGTTTATTTAGTGTCTTGACCATATCCTTAGTTATTTCACTTTGATAAAATCCTTTAATTTTATTTTTTGAGATGACTCTTAAAGTATTTGCTAAAGGAATATTCTTAAAAACTTCACCATAACTATAACTGAGATTTTTATTTAAAAATAATCTTTTAGAGTTAGAATTTTTTTTAAGCTTTGTTTCATTCTCTTTCCATGCAATAGCTTCAACTTCATGAACAGGAAATCCTTTTCTAGCAAAATTTTCTGCACCTTTTAAAACTTCTTTAAAATCAATTCTTCCAAATTTTTCATGCATAGAACACCATGCATGAACTGATCCAGGAATAGTAACTGAATGTGGACTTGTTAAACCAATATTTTTAATTTTATTATCTTTATAAAACTGTAAATTTGCTTTTTTCGGAGCAATTCCAGACCCATTTACAGCAATTGGTTTCTTCCCATTCATCGAAATAATTGCAAAGCAATCTCCACCAATTCCTGTTGCACTAGGACACACTACAGCTTGAACAGCTGAAGCTGCGATAGCAGCATCAACAGCATTTCCACCTTTTTGAAGTACATTAATAGCCACCATGGAACTTAATGGATTTGATGTTGCCACCATACCATTTTGAGCTAAAACATTAGATCTTCCTGGGTAAGATAACTTTCTCATATTAATTCTGACAATATATGTTTGACAAAACAAATCCCAGAATTTAAAGCCCTTTTTATGAAAGTTAAATGTTCATTAAAAACTGCCAAAACTAGAGACAAGGATTGTAAAGTCGTTCGAAGAAAAGGTAGGATTTATGTAATTAATAAGAAAAATCCCAGAATGAAAGCCAGACAGGGATAATTAATTTTCTGCTATATATTTCTCAGCTTCTAAAGCAGCCATACAGCCCATTCCTGCAGCAGTTACAGCCTGCCTATAAATTTTATCTTTTACATCACCTGCTGCAAAGACTCCCTTAATACTTGTTTCAGTACTATCAGATTTAGTAATTATATAATTTTCTTCGTCCATTTCTAATTTATCTATAAAAAGTGAAGTAGCGGGGTCATGTCCTATAGCTATAAAAGCACCATTTACATCTATGGTTGTTTTGGCGCCATCTAATGTGTTCTCTAAAATAATTTTTTTTAATGTATTTGGATTTTCTTCTCCAACGAACTCAGAAACCTTACTATTCCAGATTACTTCAATTTTTTTATTGTTAAATAGTCTTTCTTGTAAAATTTTTTCAGCTCGTAAACTATCTCTTCTATGGATTAACAAAACCTTAGAAGCAAATTTTGTCAAAAACATTGCTTCCTCTACTGCACTATTACCTCCACCAATAACTGCTACTTGCTGATCTTTGAAGAAAAACCCATCACAAGTTGCACAAGCAGAAATACCAAATCCTTTAAATTTTTTTTCACTTTCCAAATTCAGCCATCTAGCCTGAGCACCTGTTGCAATAATTATCGATTTGGACACAAATTCTTTGCCTGACTCAGTTATGGAGGTGAATGGATTTTTTTCAAAATCAACTGAAGTTACAATATCATTATGAAAGATAGTTCCTACTTTTACTGCTTGTTCTTTCATTTGTTCCATAAGCCAAGGACCCTGAATTACATTTTCAAATCCTGGATAGTTTTCTACATCGGTAGTGATGGTTAGTTGACCTCCTGGTTCTAAACCTGAAACTAAATGCGGTTTTAAATTTGCTCTTGCTGCATAGATTGCGGCAGTATAGCCTGCTGGTCCAGAGCCAATAATTAAGACATCATTTTCTATTTTTTCAGTCATACAATTAAATTAATAATTTAAGCACTTTTTTCAACTGGCCAATCTGTATTAAAAGTAACATAATTTATTTGAATACATCTTCTTTCTTTTTGAATTTCTTTTAATTCAAGTCCATGCCAAGTATCATCCCCTGAAGAAAAAAAATAACCACTATTATGAACATATTTAATTGTTTTAACTAATTTAAAATTTTTATCATAAAGGTCAGTACCCAAATTTGACGCTTCATTATATGGGTTTGCCCAAACCATCATAGTCATTAATTTTTCTGAAATATCTTTGTGTGGTTTTAACCAAAATCCTTTTTTATCTCCAATTACTTCTAATCTGACGTATGAATTAGATAAATCTTTATCAATTATTTTTGATATTTTATTTACCATTTCTTTGCTTTGTAAAGACTGAATTAATTTTGTTAGATATGGAAAATTTTGACAATTATTTTTTGTTATAAAAAGTCTTAATTTACCATCAACTCCCTGTCCTGTATGATCGGCAGCTCTTGTCCCATCGTACATTCTGTCTCCTGACGGAATATTACTATGGGAAATTTCATCTAATGCGCCCTCTTCTAAACAATTACTAAATACCCAGTGATTAAAGGGAAAATCTGCATGAGTTAAATTCTCAAGATTCATTTTTCCTTTCTATAATTCTTTTTTTTATAATTCCAGCAATTCTTTTGCTTTCCTCTAGTTTCGTATATGTCCAATTTTCTAATTTATCTAAAGTATTAAAATCTCTTGTTATATTCATTTTTTTAAATTCTTCATGAAATCTTATAAATCTTTTACTTTTTCTCTTCATTGGTAATTTATAAACATAAATTGGCTTACCAGATATACTTGCTTCAGAAATCATAGAGGTTGAATCAGAAGTAATAATAAAATAACTGGAGTTATAAATAGCAAATTCGTATGGATTCTTTCCTTCTCCAAGCCATAATGTAGACATAGTGCTCAATTCTTTTTTCAAAACATGCTTAATTTCTTTATTAGTCCTTCTCGAGGTAATAACTAAAATTTCATTATTATGAGACTTTAATTTTTTTATTCTTTTACAAAGATTTAAAGTATTTTCTTTTGAGAAATTATAGTGATTATTTTCACCTCCAATAATACATGTAATCAAATTTTTTGTATTAATTTCATAATGATTTTTCAAATTATTTAATTGTTTAAAATGATGTATAGCACCTGAAGAATTAATTATATTGTCACCATATATACCATCATGATTTGGAGCTATAACATAAGAAAAGTTTTTTGAAGAAATTTTTGGGTTTTGAATATGAATATTAATAATATTTGGATATTTTTTTTTAAGATAGATTGATAGGTAAACACTTTTTCTTCCACAACTGATAATTAAATCAGGTATCTCGTCTATTGGTAACTTATTTTTAAATATCCAATTAAAAATAGGAAGTATCCCAGGCTGTAATTTACTCCAAGGAAAAATTATTTCAGTTTTAATTTCCTTTATATTTACACTAAATTCATTTGCCAGACCATTAGTCTGACTTATCATACCTTGTGAACCATCAGTTAATGACCAAATTTTAGGGTTGTCTATATTCAAATGTATTTTACTGATAATATTGTATAACTTTTTAAACCTTTTGGACTATTGATTTCAACATTGTCTTCCTCTGTTTTACCAATCAAGCCTCTTGCTAAAGGACTAGTAATTGAAAGTTTTTTATTTTCAATATCTGATTCATATTCTCCTACAATTTGATATTGTTGTTTTTCTCCACTTTCATCATCTTCTATTTCTACTGTTGCACCAAATTTAATATCGTCACCCTCAACAGATTTAACATCTATTACTTCTGCTTTACTAATAGCACTCTCTAAATCTATAATTCTTCCTTCAATTAAACTTTGTTGTTCTTTAGCATATTGATATTCTGCATTTTCAGATAAGTCACCGTGGCTTCTAGCCTCGGCAATTGCTTCAATTATTTTTGGTCTGTCCTCAGAGGTTAATTTTTTTAATTCATCTTGTAATTTTGTATAACCCTCAGCAGTCATAGGAATTTTATTCATAAACTCATGATGATTTATTTATTTTTTATAGTCAATGAAATTAATTTATAGTTTGAAGACTTTTTATTGTGAATTCTTGAGTTTTCATATGTTCAATGGCATCTACAGCAACTTTTGCTCCAGCTATTGTTGTATAATATGGAATATTATACATTAATGAAGTCCTTCTAATACTATAGCTATCTCTAATAGACGATTGAGTTTTTGTTGTATTAATTACCAGCTGAATTTCATTATTAATTAATGAGTCAACTACATGAGGATTTCCTTCTTTTACTTTATTTACTACTTTTGTCTTGATGTTATTAGAATTTAAGTATTCAGCCGTCCCCTTAGTTGCAAGTAGATTAAAATCTAATTCTTTTAACTTTTGTGCTATGTCAATAATGAACTTTTTATTATCATTATCTATTGAGATAAATACCGTTCCTTTCGATGGAAGAATATTACCACAAGCTATTTGACTCTTTATATAGGAAGATAAAAAGGTTTCATCTATTCCCATAACTTCTCCTGTAGATTTCATTTCAGGACCTAATATTAGATCAACTCCATCAAATTTATTGAAAGGAAAAACAGATTCTTTGACATTAAAGTTTTTTAATTCATTAATTTTATAATCATTCAAAATTGAATTAAGATTTTCGCCGAGCATTACTTTTGCAGCAATTTTTGCGATTGGAATACCTTTTGATTTGGCCACAAATGGTACAGTCCTGCTAGCTCTTGGGTTTACTTCTAAAACATATATTTTTTTATCTTTAATTGCTAATTGAGTATTCATTAATCCAACAACATTAATTTCATTTGCAATTTTTGATACCCATTCAATTATTTTATTCTGAGTCTCTTTACTAACTGAATAGGGAGGTAATGAACAGGCACTATCTCCAGAGTGAATACCTGCTTCTTCGATGTGTTCCATAATCCCCGCTATATAAATTTCACCATCTTTATCTCTAATTATATCTACATCTATTTCTTTAGCATTCTCAAGATACTCATCAATTAAAATTACATTATTTGAAGAAACTTCAAGTGCTTCATTTGAAAATGATTCTAAATTATTTTTATCATATGCGATTTGCATAGCTCTTCCTCCAAGTACGTATGAGGGTCTGACTAAAACAGGATATCCAATTTCTTCAGCTTTTTCTAAAGTTTGAGTTACTGTATTTGCAAAAGCATTTTTTGGTTGAGCAATTTTGAGTTTTATTAATATTTCACTGAATCTATCCCTATCTTCAGCTAAATCTATTGCTTCAGTTGAAGTTCCTATAACTTTTATTCCAGCATCTTCTATTTCTTTTGCAATTTTTAAAGGAGTCTGACCTCCAAATTGAACTAACACACCAATAACATTTCCATTACTTTTTTCTTTATTGTAAATTTCAATTACACTTTCAGCTGAAAGTGGTTCAAAATAAAGCCTATCAGCAGTATCATAGTCAGTTGAAACTGTTTCTGGATTGCAATTTATCATTATTGTTTCAATTCCCTTTTCTTTCAATGCATAGACAGCATGTACACAGCAATAATCAAATTCAATTCCTTGACCTATTCTATTAGGGCCACCTCCAAGAATTATTACTTTATCTTTTGATGTAGGATTTGCTTCACAGAATTTAGTATTTTCAAAATTCCAATCATAAGTAGAATATAGATACGGAGTTTTAGAACTAAATTCACCAGCACAAGTATCCACAAGTCTGAAGACAGGATTAATATCATTATTATTTCTAAATTTTCTTAATTCTTTTTCTTTAAGATTTAATATTGATGAAATTTTACTATCTGAGTAGCCCATTTTTTTTGCATATAATATTATATCTTTGTTTAGGCCTTTTTCTTTTAAGATTTTTTCAAAATCAATTACTCTTTTAATTTGATATAAAAACCATTTATCATATTTTGTAATTTGATTTATTTCATTAACTGTTAGTCCAATTCTAAGCGCTTCTCCTACAACTAACAAGCGTTGAGAAGATTGTATTTTAAGTTCATTCAAAATTGTATTTTTATCATTTGAGTTAATTTTTGGTTTATCAAAACCAGTTAGACCGTACTCAAGCGAATTAAACCCCTTTTGGATTGATTCATTAAAAGATCTACCTATACTCATTGCTTCTCCAACTGATTTCATAGATGTCGTTAAGTCAGAATTTGCGCCAACAAATTTTTCAAAAGTAAATCTTGGAATTTTAGTTACAACATAATCAATAGTTGGTTCAAAACTTGCGGGTGTAGTTGTAGTAATATCATTTTCAAGTTCATCCAAGGTGTAACCTATAGCTAATTTTGCAGCAATTTTTGCTATTGGAAAACCTGTAGCTTTTGATGCTAATGCAGAGGATCTACTAACTCTTGGATTCATTTCAATTACATTAATTTCACCATCTTCAGGATTTATTGCAAATTGGACATTTGAGCCTCCAGTATCTACGCCTATTTTTCTTAGAACCTTAATACTAGCATTCCTTAAAATTTGATATTCTTTATCAGTTAATGTTAAGGATGGAGCTACTGTAATACTATCTCCAGTATGAACACCCATTGGATCAACATTTTCAATTGAGCAAACTATAATACAATTATCTTTATTATCTCTAACAACTTCCATCTCAAATTCTTTCCAACCTGAAACAGATTTTTCAATAAGTATCTGATTAGTAGGGCTAGCATTTAAACCCCTCTTACATAAGTCAATAAATCCATCATCATCATAGGCAACACCACCTCCGGTACCTCCAAGTGTAAAACTTGGTCTTATGACAAGTGGTAAATTTAATTCATTTTTTACCCTTTTTGACTCTTCAATAGTGTTTACTACATAACTTTTAGGACAGCTTAGACCAATTTCTTTCATAGCATCTTTAAATTTTTGCCTATCCTCAGCTAATTCGATAGCTGTTGGATTTGCTCCAATCATTTTTACTCCGTGTTTTTCAAGTATACGATTATTAAAAAGTTCCATCGAAACATTTAAAGCAGTTTGCCCTCCCATAGTTGGGAGAAGAGCATCTGGTTTTTCGATTTCGATTATTTTTTCTACAAATTCTTTAGTTATAGGCTCAATATAAGTTTGATCAGCTAATTCTGGATCAGTCATTATTGTTGCTGGATTTGAATTAATTAATACAATTTTGTAACCCTCATCTTTTAGAGACTTACACGCCTGAGCTCCGGAGTAATCAAATTCACAAGCCTGACCAATAACTATAGGACCTGCACCTACTATTAATATTTTATTTATATCAGTTCTTTTTGGCATTTTTCTCAATAAGTTTATAAAATTCTTCAAACAAATAATGACTATCATGTGGACCAGGGGACGCCTCTGGATGATATTGAACACTAAATACCGGCAAATGTTTATGTTTTAAACCTTCATTAGTCTCATCAAATAGTGAAACATGAGTTTCAATTATATCTTTGTTGAAACTATCTCTATCAACTTCAAAGCCATGATTTTGTGAAGTAATTTCAACAATACCTGTTGAAAGATTTTTCACAGGATGGTTCGATCCTCTGTGACCCTGAAACATTTTTTTAGTCTTTGCATTTAATGCCAATCCTAAAATTTGATGCCCTAAACATATTCCAAAAATTGGAATATTATCATCAATTAATTTTTTAATCACATCGACTATTTTACTACCTGTGGCATAAGGATCACCAGGACCGTTTGATAAAAAAATTCCTGAGGGATTAGTTTTTATTATTTCCTCATAGCTGGAAAATAGGTTTAATACAGTTGGTTTAAGATTAAATTCATTAAGATTTCTTAAAATATTATTTTTGATTCCAAAGTCTAAACAGGTGACATTATATTTAAATTTACTTTTAATTGACTTATCACTTTTCCATATTCCTTTATTCCAATTATAATTTTGCTCTGTCGATACTATCCCAGCCAAATCTAAATTTTGAAGACCTTTCCAATCATTTATTTGAGTTTTGAGTTTTTCAATTTTATTTTCACCTTCTCCAAAGTGAATAATTGCTGCCTTCTTAGCTCCCTCAACAGATAATTTTTTAGTTAAGTATCTGGTATCAACTCCAAAAATACATGGAATTTTATTTTTTAAAAAATATGAATTTAAGTCATTTTCTGCCCTCCAATTTGAATATTCCGATAATGGCTGATTTATTACACAACCGTCTGCATAGATTTTTTTTGACTCTTGATCATCTTGATTAGTGCCAACAATTCCAACATGCGGGAAAGTAAATGTAATTATTTGCTTTGTATATGAAGGATCAGATAATGCTTCTTGGTAACCTGTTTGAGAGGTATTAAAACAGAGTTCTCCTACTGCAGCTTTTTTCTCTCCTAATCCATAACCCCACAAAATTTCACCATTTTCTAATACGAGTGCAGCAGTTTTATTGTGAATATGTGGTTCTTTTTTTAAAACTTCCATTATATTTTGATGAAGCAAAATGATAGTTAGTATGCATTTATAACAACGTAGTCAAGGATTAGTTGAAATTAAAAAGAAGAATTATATTATCAAATTAAATTTATTAGAAAGAGAAAAAAAAATGAGTTTAAAGGATGAAATTGAAAGTAACTATAACAATTCTATAAAAGAAAAGGACAGTAATTCAATAAATACTTTACGATTAATAAAGAGTGCGATTAAAGATAAGGAAATTTCTCTCAGGGGCAAAAGAGATGTTTTGACCGATTCTGATGTTTTAAGTTTACTTCAAAGTTTAGTAAAACAAAGAAAAGACTCAATAGAAGCTTTTGAAAAAGCGAATCGTAATGATCTTATTGAAAACGAACTTAATGAGATCAAAGTAATAGAAAAATTTTTACCTAAGCAAATGGATGAAGATGAAACAAATTTGATTATAAAGAATATAATTTCTGAGAACCATTTCACATCTCTCAAAGACATGGGTGCACTTATGAAAATAATTAAGGATAAATATACTGGAAAAATAGATATGGGATTAGTTGGAAAAATTGCTAAATCTTTGTTAGGTAATTAATGTCATTTTCAAAAAATGATCTTGAACTAATAAAATCAAAAATTATTCTTTCACAAGAAATTGAAAAAAAAACAAAAGTTATAAAAAAAGGAAAAGATAGTTGGTGCTGTTGTCCCTTTCATGATGAAAAAACTCCGTCTTGTAAAATAAATGATGATTTAGGCTCCTATTATTGTTTTGGATGTGGGGCTAAGGGTGATATATTTACTATATATACAGAGCTTTATAATTTTTCATTTCCTGAAGCTGTAAAAGAGTTAGCTCAAAGAGTTGGTATTAGAATAATCGACAACTTTGATGCGAATATAAATAAAAAAAATGATAAAATTTATAAGATTTTAGAAATTTCAACTAAATGGTTTCAAGATAATCTGCAGACAAGTAAAGATTGTCAAAATTATTTAAATAAAAGAAATTTATCAGACGAGACTATTAGGTATTTTAAGTTAGGATTTTCTTCTAGTCCAAATCAAACTCTATATCAATTTCTAAAAGAACAAAATTTTGATGATAAAGAATTGCTTGAAAGTAATGTAGTAAAACTAGATAAAAATAACAAGATACGTGATTTTTTTTACAATAGACTTATGTTTCCAATTACAAATGAATATGGAAAAATTGTTGGATTTGGAGGAAGAGTATTAGATAATTCAAATCCTAAATATATTAATTCACCTGAAAGTAATTTTTTTAAAAAAAGAAATATACTCTATAATCTTTTTAACGCTAAACAAACTATAAGATCAAAAAAAAATATGTTAGTTTGTGAGGGTTATATGGATGTAATAAGTTTGTATGACAAAAATATTAAAACAGCTGTAGCTCCACTTGGAACTTCATTAACTGATAGTCATCTTTTATTATCATGGAAATATGTAAATAAACCAACATTGATGTTCGATGGCGATACATCAGGTTTAAAAGCTTCCTTTAAAAGTGCTATAATGTCGTTACCTTACTTAACTCCTTCCAAATTATTACAATTTATAATTTTGCCAAATGAATACGATCCTGATACCTTCATAAATGAATATTCTTTAAGCAAATTTGCAAAATATTTAAAAAATCCACTTTCGATTGTAGATTTTATTTTTCAGGAATCATCAAAATCAATTGATTTACAAAAATCTGATAATAAAGTTATTTTTGATAACTATATTGATGAATTAGTCAGCAATATTAAAGATAGTAAAATAAAATATTTTTATAAAAATGAGTTTAAATCTTTATTTTTTCAAAAACTAAAATCATTTTCTAATAAAAAACAATCTATTAAAATTATTCCAAAAACGATTTCTTTAAAAGAAAAACAGATTTATTCTTTTCTGACAGCCTATTTAAATCATATGAATTTAAGATCAGAGATCTATTCGCTGTTGACGTCTTCTGAATTATTAAATGATGATCAGACTGAATTCTTAAACTTTATTCATAAATCAGAGTTTTTTGAGATTGATATAGATAATATCAATACTAATAAATTCCCCAATAAATTATCTGAAATTTACGAAAAAACTAGGGATAATAGTATATTTCAACTTTTCTCTTATGTACGTACGGATCTTGATTCTGAGGAAGTTATATATGAAATTAAAGAATCCATTAATAATTTGAAGACAAGACTTTCAAATTTGAAAAAAATAAATAAAAGCCTAAATGATATAGATACTAACTCATCTTCAATGACATGGGACGAGTTAAAAAATATTACTTTTAATCTTCACAACAATGAGGAATTATTAAAATAAAGTTATGGCAAAAAAAAAGAAAAAAACTGTTAAGAAAAAAACAAAGGCACCTAAAAAGAAAACTTCTATTAAAAAAAAATTAACTAATAACAAATCAATTTCTAAATCTTCCAAAGTATCTAAATCAAAAATTATAAAAAAAACAAAGAAAACTATAGCAAAAAAAGTATCCAAGAAGTCTTTAATTAAAACGTCACCAAAAGATAAACCAAAGAAAATTCCAAAAGCGATTTCAGGTTTTGAAGAAAAAATAAAAGAAATATTTGCCAAGTTAATTAATAAACATAAAGTCGATGGAATATATACTCAAAGAATAATTGAAAAAGCTATTCCTAAAAAATTTAGACTTGATGAAAATATAAAAAAATTTCAAGACCTGATTACTTCTAATAATATTAAAATTTACTCTGAAGAAGAAGCAAAAGAGTTAATTTCTCTTGCAAAGGAACAAAATTCTAAAACTGAAGAAGGAAGTGAGGATCAAGAAAAAAAACAAACTGGAAAAACTGACGATCCAGTAAGATTATATTTAAGAGATATGGGTGCAGTCGAACTTCTTAGTAGAGAAGGAGAGATAGCTATAGCTAAAAGAATTGAAGCTGGAAGAGAAAAGATGATAGGTGCAATTTGTGAAAGTCCAATGACAATAAGATCTATAATCAATTGGAAAGATGCTATTAAAGACGGTACCATGCTTTTAAGAGACATAGTTGACTTAGAAGCTACATATGACATGTCGGATATTTCTGACTCTAAACTTGAAGATACATTAAAGTTAATTGAAAGTGGTGCTGATAAAAAGGACAATAATAAGAAAAAAAATGATGATGAAAATAATTTAGAAAATAGTAACGATGATGAACAACAACAAGATGAAGATGACGATGATAGTTTAAATGTTTCTCTTGCAGCAATGGAGGAAAAACTTAAACCAAAAGTATTAAATGATTTTAATGATATAACAAAACTTTTCAAAAAACTTCAAAAACATAGCCAAGAGTTAATCAACGCAAATAAAAAAAACGAAAAAATTTTTATTAATTTAGAAAAAAAATACCTGAAAATACAAAAAGAAATGGTGGCGGCAATGAAAGCTGTGCATTTTAATGCAACAACTATCGAAGCTCTTATGGAAGCTTTATATGAGCTTAATAAAAAACTCCTTTTGCGTGAAGGAAAAATGCTTCGTATGGCTACAAATGCAGGTGTTAAAAGAGAAGATTTTATAGATCAGTATTTAAATTTTAATTTTGAAAAAAACTGGATACAAAGTTTATTAGCAACTAAAGATAAAAATTGGGAAAAGTTTATTAATAGAAATCATATTGAAATTAATAAAAATATTGAAGAAATAAAAGAAATACAAACAGCCTCTGAGTTACCATTATCTGAGTTTAGAAGAATAGTAGGTGTTGTGCAACAAGGTGAAAGATCTGCAAATAGAGCAAAAAAAGAAATGATTGAATCCAATCTTCGATTAGTTATTTCTATAGCAAAAAAATATACTAATAGAGGACTTCAATTCTTAGATCTTATACAAGAGGGTAACATCGGTTTGATGAAAGCAGTCGATAAATTTGAATATAGAAGAGGTTATAAATTTTCTACTTATGCAACATGGTGGATTAGACAGGCTATAACCAGATCAATTGCTGATCAAGCAAGAACAATTAGAATACCAGTTCACATGATCGAAACAATAAATAAAATAGTTAGAACAACAAGACAGATTATGTCTGAGATTGGTAGAGAGCCTACTCCAAATGAATTAGCCGATAGATTACATATGCCACTAGACAAAGTTAAGAAAGTTTTAAAAATAGCCAAAGAGCCTATAAGCTTAGAAACTCCAGTTGGTGATGAAGAGGATAGCTCTCTAGGAGATTTCATTGAAGATAAAAACGCTCTTATACCTATAGACGCGGCTGTAAAAAGTTCTTTGCGTGATACTACAACAAGAATACTATCTTCTTTAACACCAAGAGAAGAGAGAGTTTTAAGAATGAGATTTGGAATAGGTATGAACAGTGATCATACTTTAGAAGAAGTTGGTCAGCAATTTAGTGTCACCAGGGAGAGAATAAGGCAGATTGAAGCTAAGGCATTAAGAAAATTAAAACATCCAACTAGAGCAAGAAAGTTAAAAACATTTCTTGATGAATAATGAAGCTGACGCTTCTTGGAACTGGATGTCCATCTGTTGATCATAAAAGATGTGGTTCATCTAATTTAGTATGTTCAAAAAAAACAAAAATCCTAGTTGATTGTGGCTCAGGAGTAACACAAAGATTAAATCAAAGTGGAAATTCTTCTGCTGATATTGATGCTTTATTACTTACTCATCTTCATACAGATCATGTTATAGATTTATATCAGCTAATTATCTCCTCCTGGCATTCAGATAGAGATTCAATTTGGAAAATATACGGACCTAAAGGTACAAAAAAATTTATAGATAAAATATTTTTAGCCTGGAGAGATGAGCGTATACAGAGAATTAATTATGAAAAGAGAAAATCTATAAAAGCTCTAAAATACAAAGTTTATGAGTTCAATAAAGAAGGTAATATAAAAATTAATGATATAAAAATTAAATATTTTGAAGTGGATCATAAACCAGTTCCTTTTGCTTATGGCTTCTCTTTTTTTAATAATAAAAAAAAATTAACAATTAGTGGTGATACAAGACCATGCGAGAGCTTAATGGTTAATGCTCAAAATGCAGATGTTCTTTTACATGAAGTTTTTATTGAATACGAAATGAATAAGACTTCAAAACTTAGAACAAAAAAAACTTTACATAATGTAAAGGAATATCATACGACGAGCAATCTAGTCGGTAAGGTTGCAAAGTTATCAAATTGTAAAAACCTTGTATTAACTCATTTTGTTCCAACGAAGTTTAATATTTCAAAACTAAAAAAAATAGTTCGAAAAGATTTTGGAAAAGACCCAATAATTGGAAAAGATTTATTAAGTATTAAAATTTAACCAACTTTATTTAAAAATTTTTCAAACTCTTCATCTTTAATTTCAACAATATTTGAGGATGTTGGAAATTTTTTAGTTTTAACGTCATCTATAAAGTTTTTTAAACCTTCTACAGTGTCATCTAAAAGTTTTTCATAAGACTTATTTGTATCCTTAAATACTTTTGCATGTCGTGGTACTCGATCAGTATTAGTTCCAATTACATCTTGTATAAATAAAAACTCAACATCACAATTTGGACCACTTCCCATTGATAAAGTTAAAAGATTTACTTTTTTTGTAATTAATTCTGCTACCCGATCAGGCACGCATTCTACCTCAAGACCAATAGCTCCCGCATTGTCATATGCAATAGCATCTTGATAAACTCTAAATGCTGAGTCAGCATCTTTCCCTACGGCTTTAAAACCACCGGTCCAAGTACTCTTATAGGGAATTAAACCAATATGACTTACAGATGGTAAACCTTCTTTACGAAGAGCTTCAATATATTTTGGACTATTTCCACAATAAACAGCATCTGCTCCATTGTCTCTTGCAATTAAAGCTGCATCAATTGCCTTATCAATAGATGAAAGTTGACCAAGGCCAAATATCATAAAGGTATTAGGAGCAGCTTCTCTAATATCTTTTATATGAGCATCTCTGAACCATTTATTTGTTGGTACACCGGTTCTTAATGTTTCTTTTTTAAAAGATACAATTTGGATATCTATGCCAGCTTTTTCTGCAGCGTAAGCTTCTAAAGCATTTGTTACATATAGCTCAGTTAATTTTATTTTTCCTTTTTTCTCAAATAAATCTTTTACAGTTAATTTAGTCATTAATTATATTGAGGTAAATAATCACCATGTGCTTCAATCATTTTATCAGTCATGCTATAAATTTCATCAATTGTCAGATTAGCTCCTGTTAAAGGATCAAGCATTGCAGCATGATATATGTGCTCTCTTTTTTTTGTTAAAGCAGCTTCTGCAGTTAGTATTTGCACATTAATATTAGTGCGCATTAAAGCAGCTAATTGCTCTGGTAATTTACCAAATTTTTGAGGTTTATACCCTTGTGAATTAATTATTACAGGAACCTCTACACAGCAATTTTCTGGTAAATTATCAATTAGATTTTTATTCATAACATTAGCATTGATAGTAACTTCTTTATTATTTGCAATTCCATCCATTATAAATGATGCATACTCGTTACTTCTTGTAAGAGGCATATCATAAATTGGAGTCATATCTTTTTCTAAATCTTTCCAAAGTTTAATGTTGCTTTTGCATCGATCGATATACTCTTCTATTGGTATCTTGTATTTTTTTATGACGTCATCTCTATTTTGTTTTATGAACCATGGAACATATTCAGCAAAGTGCTCACTAGACTCTGTCACAAAATAACCAAATCTTCTAAGAATTTCATATCGTACTTTTTCATGAAGTACTTTATTAGATTCATGATCAGTTTTTTTACTTCTTGAGGATATTTCTTCATCATTTACAATTTTATCAGCTAGTTTTTTTAATCTTGGATATAAATCTTCGTTTTCATTTTCATTAATTTTCTTTTCAAATTTTTTATAGAAGGCCATATGGTTTATACCGCCACAAAGATAATCAATATTATTAATATCTTCATCTAAATCTTTTGCCAACATTTCTGCTGTTCCTTGAACGGAGTGACATAGACCCATAGCTTTTATTTCTGGGAAAGCAGTATTTATTGCAATCATGTTTGAACACATTGGATTTACGTATTGTAACCAAGTAGCATTTGGACAAATATCCATAATATCTTTTGCAACATCTAGTAAAACAGGAATAGTTCGTAGACCTCTCATTATTCCACCTATACCAAGAGTATCTGCTATAGTTTGTCTTAATCCAAATTCATTAGGAATTTTAAAATCAATAACTGTGGATGGTTCATATCCTCCAACTTGAATTGTTGTTTGAACAAAGTCTGCACCAATTAAAGACTCTCGTCTGTCTGTATGAGAAGTAACTTTAGGTGAAATATTTAATTTTTTTGAAATTACATCTATTAAATCATGTGATGCTTTTAATCTTACAGGATCAATGTCTTGTAAAGCAATTTCCATATTTTTAAATTGCTCTATAGCTAGAAGATCGGTTACTATTCTTCTTGTAAAAACAGCACTACCAGCTCCGATAATTGTAAGTTTAATCATTTTGATACTCCATGATTGAATTATGAGGTGCCACTTTTAAAGGAGTGTACCTTGCGTGTCCAATTTCTTTATAGGGATTATTTGTTTTAGTATTAAAGCATACTATTAAAGTTCTTCTTGAGTAATTTGAATTATTTGCCTCTGATGAATGTAAAAGATTTGCATGAAAAAAAAGAGCATCGCCTGGATCAGCTTCAATATAAATACATTCGTGTCTTTTTTCTAATTCACGTATTCTGTCTAAATCTGCTGTTTGCTCGGGAGTATCTGATACTCCATGACCTATTCTTCCAACTTTTTGAGATCCTTTTAAAACTTTAAGACAACCATTTTCTTTTGTAGCTTTATCTAACATTATAAAACAAGATCCCATATCTGGATATAGACATGCATTATGATACCAATAACCATAATCTTGATGCCAATCAAAACCACCATCACCTGGTTTTTTCCAAATTACTTTTGAATGATAGTGGTAAACTTCATCTTCAAGGAATTCTTCCATTGGTTTTACAATTCTTTCATTAGTAGAAAATTTCCCAAATAAATCATTTGAAGGTTCATTCCATAATGTAATATTTAATTTACCTGTAGAACTAAACGTTTCTCTAGCTTGATTTTCTTTCTCAGAATTTCTTTCAATAAATTCAGTTAATTTAGATATCTCATCTTCTGAAAAGAGTTTTCTTTTAAGAATGTATCCATTATCTCTGAAATCTTTAAAATCTGACATATTAATTTCATGTTAAAAATAAATAATAATATTGTCAAATAATTTAAGGTGTTTAAGAATAATCTTATGAAAGTATCATTTCTTGGCGCAGGTAGTGTTGGTTTCACTCAAACCCTTGTTAGAGATATATTAAAAGTTAAAAAACTTCAAAATATAGAAATTTCTCTTCACGATATATCTAGAAGTAATTTGTTAATGGTAGCAGAGTTAATCCAAAAAGATATTAAAGCTAATAATCTTCCAACTAAACTTAGCATTGATCCAATTAGAAAAGAATCAATAAGAAATGCAAAATATATTATTAGCTGTGTAAGAGTTGGTGGTTTAGAAGCATTTGAAACTGATATTTCAATCCCATTAAAATATGGTATCGATCAATGTGTTGGCGATACTATTTGTGCTGGTGGCATAATGTACGGTCAACGCAACATCCCAGTCATTTTAGACTTTTGTAAAGATATAAAAAAATATGCTAAAAAAAATGCACTTTTTTTAAATTATGCAAATCCTATGGCCATGAATACTTGGGTAGCTAATGAGATTGGTAAAGTTAATACAGTTGGTTTATGTCATGGTGTTCAAGGTGGTGCAAAATTAATTGAAGACTCATTAAATATTCCCTCTGGAAAAATGAAATATTCTTGCAGCGGCATAAATCATATGACTTGGTATTTAGATTTGAATTATAAAGGTAAAAAAATAACAAAAGAACAACTTTCTAAATCGTTAAAGAAACATAAAAAATTTTCAAGAGATGAAAAAGTAAGAATAGATGTTCTAGATAAATTTGGATATTTTTCTACAGAAAGTAATGGCCATTTAAGTGAGTATTTACCATGGTATAGGCGTACTCAAAAAGATGTTAAGAAATGGAGCAGTCTTTCAAATTGGATACATGGCGAGACCGGTGGCTACTTAAGAGTATGTAATGAAAAGAGAAATTGGTTTGTTGAGGATTACCCAAAATATTTAAAAAACTCTGGAATTAAACTTAGAGATTATAAAAGATCAACTGAACATGGAAGTTATATAATTGAAGCAATTGAAACTGGAAAAAAATATAGAGGTCACTTTAATGTTATTAATAAAAAAACAATTTCTAATTTAGATGATGATTGCGTAATTGAGAGTACAGGCTACGTAGATTCAAAAGGTATAAAAATGATTGAAGGAGTAAACTTACCGCTGCAATGTGCTTCTCTGTGCAGTACCTCAATAGATGTTCAAAGAATAGCTGTAAGGGCCGCTGTAAAGGGAGATATTGAATTATTAAAACTTGCAGTGCTACAAGACCCTCTTGTCAGCTCTGTATGTTCATCAGAGGAAGTTTGGCAAATGGTAGACGAGATGCTTGTTGCACAAGCTCAATGGCTTCCTCAATATAAATCTAAAATTAACAGCATTAAAAAGAATCTAAAAAAAATCAAAAAATATAAATATAATAAATCAATTAAAGGATTGACCAAAAAAACAAGACGCAATCAACAGAAAAGGTCAGTTTTAGTCGAAAAAGAGGCATTTAATTTATAAATTACTCCATCTACTCCTAAATAGTACTTCTCAATAATCTAATTTTATTATAGGTTTTTTAAAATTTAGTGGAGGACAGATGAAAAAAAATAAATTTAGATCCACATTACTTGCTAGCGTAGCATCAGCTACTTTTGCATTAACTAGTTCAAATGCATCTGCTAGACCGGAAGGTGCAATAGCACTTCCATCAGCACCTGCAATTGAAAATATGCAAGAAGTTCAGTTCATTGGAAGAGATGAATTGATGAGCTATCAAGATATTGGAGACTTTGAATTTTTATATGAGCCAGAATACATTAGTGCTCTAGTTCAAGAAGGAAAACTACCGCCAATTTGGGAACGTTTACCAAAAAGACCTTTAGTTTTTAATGGAGATGCAATGCCGGATGGTATTGGTCGTTATGGAGGTACTTTTAGACATACAATTGGCGGAAGACCTGAAGGATGGAACTGGACTGCTTCACAACATCAAGGATGGGGTGGAATTAATTATACAGTTCAAGAATGTCTAACAAGAAATGGTCCAATGGTAAGATTAAAAGCTGAAGATTCTTATCCTTTACCAAACTTAGCTACTGATTGGGAATGGGATGGAAACAAACTTACTATGAACCTTATTGATGGAGCAAAGTGGTCAGATGGCGATCCATTTGATGCAGAAGATGTTCGTTTTTGGTGGGAAGATAATGTTCTAGATGAGAACGTTCCAACAAGAATGAATGCAACTACAATGGGAGAAGGGACTACTTTGGAAGTACTTAGTCCTACTCAGATTAGATGGACATTTCCACAAGAGGAACCTAAATTAGTTCTTCACTCCATGGCATATATAAATGGATGCCCTGGACCATCACATTTACTTAAAGAACATCACCCTAAATATGGTGGTACGTCTTATGATGATTATGTTCAAGCGTTCCCTGCCGGACGTTTACCGTGGGTTAGCATGGGTGCATGGACTGCGGTTGAATATAAACAAGATGAGGTCGTAATACTTCGTCGAAATCCATACTATTGGAAAGTTGATAGTAAAGGACAACAACTTCCGTATATGAATGAGATGGTGTTCCAGTTAAAAACTTGGGGCCAAAGAACGGTTGATACCTTAGCTGGTAACGCTGACTTCTCGAATATGGAGAACGTACCTTTATACTTAGAAGCTGTTAAAGAGTCTAAGAGTGATGATGCACAAGCTCAACTATCTTTTAGTGGAAGAACCATGGGATATCAACTCGCCATGAACCAAGCAATTGGGCTAGGTGTATTGGATGATCAAATGGCAGCTATTCGAGATCTAAATAGAAATTTAGAATTCAGAAAAGCTGTTAAGCATGCAATTGATGGTAAAGCATTTGCAAAAGCAATGTCCAAAGGACCATTTGTGACAGTTTATGCAGGCGGTCTTGCTAGAGATAGTGCTTTCTTTGATGCAGATGCTACTTCATTTTTCCCTTATAATCCAGCAGGTGCAAATTCTATACTTGATGGATTAGGTCTTATAGATACTGATGGTAACGGAATTCGAAACCTTCCAAATGGAGGTGGAGATTTAGTTATTAATTTAGTTCAAAATAAAGGCAGTGATAATGAAATGTTGATTGGCGATGGAATGGCAACTATGATGGCTGAAGTTGGTATTAAGATTAATATTAAACCAATGGAAGATACTGAGCCAACAAGACAAGCAGGTGAATGGGATTGGTTACTTGTAAGATCTCAACAAGAAATGGCCTTCCCTAATTCGGGTTATTGGTCAGATATGGGTCCTGTAACTACGTCTTCATTTGATCCTCACTTAGGAACTGATGAACACCCTCAACAACTTCAACCATTTGAGAAAGAAATCGTAAGTATTCTTGAAGAGTGGAGAGATGGTGTTGAAGGAGCAGAGGCTCAAGCATTAATGTCTCGCTATCAGAAACTATTTACAGAAAATGTTTATATGCCTGGTATAGTTCAATATCCAACAGCACTTTTGATAAACAAAAGAATTCAAAACTTAGCTGATGGAATGCCCGTTTTGGCTTATCAATGGGCTGAAGATACAGTTATCCGTGAACAATTCTGGGTTTATCAATATGATCAATTAGAAGAACTTTTCCCTGGAAGAGTTCCTGGTATTGATTAATAAATTTTTTAGTGAGGGGCTTAAATAGCCCCTTACTTTTTAAAAAAATGCTTTCATTTATATTCAGAAGAATTCTTTATTCAATTCCATTACTGTTCGTAATCAGTATTATAATTTTTTTTATTATTGAATTACCACCTGGTGATTATGCAACTTGGTATGTTAGCCAAACTAAAGCTTTAGCAAATATCACACAAGAACAAGCTTTAGAACTAACAATAATGTTGAGAGAAAAATACGGACTTAATGAACCATTAGTAATAAGATATTTCAATTGGATTAAAAATATTGTTTTAAATTTCGATTTTGGTTTTTCCATGCATTACAACAAACCTGTCAGTGAAATGTTAGGTGATAGATTACCTCGAACTCTAGTAATAGCATTAATTTGTCATTTTTTTGCTACAACTATAGGTGTTTTTATAGGAATTTATGCTGCAAAAAATCAAAATAAGTTAGGTGATAATGTAGCGACCATCTTCGCTTTTTTAGGAATGACCATTCCACGTTTCTTTCTAGCATTACTAATTATGTATTGGTTAGCAATTGTTCTTAATTCAGACAACACTGGATCAATGTATTCTCCATACTACGCTGTTCAACCAATGTCTTTTGCAAAACTATGGAATGGTATACTTCATATTTGGCCAATATTTGTCATCGCAATTATCGGAGGTCTTGCCTACAATATGAGAGTTATGCGTGGAAATTTATTAGATGTAATGCGTATGCAATATATTGAAACAGCAAGAGCAAAAGGTTTGTCTGAAAATCAAACATTGTACCGTCATGCAGTACCAAATGCTTTGCATCCCCTTGTAATGTTTCAGGGTATTGCTTTACCATATATGCTAATGGGAGAACTAGAAGCTGCGATCGTTTTATCTATTCCAACTGCAGGACCACTTTTAGTAGAATCTATTCAAAGACAAGACACTTATACCACTGCAGCAATTTTATTTTGCTTAACAGTAATATTAATTATTGGAAATATTATCGCTGATATTTTGCTGGCAATTTTAGATCCTCGAGTAAGACAGAATTAAATATTATGGAAACAACTTCAAACTTACAAAATTCATATTTTTCACTAGTAAGAAAAAGATTTTTGAAAAACAGAGTTGGAATATTAGGCTTAATTTTTGTAGGCTTTCTAATTTTCTCTGCTGTTTTTGCAGATTTTTTATCTCCATATGATCCAGCAGCAAGAGATAGTGATAGAGTTTTTTATCCTCCTCAGGGAATACATTTCTTTGATGAGGATAATAATTTTTCGTTAAGACCTTTCGCTTATGGTTTTACTGAAGGATTTGATCCTGACACATATCTTCCAATAATGGAGATTGATTATACTCAAAAAAACTATCTTTATTTTTTTACTAGAGGATGGGAATATAAGTTTCTAGGCTTAAATTTGGACTTACATTTATTTACTACTAAAGATGGGTCTAAAGTTTTTTTTATTGGATCAGACGCCTATGGAAGGGATATGTTATCAAGAATTTTTAAGGGAAGCAGGGTAACGCTATTATTCGCTCTAATAGTTGTAAGTATAACAACTTTTATTGGTATTTTAGTTGGAATTAGCTCAGGTTATTTTTCTGGAAAATTTGATATAGCTTCACAAAGAGTTACGGAACTTGCTTTAGCTTTTCCAGATCTACCTTTGTATTTATCCTTGGTAGCAATTCTTCCAAGGCAAATGGATCCATTTCTGATTTTTATCTTTATGGCATTTATTTTATCCTCTTTACGGTGGGCTCAACTATCAAGAGAGGTCCGGGGAAAAACCCTTTCTTTAAGAAGATTAGACTATATTAAAGCAGCTGAAGCTTTAGGCTCCAATGATCTAAGAATTATTTATAGACATCTACTTCCTAATGTAACAAGTCACGTTATAGTAAGTGTTTCTTTATTGATACCTTCTGTAATTTTGACAGAAAGTTTTTTTAGCTTTTTAGGCTTAGGCATTCAATCTCCATTTGTTAGTTGGGGTCTTCAATTAAATTCTGCTCAAGATATGCGAACAATTGGAAGTTATCCATGGGTTTTAAGTCCTGTCTTTGCAATCTTAATTTCAGTTTTAGGATTTAATGCTCTTGGTGATGCTTTACGTGATGCAATTGATCCATATGCAACAACAACTAAAAAATAATGACCAATCTTGTTGAAATTGAAAATCTTCAAGTAAAGTTTAATACAGATAGTGGTGAAGTAAATGCAGTGAATGGCATATCCTTTAATATTAAAAAGGGTGAAACATTAGCACTA
The DNA here is from genome assembly GCA_902623255.1 of uncultured Alphaproteobacteria bacterium. Classification (GTDB taxonomy): domain Bacteria; phylum Pseudomonadota; class Alphaproteobacteria; order HIMB59; genus CACPNW01. The sequence continues at coordinate 80,699 of CACNSY010000004.1, read as the reverse complement.
GTAGGAGAGAGTGGGTCAGGTAAATCAGTTACTGCTAGAGGAATTATTCGATTACTTGCAGAAAATGCAATCATATCTGATCAAACATCAATAAAGTTTAATGGTACAAATATAAATTCTTATTCTGAAAAAGAGTATCAAAATATTAGAGGAAAAAATATTTCAATGATTTTTCAAGAACCAATGAGTTCGTTAAATCCAATATATACAATTGAAAACCAAATTAGTGAGGTTTTAAAAATTCATGGAAAATTTTCAGATAAAGAACTCAAAGAGAAATGTCTTGAATTACTAAAACAAGTTCAAATTCCAGAACCAGAGTCTAGATTATCACAATACCCACATCAATTGTCTGGAGGACAAAGACAAAGAATTATGATTGCTATTGCCATAGCTAATAATCCAGATTTACTTATTGCAGATGAGCCAACTACTGCTCTTGATGTTACAGTTCAAACAGAGATACTTAAATTACTCCAAAGTCTTCAACAAAAATATCAAATGTCCATTTTATTTATTACTCATGATCTGACTATTGTCAGACAAATAAGTGATAGAGTTTGTGTAATGTATAATGGAAAAATTAAAGAAACAGGCATTACAAAAGAAATTTTTGAAAATCCAAAAGATGATTATACAAAACATTTATTGTCATCAGAGCCAGAAGAAAGAGATTTACATTATGATAAAAATGGAAGAAGCATCCTTTCAGGAGAAAATCTTAATGTAACATTTAATACTAAAGTAAAAGTATCAGGTAGAAATAAAGTTTTATCAATTAACGCTGTAAATAATATCAGTCTCGATCTTAAAGAGGGTGAGACTCTTGGAATAGTTGGTGAAAGTGGATCAGGTAAAACTACTTTAGGTCAAACATTATTAAGGTTAGTTGATAGAGAATCAAATACAGATGTAGAGGGTGAAATCAAGTTTTTTGAAGATCGAATTGACGGTTTATCTAGAAAGCAATTTAAGCCATTTAGAAATCAAATGCAGATAGTTTTCCAAGATCCATATGCATCTTTAAATCCACGACTGTCTGTTAAACAAATTATTGAAGAAGGATTAATTGTAGCACTTAATATCAAAGATAAAAATGAACGGCTTAATAAAATTGAAAACATAATGAAGGAAGTTGGTTTAGAACCTAGTTCCATGCTAAGATTTCCTCATGAGTTTTCTGGAGGTCAGAGACAAAGAATAGCTATAGCAAGATCATTTGTCTTAAATCCAAAATTTGTTCTTTTGGATGAGCCAACATCTGCACTTGATTTATCCATTCAAAAACAAATTCTAGAACTTTTACTTCAACTCCAAAAAAATCACAAAACCACTTATATTTTTATTAGTCATGATTTAAGAGTTATTAGATCAATAAGCCACAATTTAATCGTTATGAAAGATGGTTCAATTCTAGAACAAGGTGTGGCAAAAAATATATTAACCAACCCTCAGAATGATTATACAAAGAATTTAATAAAATCTGCTTTTGATATTATTTATTAATGAGAAAATTAAAAAATGTAACTATCCTAGGTGCAGGCACCGCTGGCTGGATTTCTGCATATATTCTAAGTGATTTTTTTTATACAAATAAACAAGATGTAAAAGTAACAATTGTTGATCCTTCAAGCATCCCTATAATCGGTGTTGGAGAAGGAACAACTGGGATATTTTATGATTTTTTAAAAAGATATAACTTAGATGAACTAGACTTTTTAAGAGAAACAAAAGCTACTCTAAAGTTTGGGATTGTTCATAAAGACTGGAAAGAATTAAATCATCAATATTATGGACCAATTGATGACCCACATTTGTTAGCATCTAAAAAAAATCCTGAAGATTTTGAATATCTAAATGTTTATGCAGTTGCTGCAGGTCGTTCAGTTGCTGATGTACATTTACACACAAAGCTAATGGAAACAAATAAAGTTCCATTCAATTTTGAAAATAACAGACCAGATTTAAAAAGTCCTTTTTTCTATGCTTATCATTTTGATAACCATCTTGTTGGAAATTATTTAAGAAAAAGATCAAAAAATATAGAGATTCTTGATGAAGTTTATACGCATGCTTCATTAAATGAAAATGGAGAAATTGAAAAACTTCATTTTGAAAGTGGTAAAGAAATTGAAACTGATTTGGTTTTAGATTGTACAGGCTTTAGAAAACTCCTCATAAATAAACTATACAATGTCGGATGGAAATCTTATCAAAAAAATTTACCAGTAAATAGAGCTATGCCTTTCTTTTTAAAATTAGATGAAAAAAATATTAGTAATTATACTTTAGCTTGGGCTCAAAAAAATGGTTGGATGTGGCAAATACCAACACAAGAAAGAATTGGTGCTGGTTATGTATATTGTGATGATTTTACAAGTCCGGAAGAAGCTAAAATAGAAATAGAGAAAGTCTTAGGTCATGAAATAGAACCAAGAAACGATATTAAATTTACTTCGGGTAGAATAGAAAAATCATGGGTAAAAAATTGTATTGCTATAGGATTAGCCTCTGGCTTTCTTGAGCCATTAGAAGCTACTTCAATCCATAGCACTTTGATACAAATGATTTTGTTTGCAACTGATTACCTTAAAGAAGAAATGGATTTTAATAATGAAAAAATAATGGATGAATTTAATGATAGAGTGGGACGACAGTTTGATGATTTTATGATCTTTCTTAATACTCATTATGTTTCTAATAGAGATGATAGTGATTTTTGGAAATATGTTAAAAATGAATGTATTCACGAAGATACTTTGAGCCTAATTAATAAATGGAAAAATCAATTACCTAGGATGAGTGATTTCGAATTATATCTTTCAGGCCTTCCTCACGTCCAGTCACAACTTTATTATCCTGTTTTAGATGGCCTAGGCCTACTTCAAAAAGATGTTGCTAGGGAAGAAATGAATAATTTTAACTTAAAGCCCTTTGCAAGAGATGAATATAAAAGATTTAATGATCAGTATGATGATCAAATGAAAAGATTTATAAAGCACAATGATTATTTAGAATATGCATCACTTTAATAAATTAAAGCTTAATATTCATTTGTTTTGCATGTATACGCAATATTTAGGGCTCTTAGCTCAGTTGGTTAGAGCGCCCCGCTCATAACGGGGTGGTCCGGGGTTCAAGTCCCTGAGGGCCCACCATTTAATTTTGTTGAAAAGTTAAATATAGTAAATATTAAAAAGAAAATTACACCAAATATAATTAAAAAATAATTGATATTAAAGCTTATTAAAGTACCAATGATAGTTGGGCCAATAAAGGAACCAATATTTTCACATATGCTATAACTTGCTACTCCAAAAACAATTAAATGACTTTTTAAATTAGTGTTAATTAAATTAAAATTAATAAGGAATAAACTTCCTATAGATAAATAAAAAATAAAAGTAAAAAAAATAATACTAAAATAATTTTCTGTAAAAAAGAAAATAATTAATCCAGCAATGGAAATTAAGCAGAATATATTTAAAACTAAAACTTTACTAATTTTATCTATTAATTTTCCTATTAATGGAAAAATTAATAACACTAACATTCCTGAAGTAAAATTAATTCTTCCAACATCCTTATCTGTAAACCCTTTTTCAATTAAGAATGATGGAAAGAGAGAACTCCAACCTGCATCACTAATACCTAAAAAAAATACACAAATTAAAATAAATTTAATATTATTAATCACATTATAAGATAATGAAAATTCAACCTTTTCAACTTTCGTTAAGAGTATGCTCGATTTAGAAATAAAAACTGGTAACAATTGCAATACAATAAGTAGTATAGCGATTACATAACTTAAATAATTAACTCCATTAAATGCAATAATCAGAGAGCCCAGTATTGCTCCAAATCCCGCACTAGACCAAAACAAAGAAATATAAAAACCTGATTTATTTTTAAATTCTGAACTAATGTATGTTTCAATCGTCAAAAAATTGATATGATTTGTAAATCCCATGACAAATGTAATAATCACAATAGTGAAAATGCTGAATTGAAAAAATAAAAGTAAAAAAAATAATAATTGAATAAAAATAGAACAAATTAAAGTAAAAAATAAACTATACTTTTCTCTAATAATATTATGTAAAAATGAAGAGACAATAACTCCAAGCGCAAAAAAGGACAAAGAAAAGCCAATTAAAGATTCATTATAATTTTTTAATTTAAGATCTATTGCTAGAGTAGAAGATAGAAAACTTGCTGCAAGAGCAAAAGAAAAAATGATTGTCGAATAATTAATAATATTCCTCATTATTTTCTTGAATAATCTTTTTATACAATTAATAAAGTCTTAAATAGATGGCATTAATTTCACTTAGACAATTGTTGGATCACGCTGCTGAAAACAACTATGGTGTTCCTGCATTTAATGTAAATAACTTAGAGGCAATTAGAGCCATAATGGAAGGGGCTAAAGAGTTAAATAGCCCAGTTATTTTACAAGCTTCTGGAGCAGCAAGAAAATACGCTGGCCCCATCTTTGTTAAAAAATTAGTAGAAGCTGCAATGGACGAATTTTCAGAAATTCCAACTGTTTTACATCAAGATCATGGTGGATCTCCATCAGATTGCAAAAATTGTATCGAACTTGGATTTACCTCTGTCATGATGGATGGCTCCTTAATGGATGACCAAAAAACACCTTCAGACTTTGATTATAACGTTAGAGTTACCAAAGAAACAACTGATATGGCTCATGCCTTAGGTATCTCCGTTGAAGGAGAAATTGGATGCTTAGGTTCTTTGGAAACTGGAACTGGGGAAAAAGAAGATGGTGTTGGTGCAGAAGGTAAACTTGATCATGATCAACTTTTAACTGATCCAGATGAGGCATCAGATTTTGTTAAGGCAACTAATGTAGATGCATTAGCTATTGCTATTGGAACGAGTCATGGAGCTTATAAATTTTCTCGACCACCTACAGGTGATATTTTAGCAATTGATAGAATTAAAGAAATACATTCAAGACTTCCAAATACTCATTTAGTAATGCATGGATCATCCTCTGTTCCTCAAGATTTAATAAAAACTATTAACGAATATGGTGGAAAAATAAAAGAAACATACGGTGTACCTGTGTCTGAAATCCAAGAAGGAATTAAGCATGGTGTTCGAAAAGTAAATGTTGATACAGACTTAAGACTGGCAGCTACAGCTGCAGTAAGAAAATATTTTCATGAAAATCCCTCTCAATTTGATCCCCGAAAATATTTATTACTTTCAAAAGATGCTATGAAAGAAGTTGTAAAAAGTAGACTTCAAGAATTTGGAACTGCAGGAAATGCTTCATCTATAAACTCAATTTCTTTAGGTGAAATGTCAAAAAAATATAAATCTGGTGAGTTTAAAGCAATTATCAATTAGCTTTTTATTATTGAAAAAAATTATTTTTTAATCCAAAATATAAATATGAAAAAAATTTCACAGCTTGATGAATATTTATTTGATTTAAATGGATATTTAATAATTGAAAATGCTTTAAGTAAAAAAGAATTAAAAGATCTTAATAATATTCTAGATAAATTAAAAAGTTTAAAACATAAAGAATGGGCTGGATATGTTCATGGTCATAATTACGGTGGTAAAGAAGGTTTAAATCTTCAACAAATTTATGAAGCTGGAAAACCCTTTGAAAAATTAATTGATCATCCTTCATGGATAAATCATATGCTTCATTTTGTTGGAGGAAAAGATACATTTGATCAACATCATGGACCATTATTTATCGATGAAAATTTTGCGAATATTAGAGGGCAGGGAGAAGCTATTGGAATTCATTCTGGTGCTCACGAAGGAACTCAAAGAGGTCATTATAGATTTGAAAATGGAAAATTTCACTGCGGACAAATTAATATTTTGCTAGCTCTCAATGATATAGGCCCAGGTGATGGTGGTACAGTAATTATTCCTTCATCACATAAATCAAATTTACGTCATCCTGAGTTTGATAAAAATGTTATGAAAAAGGGCAAAGTTACATCAGCCGATAATATGACAGCTTCAAAAGAAATTTATTTAAAAGCTGGTGACGGGCTATTATTTGTTGATTCACTTTGTCATGGTTCTGCAAAAAGAACAAATAAAGGAGAAAGAAGAATTGTTGTTTACAGATATGGGCCTTCTTGGGGTTTTTTTAGACACCCTTATCGACCTTCAAAAAAACTACTTTCAAATCTCACTGAATTTCAAAAAAAAATAGTAATGCCTCACGAGCAAGTTCTTTCACCAAATAACTAAAAAAACAAGATTATTTAATAGTAAATACCTTTTTTTTATCTTGATTTTTCGATCAATATAACTTTTAAAAGATATATTAAAGGGAGGAATAGATGAAATTAATTAAATCCTTAATTTTGTCTCTTGCAGTTTTAGTTGGGTTTTCATCAACTTCTAATGCTAGAGATATTACACTTTCAATGTGGACGCATAACCAGCTCTATGTTGATTATTTCAATACTTATCTTGAAGAAGTGCAAGCTGCATTTCCAGATGATAATATTACTTTTGATTTTCAAGTTACGCCCGATATGGCTACAAACAGTTTAACGGCGATTGCTTCAGGTTCTGAACATACTGATCTTTTAGGAATTGAGATAAGCGGTTTTGGTCTATTTATGGTTGATGATATTATTTCAGACAACTTTGTACCACTAACAGATATGTACGGTGACATGTCTCAATGGAATCCAGGAAAAGTAGCTGCTTGGACTCACACTAATGGTGAGATATATGGAATTGAAAGTGAAGGCTGTTATATGGTCTATTACTACAACCCAAGCATTCTTGAAAGTTATGGTAAATCAGTACCAAAAACTTGGGATGAGTTTATGGAAACTGGAAAAATTTTAGCAAAAGATGGAATTTCAATGATGCTATCTGAGTTAAGATTTATTGGAATGTACCAACAAGCTGGCGGTAAATTCTTCAATGAAGATGGTGAATTTGAAATGGATGAAGATCTTTTCATGGAGGTTTTAAAATTCCAAGAAGAAGCTTTTGCATCTGGAGTAATTAATTATACTACTGACTATTGGGGTCAAACACCTGGTGTTCTTTACAATTCAAAGCAAACTGTAGGAACTATGGCGCCTGACTGGTATAACAACTGTTGTTTACAACCTACAGTTAAAGATACACAATCTGGTGAGTGGAGAGTTGCTCCTCTTCCTACTTGGGGAGATAAAGGTTATAAAACTTTTCACTGGGGTGGAACTGGTTTTGCCATTCATAAATCTTCAGAAGCTGTAGATGTTGCTAAAAAATTACTTGAACTTGCTTACTTCTCGTATGAAGGTCAAATTGCAAAATATGATTTCTTCGGAGGAATGCCTACTTTATTGGCTGCTCTTGAAGATCCAAGAATTGCAGATAAAAAATTTGATTTTTATGGAGGTCAAAAATTTGCAGAGCCATTTATTTCTGTAGCAGGATCAAGTGCTGATGACTATCAGCATGTTGGTCGAGCTATTATTGATAGTGTTTCTCGTGATTTAACAACATTACTAGCTAATGGAGAAATCACGGCTGAAGAAGCGCATGAAAGGTTTATCTCACAAGTTCAGGATGAACTTGACTTTTTATAGACGATAATTTTTAAAGCAGGGTTTTACCCTGCTTTTTAAAAATAAAATCAAAATAATAATATGTCAGTTGTGAGTAATAATCGAAGATTAAGACCCGAAAAGGTTGCGCCGTATTTTTTTATATCGCCATTTTATATTATTTTTACAATTTTTTTTCTATTACCTACCATAGCTTCTTTCATTTTAGCTTTTTACAAATGGAAAGGTGTAAAAGCTCCTAAGCCTCGCGGGTGGGGAAATTTTGAATATTTATTTTTTAAAGACCAAAACTTTTGGGAAACTTTCCAAAATACAGTATTTTATTCTGCTGGCAGTGTATTTATTACTATTCCCCTTGCTCTTTTATTAGCTCTTGCTCTTAATAGTCATAGTTTAAAACTAAAACCTTTTTGGCGTTTAGTATTTTTCTCACCGATTGTTACTTCAGTTGTCGCGGCTGCATTGACTTTCAAGATGATATTAAATAGTGAATTTGGATTACTTAATTATGTAATTGGTTTTATTGGCATTGAACCAATCAACTGGGTTGAGTCTTCAGCTACATCAAAGTGGTCTGTCATGATGTTAGTAATATGGAGATGGACTGGTTTAACCTGTATTTATTTTTTAGCTGGTTTGCAATTTATAGATAGAACTTTGTATGAAGCAGCAAAAATAGATGGTGCAACGGCATGGCATCAATTTTGGTATGTTACTCTTCCTCAATTAGCACCAGTAACACTATTTGTTTGTATAATTGTTTCTATTGGCTCATTCCAAATATTTGAAGATGTATTTGTTATGTATAGCGGAAATGATGTTCCAACTCACGCTAAATCAATGGTTGTTTACATGATGGAAAGAGGTTTCAATCAACTCAAATTAGGGTTTGGTTCCTCTATTGGTGTATTTATGTTCATCTGTATTTTAGCTATATCATTATTTCAATTTAGATCATTTGCATCAAATTTAGATCAGGATGCTAAAAAAAGTTTTATTGAGAGAATTTTATCACCTATCATTGATTTTATTGCTAATATTTTTCCAATAGAATCTTCTAGTTCTAGTAAAAAATCTTTATCTCCAAAAATTGGTAAATATTCATTAAATTTCATAATAACAATTATAGGTTTGATAACACTTATACCTTATGCTTTTATGCTTACGTCTTCAGTCAAATCAACAGCAGAAATAATGGCTTGGCCTCCAATAATGTGGTCTAAAAGTCCTAATTGGGAAAATGTAACAAAATTGTTTACTGAGTTTCCAGCAAGTTTATGGATATTCAACTCCTTCTTCGTTGCTATTGCTGTTACTATTTTAACGATTTTTTTATGTACTTTGGCCGGGTATGCATTTGCAAAATATAACTTTAAAGGAAAAAACAGGCTTTTCATATTTATGGTAGCAACTGCAATGATACCTTTTCCAATTATAATGATACCTCTTTATGTTTTAGTAGGCAGAATGGGAATGAATGACACTTTATCAGGACTAATCATTCCTTTTGTTGCTCCTGCTATAGGAATTTTTATGATGAGACAATTCATAACGTCTGTTCCAGATGAATTAATTCAAGCAGCAAGATCAGATGGTGCTGGTGAGTTTAGAATTTTTTGGCAAATAGTTGTCCCTCTTGTTTGGCCTGGTATTGCTACTCTTGCAATAATAACATTTGTTAATTCCTGGAATAGTTTCTTATGGCCTCTTATAATATTACGGGATGACCTTAATTACACTATCCCTCTCGGCATGACGGAAGTATTTGCGCTAAGTGTTGGTCAAGAGCCTCAGTATGGACAAGCTATGGCTTTTGCAACCCTAACAACAATTCCAATTATAGTCATTTTTTCTTTTGTTCAAAAATATTATATTGCAGGCTTATCAGCTGGAGCTGTTAAAGGTTAGTATGGAAAAAATTAAATGGGGAATTATTGGACCAGGAAGTATAGCAAATAATTTTGCAGATGGACTTAAAGGCTCTTACTCTGGCCAACTCGTAAGTATAGCAAGTAAAAATGATGATCGCCGAAAAAACTTTGGTGATAAATACGATATTCATCCTGATTTTAGATTTGATAATTATGAAGATATTATAAATTCAGAACATATCGATGCTATTTATATTTCCACACCACATACTTTACACGCTGAATGGACAATAAAAGCTGCAGGTAAAGGGAAGCATGTTCTTTGTGAAAAACCAGGCGCTGTAAATTTAATTGAAGGTAAAAAAATTATAGAGGCAGTAAAAGAAGCTGGAGTATTCTACATGGAAGGCTTTATGTATCGTTGTCATCCTCAAATTCCAAAACTTTTAGAGGTAATAAAAAATAAAATAATAGGAGATATCACATCAATTGAAGCTTCTTTTGGTTTTGATATGGGTAAAACTATACCAGATCATAGATTGTTTAATAAAAATTTAGCAGGTGGAGGTATTCTTGATGTTGGTCTTTATCCTATTTCTTTTTCTAGATTAATTGCTGGTGTAGCAACTGGAGAAAAATTTTTAGAACCTAAATTTATAGATGCTGAAGCGAGAATAGGGGAAACAGGTGTTGATGAAGTTGCGCATGCAAATTTAGAATTTAAAAATGGTATCAAGGCTAAAGTTTCTACAGCAGTTATGGAAAGTATGAAAAATAATGCAGTTATTACTGGGTCGGAAGGTACAATTCAGTTGCCAGATCCATGGATGCCTGGAAGAGAAGGTGGGCCTTACCATGCTAAAATAATTATTAATAAAAATGGTAATGAAGATATTATAGATGTTAAAGGACCAGAGCATTTGTTTTTCTTTGAAGGAGAACTTGCAAGTCAGTGTATTGCAAAAGAAAAAACACAACCACCTCATCCAGCAATGACTTGGGAAGATACATTAGGAAATCTTCAAGCTCTTGATACATGGAGAGAGAAAGTAAATTATAAACTACCACAGGATGAAATATGAAATATGATAGAATAGAAGGAATAGATAAAGACATTTCCAAACTTGTTATGGGATGTGACAACCAAGATGATATCAACGAAGCTTCAAAATTGTGGGATCATTGGATTGATGTTGGTGGTAATATGTTTGATACAGCATTCATCTATGGTGGTGGTAATCACGAAAAAGTTTTAGGACAATGGTTAAAAAACAATAATAACAGAAAAGATGTTTTAATACTTGGCAAAGGTGCACACACACCTGACTGCAATCCTGAAGCTATTTCTAAACAATTAACAATCTCTCTTGAAAGAATGAATACTGATTATGTTGATATCTATATTATGCACCGTGATAATACTGATTATCCTGTTGAAGAATTTATGGATGTTTTAAATCAAGAGAAAGAAAAAGGTAGAATAAAAATTTTCGGTGGTTCAAACTGGACTATCGAAAGATTTAAAGAAGGAAATGAGTGGGCACAAAAAAATAATAAACAAGAAATGTCTATTCTTAATAATAATTTAGCTCTTGCTAAGATGATTAATCCACTTTGGAACGGTTGTTTGTCCTCTAATATAGATGAAACATTAGAATATCTAAATTCTACTCAAAAATCTCATATGTCTTGGTCTAGTCAGGCAAGAGGTTATTTTTTACCTGATGCTATTACAAAAGAAATTGAAGACAAAATTACTAAAGCAGAAACTTATAGAGCACCAGGTGAGAACTCAAGTGGCCCTATTAGTTGCTATGACAGTGAAGATAACAGAGAAAGAAAAAAAAGAGCTATGGAACTAGCTGAAAAAAAAGGATGTACCGCACATAATATTGCAGCAAGTTGGACAATCAATCAATCTTTTCCATCATTTGCATTAATTGGGCCAAGAACAATTGATGAGCTTGATACAACACTACCTTGCTTAGATATAGAATTAACAAAAGAAGAAATTAATTGGTTAAATTTATCTTAATTTAGTTTTTTTGATTTTGTGACTTGTTCCTTCATTTAATATTGGCTCAATCAAAGTAGATACTTTTTTTATTGATATATCTTGTTCTAGGTTCTGTAAAATTTTTACAGATTGTTTTCCCATTTCCATTAATGGGTGTGAAATATATGTAAGATTTTGAGAGCTTAAATAACTATCCTGATCATTAAATCCTACCACAGAAATATCTTTTCCAATTTCTAATTTCATATCCTTACATTTCAACAAACATCCTGTAAAAAAACGAAGATGAGAACAAATTATAGCAGTAGGAGGTTTTTTTAAACTTAATAAATACTTTGTTATGGCTGATCCTGACTCAACAGTTTCGATTAAACTATCTTGATAATATTCATTTGAATATTGTAGTTGTAAATTTTTTATTGAACTTTCATAAGCAACTTTTCGTTGTGCGCCATAATTAAAACTGCGATGAACATTGATAAAAGCAATTCTTTTATGACCATTATTTGAAAGTTTATTCATTAGAAGCTCAATACTTTTCTTATTATCCAGATCAATCCAAGCATGTTCTGTTTGTTTGTTAGTTCTGCCCCAAGTCACAAATTTGATTCCTCTTTGGTTTAAGAAATGAACTCTTTTATCATTTTTTTTAATTTTATAAAAAATAAATTTATCTGCTTGACCTGTGCTAATGAGTTTTTTGAAATAATTCATTTCTTCATCTTCATTTAAGCAAAATTTTGTTATTAATTCAGTATTTGTATTTTTTATCCCAAGAGTAATTCCTGCAAGAAACTGTAAAACAACGTGATCTGGCGCGTCAGGATCTATGGATGATATAAAGGCAATTGTATCAGTTTTTTTGGAAGCTAATCTTTTGGCATTTAAGTCGGGAAAGTAGTTATATTTTTTAGCTGTTTTAAAAATTTTATCTTTTGTTTTCTGTGATATATTGTCATATCCATTTAGTGCTCTTGATACTGAGCTTACTGATAAACCTAATTTTTGAGATAAACCAACAATATTTATTTTCTTGTTTTTCTTCATAATACTTAAAATCTATTAATTAAATTAAATAATACTATTTGGCTTGACAAGTAAAACGTTTTACTAAATTGTCATTTTATTTAAAAAAGGGAGGAAAATAATGAAAAAATTTTTTTCAATATTATTAACTATATTTGTACCCCTATCTTTTACTAACGTTTCCAAGGCTGGTAGTCACATGGAAGCTGAAGTTATTCACTGGTGGACTTCTGGTGGAGAGCAAGCTGCAATTTCAGAATTTGCTAAAGCTTGGGAAGAAATGGGCAATACTTGGATTGACACTGCAATTACCGGTGGTGATAATGCAAGAGGAACTACTGTAAATAGAATTATTGGTGGAAATCCACCAACTGCAGCACAGTTCAACGTATCAAAACAATTTGTAGATTTAGTGGAGCAAGGTTTACTTCAATCACTTGAAGAAGTTGCTTCTGCAGAGGGCTGGAGAGATTTTATTTATCCACCTGAATTAATTGAAACTTGTGAATTTGAAGGTGAATTTTATTGCGTACCTGTAAATATTCATAGCTGGCAATGGATGTGGATCAACAACGACGTTTACAAACAAGTTGGTTTACCAGTACCTCAAACTTTTGAGGAATTTTTAGCTGGAGCTCCAAAAATTCAAGAAGCTGGAATCATTCCATTGGCACTAGGTGGTCAGGGATGGCAAGAGTCTGGTATGTTTGATGTTGTTGCATCTTCAATCATGGGCTTTCCTCTAATGCAATCAATTTATAGAGATAAAGATCTAGATGCATTTAGAGATGGAAGATTTGAGTCAGTTCTAAACACTTACAGAGAATTAAATCAATTTACAGATGAAGGTTCTCCTGGAAGATTGTGGAATGATACTACAGCTATGGTTATTGAAGGAAAAGCTGCAATGCAAGTTATGGGAGATTGGGCAAGAGGTGAATTTGCTGTTGCTGGACAAGAAGCAATGGTTGATTATTCTTGTGTAATTCCTGGTAAAGAAAAATATGTTGCTCTTGGTGGTGATGTATTTGTTTTTCCTAAAAATGATGATCCAAAAGTGAAAGATGCTCAGCTAGCAATGGCAAGTATGATGGTTAATCCAACTGTACAGGCTAAATTTAACAACGCTAAAGGTTCTCTTCCTATGAGACTTGACGTTGATACTTCTGCAGCTGATGCTTGTATGCAAATGGGTTTAGATTTAATTCAAAATCCAGATGCAATTATGAGAGAAAGTGATGATTGGAATACTCCTGCGTTCACTGCAGCATGGGGTGATATTATTTCTGAATTTAGAAATGATCCTAATTACACTGTTGCTCAAGTAATGGACGACTTAGAAGGCGTTTTAACTAGCGGACTTTAAATATATACGAAATGGCAGGATTAATTTATCCTGCCATTTAACTTTTTATGCCTTTTTATAGAAACATAGCTGCAAAAATAGCACTGTTACCGATGATAGTTATATCTTTAACTGTCTTCGTTGGATGCATTATTTATTCTTTTGTATATTCTTTAACAAACTCAAAATTAGTTCCAGTAATGAACTATGTTGGTTTTGATCAATACGAAAGATTATTTAAACAAAGAAAATGGGATGTAGCTGTAGAAAATATTTTTATTTATGGTTTTGTATTTACAATTGGTTGTCTGATTATTGGTTTTTTATTAGCAGTTTTGATTGATCAAAAAATAAGAGGTGAGAGTTTATTTAGAACAATTTTTTTATATCCTTATGCCATGTCTTTTGTTGTTACTGGTTTAGTCTGGAAATGGGTATTAAACCCAACATTTGGTCTAGAGAATTCAATGCATATGTGGGGTATGACATGGTTTGAATTAGACTGGTTGGTAAATAGAGATCTTGCAATCTATGCTGTATGTATAGCTGCTGTTTGGCAAGGCGCAGGTTTTGTAATGGTATTAATGTTAGCAGGACTCAGAGGAATTGATGAAGATATTTGGAAATCACTTAGTATTGAAGGTGTAGCTAAATGGAAATCTTATATTTTTGTAATTTTGCCGATGTTAAGACCAATGGTAGTAACCGCAATTGTCTTGATTGCAGCTGGCGTAGTAAAAGTCTATGATTTAATTTTAGCTCTTACATCTGGTGGACCAGGATATGCCACTACAACACCTGCAATGTATGTAATGGAGAATTTTTTTAGTAGAGCAAATTTAGGACAAGCTTTTGCAGCTTCTATAATAATGTTTATTTCAGTTGTATGTATTCTTGCTCCCTGGGCTTTTTATGAATTTTATCTAAGAAACAAATACGCAAATAACTAATGTCTACTATTCCTAAAGGACCTCGACCAAAACACCTTACAATTGGAAGAATAGGTTTGTATTGTTTTATAATTATGTGCGCATTATTTTTTTTAATGCCCTTATACGTAATGATCATAACTTCTCTTAAAGATATGGATGAAATAAGAGCTGCTAATATTTTAAACCTCCCGAAAGAACTTAGTTTTTATGCTTGGCCAAAAGCTTGGTCTCAAGCGTGTACAGGATTTGTATGTGAGGGATTGAAGCCAGGTTTTGTTAACTCCGTGAAGATAACTGTACCTAGTGTAATTGTATCCGTAGCTTTAAGTGCGCTTAATGGATATGCATTAGCCTTTTGGCGTTTTAGGGGAGCATACTTCTTTTTTGGCCTATGTATGTTTGGTGCATTCATTCCTTATCAAGTAATGGTGTACCCACTTTTAAAAATAGAAGATTTCTTAGGTATTTATTCTTCTTTACCAGGCATCATACTTGTTCATACTATTTTTGGTATGCCAATACTAACACTTATCTTCAGAAATTTTTACGCGAGTCTTCCAATAGATCTATTTAAAGCTGCCAGAATAGATGGTGGTAATTTTATAAAAATATTTTTTTATGTAATAATTCCAATGTCTACTCCTATAACTATCGTAGCTGTCATTCTTCAAGTTACAGGAATTTGGAATGATTTTCTTCTAGGATTAGTTTTTGCAGGAAGAGACAACCAACCAATGACAGTTCAATTAAATAATATTGTGCAAGTAGATTATGGTGTTGCCGAGTACAACGTAGATATGTCAGCAACAATATTAACTTCTCTAGTTCCTCTTTTTGTATACTTTATTTCTGGAAGATGGTTTGTGCGTGGAATAGCAGCTGGGGCAATAAAGGGGTGAGTATGAAAAATAGTGTTGAAGTAAAAAATATATCGTTCAGTTATGGAAAAACTGAAATATTAAATGATTTAAGTCTAGATATCAAAGAGGGAGAATTCATGGTTTTGCTTGGCCCTTCAGGTTGTGGAAAGACTACTTTATTAAACTGTATAGCCGGTCTTTTGGATTTAACGGATGGACAGATTTGGATTGAAGATGATAACGTTACATGGAAAGAACCAAAAGATAGACATATAGGAATGGTATTCCAATCTTACGCATTGTACCCAAGTATGACTGTTGAGAAAAATTTATCATTTGGATTAAGAATGATGGGTACGGCAAAAGATTTAATTAATGAAAAAATTAAAAATGCTGCAACTCTACTACAAATAAATGAATTACTTAAAAGAAAACCCTCTCAACTCTCTGGAGGCCAAAGACAGCGTGTAGCCATTGGTAGAGCTTTGGTTAGAGATGCAAAAGTTTTTTTATTTGACGAACCTTTAAGTAATCTTGATGCAAAATTAAGAGCTGAACTACGCTATGAAATTAAAAAACTTCATAGAGATTTATCAAATACTATGATTTATGTTACTCATGATCAAATAGAAGCTATGACGCTTGCGGACCGTATATCTGTTATGAAAGATGGATTAATACAGCAATTAGATACACCTAAACAAATTTACAACAAACCAGCTAATTTATTTGTGGCTGGTTTTATTGGATCTCCAAGCATGAATTTTTTAAATGCCAAATTTAAAAAATCAAATCAAAATATAATTGTTGGTAATAAACAAATTGATATTTCTAAATATGAAAACATAAATAAATTGATTAATGATCAAGAGGTTGTTTTTGGAATAAGACCTGAAAATATAAACATAGAAAAAAATGAAAATTCTATTCAATGTAAAGTTGAATTAGTGGAACCTATGGGGGCAGATACTCTTGTGTGGACTAGTGTTGAAGGTAACCCGATATCTATTAGGCTAGAAGGAAGTTCAAATTTTAATTTAAATGATGAAATAAACATTTCATTTGATATAAATAAATCTTCAATATTTGATAGTAAAACTGAGGAGAGAATTTAATGAACAGAAATCAAGTAACAATGCAGTTGTACACAACAAGAAAATTTCAACCTTACGAGCCAATATTTAAATTCCTATCTGAGTCTGGAATTAAAAATATTGAATTATTTGATTTAGATAAAATTGATTTAGATAATTTTAAATCAATGATGGAAGAAAATAGTATTTCTATAAAATCTTCTCACATAAGTTTTCAAGCAATTACAAATACAGAAGAAACAATTAGTAGGATGAAATATCTAAATATTAAGCATGCGATAGTACCTTCTGTGCCTGAAAAATTTAGTAAAGATTTTGCTTCAAATTTTGATCTTGATGAAAACACTTGGAATAACTTTGGTAAAGATCTCTCATCATATGTACAAACGTATGAAGATAATGGTCTAACTCTTGGTTATCATAATCATTCATTTGAATTTAGACCTCTTCCTAGTGGTAAGCTTCCAATAGAATGTATGATGGATCACAATGAAAATCTAAAAATGGAACTTGATCTTGGATGGGCAGTTGCTGGAAAAGCAGATCCACTTGATTGGATAGAAAAATATAAAAATAAAATTATTGGCTGTCACTTGAAAGATTTTTTTGATGAAACAAAAAATCTTTTAGACCATAGTGAACAATCTGCTGTAGGAGAAGGTTTCATAGATTGGCCAAAGCTTCTTGCAGAAGTTAAAAAAACACCATGTGAAGTTTTTGTACTAGAACACGATGATCCAAAAGATTATAAAGAATATACAACCAAATCTTTAGAATATTTAGAAACAATTTAATGAATATTGGAATTGTTGGTTGTGGAAATATTTCTGAAACTTATTTCGAGTGTCAAAAAATATTTAATAATTTTAAAATAGTTGCTTGTGCCGATATAAATAATGAAGCTGCATCTATTGCTGCATCTAAATATAATGTTAAAGCGTTATCAGTTGATGAAATTTTAGAAAATAATGAAATTGATTTAATTATTAATCTAACAATTCCTGCAGCGCATAAAGAAATAATTACAAAATCACTACAAAATGGAAAGCACTGTTTTAGTGAAAAGCCATTAGCAATGAATTTTCAAGAAGGTTTAGAAATACAAAAATTAGCTAATGATAAAGCTTTGTATATTGGTTGCGCTCCAGATACATTTTTAGGAGCGGCAGGACAAAAAGCTAGAAAATTAATTGAAGACAATAAAATAGGTAAAATTGTTCTTGGTACATTTAATTTGATGTCTCACGGAATGGAGCATTGGCATCCTAATCCAGATTTTTTCTTTAAACCTGGCGCTGGACCAGTTTTTGATGTTGGTGTTTATTACATTACTCAATTAGTTAATTTAATTGGACCAGTTAAACAAATAAATGCAATCAGTGGAACTGCTTCAAATGAGAGAACAATCACTAGTCAACCTAGATATGGAGATAAAATTAAAGTTGAAACCCCAACAACTCTGATGGGTTCTTTAGAGTTTCAAAACAATGCAAAAGTTCAGTTTTTTTGTACTTGGGATGTTTGGAAAAACAATCATTCAACAATTGAACTTTATGGACTTGATGGCTCAATGATTGTCCCTGATCCAAATTTTTTTAGTGGTGATTTATTAATTTCCCAAAAAGATAGTGATTGGGAAACTATCAATAATGATAATATGTTGTTAGGCATCCCTAACAAAAGTGATGGAGAGGGTAACAAGAAAGCAAATTATAGAGGAATAGGTCTTTCAGAAATGATCGATTCAATTTCTAGTAATCGAAAAGCTAGATGTTCTCTTGAATTATCTCTTCATGTACTCGAGATTATGGATGGAATTATAAAATCAGCTGAGCAAAGTAAATCTTATCAACTATCAACCAATCCTAATCAACCTGCAATATTAACTGAAGAAGAAATAAAAAAATTAAAAATTTAATTATTTTTAATTTATTTAATATTATTCAATAATTTTAAGATAACTTATTTCATTTTGATCAGATAAAACTTCATTAAATTTTGAAAGATCATTATCAACTTTTTTTAACATTGAATTAAATTCTGATCTTTTTGTTACCACTAAAGAAATATCAGCAACAATTAAATCAATAACATAAAATCTATCTTTTGATTCTTTTACTCGCCATGTTACGACAACAGATCCAGTATCTGAAAAAATCTCCATATCAACCAAAGTTACTTGATTTTTGTTGTCATATTTTGATTTTGTTAATTCATATTTTTGGTCTGAATAGCCTTGCATCATTGAAGCTATATTTAAAGCTAAATGTCTTTTAAAATTATCAATATAGATTTTTTTTGTATTTTTATCAGATTTTTTCCACGCATCGCCTGCAACAAATTTAGCAATACCAGTCCCAGCAAAATTATTATTTATTGTTTTTTCAATTAGAAGAAATCTGTTCTCATTTGAGAGATTTTCATTTTTGTAAGCTTCAAGAATTATATCAATTTCTCTTTTAAGCCATTCTGATGTTTCATTAGAATATAAATTTTTTGAAATAAAGATTATAAAAAAAAATATAATTAATTTAAATTTCATTATTCAAATTCAATACTAATAAGAGGTAAAGGCGTTAATTCTGAGTCATCGACATTATTAATTGCTGCCTTTCGGTTTTGATAGTAAGAACTTCTTACTGCAGCATAGTAATCTACTGAATTATCTCTTAATGCATTAACCTCATCAATTATTTGTGATCTTGTATCAACTGCATTAACTGCTGTTCTCATTGGCACCAACCAAGCTTCACCCTCACTTACAGCATATGCATTAATTGGATCAGTCATCATTGTTAAAACCATTCCTGAAGTATCTCTAAGATTTGATGGACCAAACAAAGGGAGAACAATATAAAAACCATCTCCAACACCCCAAGTTGCAAGAGTTTGTCCATAATCCTCCTCTTTTTCTTCAAGCCCCATTTTTTCAGCTACGTCAAATAACCCAAATACACCCACGGTACTATTAACAATAAATCTTCCTGATGATTGAACAGCGTTCTCACCTTGACCTTGTAATAATTGATTAACAACAACTAATGGAGCTCTTAAATTGCTCAAAAAATTACTTATTCCACTTTGTAAAGGAGAAGGTAATTTTTTGTAGCCTTTTGCAATTGGTTCTAAAACAATTCTATCAGCTACATTATTAAAACTAAATATGGCTCTATTCACTGGTTCAAAAGGATCATATATTTCATCCTCTATCGTGGTTGTTTCAAAATCCTCTGAGTCAGTACGTACTTGATCAGCATCACTTGCAATTACTTTATAGGAAAGTAAGCTGAAAAATAGAAAAAATAGAATTATAATTTTTTTACTCATAGACTCATCACTAATATCTAAACTATTATTTAATATAATTTATAAATTACATTATATATATCTCTAATATAGCAAAAAAATGACAGAAAATTCGCAAAATTATCTTGATTTATTAAATAAAGAGCAAAGAAATGCTGTTCAGCAAACTGATGGTTCATTACTCGTTTTAGCTGGGGCTGGTAGTGGAAAAACTAGGGTATTAACCTTTAGAATCTTAAATATATTAATTAAAAAACTAGCCACTCCTAGGCAAATTTTAGCAGTCACTTTTACAAATAAAGCTGCGAGCGAAATGAAGTCACGAATCGGAGATGCATTAAATTTTCCTATAGACAATATGTGGGTAGGAACATTTCACTCTTTATCTTTAAGAATACTAAGACAACATTATGAGGAAGTAGGATTAAGAAAAAATTTTTTAATTATTGATGTAGATGATCAGTTAAAATTGATTAAAAATATTTGTGAGGTAGAAAAAATAGATACTAAAGAAACTTCTCCTAAATATTATTTATCAGCAATAGATAATTTAAAAAACAAAGGAATAAGTCCCAATGAATTGATTGAAAATAAATATCGTAAAAATGATAAAGAAATTCGTAAAATCTATAGCATTTATCAGTCTGAACTTCTTCGATTAAATAGTGTTGATTTTGGTGACTTAATTTTATTTTGTATTAAAATTTTTCAAAAAAATAGTAATGTGTTATCAAAATATCAAAACATTTTTAAATATATTCATGTAGATGAATATCAAGATATTAATCCGATACAACAACAATGGATTCATTTTTTATATAAAGGAAATAAAAATATATGTTGTGTTGGTGATGATGATCAATCAATATACTCTTGGAGAGGTGCTGATGTTACTAATTTATTAAATTTTGAAAAAAATTTTGATAATGTAACAATTGTAAGATTAGAACAAAATTATCGATCTACAAGAAATATTTTAAGTTGTGCATCAACTCTTATTTCTAAAAATAAAGGAAGATATGGAAAAGAATTGTGGAGTAAAAATCAGATTGGTGAAAAAATTACAATTAATGGGTTTTGGGAAACAAAAGAGGAGTCTATATTTGTAACAGACAAAATAGAAAATATCATAAAAGACAAAATAAATTTGAGTGAGATCTCTATTTTATTTCGAGTCGCTGCGCATACGAGATCGTTTGAAGAAAGACTAATCAATCTTGGATTACCTTATAAAATTATTGGAGGATTACGATTTTACGAAAGAAAAGAAATTAAAGATATTATTGCTTATTTAAGATTAACAAATAATTTATCTGATGATTTAGCTTTTGAAAGAATAATTAATGTACCTAAAAGAGGAATAGGGAAATCAACAGTTAGTAAAATTAGTAGCTATGCAAGAATGAATAATATTTCTCTATTTGAATCTGCTCAACAATTGACATTTAAAAGTAATTCTAAAGCTAAGGGTGAATTATATAACTTTACTGACAACATTTTAAAATGGCAAAAGGTTAAGAAAAAATTTGACCATATTGAATTAGCTAAAGTAATAATAGAAGACTCGGGTTATTTAGATTATTTAAAAAAAGAGGAAGAGAGCTCAAATAAACCAGACAGTCTATCAAGAATAGACAATTTAAATGAATTTATAGAAAGTTTAAAAGAATTTGAAAACATAGAAGGTTTTTTGGAACACGTATCTTTGGTAATGGAAAATATAACAAATACTTCAGAAGAAACACTAACTCTCATGACAATGCATGCAGCTAAAGGATTGGAGTTTGACTATGTATTTTTAGCTGGCTGGGAGGAGGGAGTTTTTCCAAGTCAAAGATCAATAGAGGAATCAGGTAATCAGGGATTAGAAGAAGAAAGAAGGTTGGCCTATGTTGCACTAACGAGAGCAAGAAAAAAAATTTATATTACTTATGTAAATCAAAATAGATATTCTTTTGCTTCACATGATTATAATTTACCATCTAGATTTATAAGTGAACTTCCAGAAGATAAAGTAGAGATAAATGACTCCAAATATATTCAAGATAATAACTTTTTAGATAATTTTTTAGAAACTGATTCATTTAGTGAAGAAATAATTACACCAGGAAGAAGAAGACTATTAGAAAACTCAAAAAAAAATAATATCGATTGGGATTTTAATCAAGATTTCGAATATGATGTCGATATATCCAAAGGGAAAAATGTTTATCATCAAAAATTTGGTAACGGAAAAATCATCAAATTAGATGGTGATAAAGCTTTAATTGATTTTGATAATTTTTCTTCAAAAAAAGTATATTTAAAATTCTTGAAAATTATAGATTAATTTTTTTAAGGAATTCTTTTTCGTTTAAAATTTTAATTCCTAATTCTGTTGCCTTACTTATTTTTGAACCTGCTTTTTCTCCAGCAATTAAAAAATCTGTTTTTTTACTAATACTAGATAATATTTTTGCTCCTTTAGTTTTTGCTAAGTATTTAGCTTCGTCTCGTGATAATTCAGATAAAGTACCAGTAAAGACTAAATGCTTATTTGAAAAAAAATTATCTATTTTTTCATTTTCTATAAATATAATAGTTAAATAATTTTTTAAATTTTTAATAGTTTCCCTATTTATTTCTTTAGAAAAAAAATTTATGATTGAAGATATTGCTTTTGGTCCTAAACCATCAATATTTTCTAACACGCTTATATTACTTGAAGATGAAATCAATACATCTAGGTCTTTAAACTCGTTTGCTAAAATTTCAGCATTTACTTCTCCAATAAATCTAATTCCAAGAGAATAAATAAATTTATCTAATGATATTTTTTTAGCATTATTAATAGAATTAATTAAATTAGAAAAAGATAATTCACCCCAGCCATCTAATTCAACTATTTCTGATCTAAATTTTTCAAGATTAAATATATCTTCCACTTTATTTATATATTTCAAATTAAACAATTGTTTAACTTGTTTCTCACCAAATCCATCTATGTTTAAACTTTTCTTACTAACGAAATGAATTATCCTTCCTATTTTTTGAGAACTACAACCATATGTATTTGAACATCTTAGTATTGCCTCATCTTTTTCTTTTAAAACACTGCTATCACAGATGGGACAATTTCTAGGAGGTTTTATTTTAGTATTTAATTTACTATTCTTTTTAACTAATCTAGTAACATATGGAATAACATCTCCAGCTCTTTCAATTTCAACAAGATCTAAAACATTTATTTTTTTTTTATTTATTTCATCAAAATTATGTAAAGAAGCATTAGATATAATTACACCACCTAAATTAACTGGTTGCAATCTAGCTACAGGGGTAATTGCACCGGTTCTCCCAACTTGGAAATCAACAGATTGAATTATAGTATTAGCTTTTTCAGCAGAAAACTTTACGGCAACTGCCCATCTTGGGTTTTTTCCAACATAACCTAATCTTTCTTGAAGTTTAAAACTATTTATTTTAACAACTAATCCATCAATATCATAATCAATACCTGATCGTTTTTGATCTATTTGACTATAAAATTTAATAATTTCTTCAACTGATCGACATTTTTTGATTAAATTATTTGGAGCAATGTTCCAATTCTTAAGTTGATCATAGTAATTCTCAATTTTATCAAAATTATGTGAACATTTACCTATACCGTGAGGTATAAATTTAAGTGGCCTACTATGACTAATAGAAATATCAAGTTGTCTTAGGCTACCAGCTGCGGCATTCCTTGGATTTGCAAATTTAGATTTATTTTCTAACTTAGAATTAAGTTTCTCAAAATCACTCTTATTTAAGAATACCTCTCCTCTAATTTCTATAAAATCTGGAAAGTCTTTTTTTAACTTTGATGGAATATTTTTTATATTTAAAATATTTTCAGTA
Organism: uncultured Alphaproteobacteria bacterium; assembly: GCA_902623255.1. GTDB lineage: Bacteria > Pseudomonadota > Alphaproteobacteria > HIMB59 > CACPNW01. The sequence goes on along the minus strand of CACNSY010000004.1, from coordinate 56,786 downwards.
ACATCTTCTCCTGTAAATCCATCTCCTCTTGTACCAGCAGATATTAGATTTCCGTTTTTATAGACAAGATTTAAAGATAATCCATCAATTTTTGGTTCACATATATATTGAAAATCATCATCATTATCTAAATTTAAAAATTTTACTGATCGTTTTATAAATTCTTTTATATCATCATTATCAAATGCATTAGCTAGTGAGTACATTTGAGAGTCGTGTTTTATTTTTTTAAAATTATCTTTTATTTTGCTACCATAGTTTTTGTTAGGACTATTCTTTAAAATTAAACTCGGATATTTTTTTTCTAAATTATCATTTTCTTTAACTAATTTATCAAATTCTTGATCAGTTATTTCAGGCCTATCTAATGTGTGGTAATTATAATTATGTTTTTTGATTAAATCAGCAAGCTCTTTTAATCTTTTTAAAACTATCTCTTCTTTATCCATCAAAAAAATTTCTAATTCTTTTTAAGAATGTTTCTTCACCATCAATTTGCTCTACTAAATTATAACTATATTTATACCATTTAGATTCAGGATAATTATATCCTAGCAATGTAGCAGTGTTATAACTATCTTCATGCATACCCATTTCATAATAAGCCTCTACCATCCTGTGTAATGCCTCTGGTGTAAATTTAGTCATTGAGAATTCATCTACAACTATTTTAAATCTATTTAATGCTGCAATATATTTTTTATTATTTAAATAAAATCTTCCTATCTCCATGTGTTTCGCCGCAATATTTGATTTAACTAATATAATTTTTTGTCTACTATCTTTTGCATATTTGCTTTCTGGAAATCTTCTAATAACTTGATTAAAAGAATTTAAAGCTAACTCATTATAATAACCATCTAATCCTTCATTTTGAAGCTGTTCATAATTACATATAGCTATCATATAATAAATATAATCTAAATCTTTATGCGATGGATATTTATTGATTATTTTTTTATAATTCAAAATGGCATTTTCATAGTCTAATTTGATATAATCTATAAAGGCAATCATTATTTCAGATTGAATTGCTTCATTAGATAACGGAAATAGTTTTTTAATTTCTTTAAATTGTTCCCTAGCTAATTCAAAGTTTTCTCCATCAAAATTTATCTTAGCTAATTTGTATAGGGTTTCTGGTTCACTCAACTGATTTTTATTTTTATCAATATTTGAATTAGTATTATTATTAGAGCAGCTAATGCATAAATATAATAATATTAGACAGATAATTTTTTTTATCATAATTTAATTATATATTTAAATTTGAAAATTTGAATGAAATATATAACGAAATACAAATCCCCAAATTATAATTCAAGAAATAATTCAAAAATACAACTCATTATTATTCATTATACAGCATTGAAAAATACATTAGATGCAGTTTCGTATTTATGTAAAAAGGAAAAAAAAGTAAGCTCACACTATCTTATTTCGCAAAATGGAAGTGTATATAACTTAGTAGATGATAAATTTAGAGCATGGCATGCAGGACAAGCATTCTGGCAAGAAATCACTGATATTAACTCTATTTCTATAGGAATTGAGCTTGATTATAGTCCAAGTGGAAAAAATAATAAATTCTCACCTAAAATGATTAATTCATTAAAAAAACTTATTATTAAATTAAAAAAAAAATATAAAATTAATAAAAATAGCATTTTAGCACATTCAGATATTGCACCTTTTAGAAAAAAAGATCCCGGTAAAAAATTTCCGTGGCAATCACTCTCCTCCTCAAAATTAATTTTAAATCTAAAAAAATTAAAAAAAATAGAAATAAAAATTATGGAACAATGGTTTGATATGCATAATATACACTCAAAAAAAAAGAAAATAATTTTAGTTTTTTCATTGATTGGATATGATACTCGTGGAGTGTATAAAAATTCTAAACTTTATAATAAACTAATCAGTGCATATAAAATTAGATATTTAAATCGTGAAGATAAAATCAAAAAAAAATCCATATATAATGATTTAATTAAACACTTCTTTAATTATATGTTGACGAAAAATTAAATAAATTTATTACGAATTTAGATGGTGCGATGATCGCTTGAGTAATCAAGAGGAAAGTCCGGGCTCCGCTGGAAAAAAAACCAGGTAACACCTGGCAAGTGAAAGCTTAGGGAAAGTGCAACAGAAAATATACCGCCTGCAAGGGTAAGGGTGAAATGGCAGGGTAAGAGCCTACCGCTTTTTTGGTAACAAAAAAGGCATTGCAAACCCTTTTTGGAGCAAGGTCAAATAGGAATAGCAATCAGTTCCAGCTGAGCTATTCGGGTAGACTGCTTAAAACAAATGGTGACATTTGTTCTAGATTAATGATCATCAATTTTTAATTAAATTACAGAACCCGGCTTATGCACCATCTATATTTATTGAGAACATACAAAGAACATTTATCAATTATTCATATACCCATTGACGCCCATATAATCCCATGATAACCCATTTTTAATGGATTTATTTGTATCTAAATATTTTAATAAAATAGATAAAAAGGGAAGAATTTCTCTCCCATCTAGTTTTAGAAATGTTCTTCCTAAAGCTAACAGAAATGAAATTATTTTATACAAATCTATTAAATCACCATCTATTGAAGGATGTGGTGTTGGACGATTAAAAGAAATTGCAAAAAGAATTAACAACCTAGATTTTTTTTCGGAAGATTATGATGATTTCTCAACATCAATATTTTCTGAAATAGTTACAACTAATGTTGATAAAGAAGGAAGGTTTTTAATTCCAGAAGAATTAAAAATATATGCAGGTATAAAAACAGAGGCAGCTTTTTTCGGCCAAGGACATTTTTTTCAGATATGGGAACCTAAACAAGGTTTAAAAAATACTGAAGACTCAAGAAAACGTCTTTTAAAAGAAAAAAAATCATTACGAATAATGTTAACACAACAAAAATAATATGGAAAATTTACATAATTCAGTAATGATTAATGAGATAATATCCTTTCTACCATTAAAAAAATCAATAAATGTAATTGATGCAACTTTTGGTGGTGGTGGTTATTCAAAAACTATTCTTGAAAAATTTAATGTAAATCAGTTGTTAGCAATAGACAGGGATCCTATTTCAAAAATATTTGCAAAAGAAATAAAATCTAAATTTTCGAATTTTATTCTAATAAATGATAAATTTAGTAAAATTGAAGAAATAGTAAATAATACAAAGTTTAAAGATAAAAAATTTGACATAATTCTTTTTGATATAGGCATTAGCTCAAATCAAATAGATAATGCGCAAAGAGGTTTTTCATTCAACAAATCTGGACCGCTTGATATGCGAATGGGTTCTTCAGACAAAAATGCTTATGATATAATTAATAACTATGAAGAAAAAAATTTAGCTGACATAATTTATCAATATGGAGAAGAACGTTATTCAAGAGTTATTGCAAAAGAAATAGTAAAAAACAGAAAAATAAAATTTATTAGTGACACGATAGAATTATCTAACATTATTAAAAAATGTTTACCAAAAAAGAATCAATTAAAAAACAAGATTCATCCAGCTACAAAAACATTTCAGGCAATTAGAATTTACGTAAATGATGAGTTAAATGAACTAAAGACAAGTCTAGAAAAAGCTTTAAAGATTTTAAATAAAGATGGTTTAATTTTAGTAGTTTCTTTCCAAAGTCTAGAAGATAGAATTGTGAAAGATTTTTTTAACCACAATAGTGGTAAACGATGGCGTTCCTCCCGCCACTACCCGGAGTTACCTGATAAACTGGCAACTCAACTTAAAATAATCACCAAAAAACCAATATTGCCATCAGCTTCTGAGATTTTAGAAAATCCCAGATCTAGATCAGCAAAACTTCGGGTAGCTCAGAAAATTTAATAATGAAATATACTAAATCAATTATATTCTTTTTAATTCTTAATTTAATACTTGTTTTTTCAATGATTTTTATTGCTAACAATACAAGAGAAATCGAAAAAAATAATGTTTATTTGAAAATGAAAATTTCTAAGATTTCAGAAAACTTAAAAATCAATAAAATTGAATTAGCTACTCATCAAAATAGCTCATATTTAAAAACACTATATGAATTGTATTTTTATGAAACTCAAAATAATAATATTCCTCTTATAGTAAAATTGAAAGAACTTTCAAATCAAGACAAAAATATTAAGCTTGTAAGTTCAAATAATTAATTAATGTTAAGTAAACTAAAATTATTTGATAGTGATTCTTTAAAATTACTCCATAGAAGAGTATTTTTTTCAATTACTATTTTTATCTTTGTCTATTTTATTTCTATTTATAGAATCTCATCAATTATGCTCTTTCCTGATCTAGATGATGATACTGCTAATTATGTAACAAAAGATATCAGGGGAAGTATTTATGATAGGAATGGAAACGTAATTGCTACCTCAATTCAAAGTATCTCCTTATCAATTAATCCTAATAAGATAAAAAATAAAAAAGAACTAGCCAATAAATTGGGATTAATTCTTGATTTAGATATAAAAAAAATAGAACAAAAATTATTATCTACAAGCAAATTTGTTTGGATAAAAAGAAATATATCTCCAATTGAACATCAAGAAATAATTAATCTAGGTCAAATAAACATCAAAGCTCATAAAGAATTTAAAAGAATATATCCTTATAAGAATACGTTGTCACATATTCTTGGATATGTAGATATTGATCAAATTGGACAGAGTGGAATTGAAAGGTATTTTGAAAATGATCTCTCAAAATCACAAGATATATTTATTAGTATTGACACTAATTTACAGCAGCTGGTTAGAGAAAATCTCCTTAAAACAATAAATAATTATAAAGCTGAATCCGGTTTAGCTATAGTTATGGATATTCCTAGCGGTCAAATCTTATCATCAGTTAGCTTACCTGATTATAATCCTGAGGATAAATCCTCATATAATAACAATAATTTAATGAATAGAGTTTTTCAGTCTAATTATGAAATGGGATCAACTTTCAAACCAATAACTGCAACTATTGGATTTGATTTGGATATTTTAGATCCTCAAATGACTTTTGATGTTTCAAAAAAATATTTAAACATTAGTGATCATGATAAATACAAAGACAACGGTATTTATGATGTTGAAAAAATAATTGTTGAGTCATCAAATATTGGTACTGCTCAGATTGCTACTCTGATTGGTAAAAAAAATCAAAAAGAATTTTTTGAAAAAATAGGTTTTAATAAAAAAATAAATATAGAAAATAAAGAAAGTTCAGCTCCCTTAGGAAACAAAAATAATTGGGGTAAGTTAGAAACAGCAACTATAGGATTTGGTCATGGATTTGCAGTTACACCTCTTCATTTAGTTAAAGCGTATGCGTCATTAGCGAATAATGGGATTGAGGTTTTTCCTACACTTCAATTAAACAAACAATTTGAACAAAAACAAATTTTTAATAATAAAGAATCATCTAAATTTTTTATCAATTTATTAAATTCTGTTGTTCTCAAAACTGAATACACTGGTCCCAGAGTAAAAGTAGAAGGTTATTCTGTAGGAGGTAAGACGGGAACATCAGAATTAGTAAATCCAAATGGTGGATATTACAAGGATAGAAACTTAACGTCCTTTATTGGAATATTTCCTATAAATAATCCACAATATGTAATTTACACTGCTATTGAATATCCAAAAAAAGAAACAGGCACTAATGAGAGAATGACTGGAGCAAGAGTAAATGCACCCTTGGTAAAAGACATTATTATTAATATTATAAGTCTCTTTAATATTTCAAAAGATAAAAACGATGATCTTCTAAAAGTAGACACAAATTTTTTATATAGAAAATTAAATGTTACTGTCTAATTTATCAAAAGTTATAAGTGTAAAAAAAACCTATAACTTTAATAAAAACAAATATTTCTCTGCAATTACCTCAAATTCAAAATTTACTAATAACAAAACGTTGTTTGTTTATGACAAAAATAAAAGTGTTAAAAGGATTTATTTAGACGAAGCACTTAAGAATAAAACCCCTGCTATAATTTCGAATAAATATATTAATAACTTAAAAATTCCTCAATTTCTTGTATCTAATATTAATTTTGAGACCTATTCATTATTAAATAAGCTTCATAATAATTTTCCCTTTAAAACGATAGCAGTTACGGGGACAAATGGAAAGACATCAGTTGTTTGGTATATTTCAAAAATTCTTAATTTACTAAATTATAATAATACAACAGTTGGTACGTTAGGTCATTTTAAAAACGGGAAAAAAATAAATGATATAAATTTAACAACTCCTGCATATGAGGAATTATTTAAATATGGATCTTCGAATAAAAGAGAAAAAAATATTTACATTTTTGAAGCTTCAAGTCATGCTTTAGAACAAAACAGGTTAAGAAACTATCCTATAAATATTGCAGCTATTACAAATATTTCGAAAGATCATCTTGATTACCATAAAACATTCTCAAATTATAAAAAATCAAAAATTAAACTTTTTACTAATCATTTAGAAAATAAAGGATTTGCTATAATTAATTCAAGATTAAAAAACTCATCAGAATTAAAAAAAAAATTGATAAAAAAAAATGTCCAATTAAAATATTTTGGAAATAAAAGTTTGAGATTGTTAAAGATTAAAGATGTTGTATATTTGAATATCAACGATAAAAAATATAAATTAGAAAATTTAAAAGTTAAAACAAATATAGAATTTGAGAATTTAGAATGTGCAATTACTTGTTGTTTAGCACTCAATATTAGTCAAAATAAAATTATAAAAGTACTCTCAAAAGTTACTAATCCCGCAGGTCGTTTAGAAACAATTGAATATAAGAAAAAAAATTCAAAAATTATTATTGATTATGCACATACGCCAGATGCATTAAAAAAAATATTAATTGCTTATAAAATCAAAAAAATAAAACCAGCAATTTTATTTGGTTGTGGGGGCAATAGAGATAAAAGTAAGCGAAAATCTATGGCATTAATTGCTAATAAATATGCTGGTAAAATTTATATAACGGATGATAATCCCAGAAATGAAAATCCATCAAAAATAAGGAAAAATATCTTAAAGTATTGTTCTAGAGCTATTGAAGTATCTGACAGAAGAAAAGCAATTAAAGTAGCTATTAAAGAATTAAAAATGAATGAAATTTTAATAGTAGCAGGTAAAGGGCACGAAAAATTTCAAGTTTTAAAAAATAAAACAATTAAGTTTGATGATTTTACAATTGTGAAGCAATTATTAAATTAATGAGCGAATTAAATAAATTAGAGCAATATATATTATCAAAAAAAGATAAAATTCAAATATCAAGTAAAGACATTAAAGGTGGTGATATATTCATTGCTTTAAAAGGTAAAAGATTTCATGGAAACAAATTCATAACTGAAGCAATAAATAAAGGTGCAAGATTTTGTATAACTGATAAGAAAAATTTTAAAGAAAATAAAAAAATTATATATGTAAATAATATTTTTAAGTATCTTTCAGAAATAGCAAAAAGAAAACGAGATTTATATAAAGGTAAAGTAATAGGTATTACAGGTAGTGCTGGTAAAACAACTTTAAAAGAAACTTTAGCATTTTTTTTAAAAAAAGATCATTCTATTTCATACTCAAAGAAAAGTTATAATAATCAGTTAGGTGTGTTAATATCTTTACTAAATTTAAACTTAAAGTCGAACTTTGCAATTTTTGAGATTGGAACAAACAATTTTGGTGAGATTAAATTTCTTAGTAATTTAGTTAGACCGTCAGAGGTATTTATTACAAATATACAGTCTACACATCTTGAAAATTTCCAAACTAAAAATAATATTGCTAGAGAAAAAGCTGATATATTTATTTCAAAACATAATAATAATAGACAAACCCTATACCTAAATGTTTCATCTAGGTCTGAAAATATTTTAATTACAAAGGCAAAAAAAGAAAAAAATCTTAAAATAATTCGTATTGATAATTCTTCAAAAAAATATTTTATTAAAAAAATATCTCCTATTAAAGAATTTTATAAAGTAACTCTATCAATTAATAAAAAACAAATTAACATTATTACAGATCTAATTGTAATGCATAGATTAAATAACTTATTATTTTGTCTTGCATTTTATAATGAAAATTCTCTAAATATTAAATCAGTTGTTAATCGTTTCAAGTTTTTAAAACCAGTTGAAGGCAGGGGGTTAGTTCATAAAATTTCTTTAAATAAGAAAAAAATAAATATTATTGATGAATCTTATAATGCTAATCCAGATACAATGATGCAAAGTATACAAAACTTAAAAAATATAAAAATAAAGAATAATAAAAAAATAATAATACTTGGAACAATGAATGAATTAGGAAATAATTCTTATAAAATTCATTATAAATTACTAAAACAATTAGATGACACTATTTATAAATTTGTAATTTTATGTGGCGAATTCTTTGAATTATCTATAAAAAAATTTTTAAATCCAAATAATGAATTTATCTATTTTAAAAATACGAATAAAATCATGCAATTTTTAGAAGATAAAGTGCATAATAATGACATTATTTTAATTAAATGTTCTAATTCAACAAAAATAAATAAGTTTGCAAAAACATTATTAAAGCAGGTATCGATTTGATTAAATATTTGGCCTTTGAATACCAATCTTTATTTAGTTTTCTAAATATTTTTAGTTATATAACGTTTAGGGCTGGCGCCTCTATTCTTACTGGATTATTTTTTTCTCTAATATTTGGAAATTATATTATTAACAAATTATCAAATGTTCAACCAACTGGCCAACCAATAAGAGATGACGGTCCAGAGTCACATATAATTGCAAAAAAAGGTACCCCGACAATGGGTGGCTTATTAATTATTCTAAGTGTTTTTGTTTCAACAATTATTTGGGCTGATTTACAAAATATTTTTATATGGATTTTACTTTTAACTATTTTAATTTTTGGATCTATTGGTTTTGCAGATGATTATAAAAAAATTAAATCAAATACAAGTGAGGGTATTTCATCAAAAATACGAATTATATTGCAAATCATTTTTTCATTTTTCATTACATATTTAATTCTCATCAATTTAGATCCAAGTATAAGCAAATCTATGACATTTCCTTTCTTTAAAAATTTAATTATAGATTTTGGAATATTTTATTTTCTAATTTCTATATTTATAATTATTGGATCGGCTAATGCAGTAAACCTAACTGATGGACTTGATGGTTTAGCAATTGTCCCCGTAATGATAGTTGCTATGTCTTTTGCTTTCATAGCTTATGTTTCAGGTAATATAGTTTTTTCTAATTATTTACTTATCCAATATATTCCTGGAACTGGTGAATTAGCAGTTTTTTGTGGTTCTTTAATTGGAGCTGCGTTAGGTTTTCTATGGTTTAACGCACCACCCGCTAAAGTTTTTATGGGTGATACTGGATCTTTAGCATTAGGCGGCTCTTTAGGCTCAATAGCAATAATATGCAAACATGAAATTCTTCTCGCAATAATTGGAGGTTTATTTGTTCTAGAAACCTTGTCTGTAGTAATCCAAGTATTTATTTTTAAAATGACAGGAAAAAGAGTTTTTTTAATGGCTCCTCTACATCATCATTTTGAAAAGAAGGGATGGCCCGAGTCAACAATAGTTATTCGTTTTTGGATAATTACTATTGTATTAGCTTTGATAGGTCTTGCAACTTTAAGAATTAGATAATGTATTTAATTTATGGAATTCAAAAATCAGGACTTTCTATAGTAAATTATTTTAAAAATAAAAAAATAAAATTTAAAATATGGGATGATAATCCAATAGTAAGAAAAGCAATAAAAAAAAATTATAATAAAGACCATTTTTTTAATATTAAAAAAGATAATTTGAATGATTTTGAAAAGATTTTTGTTAGCCCAGGAATATCTTTAAGACAAAAAATATTTAAAAGCAAAAATATATCTAAAAAAGTATATAGAGATTTAAATCTATATATTTCGAATTTAACAAATCAAAAGATTGTAGCTATTACTGGCACAAATGGGAAATCAACAACTACGAAATTAATAGGAGACATTTTAAAAAAAAATAATATTAAAACATTTGTTGGAGGCAATATTGGAGAATCATTATGCAATGCTTTTCTTTTTAAAAAAAAATATAAAGTTCATGTTATCGAATTAAGTTCCTTTCAATTGGAAACAGTTAAGTCACTTGATAGTAGAATATCAGTAATAACAAATTTATCTGGAGATCATTTAGATAGGTACAAAGGTATTAGTGATTATATTAATCAGAAAAAAAATATTATTTCTAAAAATGGAATTAATTTGTTATCCATTGATGATATTTATTCAAGAAAGATATTCAATCAAAAAAAAATTAAAAATAAAATTAGTTTTTCTTTAGTCGATAAATCAGCTGATTGTTTCGCTAATAATGATTATATTTTAGATAATTACTTCAAAAAAAGCAGGAAATTATTTATAAAAAAAGTTTCAAAAGACTTAGAAGGTCATTTTAATATCCAAAATATTTTAATTGCATACATATGTAGCAAAATATTAAAAATCTCAGAAACTAATTTTCTTAAGGTTATTAAAGAATTTAAGGGTCTTCCATTTAGATCATCTACAATTTTTACAAATAATAAATTAAAAATAGTAAATAATAGTAAATCTACTAATTTAAATTCAACAATAAATTCAGTTGTAAATTACAATAATATTTACCTAATCTTAGGGGGCATAGCTAAAGAAAAAAATTTTGAGCTTCTTCTTAAATATAAAAATAAGATTAGCTGTGTATATACCTATGGAAAATCAGGATCTTTTATTGAAAAAAAATTAAAAAAAGAATTAATTGTAAAAAGATCAGCAAATTTAAAATCAGTTATCAAAACAACGTTTAAGGATATCAAAAAAAACTCAAATCAATCAACTATATTGTTTGCTCCTGCATGCGCCTCTTATGATCAATACAAAAATTTTGAAGAAAGAGGCATACATTTTAATAAATTAATTAAAAATTATATAAATTAACTATGGAATATTTAAAGAATTGGTGGAGCTCAATTGATAGAATTAATATAATATTAATATTGTCATTGGGTTTTACGGGATTAGTACTTTCATTTTCTATAGATGAAAATTTATCTATAAATAGACACTCTATTTTTTTTCTTTTTTCAATTTTCTTACTTATTGCTCTATCAGACTTAGATAGTAAAAATATAAGAAGAATTTCATTATTTTTATTTATTATTTTATTAATTATAATACTGCTCATACTTTTTTTAGATTACGAAGTTAAAGGCGCTAAGAGATGGTTCCAAATATTTAACTTTACACTACAACCTTCAGAGATAATTAAGCCTATTTTTGTTATATTGACAGCATGGTGTATAAGTCAATCTATAGAAGATAAAAAATTTTATTTACCTATACTTTTTGTTTTTTTCTTCTTGCTTTTATCTTTAATACTTATGCAACCTGATTTGGGAATGACAGTTTTACTGTCAGCTACTTTTTTTTGCCAGTTATTTGTTGCTGGTTTATCAATTTTTTTAGTTATTGTCGCATTTTTATTTATATTAGGAATTTCAATTTTTTCTTATTTTATTTTTGATCATGTTCAATCAAGAATTAATTCATTTCTTGGTGGGTTAGGTGGGACTGATACATACCAAATAGATTTAAGTATTCAAGCTTTCAAAAATGGCGGGCTACTTGGAAAGGGTCCAGGACAAGGTATTTTAAAAGAAAAAATTCCTGATGCTAACACAGATTTTATTTTTGCTGTTGCTGGAGAAGAACTAGGATTTATCTTTTGTTTAATTATTATTTTTATAATTCTATCTATTATAATAAGAAGCTTATTAAAAGTTCTACAACTTGAGGACCCATATAAAATTATAGCAATTAGTGGTTTAATTTGCTCATTTGGATTACAATGCTTAATTAATATCTTTAGTTCGTTAGGTCTTATACCAACAAAAGGTATGACACTTCCATTTGTAAGTTATGGAGGTTCTTCCATGATATCAATAGCAATTTTATTTGGTTTTTTATTATCTCTTACAAACAAAAAAAATGAAGAATTATGAAAAAAAATTTTTTACTAATTACAGGAGGAACAGGCGGGCATGTTATACCAGCAAAAAATTTTGCTAATTATTTATCTGTTAAAAATATAAATTGCACAATTATAACTGATAAAAGAGGCTATAAATACTTTGATAATTATAATGGAAAAATTTATATAATTAGTTCATCAAATTTAAATGGGAACATAATATTTAAAATCTTTGGTATATTTCAAATTTTATTAGGATTAATTCAATCATTTATTATTATATTTTTATTAAAACCATCCCACTCTATTTCTTTTGGAAGTTATGCTTCGTTTTCTCCAATGTTATCATGTATGTTAATTAAACCATTCTATAAAGTTAAGCTTTATATACATGAACAAAATTCAATAATAGGCAGAACGAATAAATTTTTTCTAAATTTTACAAATAAATTATTTTTAAATTTTGATATGAAATCTAAAATTAATTCAAAGTTTAAAGATAAAATATTTGTTGTAGGATCCCCGGAAAATAATTTAAAAAAAAATATTAACATAAACAATAAAAATTCTAAGAGCAACTTTACAATTTTTATTTCTGGTGGAAGTCAAGGATCAGAATTTGTATCAAACTTTGCAACAAATCTAATTAAAATTATAGATAATGAAAGAATTATAAAAGCTAAATTTATATTTCAGTGTTCTAAACATTTGATAAAAAAACAAGAAGAAAAATTAAAAAAAATTAAATCACCAATCATTTTAAAAGATTTTTTTGTTAATGTAGATGAAATACTAGCTAATGCTAATTTAGCAATATGTAGAGCTGGAGCAGGCACAATTGTTGATTTAATAAACTTTAAACTTCCATCGATATTAATTCCATTACCTTCTTCAAAAGACAATCATCAATTTTTTAATGCTAAAATATTAGCTAAACATGACTTAGCCATAATTGTTGATCAAAATAGTGATGAATTAGACAAAGCAAAAAGACATATTTATGAAATATATAATAATTCAAAAAAATTAGAATCAATGAATATAAAATTTGACATGATTCAGGTTAAAAACTCTAACACTTTAATTTATAAATTAATACTAAATGAAAATTAACAGTAAAATTCATTTTATAGGTATTTCAGGAATAGGGATGTCTGGTATTGCAGAATTGATGCTTGATAAAGGATATTCGATTCAGGGTAGTGATATATCAGTAAATGACAACACAAAAAGATTAAAGAAAAAAGGTATCAAATTTTTTTTAGGACATAATAAAAAAAATATTAAATATGTCCATGCGGTCGTTTATTCATCTGCTATAAAAAAAAATAATCCTGAAATAAGAGAGGCATATATAAAAAAAATACCAGTTCTTTCTCGAGCTGATATGCTTTCAGAATTGATGAAAAATAAAAAATCTATTGCTGTAGCAGGATCTCATGGGAAAACTACTACTACTAGTTTGGTAGGAAACATTTTTAATGAAGCAGGTTTAGATCCTACTATTGTAAATGGCGGTATTATAAATTCTTTTTCTAATAATAATCGCTATGGAAAAGGGGAATGGATGATTGTTGAAGCAGACGAAAGTGATGGTACCTTTTTAAAGCTCCCACATCAAATATCAATTATTACTAATTTAGACATTGAACACATGGATTTTTATAAATCAAAGAAAAATTTAATTAATGCATTTGAAAAATTTATAAATCTGCTTCCATTTTATGGAACCACAATAATGTGTTATGATGATAAGAACCTTAAATTACTATCTAACAAAATAAAAACTAGAAATATTTTAACTTATTCAATAAAAAATAAAAAAGCAGATGTATTAATCTTTGATATTATACAAAATAAACTAAAAACTTCTTTTAAATTAAAAATTAACAACAAAATTATTCATTCTTCTAATTATAAATTTAATATCAATGCAATCGGCAATCATAATATTTTAAATGCAACTGCAAGTATTATTGCAGCCAAACTAAATGGAATAAAAAATAAAGATATTAATAATGCGTTGACTAACTACGTGGGTGTAAAAAGAAGATTCTCATTTATTGGAAAAAAAAATAAGTCTTTTGTGTACGATGATTATGCACATCATCCAACAGAAATTGCAGCTACATTAAGTGCAGCTAAAAGTCTAAAAAATAAAGTAATAGTTGTTTTTCAACCACACAGATACACCAGAACTAAAATACTAATTAGAGAATTTATAAAAGTTTTATCTAAAGCTGATTATTTATTTTTATTAGAAACCTATTCAGCTGGAGAAAAGATTATCAAGGGTGCAACCTCAAAAGATATATATTCTAAAATATTAAAAAAAAATAAAAATACTACATATTTAAAGAATATAGGTGATTTAAATAAATTAATGAAACCTCATACAATGTATCAAAATACAATTGTTTTTATGGGCGCAGGTTCAATATCAAGTATTGCGAAAAAATATTTGAATAACTAATGTCAAAAAAAATTATAGAATTAGCTGATAAACTTAAAAGTAAAATTTACTTAGATTTTAATGCTGGTAAACATACTTGGTTTAGAACAGGAGGTAATGCAAAAATATTTGCTATAGTTGAAGATAATTTAGAGTTAGAAATTATACTAAATGAAATAAATAATGAAAATTTTTATATAATAGGTTCAGGTTCAAATCTTTTAATTAGAGATAATGGTTATAATGGAACTCTTATAAAATTAGGCAAAGGTTTTAATACTATTAATATTAATGATAACAAACTTGAAGTTGGCGCTAGTATTTTAGATGTTAATTTATCAAATTATGCATTGAGACAAAATATAAAGGGTTTTGAATTTTATAGTGGTATTCCAGGATCAATAGGTGGGGCAGTTAAAATGAATGCTGGCTGTTATGGTTCGGAAACTGTAGATGTTATAAATAGTATAGAAATTTGTGATAATTTTGGTCAAAGAAAAATAATTACAAAAGATAAACTAAATCTAAAGTATAGATCTTCAAAAATAAATAATAAAGAAATAGTTACAAAAGCTATATTTGATTTTAATTATGGAGATCAAAATTTAATAAAAGACAAGATTAATGAAATAAAGATTAGACGTTTAGAATCTCAACCAATTAGAAATAAAACTTCTGGCAGCACTTTTAAAAATCCTAAAAATCTTCATGCGGCAAAACTAATTGAGGAAGCAGGATGTAAAGGTACCAATTTTGGAGATGCATATGTAAGTGATAAACATGCAAATTTTTTAATAAATAAGGGAAGTGCTTCAGCAACAGATATAGAAAACCTAGGTAAAAGTATTGTTGAGAAAGTATATGCCAAATTCAATGTAAAATTGGAATGGGAGGTAAAAATAATAGGTGAGTAATAAAAAAATTTTAATTTTAGAAGGTGGTAATAATGAAGAGCATGATGTATCTTTAGTAACATCTAAAGAAATTCAAAAAATTCTTAATCTAAATAAATTGAAGTTTAAGACATTAAGAGTTAATCCTAAAAATTTTCATAAAAAAATAATTCATTATAAAAATTTTGTTTGTATTAATGCTTTACATGGACCTTTTGGTGAAGATGGACAAACTCAAAAAATTTTAAAAAAAAATAAAATTCCTTTTTCTCATTCAAATATAAAATCATCTAATTTATGTTTTAATAAATCTGCATCTAAGAAAGAAATTATTAAAAATAAATTAATGTCTCCAAAATATTATCTTTTAAATTTAAATGATTTAAATGAGAAGAAATTAATTACTATCAAAAGTAAGTTAAAAAAATTTGTTATTAAGCCCAATAGAAGTGGCTCAAGTTTTGGTATAAAAATAATTAAAAATAAAAGAGAATTTGATATTTTAATTTCTAATTTAGAAGAATTTAAAAAGGAACTTAATAATCACAAAGAAATTTTAATAGAAGAGTATATATCTGGAAGGGAGCTTACAGTTTCAACTATTAAATTAGATAAAAAAATTCACGCACTTGCTGTTACAGAGATAAAATCAAAAAATAATTTTTTCGATTATAAAGCAAAATATTCTAAAGGTTACGCTAAACATATTTTACCAGCTAAGATAAATAAAATAAATTATGCTAAATGTCTTAAATTTGCTACTAAAGCTCACAAACTTTTAGGTTGTAATTCACTTGCAAGAACTGACTTTATTTTTGACACAAAAAAAAATAAAATTTTCTTTTTAGAAACGAATACTCAACCTGGGCTTACACCTATATCTCTATTGCCTGAACAAGCTAATTATAAAGGTTTACCTTTTTCAGAAATCATTTTTATTTTGATCAAAAATTTAAATTATTAATATGAACAATATTAATAGAAGAAAATATGTCTTAAGTTTCAAATCATTTACTTATTTTTGTATTTTCTTATTCTTAATTATTATTTCTTTTTTACTATATTTTAATAAAAATAATTTAATTAAGACTTCTGTAAATATAATTCAGAGATTTTCTGAAAACTTCCAATATCAATTTATAAAATTTGATATTTCAGGTTTGGAGAAAATCGAATTAAAATTTGTAGAGAATAAACTACAAAATTATATAGGATCTTCAATTTTTTTGTTACCATTGGATCAAATTAATGATTCAATAAAAGAAAATAACTGGGTCAAAGAAATATATTTAAATACAAATTATAAAGACACTCTATTTATAAGAATTGAAGAATATAGACCAATAGGAATTTATTTTTTTAACGAGAAATATTTTATTTTTGATAAAAATGGAAAAATTATAGATCAAACTTATATTAATGATTTCACTAATCAGTCATTATTAATCTTTAAGGGTAATTCTTCAAACCTAAAAGCTAATTCATTAATTAATATTTTAAAAAATAATGATTTTGAAAAAAAATATCAAATAGAAAGTTTGGAATTCCTGAATAAAAGAAGATGGGATATAAATTTATACGGCAATGTGAAATTAATGCTCTCAGAAGAAGATCCAAATAAATCTATTCAGAATTTTATCTTGATACAAAATAAACTTAGCAAAACAGATATTAATAATATAAAAACATATGATTTAAGAAATTTAAAAAAAACAATCTTAATTAATTAAAATGATTAAAGCTGGTCTAGATATTGGTAATTCAAAAATATCATGTGTCATTGCTGATTATAAGAATACTGAAAATATTAATATCCTTTCTATTGTTAGTGTTCCCAATAATAATATTAAAAAAAATATTATTTTAAATTTTGAAAATTTACATGATCAAATTAAATCTTTAGTGGACGAGGCTGAAAAACAATCACAAACAAAATTAAATTCTGTTAATCTAAATTTATCTCTACTGCATTCTAATTCTCATTACTATGACTCAGCAATAGAATTAAAAAATGAAAGAATTTCAGAATTACATATGAAAAAAATTATTAATCAATCAGAGTACTTTAATAATCCAAATGAAAAATTTGAAATATATAATAATATAACATCATACGACATCGATAATAATCGGTATTTTAATGCTCCAATAGGTAATTATTCAG
Organism: uncultured Alphaproteobacteria bacterium; assembly: GCA_902623255.1. Taxonomy (GTDB): domain Bacteria; phylum Pseudomonadota; class Alphaproteobacteria; order HIMB59; genus CACPNW01. The sequence goes on along the minus strand of CACNSY010000004.1, from coordinate 39,230 downwards.
ATAATATTAAAATTAATTTTTATAAAATAAATATACCAAAAAAATATTCAGATAATATTTCCAGTGTTATAAAAAAATTGAAACTTAATATTGATAATTATATTCCTTCTCCATTATCTTCATCTTTATCGTCATTAACAAAAGATGAAAAAGAACTTGGAACCATTTGTATTGATTTAGGCCACTCAACATCTTCTATATCAATATTCGAAAATAATAGATTTGTTTATGGAGATGCAATATCTATTGGTAGTAATAACATAACATTAGATATTGCTAGAGGTTTATCCACTACTATTTCCAGTGCAGAAAGATTAAAAACTTTATATGGCTCTTTAGTTTCATCACCCAGTGATGATCATGAAATAATAGAAATTCCAATTATTTCAGGTGATAAAAATACATTTAAACAAATAACAAGATCAAGCTTAAACGCCATTATTAGACCACGTATCGAAGAAACCTTAGAGATGATATGGCAAAAAATAAAAGATAATAACTTAAGAAATAAAAAATTAAACAATGTTGTTTTGACAGGTGGTGGAGCAATGATGGACAACATTGAAAAATATGTTGAAACAATTTTTGCAAGTGGTGTAAGAGTATCTAGTCCATTAGATCAATTAAATTTAGAAAATAAATTTAAAAAACCCAACTTTTGCGATATTATTGGATCTATCGTGTATGACCATGATTTATTTAAAATTGATTTTCTGGTAAATCAGTCACAAAAATCAAAAAAACGAGGAATTTCAAGCTTTTTTTCTTGGCTTGATCAATATATTTAGATTATACTATATGTAGTAAATTATATTGACGATTTCGAACATAAATCGTTAAAAACTATTTAAAACGGCGGAGATTACAATGACTATCAATATTTCAATACAAGATGTAGCACAAAACTTACATCCTAAAATAACGGTTTTAGGAGTAGGTGGATCTGGGGGAAATGCAGTTAACAACATGATAAATGCTAATTTAGAAGGTGTAGATTTTCTAATAGCTAATACGGATGCACAAGCTTTACAAATTTCTAGTTGTCCTAATAAAATTCAATTAGGGTTAAATAGTACAAAAGGTTTGGGTGCAGGAATGAGACCTGATATTGGAAGGCAAGCTGCAGAAGAAGCAATTCAAGATCTAAGTGAAAAGTTTGAAGGTAGTCACATGCTTTTTATAGCCGCTGGAATGGGCGGCGGTACTGGCACAGGTGCTGCTCCAGTAATTGCTAAACTAGCTAGAGAAAAAGGAATACTAACTGTTGGCGTAGTAACTAAACCTTTTCATTTTGAAGGCTCTCAAAGAATGAAGTTAGCTGAGAAAGGAATTGAACAATTGCAACAGTATGTTGATACATTACTAACAATACCAAATCAAAATCTATTTAGGATTGCCAATGAAAAAACTACTTTTTCTGATGCTTTTAAAATGGCAGATGATGTTTTGTATGCTGGAGTTCGTGGTGTAACTGACCTTATGGTTCAACCTGGAATGATAAACTTAGATTTTTCAGATATCAAAACTGTTATGTCCGAAATGGGAAAAGCTATGATGGGCACAGGTGAGGCCCAGGGTGAAGGTAGAGCAATTGCAGCCGCTGAAGCAGCTATTGCAAACCCATTAATTGATGATGTTTCCCTTAAAGGTGCAAAAGGCCTAATAATTAATATTACTGGTGGCAAAGATATTACATTGTATGAAGTCGACGAGGCTGCAAACAGAATAAAACAAGAAATTGATGAAGAAGCAAATATTATCTATGGAACTACTTGTGATGATAGACTTGAAGGCGTTGTAAGAGTAAGTATCGTAGCTACAGGTATTGATGCAAATAATAATATATCAGCTAAACCTATAGAAAACTTTGCGCCAATAAGCATAAATAATGATATTTACAAACAGGATATAGAAAAGTCTGACTCATTGTCTGAAAGCACTATATTGGAGGAAAATGCCTCACAAGATGGGAGCATTCGATATGAAGAGATTAATGAGACTGCAAATGAACAAATACTCAATAATCAAAATTCTGATAATATTCATGTAGATGAGCAATCAAATATAGACCAATTAGAGATTTCAAGCTCAGAAGAAAATATTGATGATAAAGCATTTGTTCAAAACAAAACTTCAGAAACTTTAGATCAAATTGAAACTGATAATATCGATAATATCTCTGAGGAAGTATTAAGCTCATCTTTGGATATAGATAGACCAAATGAGGCAAGTGTAAGAAGATTAAGCTTATTTGATACTCTTTCTACTGAAAGTAAATCTCAAGATATAGCTTCAGAAAATGATATTCTTACAAAGAATGAGCCTATTTTTGCATCTTCAGAGGAAAAGATTGAAGAAAATGAGTCTAATGAAGATAACAATTCTGAAGAAAATAACTTAGGCATCGTTGAAAAAGAGGAATTCAGTGCTGAAGAAAGTGAATCTTCTGAAATAGATAATGAGTTCAATCAGGAAACAGAGGAAGAACTTTTAGATATACCAACTTTCCTTAGAAGACAGGCTAATTAGTAAATAAACTATTATCTGCAATATTTTGAAATATTAGGTTAGTTGTTAAAAACGTCAAAAATATATAAAAAAAAAACTGCTGATTTCAGTAGTTTTTTTTTAAAATGATAGACATATCAAACAATTTTAATAGTCAACAAACAATAGCTGAACCCGTATCTATAAATGGAATAGGATTGCATTCAGGCCTGAATGTAACTATGAAACTTTATCCTGCTGAAGCTGATTATGGAATAAAGTTTATCCGAACTGATCTTAATAAAAATAACATCATTGAAGCTATATGGTCAAATGTAACTAATACAAAATTAAGCACAACAATAAGTAATCAAAATGATGCAAGTGTCTCAACAATTGAGCATATAATGAGTGCTTTGTCTGGATTGCATATAGACAATATTAAAATTGAAATTGATGGTCCAGAAGTGCCGATAATGGATGGAAGTTCAATAAAGTTTGTTGATCTAATCGATAAAACTTCTATTCAAAGTTTGAGAAAAAAAAGAAAAATTTTAAAAGTTAAAAAAAATATTAAAGTTGAAAATGATGACTCATCTGTAGAATTAAAACCGAATAATCAATTTTCAATTGATTTTGAAATTGATTTTCCGAGTAAATTTGTCAGTAAACAAAGCTGTCAGCTGCAATTAGTAAATGGAAACTATAAAACTGATATTGCATCAGCCCGAACTTTTGGATTTGAAAGAGATGTTCATATGCTAAGATCAAATGGATTAGCACTAGGAGGTTCTTTAGATAACGCTGTGGTTGTTGGAGAGACTAAAATACTTAATTCAGATGGTTTACGCTTTAAGGATGAGTTTGTAAGACATAAAATTCTTGACTCTATTGGAGATTTATATTTAGCAGGGGCACCAATTCAAGGTTATTTTCTAGGCAATAAATCGGGCCATTATTTAAATAACTTATTATTAAGATCTTTGTTTGCTAATAAAAATAATTACGAATATATTTAGTTAGATCATTTTTTTTGGATCAACTATTTTATCAAAATCTTTTTCAGAAACTAATTTTAATTTCAAAGCTGCTTTTTTGAGACTCAAGTTTTCAGTGAATGCTTTTTTTGCAATTTTTGCAGCATTGTCATATCCAATACTATTGTTTAAGGCAGTAACAAGCATTAAAGAGTTATTTAAATGATTATCAATAATTTCTTTGTTTGCTTTTAATCCTTTTAAGCAATTATTATTAAAGCTTTTGATACCATCACTTAGAAGGTTTACTGACTGAATAATATTAAAGGCTATAACAGGTTTATATGTATTAAGTTGAAAATGACCATTTGAACCAGCAAGATCCACTGTTGTACTATTTCCTATTACTTGAACACACACCATGCTTAAAGCTTCAATTTGTGTTGGATTTACCTTTCCAGGCATAATTGATGATCCGGGTTCATTTGCAGGTAATATCAATTCTCCTAATCCTGATCTAGGTCCAGACGCCAAGAATCTTATATCATTTATTATTTTTAATAATGAAATTGATAAAGTTTTTAAAGAATTTGAAAAATTAATTAGTGGATCATGAGAAGCTAAAGACTCAAATTTATTTTGAGAGGGTTTATAATTATCCTTAGTAAGTTTATTCAAATGTTTACAAAATACTTTATCGAATTTTTTTGGTGCATTGATTCCAGAGCCTACAGCAGTTCCACCCTGAGCAAGATATTTTAATTCTGATTTTGCAACTTCTATTCTTTTTAAACAAGCTTGTAATTGAGTACAAAATGCAGAAAATTCATCACCTAAAGTAATCGGCGTTGCATCTTGAGTATGAGTTCTTCCTATTTTAATTATATTCTGAAATGTTTTTTTCTTTTTTTGAAATTCTTTTATTAGATCTTTAAGAGTTGGTATTAAATTTTTTATTGATAACTCATTAATTGCAACATGCATTATTGTTGGAAAGGTATCATTTGATGATTGAGATAAATTTACATGATCATTAGGATGAATAGGTTTTTTACTTCCAATTCTTCCTTTTAATTTTTTGATAATATGATTACTAATTACTTCATTTGCATTCATATTAGTTTGAGTTCCAGATCCAGTTTGCCATACTGATAATGGAAACTCTTCAATAAGTTTTAAATTAATAATATCATCGCAGGCTTTTGATATTAATAATCCCAATTTTTTATCTATAACACCAAGTTCTATATTAGCTTCTGCAGCCGCTTTCTTTTGCTGTCCCAATGCGATAATTAATTCTGATGGTATTTTTTCACTTCCAATTTTAAAATTTTCTAAGGATCTTTGAGTTTGTGCACCCCAAAGTTTATTTTGATCAATTTTTTTGGAACCTAAACTATCAAATTCTATTCTTTTTTTATTAGCCATTATTTATTAACAAACTCTTTATAACATATTATATGGAACATATGAATAAACTTGTTTTACTAAGACATGGTCAAAGTCAGTGGAATTTAGAAAATAGATTTACTGGCTGGAAAGATGTTCCATTAACTGAAAAAGGTATTAATGAAGCTAATAATGCAGGACATTTATTAAAAAAATATAATATAAAAATTGATAAAGTTTTTAGTAGTGTTTTAGAAAGGGCAAATAAAACAGCAGAAATAGCTATAAAGGCATCAGAGATAGAAAATTTACATAAAAATGGAAAACTTATTTATGAAAAAGATCAAAAACTGAATGAGAGGGATTATGGAGATTTAGTTGGTTTAAATAAAGCTGAAACTGCTGATAAATTTGGAAAAGAACAAGTTCACATATGGAGAAGATCTTATGATACACCACCTCCAAATGGAGAAAGTCTTAAGGATGTAGTAGACCGAGTTTCGCCATACTTTACTGAAACAATTGAACCTTATATTCTAAATAAAAAAAATGTTTTAATTGCAGCGCATGGTAATTCCTTAAGAGCAATTATGATTAAAGTTGGTATGTACAAACCTGAAGAAATATCTTCAATAGAACTTCCAACTGGCAGTCCATTATGTTTAGATTACCAAAATGGTAAATTAATTGAACATTATTACTTAGATTAATTTTTTTTATAATTTGAAAAATTAATTATATTATCCTTTTTTGATATATTGGTTTCTAATTTTTTATTTACTTTCTTCTGAATTTTACTTTTTTGCAAAATTAAACCGAAATTAGCTGTAGGATCTGCAAATGAAACAATAGCATTATAATTAATTTTTAAGTTTGTTTTAATATCACCAAATGACAGTGTAATAGAAAAATCATTTTTATTTATTTCTAAATCATAATATTCATATTGAATAATAATTGTCATTTCTTGGGGATATTTTTGTTTTAACCAATTAGGTAATTCAACGTTTGTATGATTCGTTAAAAATGTAATATAGAGATGATTATTATTTGATAATCCATTATCTTTAATATTTTTAAGAATATCTTTAAATACATTTAGCATATTTTTATCTAGTATTTTTTGATATTCAATCATTTCAGTTTTATTTTTTTATTAAATATTTAAAGTATTGCAACAAAATTTATGAGTTTAGATAAAAATAATTCGCAATATAGTAAAATAGCAAAATTATTTCATTGGGGTTTTGTTCTTTTATTTGTTTATGGTGTAGCAAAGCAAGTAGATGATATTAATCAACTTGAAGACAAAGCATTTTTTAGATTTGAAATTATTTTTGCAGTAATTTTTCTGTTTCTTCTATTAATTCGTCTCATTTATATGAAAACAACACAAAAGACATCCTTACCTGAAGATACTCCTAAAGCTCAAAAATTAGCTGCTCAAATTGTTCACAACGGTATGTATGCTCTATTAATAGGTACTGTGTTATCAGGATTATTGATTGGTTTTTTATTTTGGATAGAGCTTAAAGATGCAATTATAACTGATATTGTTATTATTTTTCACGAATTAAACATTAGTTTACTTTATTGTTTTATAATTATTCATATCTTTGCAGCAACCTATCATCGTTTAAAAAAGGATGGTGTTTGGAGCTCAATGGTACCTTTTTTGAAAGAAAAAAACCCCAAATAAATTTTTAGTTTAATAAAATTATTTTTTTAATTTTTCCCATTCAGCCATACCGCCAGTAATATTCTTTACATTTTTAATACCCATATCTTTCATTGTTTTAGTTGATAAAGTTCCTTGTCCTCCAACACCACAAAATACAACATATTCTTTATCTGGGTTTTCTTTGAAAAATTTATTTTCTAATGGACTGCCTTCTGCCAAATAAAATTCAAGAAAAGCTCTATCCAAATGAATTGCATTTCCTATTGTTCCTTTAGCAAAACTTTCTTTATCCCTAACATCAATGAATTGTACATTTGGATCATTGATTTTTTCTTTTGCTTCTGATGCAGAAATATTTTCAATTTCATTTTTTACACTCATCAAATCTTCAAATTTTTTCATATTTTCTTTACCTCATTAATATCGGGCGTTCTGTAGAACGACCATAATTTTATTATATACAGAAAATATAGGTTTTTGGAAACTTCTTCGTAGAAACTTCGTAAAAAATTTTCATTATTTATCGGATTACTTGTTTGGGTTATTCGTAGTTTTATATTCTTTATTTAAGGATAATAATTTTTTTGCTAGTCTAGAAACTGCCTTTCTCCTATCTTTTGAAAGTTTTTTAATAATTTTTATATTTTCTTTTATTGTTTTATTATCAATTTTATTGAAAGTTATTAGAGCATTCATTGATTGACATAAAACAATCCAATCACTGGAATTATTAAGATAATCAGATACAATTTTTTTTACTTTTTTTTGTTCTTTATTTTCTAATTGATTAACTAATTCTGAAAATAATTGAGCGCAGGTCCATTGTGCAGAAGGTTGTTTTATCTTTGAAATTTTGTTTAAGAAAATATGTTTAAAATCTAAAAACCATTCTGGTTTTTGTCTAAAAATTCTTTTAAAAGCATTTGATGTTCTTAATCTTACTATTTGGTCGTTGCTTGAATAACACTTAATTAATGAATTAATTCTATTTTTTTTAACAATGACATGTTCAACAACTTTTATTGTATTACCTAGTGAATTTGGATTACCACCAGTTAGTTCAGACTCATAATTCATTATAAATTAATTTGTTAAAATAAATCTAACAATTAACATTACCTAATAATAAATTATATATTTTCCTTCGTAGTAACTTCTTATTAAACTTCGTAGAGAGTTTTCTATAAAAATTATTGATATTACTGGATAATATTTAAAAAGTGGGGCGTTCTGTTGCTCGGTGCCCCTAACCGCGCTTACCTAGAACCTAGGCAGCAAGTGCTAATCTATTATCGTTAGCGTTTATAAAATAGCCCGATAACGGTGGTACAATACCGGATAAAGTCTTTGTCTTTGAATTACCGTCAAACCTATTTCGTCCCCATATTGGTGGAGACGCCGGGTACCGCCCCCGGGTCCGAATAACTTATTGCACAAAGCATTTATTATCTTAGTTGCAAAGCAACAATTTCATTATACCTTAAACTAATTATACTTGAAAGTTTTGTCTTGAAACCTAGCAATTAAAAAAAAAAATTGTTACTAATTAAGTCATAAAAATAAAAAAATATGATTAAAGCAATAATGGCAGTAGATGAAAAAGGGGGGATAAGTAAGGGCCAAAGTATGCCCTGGCCTAAAAATTCAATTGACTTAAAATGGTTTAAAGAAAATACTGTAAATAATATCGTTGTAATGGGAAGGAAGACCTGGGACGATCCTTTTATGCCCACACCTCTAAAATCAAGAATAAATGTTCTAATTACAAGTAAAGATAAAGAATTAATAGAAGGGGCAGATTATTACTTAAGTGGAAACATAAATGATCAAATTCAAAATCTTCAATCAAAATATAAAGATATGGATATTTTTATAATTGGAGGTTCAGAAATAATAAATTTGACTTTTAAATCCATAGAACAATTTTATCTCACTAGAATCTACGGTAATTACAATTGTGAAAAATTTATAGATATTTCTTCTATAGAAAATAATATGAAAATGATTAAAAAAATAAATGGTGACTCAACTTGCCATTTTGAGATTTGGGAAAGATGAAACAATACCTAGATGCATTGAGATATTGTTATGATAATGGCTCTGATGTTGAAAGTAGAGCGGGTGGTGTTAGAAAATCTTTTGGTTATCAAATGCATTATGATCTATCAAAAGGTTTTCCTGCAATAACGACTAAAAAACTAGCATGGAAATCTGTAGTTTCAGAGTTATTGTGGTTCATCGAAGGTTCAGATGATGAGAGAAGACTTGCTGAAATTTTATACAATGATTCAAGAGAAAATTTAAAAGATAAAAAAACTATTTGGACACAAAATGCTCAAGCTGATTACTGGAAATCAAATGCCCGGTTTGAAGGAGATGTCGGTAAAATTTATGGAGTTCAATGGAGAAATTTTAATGGAGAAGATCAAGTCTTAAATCTAATTAAAGGATTAAAAGAAGATCCAAATGGAAGGCGTCATATAATTTCTGCTTGGAACCCTCCGGAGATTAAAAATATGTCATTGCCAGCATGTCATGCATTTTCACAATTTTTTATTTCTAATAATAAATTAAGCTGCCAATTATATCAAAGGTCATGTGACATGTTTTTGGGCGTTCCATTTAATATAGCTAGTTATAGTCTTTTAACTCATATGTTAGCTAGAGAGTGTAAATTAGAAGTTGGAACTTTTATTCATTCTTTAGGAGATTTTCACATCTATAAAGAACATTTTGAGCAGGTAAAAATCCAATTAGAAAGAGTGCCTAAAAAATTACCTGAGCTTCAATTCGAAACAAAAGATTTTTTTAAATACAACGTAAATGATTTTAAATTAATAAACTATCAGCATCATGAAAAAATTGATGCTCTGATGAATGTTTAATCTAGAGATTTTTTTAAGTTTTTAGCAATTGATATAAATTTTTTTGTAATTTCACCATCTGGATTATCTATCAAAGCAGGGATTCCATTGTCTGATTGAATTCTTAAATTTGTATCAATAGGAATTTCTCCTAAAAAAGGTATTTTAAATTCTTCAGCTTCTTTTTTCACACCATCTTTTGAAAATATATAATGTTTTTGATTACAGTTATCACATATGAAATAACTCATATTTTCCACAATACCAAGAATATCAACATTTACTTTTTTAAACATATTTATTCCTTTTCTCGCATCAGTAAGAGCTACATCTTGAGGTGTAGAAATTACAATTGATCCAGAAAGTTTTGAACTTTGAGCTAAAGTTAGTTGAGCATCTCCAGTCCCAGGAGGGAGATCAATTATAAGATAATCTAATTCACCCCACTCAACACCATTAAACATTTGCTCTAAAGCTTTCATCACCATTGGTCCTCTCCAAATTGTTGGAGCTTCAGAGTCTAGAATAAATCCAATAGACATTAATTTTATTCCATAATTTTCTAAAGGTATAAGTTTTTTGTTTTCATTCATTATAGGTTTTTTTGAAATACCCATCATTCTAGGAATGCTAGGACCATATATATCTGCATCAAGTAACCCAATCTTAAGATCTAGCGAGTTTAATGCTGTAGCGAGATTTACAGAAAATGTTGATTTGCCAACTCCACCCTTACCGCTAGCAATTGCTACAATATTTTTTGCATCAATTTTAAATCTTTTATTATCATTATTATTTGTTTTAGTACTTTCTATATCTGAGTTTATAATTACATTCACAGAAAGTACTCCAGAAATTTGCTCAACATTATTTTTAAGCAATCTTGCGATATTTAGATATAGATCTTCTTTTTGACCTTTTACAAGTAAGGAAATGTTTACATTGCCCTCTTTTACAACTGCTGAAATATTTTGATTTTTAGGATCAAAACTAAGATTTGTTTCAGGATCACTAAATTTCTTAGAAAATGTGTAGATTAAAGATAAAATTTCATCAGACATACTTGATTTTTCCAGATTTACTCAAATATTAGTTATTAAATAATATAATTAGTGTTAGTAGATAGAGCCAATATTATCAATAGTATATGAACTGGAATAAAAATAGCAATGACAATAATCCTTGGGGATCAGGCGGAAATAACAACCCTTGGGGCTCTGGAGGTTCTGGGGATGGTCCAAATAGAAGAGATTTCGAAGATTCGATAAGAAAAGCAAAAGATAGATTTGGAAATTTTAAATTTGGTGGAAGGCGTAACCTTTCAATCTTTATAATTGTAGCTGTTTTACTATGGCTAGCTACTGGTTTTTACAGAGTTGAACCTGATGAACAGGGAGTAGAACTTTTATTTGGTAGATGGAATGGTCAAACAACTGAGCCTGGATTACATTACTTTTTTCCGACTCCAATTGGTCAAACTGTTACACCTAAAGTTGAAGTAATTAGAAAAATCAATGTTGGATTTAGAAGTGCAAGTGATCTTGGTTTTGGCTCAAATTCAAATGCAGAGAGAAAAGTTATTGAAGAAAGTTTAATGCTTACGGGTGATCAAAACATAGCAGATGTTGCATTCACAGTACTTTTCAAAATAAAAGACGCTGGAAATTTTCTATTTAAGCTTAGAAATCCAGAACTTACCGTTAAAGATATGTCTGAAAGTGTTGTACGTGAAGTTGTTGGTCAAAGAGACCTTCAATTCTTACTTACAGAAGGTCGTCAAGAGGTTGAACAAGTTGTAAGAAATGAATTACAATTAGTGTTAGACTCCTATGAAAGTGGTGTTTTAATTCAATCAGTGCAGCTTCAAAGTGTTGATCCGCCCGATCAAGTTATTGACGCTTTTGATGAAGTTCAAAGAGCAAGACAAGATAAAGAAAGATTAGTTAACGAAGCAAACACTTATTTAAATAGAATTGTACCTAATGCTCGTGGTGAAGCAGCAAAACTCGTCGAAGCTGCTACGGCATATAAAGAGCAGGTGGTTAAACAAGCAGAAGGTGTAGCACAAAACTTTATTGATGTTTACAATAGTTATAAAGATGCGAAAGAAGTAACTAAAAGAAGAATTTATTTAGAAACTTTAAGAGAAGTTTTAGAAGGTAAGAACAAAATAATTTTAGATGATACTGGAAATGGACAAGGTGTGGTTCCTTACCTTCCATTGAATGAACTTAAAAAGTCAGGAAATAATTAAGATGAGATTTAGTGCAAGAAATTTACTTATAGTTTTAGTTTTATTTATTCTTTTCCTTACTTTTACGGGAGCTTTTTTTATTGTAAATGAAACTAAGCAAGCTTTAGTGCTCCAATTTGGTGACCCAAGAAAAGTTGTTACAAAACCTGGCCTTCAATTTAAAATTCCATTTATTCAAGATGCCGTATTTTTAGATTCTAGATTACTAAATCTCGATCCCCAACCTGAAGAAATGATACTTTCTGATCAAAAAAGAATTATTGTTGACTCATTCGCAAGATACAACATTGTCGATCCTTTAAAGTTTTATCAGACAGTTAGAAATGAAACTACTTTTTCGGATAGATTTGGTAGAATTATAAACGCAGCAGTTAGAGGTGTAATTGCCCAATACTCTTTAACATCACTACTGAGTGATGAACGTATTAATATTATGAATGAAATTGAAAAACAAATTAAAGTTAATGAGAATTCCTTTGGTGTTAAAATTGTTGATATAAGAATAGGAAGAACAGATTTAACCGAACAAGTATCTAATAACGTTTATCAAAGAATGCGTTCTGAACGTGAAAAAGAAGCAAATTTATTAAGAGCGGAAGGTGAAGAACTTTCTAAAGAAATTGTTGCATCAGCGGATAGACAACAAACAGTAATTCTAGCCGAAGCCGAAAGAACATCATCAATACTAAGAGGTGAAGGAGATGCCGCTAAAAATAGAATATTAGGCGATGCTTATAGTCGTGATGAGGAATTTTTTGATTTCTTAAGAACAATGCAAGCTTGTAAAGATACTTTTGGAGATACAGAGATGTCTATGGTAATTGCTCCTGGGGAAGTTTGTGAAAAATTTTTTGGTGAAATAGATATCCAAAATTAATGTTTGAAATTTTACTAATAAGCATAGGTCTAGTGCTGATCATTGAAGGTATTCTCTATTTTTTTTTAGCGAACAATTTAAAAAAATATCTCGATATGCTCTCACTTATTAATCCACAAACTGTAAAAAATATTAGTTTATTTTTTGCTCTTCTAGGACTGTGCCTTATTTATTTCACTTTCAAATACTATGACAATTAATATGAGAATTAAATTTTTATTCTTAATATCTATTTTATTTTCGAAACCATTACTTGCTGTACCTGAGAGCTTTGCTGATTTAGTAGAACAATTATCTCCTGCAGTAGTTAGTATTGCATCAACTACTATTGTTGAAAATAATAACCAAAATCAAATACCACAATTTCCAGAGGGATCTCCCTTTGATGATTTTTTTAAAGAATATTTTGATCGTGATCAAAGACGATCACAACGACCAATGACAGGACTTGGGTCAGGTTTTATAATAAGTGAAAATGGTATAGTTGTTACAAATAATCACGTAATTGAAGGAGCTGATGAAATAACTGTTATTCTAAATGATGAAACAGAGTTTACAGCTGAATTACTTGGAAGAGATCCCAAAGCAGACATAGCAGTATTGAAAATTGATCCAAAAAACAAAAAACTTACATATGTTGGTTGGGGAGACTCAGATAAGATGAGAGTTGGAGATTGGTCAATTGCAATTGGAAACCCTCTTGGTTTGGGAGGAACAGTCACAGCAGGAATTATATCTGCAATCTCAAGAGATTTAGGTAGTGGGCCATACGTTAAATTTTTACAAACAGACGCATCTATTAACCGTGGTAACTCTGGTGGACCATTATTTAATTTAGATGGAGAGGTAATAGGAATTAATACGGCAATTGTTTCGCAAACAGGTGGAAGTATTGGTTTAGGATTTGCAATACCTGCGAACAGTGCCAAAAAAATAGTACAACAATTAAAAGATTTTGGAAAAACTAAGAGAGGTTGGTTAGGTGTACAAATTCAACCTGTAACAAAGGATTTTGCAGAAAGTCTTGGATTGCCTGATCAAAAAGGTGCATTCATATCCAATGTTAATCCTAATGGTCCCTCAAAAACTGCTGGATTAGAACCAGGCGATGTAATTTTAAAATTTAACAATATAGAAATTAAAAAGATGCCTGATTTACCTAGAGTTGTGGCAGAATCAGATGTTGGTTCTACTGCGATCTTAGAAGTATGGAGAAAAAATAAAAAGATTAATATTGAGGTAATATTAGGTGAATTACCCGGAGAGGTAGTTACAGAAAGAAAAACAACTTCAAATGTTGAGAGAAACTTAAAAATAGAATCTTTAGGAATTACTATTAAAGATCATGAAAGTGGAGTTAAAGTAATTTCCATTGATGATCTTGAAAGTAGTTTGCAAAATGGAGATATAATTACAGAAGTTAATAGAGAGATTATTAATAATATGAATTCATTTGAAGAATTAGTAAATTCTTTAGAAAAAACAGGTAGATCCTCATTATTACTTAAAATAATTAGAGATGATGAGCAAAATTGGGTAACAATTAAATTTAAGAATAATTGAAAACTCAAATCTATTTTGTATTAGGACCCACTGCTTCAGGAAAATCAAAATTTGCTTTAAGCTTAGCTAAAAAATTAAATGGTGAGATTATAAATGCAGATAGTATGCAGATTTATAAAGAGTTAAGTATCTTAACAGCTAGACCTACTATACATGATCAAAAAAAAATAAATCATCATCTTTATGGGTTTGTAAAAGGCGAAATTAGATTTAATGTACAAAAATGGTGTGAGGAAGCATCAACAAAAATTAATTATTTGATTGATAAAAACATAACTCCTATTTTAGTTGGAGGTACAGGTCTTTACATAGAGTCTTTAATTAATGGAATAGTTTCAATTCCATTTATTCCAGAAAAAGTAAAAAAAGAATCAGAAAAAATGATTTTAAAAATTGGTAAGGAAAATTTTTTTAATTTAGTTAAAGAACATGATGTTGATGCAATGAAAAATATTTCACCCAATGATATTCAAAGAATAAGAAGAATTTGGGAAGTAAATTTTTTTACTAAGAAAAAATTTAGTGAATGGAAACAAAATAAAAATAAAAAATTAATTAATTTAGGAGATTATAAAATTTTATTATTTCTTCCTGAAAGAAAAGAAAATTATAAAAGAGTAGATAATAGAACACATTTAATGATGAAAAATGGTGCGATAGATGAAGTTGAAAATTTGCTTAAATTAAATTATAATAATAGTTTACCAATAATGAAAGCTCACGGAGTTCCTGAAATTCAATCTTATCTTAATAACGAAGTATCAATTGAAGAATGTATTTCTAAAATTCAGCAGGTCACAAGAAACTATGTAAAAAGACAACACACTTGGTGGAGATCTTCAAATCTTAATATTTTTAAAAAATTTGATCAATTTCCGGACGAAATTGACATAAAATCCATTAATTTAGACCAAAATTAAACTAATTTATTGATTTTATTTTATCCACAGCCTATGAGCTAAAATCAATGAATAATGAAATTACAGGCGCTGAAATTGTCTTAAAAAGCTTAGCTGAACAAGGTGTAGAAGTTGTATTTGGATATCCTGGTGGGGCAGTATTGCCCATTTACGATACTTTATTTAAACAGAATTCAATTAAGCACGTTTTAGTAAGACAAGAAGGTGGTGCAATTCATGCAGCTGAAGGTTATGCTAGGTCAACTGGTAAAACTGGAGTAGTTCTCGTAACGTCAGGACCTGGAGCAACAAATGTTGTAACTGGTTTAACTGACGCTATGATGGATAGTGTTCCGATTGTTTGTATTACCGGACAAGTTCCACAACACTTAATTGGTAGTGATGCATTTCAAGAATGTGACACAACTGGTATTACAAGACCTTGTACTAAACATAATTACTTAGTTAAGGATGTAAATAAATTATCTTCTGTGTTTCATGAAGCATTTACTATTGCTCAAAATGGAAGACCAGGTCCTGTATTAATTGATATACCTAAAGATGTTCAATTTGCTTCAGGAACTTATGAAGAAAAAAATAAAATTATTATTCCTTCACATAGATTGTTTGAGCCAAGTCCTGATTTTGAAAAAAATAAAATTGAAGAAGCAGTAGAATTAATTTCGAAAGCAAAAAAACCAATTTTTTATATTGGTGGTGGATGTATTAACTCTGGTCCAAAAGCTTCAACATTAGTTAGAGAATTTATAAATATGGTTGGATCACCAGTTACAATGACTTTAATGGGACTAGGTGTAGTAGGTTCATCAGATAAAAATTCACTTGGTATGCTTGGTATGCATGGAATGTATGAAGCTAATATGGCAATGCATGAATGTGATGTCATGATTAATATCGGCGCAAGATTTGATGACCGTGTTACAGGAAGACTTGATGCTTTCTCGCCAAATTCAAAAAAAATCCATATTGATATTGATGAAAGTAATATTAATAAAACTATAAATGTTGATGTTCCAATAATAGGTGATGTAAAACAGGTTGTTGAAAAGATGATCACTGTTTGGAAAGAAAAGAAATTTCAAATAGATGATAAAGCGCTAAAATTATGGTGGGATAAAATAAATAAATGGAAAGATGTAGATTGTTTAAACTACAATAATGAGGGTAAACAGATAAAACCACAATACGCAGTTCAAAGACTCTATGAGTTAACAAAAAATACAAAGACCTTTATTACAACTGAAGTAGGTCAGCACCAAATGTGGGCTGCTCAATTTTATAAATTTGAGGAACCAAATAGATGGCTTACATCAGGTGGTTTAGGTACTATGGGGTATGGATTTCCTGCTGCAATTGGAGCCCAAGTTGGGCATCCAGATGCCCTAGTAGTTGATATAGCTGGAGACGCGTCCATACTTATGAACATTCAAGAAATGAGCACGGCTGTTCAATATAGATTGCCAGTAAAAATATTTATTTTAAATAATGAATACATGGGCATGGTAAGACAATGGCAGGAACTGTTACATGGGGGAAGGTATTCTGAAAGTTATACTGATAGCTTGCCTGATTTTGTTAAATTAGCTGAAAGTTATAAAGCTGTTGGATTAAGAGCAAAGACAACTGATGAACTTGATGACGTTATAACTCAAATGATTGAAACAAAAAATACAGTAATTGCTGATATCTGGGTTACTAAAGAAGAGAATTGTTTTCCAATGATTCAAAGTGGATCTGCTCATAATGAAATGATGTTAAGTAAAGATCAAAAACAAGATAAAAAATCAGCTGAAAAAGGAAAAATTTTAGTTTAATGAATAAATCTGTTTACGCTTCTCCTGATCAAGTATCAGAGACTAAGAGACACATATTAACTGTATTAGTTGATAATGAACCAGGTGTTTTGGCTAGAGTAATTGGAATGTTTTCTGGAAGAGGATATAACATTGATAGTTTGAATGTAGCTGAAGTTAGTAATGATGAAAATATTTCAAGAATTACTATTGTAACTCATGGTACTTCAGAAGTAGTTAGTCAAATTGAAAAACAATTACTTAGAATTGTACCAGTTCACAGTGTTACAAATTTAGATCAAGAAGGTAGTTCAGTAGAAGCTGAGGTTGCTTTAGTGTATATTTATATTTCTGATACAAACAAAAAGAAAGTTTATCAACTTTGTGATTTATATAGAGCTAGAAAAATTGAAAATGAAAACAATACCACAATTTTTGAAATTGCTGGAGCTTCAGAAAGAGTAAATAGATTTATTAAAGAAATTAATGAAATTACAAAAGTTGAAATTGTTCGAAGTGGTCCCGTTGCAATATCATCAATTAAAAAAAATGAGGAGGAATAATGAGGGTATATTACGATAGAGATGCAGACTTAAATTTAATAAAAGATAAAAAAATATCAATTGTAGGATATGGAAGTCAAGGTCATGCCCATGCTATGAACTTGAGGGATTCTGGAATAGAAAATGTTTCAATTGCTTTAAGAGAAGGTTCAAATTCTAGAAGTAAAGCAGAACAAGCTAATTTCAAAGTAATGACACCAGCAGAAGCTGCAAGTTGGGCTGATGTGATTATGATGCTAACACCTGATGAACTTCAATCTGAAATTTACAAAAATGATATAGCTGAAAATATTAAAGAAGGGACAACAATTGCATTTGCTCATGGATTAAATATTCATTTCGATTTAATCAAACCTAAGGAAGGCATAGATGTAATCATGATTGCACCTAAAGGTCCTGGTCATACAGTAAGAGCAGAATATGTGAGAGGTGCTGGTGTACCTTGTTTAGTTGCTGTAGATAAAAATCCTTCTGGTAATGCTCTTGAAATAGGTATTGCATATGCATCAGCAATTGGTGGAGGACGTGCTGGAATAATTGAAACAACTTTTAAAGAAGAATGTGAAACAGATCTATTTGGAGAACAATCTGTTTTATGTGGAGGTTTAACACATTTAATTTTGGCAGGTTATGAAACTCTAGTTGAAGCAGGATATGCTCCTGAAATGGCATATTTTGAATGTCTTCATGAAGTCAAACTTATCGTTGATCTTTTATATGAAGGTGGAATGGCAAATATGAGATATTCAATTTCCAATACAGCGGAGTATGGAGATTATTCAAGAGGTCCAAGACTAATTACTGATGAAACAAAAAAAGAAATGAAAAAAATTCTTTCAGAAATTCAATCTGGTCAATTTGCTAAAGAATGGATGCAGGAACATCAGAGTGGTCAAACTAAATTCAAAGTTATGAGAAAAGAACAAGCTGAACATCCAATTGAGGCAGTAGGAGAAAAGTTACGAACTTTAATGCCATGGATTGCTGAAGGAAAAATGGTTGATAAATCAAAAAACTAGATGAAAGTTTAATAAAATTTTTATTAGTGTATATTAAATAAATGACTGAAAAGATTTATATTTTTGATACAACTCTTCGAGATGGAGAGCAATCTCCAGGAGCATCAATGAATTTAGATGAAAAGCTTCAAATAGCTGAAGTACTTGACTCTATGAAAGTTGATATTATTGAAGCTGGGTTTCCAATTGCTTCCAATGGAGATTTTGAAGCGGTTTCTGAGGTTAGTAAACAGGTAAAAAATTCAACGATTGCTGGTTTAGCAAGAGCAAGCTTTAAAGATATTGATCGTGCTTGGGAAGCAGTACAACATGCTAAGTCTCCAAGAATTCATACTTTTATTGCAACTAGTCCTCTACATATGAAATATAAATTAAAGAAAACTGAAGAAGAAGTTTTAGAAGCTATTCAAAAAACAGTGTCTCACGCAAGAAATCTATGTGATAATATTGAATGGAGTTGTGAAGATGGTGGAAGATCAGAGTTAGAATTTTTATATCAATGTATCGAGCTTGCTATTAACTCTGGTGCTTCAACTATTAATATCCCTGATACTGTTGGTTATACACTTCCAGAAGAATTCGGTAAAATTTTTAAAAATGTAAAAAATAATGTGCCAAATATTGATAAAGCAATTCTTTCAACACACACACACAATGATTTAGGTTTAGCTACAGCAAATAATGTTGCCGCAATAAAAGAAGGTGCAAGACAGGTTGAGTGTACTATTAATGGTATGGGTGAAAGAGCTGGAAACTCATCTTTGGAAGAAATTGTAATGACTTTGAAAGTAAAAAAAGATCTTATGCCTTATCATACTGATATTAAAACTGAATCAATTATTAAAGCTTCTAGATTAGTATCATCAATAACAGGTTTTCCAGTTCAGCCAAATAAAGCAATTGTTGGAGCAAATGCTTTTGCCCATGAGGCTGGTATACATCAAGATGGCATGCTTAAACATGCTGGTACTTATGAAATTATGACACCTGAATCAATAGGGCTTAACAAATCCTCATTAGTTCTTGGCAAACATTCAGGTAAACATGCTTTTTCAGAAAAATTAAAAGAACTTGGTTATGAAGTTGGCGATAATGCTTTAATGGAATTATTTGGAAGATTTAAGGATTTAGCTGATAAGAAAAAAGAAATTTTTGAGGAAGATTTAATTGCATTAGCAGAAGATAGAACATCGTCTTATGATGAACACATTAAATTTGTATCTTTGGAAGTAAATGCTGGGTCTGTTGAAAAAGCCGAAGCTAAATTAAAGATAGAAATTAACGATAAAGTGGAAAATACTAAAATTAATGGTAACGGTCCTGTTGATGCTACATTTAACGCAATAAAAAAACTTACTAATACTGAATTTAAACTCAAACTATACCAAGTAAATGCAATTACAGCTGGAACTGATGCACAAGGAGAGGTAACTGTCAGACTTGAAGATGATAATTTAACATCGCAAGCAAAAGGAAGCGATCCTGACATTATTGTTGCTTCAGCAAAAGCTTATATAAATGCTTTAAACAGATTAATCTTTAAAAAAACTAAATCAATTAAAGAGAATACAGCAAGTTTAAAAATAGAGGGAGTTTAATTAATGGTAATTGATCGTTTTTTCAGTTTATTTTCTAAAGATATGGCTATTGATTTGGGTACGGCAAATACTCTTGTATATGTAAAAGGAGAAGGTGTTATTCTTAATGAACCTTCAGTTGTTGCAACAATTGAAAATGATGGAAATACACAAGTTTTAGCTGTTGGTAATGAAGCAAAACAAATGCTTGGAAGAACACCAGGAAAAATAAAAGCCATACGCCCTATGAAAGATGGTGTTATTGCTGATTTTGATGTTGCTGAACAAATGATAAAAAGTTTTATTAAAAAAGTTCATAAAGGAAGATCTATATCTAATCCTCAAATTGTTATATGTGTACCTTCTGGAGCAACAAACGTTGAAAGAAGAGCTATTAGAGAGTCGGCTGATGCTGCTGGAGCTAGGAGGGTATATTTAATTGAAGAGCCAGTTGCAGCAGCAATAGGGGCAGGTCTGCCAGTTGCAGAACCAACAGGATCTATGGTTGTTGATATTGGTGGAGGTACAACGGAAGTAGCAGTCTTGTCTCTTGGGGGAGTTGTTAATTCTACCTCAGTAAAAGCTGCTGGAGACCGATTTGATGAAGCAATAATGGAATATATGAGAACAACTCATAAATTAGCAATTGGAGAGACAACAGCTGAAAGAATGAAAAAAGATATTGGCTCTGCAAGTCCACCTGATGATGGAGATGGTAGATCTATGAGTGTAAAGGGAAGAGATTTAATTACAGGTCTTCCTAAAGAAATCAGTATTTCACAAAGACAAATTGCCGAAGCTCTTGCTGAGCCCGTTGCACAGATAATCGATACAATAAAAAGAGCTTTAGAACAAACACCAGCAGAATTATCAGCTGATATTGTTGAAAGAGGAATAATGTTGACTGGAGGTGGATCTCTTTTACACAATCTTGATAAGGTATTAAGAAGATCAACAAGTTTACCAATATCAATAGCAGAAGATCCTCTCTTATGTGTCGTAATGGGTACAGGACAGGCGCTTGAAGAAAAATCAAAACTGAGCGATGTGTTTGCCTCTGATTAAAAATTAAAATGGCTCCTAAGTTCCAAATAAAAGTTTTTCAGTTATCAAAATTTGTAAAGAATTTCACCATTATTTCTGTTGTTACTCTTTCATTTCTTTTAGTTTTTTTTTCAAAAACAGATTACTATCTTATAAGTGGAATTAAAAATTTATCTAGTTCTGTAATTATTCCTATTACAAGATTTATATCAGCACCAGTAAATGTTTTTTCAAATTTCATTGATGAATATAATCAATTTAGAAGTTTAAAATTTGAAAACAAAATTCTTCAAGAAGAAATAATTCGTCTAAAAAAATGGCAAATATTAGCAATTCAAAACTCAAGAGAGAATAAAGTTTTAAAAAAATTATTAAATGCAACTGATAACAATTTAACTTTAATCAAAACAGCATCACTAATTAATAGAAATGATACAATATATAGTAAGTTAATAAATTTAAATGCTGGTTACGAAGATAAAATAAAGAAAAATATGTCTGCTATTAATGAAAGAGGATTAATAGGAAAGGTTATTGATACAACTGCTAAAAATTCTAGAGTAATATTATTAACTGACCCAAATTTATCGATTTCTGTGAAATCTATTTCTGATGAAATTTTTTCATTACTTACAGGAAATGGAGATGGAAAATATCTAGTAAGCTCTTTTGTAAAAGAAAATAAAATGCCAAGATTAGGCGATATTGTGGTTACAAGTGGTACTGCTCAAGTTTTTCCAGTAGATTTATTAGTTGGTAAAGTGGCTAAAGTAGAAAAAAATAGATTTTTTGTTCTACCATTTGTAGATTTTGTAAATATTGATTATGTGCAAATAGTTACTTCAAAATAATGGAGTTTTCCAAATTTCTTAACTCATCCTCTAAACTAAACATAATTTTAATTATTAGTTTCTCAATATCTGTAAATTCCTTTATCATATTTCCTAATTTCAATAATGTATTTTATATATTATTTCATTTAACTTTAATTTATCTAATTTTTTATCATTACCATTATTATCTTTATGTTGTAGCTCTTATATATGGTATTTTATTTGATATATTATTATTAAATAATATTGGAGCTCATTTAATTACCTTTTTATCTCTTTTAATCTTATATATATTGTTAAGAAAATATTTAATTAGATTATCATCGTATCAAATTATTTTTACTTATTTTATAACATTGATCATTTTGCTTTTAATTGAACATTTTTTAGCAAATTTTTTACATAATTATAAATTTAACATGAGTTTCTTTTTCAATTTAATTTTAATTTCTTTAATTATTTTTATTCCTACTATATTTTTGTTTACTAAATTGGATAAGTAAATGTTTTATTCGGATGATAAAAAGCAATATTCAGTTCTAAACAGAAGAACTTTTTTATTATATTCCTTAAAAGTATCATTTTTTGGGATTGTAGGCTGGAGATTATATGATATTCAAATAAAAAATTCACAAAAATATAAAACGCTATCAAAAAATAATCAAATAGATATAGAAATTATTTATCCTGTTAGAGGGAGAATTTATGATACTAATAAAAAGCTTTTAGCTTCTAATATTAAAGTATTTGATATTTATATAATTCCTGAAAATACAAAAAATATAAACAAATCTCTAAACGAATTAAATCAAATTATAAAAATAGATTTTAGTCATAGAAGAAAAATAATAGATTTATCTAAAAAAGTAAAAAAATTTCAGAAAATAAAAGTCTTAGAAAATATTAATTGGTCACAACTTGAAAAAATAGAATCAAATAAACTTAATATTGAAGGGATATTTATTTCTCAAGATTATATGAGAACTTATCAGTTTGATAATACTGTTTCACATTTAATCGGTTATACAAATAAACCAAATCAAGAAGAAGTTGAATTGCCGTTCATTTCTAATATGCCTAATCTAGAGATAGGAAAAGATGGTATCGAAAAAAGTTTTAACCCTAAATTAATAGGTAAAGCAGGACAAAGGGAGATTGAAGTAAATTCTTTTGGAAGAGTAATTCGTGAAATATCAAGAAAAGATAGTCAAAAAGGAAATGATATTCAAATAACTATTGATCTGAGAATTCAACAATATGCTTTAAATCTATTGAAAGAATATAAAGCAGGATCTGCAGTACTTATGGATATTAACAATGGTAATATATTATGTATGGCTTCAACTCCATCTTATAATCCAAATAAAATTATTCAAAAACCCAATAAGGAATATTGGGATACAATTTTAGAAAATGAACTTTCCCCACTCACTTACAGATGTATTCAAGGTTTATATGCTCCAGGCTCAACTTTTAAAATGGTTGTTGCTATAGCTGGATTAGTCCATGGGATTATTGATACAAATACAAAGCATTTTTGTAGTGGAAAAATTGGTTTAGGTGATAGACTTTATCATTGTTGGAAAAATAATGGTCATGGCTCGATGAATATTAGTGATGCAATCAAAGAATCATGTGATGTTTTCTTCTATGAAATATCAAAAAAAATTGGGATAGATAAAATTGCCAGAGTTGCTGAAGATTTTGGTTTAGGCAAAATATATGACGTCCCTTTACCTAATCAAAAAAAAGGAATTATCCCATCACGTGATTGGAAAAAGAAAAAATACGATGAAAGTTGGTATCCTGGAGAAACTCTAATCTCTGCAATTGGCCAAGGATTTGTATTAACTAATCCACTACAACTTGCTGTAATGACTTCAATAATTGCTTCTAATGGAAAAAATGTAAAACCAAATATAATCAAAAAAAATAATAACATTGAATTTGAAAAATTAGAAAAATACCAAAATGCAATTAAAATTATTAAAAGTTCGATGTTTAAAGTAGTAAATGAAAGTAAAGGTACAGCTTATAATTCGAGATCTGAGTACTCACCTTTTGCAGGTAAAACAGGAACCTCTCAAGTTAGAAGAATAACTGTAGAAGAGAGAGAAAGTGAAGATTTTAGGAAAAAAGAAGTAGAATGGAAAAAAAGAGATCACGCTTTATTTGTTGGATATATGCCAGTTGAAAACCCTAGATATGCTGTTTCGGTTGTTATTGAACATGGAGGTTCAGGTGCATCAACTGCAGCACCAATAGCAAAAGAAATTTTTCAATTTACTAAAAATTTAGAAATTTAATGTTAAATAAAATTCAAAACTTAAATTACTTATTGATTTTTTTAGTCATCTTAATTTCTTTTATTGGTGCAGCGGGTTTATATTCTGCTGCAGGGGGGTCATATAATCCCTGGGCATCAAGACATTTAATTAGATTAACATTTTTTATATTTTTAGCAATTATCTTAGCTTTAATAAATATTAAATTTATTTATCAATTTGCTTATATCTTTTTTATTTTATCATTATTACTTTTACTATCAGTTGAATTAATAGGTGTTTTTGGAAAGGGTGCAACTAGATGGATAAATATATTTGGTTTTAGCATCCAACCATCAGAACTAATTAAAATAACTATAATATTAGCACTGGCAAGATTTTATCATGATTTAAGATTTGATGAAATTAAGCGAATAAAAAATTTATTTTTTCCAATATTAATTCTATTTTTACCATTTGTTTTAGTAGTCATACAGCCAGATCTTGGAACTGCTTTAAGTATAGCAATGCTTGGAATTCTTATTTTATTTGCAAGTGGAATAAGAATTTGGAAGTTTGTATTAGGATTTTTTGTTTTAATACTATCAATTCCTTTGTCTTTAAGTTACTTACAACCATATCAAAAAGACAGAATTTTCTCTTTTTTAAATCCTGAAGCAGATGCTTTAGGAAGAGGATATCAACTTATACAATCTAAAATTGCTTTAGGCTCTGGCGGCCTAACTGGTAAAGGTTTTTTAGAGGGGTCTCAATCATATCTTCAGTATTTACCTGAAAAACAGACTGATTTTATTTTTACATTAATTGGAGAAGAATTTGGTTTTATTGGTACTATGTTTATAATTTTACTATTTTTATTATTAATATCAGTCTGTTTTTATATAAGCATTAAATCAAACCATATTTTTGGAAGAATTCTCTCTATAGGTGTTGGCAGCAATTTATTTATATATGTTATAATGAACATATCTATGGTATCTGGCTTAATGCCTGTTGTTGGAATTCCATTACCTTTAGTTTCTTATGGGGGTTCAGCAATGCTTGCTATAATTATATCTCTAGGATTAGTACTTAATGCCGAATTGAATGGAAATTTAAAAAAATTACATAATGCTTGAAATAAATAATGTTAATAAATTTTTTGGAGGATTAAAAGCAGTCCATAACGCATCAATGAAAGTTGAAATGGGTTCAATCACGGGTTTAATAGGTCCAAATGGAGCTGGAAAAACAACATTATTTAATACTATTGCAGGATTATATGATCCAGATGGAGGAAATATAATTCTTAATAATGAAGATATTTCTTTTTTAAAACCTCACGAATTATTTGCTAAAGGAGTTCTAAGAACTTTTCAAATTGCCCATGAATTTTCAACTTTAACTGTTCTTGAAAATTTAATGATGGTGCCACCAAATCAATTTGGTGAAAAATTATCATACGCTTTATTAAGTAATGCTAAAGTAAAACAACAAGAAGAAGAAATAAGACAAAAAGCTATCGATGTAATAAATTTTTTAAATTTAAGTCACTTAACCCAAGAACTTGCAGGCAATTTGTCTGGGGGTCAAAAAAAACTACTTGAATTAGGGAGAACTATGATGGTTGATCCTCAAATTGTTTTACTCGATGAAGTGGGAGCTGGAGTAAATAGAACACTTCTAAATGAAATTACGGATGCAATATTAAGATTAAATAAAGAAAAGAATTATACGTTCTTCGTAATTGAACATGATATGGACCTCATAGATAAAATTTGCGATCCTGTAATTGTGATGGCTGAAGGTTCAGTTTTATTTAAAGGAAATTTTAATGAAGTGAAAAATAACGATAGAGTTATAGAGGCTTATTTAGGAAAAGGTATTGATAAAAATTAGAATTTTATGAGTGATTTAATTGGTAAAAATTTAACAGCTGGATATGGAGGGGTTGATATAATTAAAGATATTAATCTACAAGTTAAAGAAGGTGAAATTGTAGTCATCGTTGGTCCAAACGGAGCAGGGAAATCAACAGCAATGAAAGCATTGCTTGGCATGTTAAGCTTAACTTCAGGTTCTGTTGAATATTCAAATAAGGAAATATCTTCAATGTTACCTCAAAACAGAATTCATTTAGGATTGGCATTTGTTCCTCAAACAAACAATGTGTTTACTGGTATGACCGTAGAAGAAAATTTAGAAATGGGAGGTTTTTTGAGAGATGATGACATTATTCATACCATTAATGATGTTTATGATCTTTTTCCTATTTTAAAAGAAAAAAGAAATCAAAGTGCAGGAGAATTATCAGGAGGTCAAAGACAACAAGTAGCTTTTGGGAGAGCTCTTATGACTCAACCTAAAATTTTGATGTTAGATGAACCAACTGCAGGAGTATCACCAATTGTAATGGATGAGTTATTTTCAAGAATTATAGAAGTTCGTAAAACTGGTGTTGGCATACTAATGGTTGAACAAAATGCAAAACAAGCACTTGGTATTGCTGATAGAGGGTACGTATTAGTAAATGGAAAAAATAGTAGAGAAGGTACAGGTGAAGAACTATTAAATAATCCAGAAGTTAGAAAGTCTTTTTTAGGAGGTTAAAATGATTGATTTTCTAAATTCTATAATTGTACTTCTAAATTTTATTATAATTCCAGGTATTTCTTATGGCTCTCAGCTTGCTCTTGGTGCGCTTGGAGTTACATTTGTTTACGCTATACTTCGTTTTGCCAATTTTGCACATGGAGAAATCATGTCATTTGGAGCAATGATAACAATTTTATTTACATGGTTTTTTCAATCACAAAAAATTGGTTTAGGAATTCTTCCTACTGCTCTTTTGGCGTTACCTATAGGAATAATAGCAACAATTATCTTATGCATTATTTCTGATAAATTTGTTTTTCAATATTACAGATATCAAAAAAGTGTTCCTGTTGTTTTAGCAATGGTTTCAATAGGGGTTATGTTCGTAATTAATGCAATAATAAGAATTATAATTGGAACAGAAACTATAAAATTTTCCGATGGACAGAAATTTATAATGAAAGCCAAACAGTTTAAAGTAATGACAGGTTTAAATGAAGGATTAGCATTAAAATCTTCTCAAGTTATCACAATATTAATCACTGTATTACTTTTAACTTTTACTTTCTGGTTTTTGCAAAAAACAAAAACTGGAAAATCAATGAGAGCATTTTCTGATAATGAAGATTTAGCATTATTGTCAGGTATTAATCCTGATAGAGTAGTATTCACTACTTGGATTATTGTAGGAGTCTTAGCTTGTGTTGCGGGAACACTTTATGGTTTAGATAAAAGTTATAAACCTATTATTTATCTCAATTTAGTCTTGCCAATATTTGCCTCAGCAATTGTTGGAGGCATTGGCAGTCCCTTTGGAGCTGTAGTAGGTGGGTATGTAATAGCTTTTTCAGAAATTATGGTCACTTATGCTTATAAGAAATTTTTTGTGTATCTACTCCCAAGTTCTTTAGAGCCAAGTGGTTTAGTGCAATTACTTTCAACAGATTATAAATTTGCTGTATCATTTTCAATTTTAGTCATCGTTTTACTAATAAGACCATCGGGAATATTTAAAGGAAGAGTTTTATGATGAAGTTTGAAAGATATGAATGGGTAGCCATTACAATCATGATCTCGCTATTTATTTTTGTAGGTTTTATTCAAGGATGGTCTGTAAGTTTAGTAATTTTAAATATGTGTATTATTTCAGCAATAATGACAATGGGGGTCAATATTTCTTGGGGTTATGCAGGAGTAATTAATTTTGGTGTAATGGGTTTTTTAGCAATGGGTGGATTAGCGGCAGTCCTTGTATCTTACCCTCCCATTACAGAGTCATGGCAGGCTGGAGGTAGAGGGCTAGGTATCAGTTTTGTTTTGTTAATTGTATTGGTGATTGCTGTAATTTATATTAATAAAACGGTAATCCAAAAAAGAAATAGGTATATTTTAAATTCCCTAATAATTTTTTTTGGTATTTTAATTATCAGACAATTTTATTTAAACGCTACACATAATATTGAAGATGTTAATCCAGCAATTGCAGGTTTTTTAGGTGGTCTTGGACTGCCAATAATTTTCTCTTGGATTGTAGGAGGTTTATTTGCTGCGGGCGTTGCATTTGTAATTGGTAAAGTAGCTCTTGGATTACGATCAGATTATCTTGCTATTGTTACTCTTGGTATTTCAGAAATAGTTGTTAGTGTTTTAAAACATGAAGAATGGCTATCTAGGGGAGTAAAAAATGTCATCGGTTTAAAGAGGCCAGTTCCTTATGAAATTGATTTACAAAATGCAGATTGGTTTATAAACTTGGTTACTTATCTAAACTCGTCAAAGTTAAATAATATTATTGATGTAACTGATAGACAACAAGTATTAAACAATCTTATTATTGATGGTTCAGGAATTTTTGTAAAATTATCTTACGCGATTTTATTTCTGATTGTTATGTTAATAATTTTTTATTTTGCCAACAAAGCTCAATTATCTCCTTGGGGAAGAATGATGAGAGCTATCAGAGATAATGAAACAGCTGCAAATGCTATGGGGAAAGATGTTGTGAAACAACATTTAATTATTTTTGTAATAGGGGCTGCAATTGTAGGTGTTGCGGGTGCAATGCTTGTTACTTTAGATGGATTATTTACTCCTTCAGGATATCGACCACTTCGTTTCACTTTTATTATTTGGATTATGGTTATTGTAGGAGGTAGTGGAAATAATTTAGGCGCTATATTCGGTGGTTTTGTCATATGGTTTTCTTGGATTGAGGCAGCACCAATTACAACATTTATTATTAATCAACTTACTATAGGATTAGAGCCAACTAATGCTTTAAAATTACATTTACTTGATAGTGTTCCTTACTTTAGATACCTATTTATGGGTTTAATTTTATTATTAATTTTACGATATAGACCGAAGGGAATTATACCGGAGAAAGTTAGGCACTCATAAAAAAACCCCAGCTAAAAGCTGGGGTTAAATTAAAATAATTTTTAATTATTAAAGAGCGCCAACAGTAACGAATTCGCCACCACTAACTTCTAACTCTTTAAACGCACCAGCTGCATCACCAAACGCATTAAATTCTACGTCTGTTGCACCTTGGTAATCAATATCTTTACCAGCAGCTAACATTTGTAAGCCGTATGATAATTGACCAGGGTTAATTACAATACCTGGAGCGTTAGATACTTTAGCAATATTGTTTAAGATTGATTGCTTATCAGCAGACCCACCAGCTTGAATTGCAAGAGCAATAATTGCTGCAGCATCATAAGACTCTCCAACATATGGAGCACTTCCATCCATGCCATTTGCAGCTGCTAGTTCGCCAAACTTAGCTGAACCTTTTGAAATTGCACCTGGCATAGAGCCAAATGATCCTTCAAGATCAGCACCAATATTGTCTACAATTGATTGACCAATCATACCATCAGAAAGAACAAAAGTGTCAAATGCACCTGAATCTAAAGATGCTTCGATCATTCCTTTTCCACCATCATCGATATAACCAATTACTAGTAGCGCGTCTCCACCAGCTGATGCAAGAACACCAACTTCTGATGAATAATCTGCTTTACCATCTTCGTGTGCAGCTGATGCTGTAATAGTTCCACCACCACGAGCAAATGAAGCTTCAAATACTTCAGCTAAACCTTTTCCGTAGTCATTGTTAGTATACGTTACAGCTATACTTTCAATTCCTCTGCTTAAAGCAAGTTTAGCTAATACTTGACCACCTTTTGCATCAGATGGAGCAGTACGCCAAAAAGTTCCATTATCAGGAACTTTACTTAGACCTGGTGAAGTTGCAGATGGAGATACCATTAAGATACCATTTGGTACTGCAACATTTGCATTAATCGCACCTGTTACACCTGAACAATCAGCACCCATAATAGCAGTTACACCTTGTGCAACTAGATCCTCAGCAGCAGCAGTTGCAGCAGCAGAGTCTACACAAGTTGAGTCAGCTTCTAAGATAGTAATTGATTCACCACCTAAAAGATTTCCAGAGTTTGATGCTTCATCAAATGCCATCCTAGCACCATCTCTCATAGCAGGAGTTAAAGATTCAATTGGTCCTGTAAAACCAAGAATAATTCCTACTTTAATTTCTGCTAATGCAGCAGTCGTTACAGTCGACAAACTTACAATAACAGCTAGAAGTAATTTTTTCATATTTCCTCCAAAAAAGTATACTTTTTATATACGGTACCTCATATACTAGTTCCAAAAATCAATCATGCAGTTTTTTCATAAAAATATCCAAGATTTTAGCCAAAAACCATAAATTGACTTCATTTGCCTCACCGGATAAAGATCAAACGTATGACAATTGGAATTTTAGGCGGAGGAATTTGGGGGAGTGCACTTGCCCGAGTATTAAGTAATAATAAAGTTATCATTTATGCTCGAGATGAAAAAATTGTTAAATCAATAAATGAACATAAAATTAATCCAAAATTAAAATACAGTTCATTTAATGAAAATGTCACTGCTACTATCTCTTTAAAAGAAATTAGAAATGTTAAATTTGTATTTATAACTTTACCAGTACAAAACATTAGGGAGGTAATTAAGGATTCATCATTACATAATAAAAATCATCATATCGTTATATGTTCTAAAGGCATTGAAATATCGTCATCAAAATTATTAACAGATGTATTTCAAGAAATGATGCCTTATAAATCAATTAGTATTTTATCAGGCCCATCTTTTTCAAATGAAGTATCTCAAAGTTTACCAACTGCAGTAACGCTTGCAACAGAAGATAAAAAAGATTTTGAGAATATTTCTAAACTTATACCTAACAAAGAGTTTAGAATTTATTATTCAAATGATTTAATCGGAACGCAAATAGGTGGTGCGTTAAAGAATATTTATGCAATAGCTGCAGGCATTGCAGAAGGTTTAAACTTAGGTGAAAATGCTAAAAGCGCACTCATTTCAAGATCTTTTGCAGAAATGGCACGATACGCAAAAAAATTTAAAGCTGATAAAAATACATTATTTGGTTTATCCGGGCTTGGTGATCTAATTTTAACATGTAGCTCTAAAAATTCACGTAATACACAGTTTGGTATTAAATTAGCTTCTTCAAAATATGATAATTTTTTAGATCTTTTAAAATCGCAAGAAGTAACAGAAGGTTATTATACAGTTAAAGCAGTCTATAATATTTCACAAAAAAAAAATATTGATATGCCAATAATGGAGTCTGTATACAATATACTTTATAAGCAACATGATTTAAAAGAGGAACTAAGTAATTTACTGAGCAGACCAATAACAGAAGAAAAAATTTAATTCGATGACAAAGAAAACATTTTATAATTTAGATACAAGCTGGGTTAACAATACACAAATTAATTTAAGTGCTGTAGAACGTCGAACATCTACCTTAACTAAAAGAAGAACTGTAAAAAAGGAATTTCAAGTTGCTTGGTTGTTAAAAGCTATTACTTTAATTGATCTTACTACACTAAGTGGCGACGATACTTTTGGAAAAATTGAAAGATTGTGTAATAAAGCTCTTAATCCCATTGATGATTATATTCTTCAGGATTTAGGACTAGAAAATAATGCAGTAAGAGTAGGAGCAGTATGTGTCTATCACCATCTAATAAAAGATTGTACAAAACTAATTCAAAATAAAATTCCAATTGCAGCAGTATCTACGGGTTTTCCTGCAGGTTTATCATCTTATACGACTAGAAAAAAAGAAATTTCTGACTCTATTAAAGATGGTGCTGATGAAATCGATATTGTTATAAATAGAGGATACGTTCTCCAAAATAATTGGAAAAAATTATATGATGAGGTTCGCAGTTTTAAAGAGACTGCAGGTAAAACAAAAATTAAAGCTATTCTTGGTGTTGGCGACCTTGAGACTCTTCGAAATGTAGCAAAGGCATCTTTAGTTTGTATGATGGCTGGTGCCGATTTTATTAAAACATCAACAGGAAAAGAAAGTATCAATGCTAACTTAAATAATAGTCTTGTCATGCTGAGAATGATTAGAGATTTTTATACAAAAACTGGAAAAAAGATTGGTTTTAAACCTGCAGGTGGAATATCAACATCAAAATCTGTTTTAGAATTTTTAATATTGGTTTCTGAGGAGCTAGGATTTGAATGGGTTAATCCTAAATTATTGCGAATTGGTGCTTCTAGTTTATTAATTGATATAGAAAGACAACTCTATCACTACACTAGTGGCAGGTATGCAAATAAAGAGAAACTTGCAATAGGATAATATGGATAAAGTTATTAAAAATTTTAAAAATATATCTTATGGGCCAGCACCAGAAGACAGCAAAGAAGTTAATAGTTGGATAAAAAATTTAAAAAATCCAAATAATCATTTTATTAATGGTAAATTTGTAAAATCGTCTAGCTCAAAAAAATTAAATGTAATTAACCCTTCCATAAATAAAAAAATTGCAACATTATCTGTTGCTTCAAAAAAAGATGTTAATGCTGCAGTCAGTGCTGCAAAAAAAGCTCATATCAAATGGTCAAAACTTTCATCTTTTGATCGATCAAAATATTTATATGCTCTCGCACGTCTAATACAAAAAAATTCAAGATTTATATCTGTTTTAGAGACCATTGATAATGGTAAACCAATACGTGAAACAAGAGATATAGATATTCCACTTGTTGCTAGACATTTTTATTATCATGCCGGGTGGGCTGCGAGGAATACTAATAATTCTGATAACTCTATTGGTGTTGTTGGGCAAATTATACCGTGGAACTTTCCATTATTAATGTTAGCGTGGAAAATTGCTCCTGCAATTGCTCTTGGAAATACAGTAGTCTTAAAGCCTGCAGAATATACTTCTTTAACAGCACTTTATTTTGCTGAACTTTGTGAAAAAGCTAAAATTCCACAAGGTGTAATTAATATTATTACGGGAGATGGTTCTACTGGTGAACATATAACATCACATAAAGATATTAAAAAAATTGCCTTTACGGGTTCAACTGAAGTTGGAAAGAAAATAATTCAAACAAATACTAACCCAGATAAAAAAATGACAATGGAACTTGGAGGCAAATCACCTTTTATTGTTTTTGAAGATGCTGATTTAGATAGCGCAGTAGAAGGTGTTGTTGATGCTATTTGGTTTAACCAAGGTCAAGTATGTTGTGCTGGATCAAGACTCTTAGTTCAAGAAAGTATTGAGAAAAAATTCATCCAAAAACTTAAGAAAAGAATGGAAAAACTTCGTGTTGGTGATCCATTAGATAAGTCTATCGATATTGGTGCTATAGTTGCACCAGTCCAACTTAAAAAAATTAATTCTTTAGTAAATAAAGCACAAAAGGATGGAAATAAATTATGGCAACCTTCATGGTCATGTCCAACAAATGGTTTATTTTATCCTCCATCTTTATTTACAAATGTAACACCGTCTTCTTTTATTGCTCAAGTAGAAATATTTGGGCCAGTTTTAACAACAATGACATTTAGAACACCTAGTGAAGCTGTATCCATTGCAAATAATACTCCATACGGACTTGCAGCAAGTATTTGGTCTGAAAATATTAACTTAGCTTTAGATATTGCTCCAAAAGTAAAAGCTGGAGTCATCTGGATAAATTCTACAAACTTATTTGATGCTGCATGTGGTTTTGGAGGATACAAAGAAAGTGGTTTTGGAAGAGAAGGTGGTTCGGAGGGTATTAGAGCATATTCAAAATTACCACTTCCTCTTTCTAAGTCAAAAAGAGGAAAAAAATCATTTAAAGGTCAATCATCTAATTCTATCGATAAAACTCCAAAATTATATATTGGAGGTAAACAAAAAAGACCTGATAGTGGTTATTCCTTTTCTTCTTATGATGTTCATAATAATTTTATTTGTGATGTTCCAAACGCAAATCACAAAGATGTAAGAGACACCGTAGAGGTTGCATCTAAAGCAGTTAGCAAATCTTCCACTAATTTTAATAGAGCTCAAATTCTTTATTACTTAGCTGAAAATTTACAAGATCGAAAAAATACCTTTTCTAGTTTGCTGTCTTCTTTAATTGGTATTTTGCAAAAAGATGCTGAAAAAGAATTTGATCAATCAATAGAAAGATTATTTTATTATGGTGCTATGGCTGATAAGTTTGAAGGCTCTATACATAATCCTCCTATAAGAGGTTTAACACTAGCTGTTAAAGAACCGATAGGTGTTGTTGCAAATATTTTAAATGATGATTTTCCACTATTAAGTTTAATAACTACAATAGGAGCAAATTTTGCTGCAGGAAATGCTAGTATTATTGTTCCAGGTCAAACCACGTCTCTTTTAGCAACAGAATTATATCAACTACTAGAAACTTCAGATGTTCCAGCAGGCTATATTAACATCCTTACAACTAAACAAAATAGTTTGAATAAAATCTTAGCAGAACATGAAAATATCGATGGTATTTGGTATTTTAGTGAAAATAAT
Organism: uncultured Alphaproteobacteria bacterium; assembly: GCA_902623255.1. GTDB lineage: Bacteria > Pseudomonadota > Alphaproteobacteria > HIMB59 > CACPNW01. The sequence continues at coordinate 4,623 of CACNSY010000004.1, read as the reverse complement.
AATGAGCGTTTAAAAGTTATTCAAAGTACAACATCAAATTTGAAAAGAAGTTGGTGTCCACAATCAAAAAATCTTGATTGGTCTTCGAAAGAAGAAGATTTCTTAAAGGAGTTTTTATATCAAAGTACACAAGTAAAAAATATTTGGATACCATACGGAGAGTGATATACTAATAATATGTTAATTAACGTCGATCCTATTTTAAGTCCTGATATATTAAAAACACTGCGAGAAATGGGTCATGGCGATAGACTCGTTATATCCGATATTAATTATCCTGCCCACTCAAATCATAATAGAGTTCACCGATTAGACGGCCTTGATATGACAACTGTTATGAGAGCTGTCTTATCTGTTTTTCCATTAGACAGCTTTGTAGATTCTGCCGTTCACCGAATGGAAGTTGATAATCAACCAGATGAAATTAATGATGCGAATAAAGAAGTAATTGATGCAATTAAGGAAGTATCAGGAGATCATTGGAAAATAGGTTCATACGAAAGACAAGAATTTTATAAGCAATCAAGATCAACCTATGCATATATTACAACAAGTGAAAGACGACCTTACTGTAATTTTATTTTAACAAAAGGTGTTATTAAACCAGATGGTACTGTTTGGATAATCGATAAATAATTATGTCGATTAGTATTCTTGGTATTTTTGTTGCTGATCTCGTTTTTTTTGGAGAAAAAATTCCTGTTGAGGGAGAAACTATTCTTGGTAAAAATTTTGTTATTGGTCCTGGTGGCAAAGGATCAAACCAAGCTGTAGCTGCAGCTAAGGCTGGTGCAAAAACTTTTTTTATTTCAAAGATTGGTGATGATCAATTTGGCTCTATGGCAACAGAGATTTATGAAAATTCTGGTGTTGATTATAGCAATGTTATTATTTCAAAAGATCATTCAACCGGTGCAGCTGGCATACTTGTTAATGAAGGAACAGGAGCTAATGCTATTAATGTTTTTCCAGGTGCAGCAGGTGCAATTACTATTGAAGATATAGATAAAGCAGAAGAGGCAATTAAAAACTCAAGTATATTTCTTACACAACTAGAGGCACCAAAGGATGTTGTTACCTATGCATTAAAAAAAGCACATAGTTTAAATGTAAAAACAATTTTAAATCCTGCACCAGCAGCTGAAATAGATGAATCTTTATTTTCTATGATTGATTATTTTACACCAAATGAAACGGAAGCAAGTTTTTATGTGGATCATAATGTTGAAACTCATGAGGATGCTGAAAAAGCTGCAATTGAATTATTAGAAAAAGGAATTAAAAATGTCGTTATTACTCTAGGAGAAAAAGGAGCTTTTTTTGCTAACAATGAAGAAAAATTTTCTTTACCTGTTGCTAATCTTTTAAATCCAGTAGTCGACACTACAGGTGCTGGCGATGCTTTCAACGCAGGTTTTGCTGCAGCACTTACTGAGGGTCAAAATATTAAAGATGCTCTAAAATTTGCTAGTGCTACTGCTGGTTTATCAACAACTAAAATTGGTACGGCAAACTCTATGCCTTCTCGAGAGGAAATTGATAAACTTCTATAATTATTGTATAATATAATCATTATGCAATTATTTTTAGAAAGACTTATCTATTTTTGGGCTGGGATTACAGCTATCGGTCTTTTAATAGCTGTAGCTTACTGGGCAATCGCAACTATAATTTACGTAGCCTTTATTTCTCTTTTTGTTGCTATCGCAGCTACTCTTTTCTATCATTTTTATTGGTCCAAAAGAGATAATTAATAGTCTATAAATACCAATAAGGTTATTTATCAGTGTCAAAATATATATTTTACGATTTAGAAACATCAGGAAGAGGTAAGAAAGAATATCCAACTGCTTTTGGTACTACTCCAAAATGGGAGCAGATAATGCAAATTGCTGCAATAGTTACTGACTCCAAATTTAATCAAACAAATCAAAATATGAATGAGTTCTGTAGACCTCGAACATCAGTGATTTCTCAACCTGGTGCATTAATAACAACACTTAAAGGTATGAGAGAGGCACTTGATGCCCCTCAATCATCTTACGAATTAATGAAAAAAATTAATAAAACTTTTGACGAATGGAAAAAGGATGATCCAAGTTCTACTTTTATAGGACACAATATAATAGAGTTTGATGAATCAGTTCTCGAATACAATTTGTTTAGTCATATGTTTTATCCTTATGTAACAAGAAAGAGTAGGGGCGATACATTAAATTTAGCCAGAGGTTTATATGCCATCAACCCATCAAGTATAAAAACACCTTTAACAGAAAGAGGTAATCCTAGTTTTAAATTAGAAAAAATTGCCGAGATGAACAACTTGCCTGTTGAATTTGCTCACGATGCATTTTCAGATGTTAAGACATCCATTGCTCTAACAAAATATATTAACGAAGCAGACACAACTAACTGGAATCAGCTTCAAATGACAATGAGCAAAGAAGATGCCATTGAATATATAAATAAAAATAAAGGTTTTTGTTTTATGACAAGTTTTGGGGGAAGAATTAAACTTCAAGCATTGTCGATGGTATGTGAGTCTCAATATAATGGTTGGTTTCACACAATTGATTTAGCTCATGATCCGACACCATTACTAGAAGCTAATTCTGAAGAATTTAAAAAACTTATCAAAAAGAAAAATAGATACGTTATTACTAACCAGCATCCTATTATTCTTCCAGGTAAGATTGCTTCTAATTACGAGCCTTACTATGAGATTGGTTCAGATGTACTAAATGAAAGAGCTAAAATAGTATTCAAAAATAAAGATTTAGCAGACAAATTTAAACTTATGGAAATTGATAGACGTATTGAAAAAGAAGATGAAAAATCTCAAGATAACGTATTTCCTGAAAGTGCAGCAAATGCCTTTCTTGATTTTAAACAATCAACGGAAATAGCAAAATTTCATGAACAGAATGACTGGAATGAAAAATATAAAATTGCTCTTTCAATTAAAGAGCCAAGAGCAAACTTTATTTTAAAAAGACTTATATTTGATGAAAGTCCAAAAACTCTATCAAAAGAAGATTTTAAAATGGTTCACCGAGAGTTACATGAAAGGTTAGTTATTAACCAAGAAAGACCTTTTACAACCATACCAGAAGCAATGTCGCAAACCGATACGGAATTAGTTAAAATGGAAGACAGTGATGATCAACATAAAGCTCAAAAAATGCAAATTTTAAAAGATTACAATGTTTATTTAAATTTTATGGAGAAATATTTTTCTAATAAAAATGCTGAACCTCTCCCAAGTGGTAAAGAACTCAGCAAAATAATTTTTGGTTAATGTTTGAGCTTCAATATTTTATTATTGGTATTGTCCAAGGCTTTACTGAATTTTTGCCAATTAGTTCTTCCGGGCATTTAGTTCTTATATCAGAATTAACGAGTTGGAAAGATCAAGGTCTCTTTACTGATGTCGCTGTACATGTTGGAACATTATTAGCAGTTATCATTTATCTAAGATCTTATATAAAATCATTAATTGAGAGTTTTTTCTCTTTCCAGCTTGCACACAATGATAACTTAATTAAAGTCATTATTGCAACAATACCTGCAGTTATAGTGGGATTTTTTATTTTTGATTTTGTTCAATTATATTTCCGCGATATCAAAGTTGTTGCAGTCACAAGTGTTGTTTTTGCTGCTTTATTATTTGTAGCAGATCATTTTAAGGTGAAAATATCTTCCTGGGAGAATATGAGTTATGTACAGGCCTTTATCATAGGTATGTTTCAAGTTTTAGCTTTTATCCCTGGGGCAAGTAGAGCAGGTGTTACAATTACTGGAGCTCGTTTTTTAGGATTTGATAGATCATCGGCAGCAATTTTTTCTATGCTTTTATCTATTCCCATTATTTTAGCATCTTTAGTTTTAACAAGTTTAGATTTTATAAGTAGTTCTGAGATTAATATTAATTTATACCAATCTTTATTTGCAGCAATCGTTGCGTGTATTACTGCTCTAGTATCAATTAACATCATGATGCGAATAATACAAAGTTCAACCTTTAATATTTTTATTATTTATAGAGTTTTACTAGGATTTATTTTATTGTATTTTTATGCATAAAATATCTGGAGTCTTTAGCGCTGCACTAACACCAGTAAAAAGTGATTTATCAATAAATAAAGACCTCTACCTTCGTCATTGTCAGTATTTAATGAGAGAAGGGCATGATGGTCTTGCCATTTTTGGTACTACAGGTGAAGCAAATAGTTTTTCTGTTCAAGAAAAAAAAGATCATATAGATTTTTTAATTTCAAATCGAATAGACCCCAAAATTCTTATGCCTGGCACAGGGTCATCTTCATTGAAAGAAGCAATTGATATGACAAAACATGCTGCCAGTCACAAAGTAAGAGCAGTCCTTTTACTACCACCATTCTATTATAAGAATGTAACAGATGAAGGTGTGATAAACTACTATCGTCATTTAATTGAAAATGTTGGTGATAGTGAACTTCATTACGTTTTATATCACATACCGCAAAACACATATGTTCCTATTAGTTTCAAAACTATTGAAACACTATTAAAATTGTATCCAAATAATATTGTTGGTTTAAAAGATTCAAGTGGTGACGGTGAACGTATGATGAAGGTTATAAA
>CACNSY010000003.1 GCA_902623255.1 uncultured Alphaproteobacteria bacterium | reverse complement strand
TTCGATGGTATTTTGGCAAATTTATACAGTGTTAAGTCAAAAAAAATATTGGATAATGAATTTTTAAAATGCCAAAATTTAAAAAAAATCAAGGATAATCCAAATATAATCAACAAAGAATACAAATTAATAGATTTAAATAATGAGTTAAAAAATAATTTAATTAACATTAACGATTCAGTAAAGTATGAATCCGATAATGAAATTATCTATATTGTTTTGTGTAATATAAAGTTTGATAAAGAAATATTAAAAAATATTAATCAAAATAAATTTATTAATCTTAATATAACTAAGATTGAAAGAAAATTTATAAATAAATATTCTAAAATTTATAATTTGACTATGATTAATGAATAAAGCGATTGCAATTACGATTGGTGATATTAATGGAATAGGAATTAAAATTTTATTAAATTCATGGAGAAATAACGAAATAAATAATTTTATTTTATTTTCAAATATTGAAATTTTTAAAAAATATTTAGTAAAAAATAAATTAAAATTAAAGTTGAATAAAATAAATAAAAATTTATCTAATATAAATTTCTCAAAAAAAAGAATTAATATATTTTCATTTAATGCGAATTCTTTGGATGATAATACCTATAAATCATTAAAGTATGCATATAAATTTTGTATCAACAAGACTTGTATTGGTATGATAACTCTTCCACTTAGTAAAGATAAAATAATAAACAAAATAGATAAAAAATTTATTGGCCATACAGAGTTTTTTCAAAAGATAAATAAAAAAGAAAATGTTAATATGATATTATATCATAAAAAAATTATTATCTCACCTTTAACAACTCATATAGAAGTGAATAAAATTTCACGTTTTATAAAAAATAAAAAATTTTTATTCAATCAAATTTATAATATTAATAATACATTAAAAATTGATTTCAATATTAAAAAACCTAAAATAGTCATTTCTGGATTTAATCCTCATTCAGGTGAAAATGGCAAAATAGGTAAAGAAGAAATCAATTATATTATTCCTGTTGTAAAAAAACTTCAAAATGTAAATGTAAATATATCAGGCCCATACTCTGCAGATAGTTTATTAATCAAAAATAATTTAAGTAAATATGATTGTTTTATTTTTATTTATCATGATCAAGCATTAATTCCATTCAAATATATAAGTCAATTTTCTGGTGTAAATTATACTGGGAACTTAGATATTATTAGAACTTCCCCAGATCATGGAACAGCTTATAATTTAATTGGTTCAGATGATATTTCAAATAAATCATTTATTAATTGCTATAAATTAATTAAGAAAATTTATAAAAATAGAATGATTAATGATAAGAGCTAAAAAATCACTAAGTCAAAATTTTTTAATTGATAAAAATATTTCTAAAAAAATTATTGATCAAACTGATGTATATAATAAGATTATACTAGAAATAGGACCTGGTCATGGTTTTTTAACAGACCATATTTTAGAGAAAAATCCTAAAAAAATCATTTTAATTGAAAAGGATTATAAATTAAGAAACATTTTATATGAAAAATATAAATATAATAAAAAAATCAAAATTGATGGTGATGATATTCTAAAATATAATTTAAGTAATTTTCAAAATTTAATAATTATATCAAACTTGCCTTATAATATTTCTACAAAAATTATTTTATATTTATTCAATTATAATAAAAATATTTCCATAATGATTTTAATGATTCAAAGGGAAGTGGCATATAAATTTGATTATAATTTAGCAAAAATGAATAAATATAAATTTTTAACAAAAGTTGTTTCTACTTTTACTCGATGTTTTGATGTTTCTTCCAAAGTATTTATACCAAAACCAAAGGTGCAATCTACAGTAGTGAAATTTGTATTTAAAAAAAATAATATTGATTTACAAAATGCTATAAATTTTTCAAAAATTGTTTTTAAGAATGTAAGAAAAAAAATTTATAATAATTTAAAAATTAAAACTGAAAATGAAACGTTAAATAAAAGAGTTGACCAATTAAATATTGATGATTTATTAGCTATTTATAATTTTTTTTATTTTAGTAGTTAGAAATTTTTTTTGAGCAATAATTAACTCATGGTACTCAATAATTCTTTTTATTTCTCTAACTGTATTATGTACTTTTTCATTAATTAAAACGTATTTGTATTCATTATAGTGTTTCATTTCATCAATAGCATATGAAAGTCTAAGCTTTATTTCCTTGTTATTATCTCTACCTCTTTTCACCAATCTTCTTTTAAGCTCAGATTTTGAAGGTGGTAATATAAAAAAATCTATTATATCATTTTTTTTATATCTTTTTCTTATCTTTCTTGCGCCTTTCCAATCTATGTCAAATAAAATATGTTTTTTATTTTTTTTAGACGAAGTAATATTTCTAATTGGTGAGCCATATAAATTATTAAAATTAGTTGCAGTTTCTATAAAAAAATTCTTTTTTTTTAAACTTTCAAATTTTTTTTTACTTACAAAGAAATAGTCTTTTCCATTAATTTCATTTAATCTTTTATTTCTAGAAGTATACGAAATAGATAGATTAATGTTTTTCATTTTTTTTATAAGCAATTTACATAATGTTGTTTTTCCAGCACCAGAAGGTGAAGAAATGATAATTAATTTATTTTCTATTTCTGTACTCATTTAATCTCTTTTTGTGTTCTTTAAAAGTTTTAGAAAATATATGTCTATTTAAAGAATTATCAAAAAAATAAAACAAATAATCTGTCTTATAATTTTCGAATAGTATATCTAAAGTTTTACTACCTACGTATGATATTGGCTTTGGAGGCAAGCCTTTATGTAAATATGTATTAAATAGATGATTAATCTTCAAATCACTTTTAAGTAATTTCCTATCTAAATCATATTTACCATTTGTTAAAGAATATATTACAGTTGCATCGATTTGTAATTTCATTTTTTTATTTAGTCGATTATAAATTACTGAAGAAATTAATTTTTTATCCTCGTAATCTAAACCTTCCTTTTCTAACAACGAACCAATAGTCATAATTTCAATTAGATTAAATTTATTTAATATTTCATTATTTTGGTATGTTGCAATATAGTCTTTTTTGTCTTTTTTAAGTTTTTTTAAAAAGGTTTCAAAACTAATATTATTTTGAAAAAAATATGTATCAGCCATAATATTTTCATATGGAATTGTACGAAAATCTCTAAAATGTTTAGACAATTCTAAATTTAATTGTTTTTTAGACCAGCCTTCTACAATTGTAATTTTATTTAATATATTACTGGGTTGAGATATTGTATTTACAAATTCAAAAAAAGAGGAGACATCACTTATATCAAAATCCCCATAGTGAATAATTTTTTTATTAATAATATGATTTATTTTTATATAAATTTTAATAATTACCAGATCTAAAGTACTGTAATTATTAATATTTTTAATAATAATATTCTCTATTTTTTCTCCTTTTTCAATTTTTATAGGATTATCATTTAATTTAATTTTTTTATTAAAAACATATGAAATATAAATAGAAGTAGAAAGAAAAATAGCTATTAATGAGAAACTAAATATTTTTAAATAATAATGCAGTATTAGTTCCTCCAAATCCAAATGAATTACTTAATGCAAATGAAATATTTTTTTCTAGAGGTGATTTTGGAATTAAATTAATATTACTTGTCTCTATTGGATTATTTAAATTTAATGTAGCTGGTAAAATATTATTATTTAGTGACAAAATTGAAAAAATTGCCTCAACACTTCCAGCAGCACCGAGAAGATGGCCAATAGATGATTTTGTTGAACTTACATATATGTTATGTTTAAATAATCTAGAAATAGCATTAAGTTCTATTTCATCACCCTTTACAGTAGATGTTCCATGAGCGTTTATATAATCAATTCTGTCTGTATCTATTTTAGCCATATCTAATGCTGCCTTCATAGCTCTGTAGCCACCATCACCATCTTCAGCAGGTGATGTAATATGATGAGCATCTCCAGACATTCCATAACCTACTAATTCAGCATATATCTTAGCCCCCCTTTTTTTTGCATTTTCCATTTCTTCAAGTATTAATATACCTGCACCTTCTCCCATAACAAATCCATCTCTATCTTTATCCCAAGGTCTTGATGCTTCATGGGGTGAATTATTGTAAGATGTACTAAGACTTCTTGCAGCACAAAAACCAGCAATACCCAATTTACAAACAGCTGCTTCAGAGCCACCTGCAATCATTATATCAGCAGCTCCTCTTTTTATCATTTCACCTGCATCTCCAATAGAATGAGCTCCAGTTGCACATGCTGTTACAACAGAATGATTTGGTCCTTTAAAACCATATTTAATTGAAATTTGTCCTGACAGAAGATTTACTAGTGATGAAGGTATAAAAAATGGAGATAGTTTTCTCGGCTGATCATTATTTATAGTTAATGATCCTTCATATATAGTTTCAAGTCCACCAATGCCAGATCCAACAGAAACTCCAATTCTAAGTTTTTCTTCCTCACTAATATTATTTAACCCAGAATCATCTATTGCCATTTTTGCAGCAACAATACCGTACTGAATGAATCTATCATTTCTATTAATATCTCTTGCATCTAAAATGGAGGATTTATTAAAATAATCTTTGTCATCTGAATTATTATTTATATAACCAGCGATCTTAGCTGGTAGATTGGATACATCAAAGTGATCGATTTTCTTAATACCAGACTTTTTATTAATTAAATTATCCCACGAAGTATCAATATTATTGCCAAGAGATGTCAGTAAACCCATACCTGTAACAACAACTCTTCTCATTTAATTATACTAAGATTTATTTTTTACTTTGAATATAATCTATAGCATTTTGAACAGTTTGGATTGTCTCAGCAGCATCATCTGGAATTTCAATTCCAAATTTTTCCTCAAAAGCCATTACTAATTCTACTGTATCTAAACTATCGGCACCTAAATCATCTATGAATTTTGCTTCAGGAATAACTTTTGACTCGTCAATACCCAAATGATCTACAACAATTTTTTTTACATCGTCTTGTATTTCACTCATATTTTTCTCCTTATAATTTCTTTTAGATTATTATTTCATTGTATGTCAACAATTTAAACCATTAACATACCACCATTGATATGAATATTTTGACCAGTTATGTATGCGGAATCGTCTGTTGATAAAAAATATACTAGATTAGCAATTTCTTGAGGGTCGCCGAATCTCATCATAGGAATTCTTGATAAATAATTTTTCTTTTGATCTGCATTTAATTTTTCAGTCATAGATGTTGATATAAAACCTGGAGAAATTATGTTTACATTAATATTTCTTTTTGCAACTTCCAGTGCAATTGATTTATAAAGACCTACAAGACCCGATTTAGATGCAACGTAATTTGCCTGACCTGGATTGCCAGTTGAACCAACTATGGAGGCAATGCCAATGATTTTTCCATATTTATTAGATAGCATATTTGGTAATAAAGATTTAATAATTTGATAATTTGAATTAAGATTAGTCTGTATTACATCTGACCATTGTTCATTTTTCATTCTAAAGATGAGACTATCATGTGTTTTACCAGCATTATTTGCAATCACTGAGATATCTTTATGCTCGTTAGATATTTGATTTAAACATTCTTGCAAGTTTTCTGAATTAGAAAAATTAACTTTGTAATAATAATGATCTTCTCCGTATTTATTTTTTAAATATAAAATCTTTTCATCAGAAGATGAAGTAACGACAAGTGTAAAATTTTTATTTACAAATTTGTCACAAATTGCTGAACCTATACCTCCAGATGCACCAGTTACAAATATTTTTTTATTTCTATTCATTTAATTTAAATCTGAAATTTGGTTAAATGAAATAATATCAAATTTATTTGAGATTCTTTTTATTAAACCACTTAATACTTTATTAGGTCCAATTTCTATTATTTTATTTTCACCAATTTCTTCAAGTTTTTTTATACTTTGTGTCCAATTAACCCTATTAGCCATTTGCTTTTGTAAATTTTTTCTTATTGAAAGAGTATCATTATAAATATTTGCATCATAATTAGAAATAATCTTTATTTCATTTTCTTTAAAAATTAAATTTTCAATTTCTAAGGCTAATTCTTCTTGTGCTTTAATCATATATTTACTATGAAAAGCAGCAGATACATTTAGAGTCACAAATTTTTTAATATCATTTTTTAAAAATAATTCTCTACTATTTTCTATTTCATGAACATCTCCAGATATTACAATTTGTATATTCGAGTTATCGTTTGCAATTTCTAAATTTAAATCATTATCATTAATTATCTTCTGTACCGAAATAGAATCTTTTCCAATAAGTGCAGCCATTGTAGTTTTTTTAGGTGAAACAGCATTATTCATCAATTCACCTCTTTTTTTAAGTATTAAGCAGCAATCCTTTAAATCAATCTTATTACTGCAAGCAAGGGCTGTATATTCACCTAATGAATGTCCCATCATTATATTTATCTTTTTGTCAAGAATACCTTTTTCATCACAAATTATTTTGAAAATTACATATGAGGAAGCAAATATACAAATTTGAGTATATTGAGTTAAATTTAACTTATCTTCATAGTTTTCGAATATAATTTTTCTAATATCTATTTTGGTGTAATCTTCTATTTCTTCAAAAATTGATTTAGCTATTTTAAAATTATCATGGAAATCCTTTACCATTCCTACACTTTGACTACCTTGACCAGGAAAAACTATTGAAGTCATTTATCCTTGATTTATTTTAAAAATTTAATATATGCAAGTTCAACTTCTCTTATATTTCTAAATATAAGATAAACCATGGAGTTATATGTATAAATTTGAAGTAGTGCTTATATTTAGTCCTGATTTATCAGTCAGTTCATTGAATGATGAAATAGATAGCTTCAAATCTAGATTGGAATCTAAATCAGCAAAAATCATCAATGAGGAAAATTGGGGACTTAGGGACTTAAGTTTTAATATAAATAAATTTAAAAAAGCATTTTACATGTTTCTTCAAATTGAAACTTCAGGATCAATAGTGAAAGAAATAAGTAAAGAATTAAATCAGTCAGAAAATTTAATCAGATATATCTTTATTAAAGTTAAAGATCATCAAGAACTTCCAACAAAACTTAGCAATGAAAAAAAATAAATTTAATAGAAAAAAAGAAGATAGACCAAATTCTCCATTTGAGAATAGAAAAAAATTTTGTCCATTCAGTCAACCTGGATCTCCTGTTATAGATTATAAAGATATTAGACTATTATCTAGATACATTACAGAAAAAGGAAAAATCATTCCTAGTAGAATAACTGGTGTATCAAGAAAAAAACAAAAAGAATTAGCTAAGGCAATTAAACGAGCTCGTTTTTTATCATTGATGTCCTATACAAATAAATCATTTACGTCATGAAAGTAATTTTAACTACAAATATTAAAAAATTAGGAAAAATTGGAGACAAGGTTTCAGTTAAACCTGGTTATGCAAGAAATTACCTTTTTCCAAATAATATGGCTCTCAGAGAAAATAAAAAGAATAATGAATATTATGAAAAAATTAAAGATGAAATGAAAAAGAATGAAGAAATTAAATTAAATGATGCAAAAAAGTTATTAAGTGAAATAAAAAAACTAAATATTATATTCAATAAAGAAGCTGATGAGAAAGATCAGCTTTACGGCTCAATATCAAAAAAAGAGATTATTGACTTTCTTGAAAATAATAATTTAAAAGTAAAGTCAGATGATATAATCATAAGAAATCAAATTAAATCAATTGGTGAACATTTAATAGAAATTAATCCGTATGAAGGAATTAATGAAGAGTTCACGGTTACTATTCAAAAAAACTAATTTATTCACATTATTAATATATTATCAACTTAAATTTTTTTCTTGTTGTTGTTGATTTTTTTAAGATAGTTTAATGATTATTAATGTCAGTTGAATTATTAAATTCAAATCAAAATACTGAAAATTTAGAAAATAACTTCTCAAATACTGATGCAGAATTAGCACTTATTGGCTGTATTTTGTGGGATAATAAGAATTATGAGAAAGTATCTGATTTTCTTAATGAAAATCACTTTGTAGACGAGACAAATAAAATAATTTTTACTACTATTAAAAATTTATTGGATAAGAATATTCTAGTTTCGCCAATCACTCTTAAAAACTATCTTCCTGATGATAATGATAATTTGAATAAGGTTAATTATCTAAATCAACTTAAAGATAGCGCTCCTTCAACACAAAATACGTATAATTATGGTAAAATAATCTACGATTTATATGTTAAAAGAAATTTAGTTGGTGTTGCTCAAAATATAATACAAGAGACACATTCAAATAATGATGAAACAGCAGAAAATCTAATAGAAAATGCTGAGAATGATTTATATAACTTATCACAAAGTGGAAATTCAGATAGATCGTTTATAAATTTTGGTAATGCATTGCATGGTGCTGTTGAAATTATAAGTGAAGCCTATAAGAGAGAAGGTAAAATTGCTGGTGTACCCACAGGTTTTAAAGATTTAGATAATAAACTAGGTGGGTTGCATAAATCTGATTTAATAATAATAGCAGGAAGACCGTCAATGGGTAAAACTGCCTTAGGCACTAATATAGCTTTTAACTGTGCAATAAAATATCAAGAAGAAAAAGATGAATTTGAAAATAAAAAAATTATAGATGGGGGTAAAGTTGCATTCTTTTCTTTAGAAATGTCATCTGAGCAATTAGCTACAAGAATTTTAGCTGAACAGACAAGAATTTCTGGAGATAAAATGCGAAAAGCTGAGCTTAATAAAAATGATTTTAATAAAATTGCAAAAACATCATCTGAACTAGAAAATTTGAACCTGATAATAGATGACAATCCAGTATTGACTATACCTATGCTAAGAGCGCGAGCAAGAAGATTAAAACGATTATATGATATTAATTTAATAATTATAGATTATTTGCAGTTAATGTCTTCATCATCAAATAAAAGAAATGATGGTAGAGTTCAGGAAATATCTGAAATAACAAGAGGATTAAAATCTATTGCAAAAGAATTAAATATTCCAATAATTGCTTTATCTCAACTTTCAAGACAGGTTGAACAAAGAGAAGATAAAAGACCTCAATTATCTGATTTAAGAGAAAGCGGAACTATTGAACAGGACTCAGATGTTGTAATGTTTATTTACAGAGAAAGTTATTATCTTGAAAGATTAGAGCCGATAAGAAAATCTGAAGAGGATGACATAAAATACAACGAAAGAGTTTCAAGATGGCAACAATTAACTAATGATAATTATAATAAAGCTGAAATTATTATTGCTAAGCAAAGACACGGACCGATTGGATCAATAAAAATGCACTTTGATGCAAATTTTACAAAATTCAGTGACTTAACAACGAAAGATTATGATAATATTATTGAGTGATTAACGAAAGTGGCATTCTAAATATAAATACAAAAAATTTAATTTATAATTACAATTTTTTTAAAAAACTTAAAAAGAACCTAATTGTTGCTCCAACAATTAAAGCTAATGCATACGGTTTAGGAGCTCAGAAAATTTATAATCTTCTATTAAATCAAGGTTGTAAGCATTTTTTTGTTGCTACATTAAGTGAAGGATTAAAATTAAATAACAAAAATAAATTAATAAAAATATATGTTCTTAATGGATTACAAAATTATAAATTGAATAAATTCACAAATGCAAATTTAATACCTGTAATAAATACAATTGAAGAATATCATAGAATAAAGGATACTAAAATAGATTACGCTATTCATATAGATACAGGTATAAATAGACTAGGCATTTCATCTAAAGATGAAAAAAAGTTAGATCTGAAAAATCGAAATATTAAATTAGTAATTAGTCATTTATCAAGTTCTGATGAGTACAAGATAAAATACAACATTAAACAACAAAAACTATTTAATACTTTTGTAAAAAATAAACCTAAAGGTGTTATTTTTAGTTTAGCTAATGCTCATGGCTCAATTCTAGATAAAACATATTTATATAATATGATTAGACCTGGCATAGGTATTTACGGTTGTTATGAAAATAAAAAATTAGAAAAAAAAATTAAAAATGTAATCAGTCTTAAAGGAAAGATAATCCAAGTTAAAGATTTACAAAAAAATCAATACATTGGATATAACCGCACATACAAAACAAAAAATAAGACAAAAGTGGCAATAATTGGTCTGGGTTACGAAGATGGTGTGCCCAGATTATTGAGTAATAAAGGTTTCGTTTATTTTAAAAAAGATAGATTTAAAATTATTGGCCGAATTTCAATGGATTCATTTACTATAGACATATCAAAATCTAGTCATGATCTCAAAGTAGGAATGTACGTAGATATTATTAATGAAGAGCACAAAGTAGATAAATTTGCTAAAAGTTGTAAAACTATTTCATACGAAGTTTTGACTTCTATTGGTAATAGAGTGTATAGAAATTATGAGTAAACAATTAAAATTTATTTTATCAATTGTTTTTGTATTATCTTTATTTTTTACAAGTTTATATATAAAAGATTTTAGAATTGATGCATCATCAGATAGTTTAGTTTCACAAAATGATGAGGATTTTAAATATTTCTCTTATTATCAAGATCTATTTCCTACAAAAAATAGTCTTGTAATTGCTGTCAAAGGTAAAAATAAAATAGATAGATTATTATTAGCTGAAATAGAAAAGATAAGTGAAAAATTATCTAATTTACCAGAGGTTTATTCTGTTTTTAATATTAATAAAGCCCCTATTCTTCTTTTAAATAAAACTAACCTTTTAGATTTAGCAAATGATAATTATGAAACAATATTAGATACAAATTTAAAAATTGAGGATGTTTTAAATGAGTTTGCAAAAAGTCCTATCTATAGTGATCAAATTATTAACGAAAATAAAAATATAACTTCTATTGTAATTTTCCTTAATGAAAACAATAAAGCACTTGATCTTAAGAAAAACAAAAATTTATACCTATCTCAAGGAAAATATTACAGCATAAAAACAGAAATAGACAAAGAAAGAAATGAATTAATTAAAAAAATCAGAAATATTATTACTAATAGCAATAAAGATTTTACATTCTATTTAGGTGGGGTAGAAATGATATCAAGCGATGTTATTTCTTATGTAAAAAATGATATTTTAACATTCAGTTTAATTGTGCTTTTAATTATAATTTTAATTCTTTTCATAATTTTTAGAAGAGTCAAATGGGTGTTTGCTATTTTATTTACGTCAATTAGTGCAGTTTATTTGTCGATAGGTTTAGCTGGTTTTATTAATTTTGAAATTACAGCAGTTTCAGCAAACTTCTTATCCTTAATGTTTGTTTTATCTATTTCTATGAATGTTCATATAATGAATAATTATTTACAAAGAGATATAAAAATTATTGAAAATTTTAGAATGATGTTTTGGCCTTGTTTTTACACCTTTCTAACTACAATTGTTGCTTTTGTATCACTAGTAATATCAGATATTAAACCTGTAATTGATTTTGGAATTATAATGATAATAGCATTATTAATAGTTTTAATTTCATCATTTATAATCTTACCTCTAATAATTTCTTTTTTTTCAAAGGAAGAAAAAAACTATTCTCTAAATTTGAGTTTTTTAAAATCTTTTTATCCTTTTGCATATAAGAATAGTAAATATATTCTTGGATTAAACATTCTAATATTTTTCATATCTTTATATGGAATTACAAATTTGAATGTTGAAAACTCATTTATAAAATATTTTAAAAAAAATACAGAAATTTATAAAGGAATGTATCTTATAGATAATGAATTAGGCGGAACTACACCATTAGACATTATTCTTAAATTCAAAAATAATGATCAAATAATTGATACAACAATAAAAGTTGAAGAAGAAGATGATTTAGAAATTGAAGATGATTTTTTCTCAGATGATCTGTTTGAAAAAGAAAATAATATTTGGTTTACAAATGAAAAAATTGAAACAATTAAATTTGTTCATCAATATTTAGAAAGTAGAATAGAAATTGGGAAAGTTACTTCAATTTATTCACTTATAGATACTGCAAATCAAATAAACAAAAGTGATTTATCAATGTTTGAATTATCAATATTATATAATGAAATACCTATTGATTATAAAACTGATTTAATTGATCCCTATCTAAATGTTGAACAAAACATGATAAAAATTTCTACAAGAGTCAAAGATTCGAAAGATATTAAAAGAAATGATCTTATTAATGACATCAATTTTTTTTTATCGAATGAATTTGATAACTTGGAAGAATTTAAAGTTAACGGTCTATTAGTATTATATAATAACATGTTAAAATCTTTATTTAGCTCACAAATAAAATCTTTAGGTTTTGTAATTTTAGCTATTTTTATAATGTTTGTAATATTATTTAGATCTTTAAAATTAAGTATAATTGGAATAATTCCAAATATATTTGCTTCAACTTTTATTCTTGGTTTAATTGGATTGCTTAAAATACCACTTGATATAATGACAATTACAATTGCAGCAATATCAATTGGTATAGCCGTTGATAATACAATACATTATATCTATCGTTACAAGGAAAATCTAAAGTTAGGTAGAAATCATAGTGAAATGATTGAAAAAACACATTTAACTGTAGGTAATGCTGTTTTAATTACATCTATTGCAATCACTGCTGGCTTCCTTACTCTTTGTCTATCAAACTTTGTTCCTACAGTTTATTTTGGCCTATTTACAAGTTTAGCAATGATATTTGCTATGATAGGAGTACTAATTACTTTACCATCAATATTGAAATATCAGAAATGACTTTTTTAAACTTTGAATTAATATTTTTCGATTATGTAGTATTAATTTTAACTGCAGTAATTGTTGTTTTTAGTTTCTGGAAAGGATTTATTAATTCTATATTAGGGTTATTAACATGGGTTGGTTCTGTATTTGTAACCATATATAGTTATCAATATCTTTCAGATTTTTTAAGTGAACAACTCTTAAATATTAATTTTCTACAAAGATTTGAACAGTTTGTAAGCGTTATAAGTATAATTATTTCAATACCAATAATTTTCTTAATTAGTTTATTTATATTAAAAAGAATAAGAAAATTTTTAAATAGTGACTTAGATAAACAAATTTTAGGAGTGATATTTGATAAATTTTTTGGAATCTTATATGGCATTCTATTTTCATATATAATTTATAGTAGTGTATTGTATTTAATTGATAATAATGATGTAGAGATATTGAAAAATTTTCATTTATTTTTTGTAGAAAATTCAAATATTCTCAAGCTAATTTCTGAATATAATAATAATATTATTGAGATTTATACGAGTACAGATCAATAATTGCTAATCATAAGGGTTCTTAGATTTAGAAAATAAAATTTTTAAATTTCTACTTTTAATTTTAAAGAAATTATAAAAATTATTAAGCAAATATTTTTTATATGAATTAGATATTTCTTTAGAAAAGTTAGCAAAAATTTTTATTGTTAGAGGATTTTTTGAAACTTGAGTGCCATATTTAAATTTAACTTCTTTTCCATTTATTCTTGGGTGAGAATTAATTTCAACAACATGATTTAACCACTTATTAATTTGTGAAGTTGATATATTTTTATTTATTTCTAAAATAAGTTCACGTATCTTATTTTTTAAAAATAAAATATCTTTTTTATTTAGTGTTGAAATTGGTATAATAATTATATTTTTAGATTGAGAAAATTCATAATTAATATCCTTAATTAATTCATTAATTACTTTCTTTTTATTTTTTTTAACTAAATCAGTTTTATTAATTATAAATAATAAAATATTAGATTTTTGATAAATTAAATTAAATATTTTTTTAGATTGAGTATCAAAGCCTTGTTCAATATCAATAAGAAAAATATTTAAATTAAATTCATTAATAATTGATAAAGTTTTTTTTGTGACATAAAAATCAAGACTATTTTTATCAATTTTGTTTTTTTTTATTAAACCTGCAGTATCTTTAATAGAATAAGTATTACCTTTAAAATTATATGAAGAAGAAACAATATCAGTTGTAGTTTTAGGTTGATTACTAACTATTGATCTCTCAAATCCTACTAATTTGTTTAATAGAGTACTTTTCCCTACATTTGTTTTTCCAAATAACCCTAATGTAAAATCGTAATTTATTAACTTATTATCTTTAGCATCATATTTTGACAAAAAATCTAAAAAGTCTTGAATACCTATATTATGTGAACATGAGATAAAAAAAATATTCTTGATACCAAGATTGTCAATTTTTTTATCTTGTTTAAAATTATCATCTTTATTAATAATAACTAATATTTCCTTATTAAATTTTCTTATTTCATTGATCAATTCTTTGTCTATAAAGTAATTCTCATCTTTATAGTCAATAACATAAATAAAAATATCTATTTTCTTTATTATGTTACTGACACTCTTTGTTACTAAACTTTTTTGATTAATTATTCCTGGTGTATCATATACATCAATATTACTATTTGATTTAAGAGGCGATACATGCCAATTTCTTGTTGTACCAATGGTATCATGAATTATATTATTATTTTTATTTGTAATTAAATTATAAAGTGATGTTTTGCCTACATTTGGCATACCTAAAATTAATATGTTCATTTTAATAAATGTAAGTAATACCTTTTGCTGTACTTATAAAAATTTTATTTTGATAATTATAAACTTTATTAATATTTTTAATTTTAAGATTTACCGTCTCTTGAATTTCAAGATTTTGATCTAAAATAATTATTTCACCGTTGTCTGTAAATAAATGCATATTTTTGTTTATAATTAAAGAATTTATTATTTTTGATTTTTTATTTAGTATTTTTTTAATATTAATTCTTGAGAATAAATTTCCATTCTGGATATTATAGAATTCAATAAAATTTTCATTTTTAGAAATTAGCGAATTATTAAATAATATAGCTGAAGATGAGTTATTTATTCTAAAATTGGCTAATGTAAGCTTGTTTTTATTTATGTCGTAAGTATGAATAATATTACCGTCATCAAAATAAACTAGAAAATTTTTGTAAAGATGTATTTGATCTTTTAGATTATTAAGTGAAGTATTAAGTTCAATATTGTCCAAATTTAAAATATGCTCCTCAAATAAATATGTGTCTAAAGAATTAAATTCACTATTAGGCAGTATAAAGAAAACTATATTAAAATAATTTTCAATCCTGCCTCCCGATGATTGAATTATATTACTTGATTTAAAAGCTTTCTCATAAATTATATCTCCACTTAAAATTGATAAAAAAACAATATTTTCTGGATATAATATTATTAGATTGTCATTAAATATTTTGACTGGAGTATTTAATAAATCTTTTTTGTTAAATAACCAAATAACTTTACCTAATTTATTAATTCTAATAACTTCTCCTGATTTAAAAGCAATAATAAAATCATTTTTATAAAGAGAAAAAGATATAGGTTTTTTTTCTATTTGATCTAAATCAACATTAATTCTTTCAATCAATTTTCCACTATTTAAATCAAATTTTAGAAGTTCACCTTCTTTATTGAATGAGTAAATACTTTCATCAAGTTGTATAACATTTATTGTCTCATTATTATTATATTTTGCTTCAAAGTTATTTATTTTTAATACTGGCAGATCTTTATCTAAAAAATTATAGTCAGATGCCTTATATGTATAATTATCAATTACGTTTTCTTCATACTTTTCAAAAAAACTGAAATCTAAAAATTCTACTGTTTCTAATTGGAAGGAATAATCTTGAGAATCTATATTTTCATTATTTCTAAATGATGAAATCGTATCCTGACATGAAATAATAAATATGAAAGATAAATATAGCGATATTTTACTTATAAAGCTGAAACTCATGAATCTTTTTCACTCTTTCTTTTGTAGAGGCAGAAACCAAATTTGAATTAAATATTTCATTATATTTATCCAAAGCTTTTGAATTACTATATTCAGATTTATTTAGATCAATTTCTGTAATGATTAATAAATATTCTAATTCTTTTTTAATAGAAAAATAACTATCCAACTCGTCGTTAATATTATTTATAAATATTGATATATCATTTAAATAATTATTAGTATTGTCTTCATAAGATGCATTAATCATTGTATATGAAGCATTTGCAGCAATAGCCGATTTATACAGAGCATCTAAATTTGATGAAGCAAGTAATTCTTTATACAATTCATTAGAGTAACTAAAGTTTTTATTTTCATTATTTTGCTGAATTAATTTTAATTTTGATAAAATAGAAAAAATATTATCATCGTCAATTAAGTTTTCTAAACTATTTAAATCATTTTGATTTTCATTGATAATATCAAAAAAACTTATACTAGAACTTTTAATATCTTGAATTTTAAAATAATTGTATGTTTGGAAGCCAATAAATATAATTAACAAAATTACTAATGAAATTATTAATTGTATGTAATTTGTAAAAATAAAATTTTGTATTTTTCTTAATAAACTATTTTTTTTATTATCCTCACTCATACTATTTCCACTTTATTGAACAACCAATACTATTCATTTGAATTGTTGGGCCTACTCCCTCATTTTTGATTTTAATCATCGCATTAAAAAGATCTCTTTCAATATTTGAATTTTGATTTGCATTCATTACACCCGAGTCTATTCTACCTCTATATTTTAATTTGAGATCTTTATCGAAACCAAAAAAATCTGGTGTACAAACAGCATTATAATTTTTTGCCACTTCTTGCGTTTCATCATAAAGATATGGAAAATTAAATTTATATTTATCAGAGAAAATTTTCATATTATCAAATGAATCATCTGGATAGTTAACCACATCATTTGACATAATAGCAATTGTGTTGATTGAGTGCTCTAGTAGCTCATCAGCATCTTTTTTTAATCTACTTGCAATAGCTTTAACATATGGACAATGATTACATATAAAAACTATAACAGTACCATTTAATCCCTTTGCATTATCTAAAGACACCAAGTTATCATTAATATTTTTAAGATTAAATGATGGCGCTAATACATTTAAATTGTCGTTTGGGGCATTTACAGGCATAAAATTTTGTTATATTCTTAATTTATGGGCTTAGTAACATCTAGTGCTTCAACTAACAATCACAATCTCTACTTTTCCAAAGATGAACTCGCCAAAATCCTAAATCTTTATTCTAAAGGAGTTTCTAATGGTGAATGGAAAGATTATGCTATTGATTTTAATAAAAATAATGCATTTTTTTATATATTTAAGCATAGTCTAGCGGCTCCAGAATGCATACTTAATAAATCAATGGAGAGAAAAAAAAGAAAAATTTTTTATAATTTAAAATCTAAAAATCAAAATAAGAAATTTGAAAGTTTAGATGCACTTATATCATCTTTAAATCGAAATATTTTAAAGTTAGTAAATTAATATAAATAATTTTATTTAATAATTTATATTTTTAAACTTAATCTTTTTACACTTTATTTTCTAATTGCCCAACCAGCAAAAATATTTTCTAGATAAACTACAATATAATATAAAAATATTCCCATAACAGCCAATGTAATCAATACTGCAAACATTAAAGGATAATCTGCACTAATTTTTCCACTATCAAACAAATGTCCCAATCCTCTTCCATGTGGTTCAATAATTTCCATTAAATTAGTACCAATAAATGCTAGTGTTGTTGATACTTTTAACGCTCCAAAAAATTCTGGTAATGTTTTTGGTAAAGCAATTTTATAAAAAATCTCAAATTTATTTGCACCTAAAGATAAAAGTATGTCTTCATATTCTCTTTCCAAAGTTGATAATCCAATCGAAATTGAAACACAGATGGGAAAAAACGAAATAAGAATTACAATTATAATTGTATTCATATTGTGCATACCAACAAATATTAATGCAATCACTGGGACTACTGTTGCTTTAGGAATGGCATTAAAACCAACAAGGATTGGATATAAGCCTATTCTAATAGTTTTTGAAAACCCCATCAAAATACCTAAACTTAATCCTACCAAAACAGACAATATTAATCCTACAACAGTTCTCCAAAAAGTTTCCCAACCATAGATTAAAAAGAGATGTTTAAATTTCCAAAATGCTGGCCATAAATCTGAAGGTGAAGCCATTTTATAATTTGGCCAATTATTATACCAAACCAATAATTCCCATAACAAACAAAAAATTATAAGGCTAAATAAAGGTATAATAAAATTATTGATTCTAATCATTGTTATTCTGAGCTATTTCGATTTGATTTCTAAGTGTTGCAAGTAATTGTGAAACTTCTGATGAATATAAATCAGAGATTTTTTTTTCTTCATTAAAATTAGTTTTGACGTCATATTGTAATGAAGCTGGTCTTCCTGATAAAACAATTACTTGATCAGCTAAATAAACAGCTTCTCTTAAATCATGAGTTATTAAAATACATGTAAAATCTCTTTCTTTTTTTAATTTGTGCATAACGTCCCACAAATCTTCTTTTGTAAATGCATCTAGAGCCGCAAAAGGCTCATCTAAAATTAAGACCTCTGGATTATGAACTAAAGATCTACAAAGTGAAACTCTTTGTTTCATCCCACCAGATAATTCAGATGGTAAATTATTTTCAAATTCTTCTAATCCCACTAACTTAAGCAGATCTAATGCATTCGATCTCTTTTGATTAAAAGTCATATTTTTTGATACTATCTCAAGTGGAAGAATTATATTTTTAATTACATTTCTCCATTCTAATAAAACTGGATTTTGAAAAGCCATTCCTACAGTAGAAAGTGGGGATGTAATTTTTTTATTTGAAATAAAAATACTACCTTGAGTTGGTTTAATTAATCCGCTGACTAATCTAGTTATGGTAGATTTTCCACAACCTGAAGGCCCAACAATAGCAGTAAAACCTTTTCTTTTAATTGATAGGGAAAGATCCTGTAAAACAGGAAGCATACCTTGTTTAGTTTCATATTGATGAGAAACATTTTCAATATTGATGTGCATAAATTATGATTAGTATATGGGGTAAAATTAGTCTACCCCATAAAAAAATATTAAGGTAAATATTTATCGGTAAAAAATGATGAAATCTCTGGATCAGATGAGAACTCGTATGTTTCTGCTAACTGTCCTAAAGCTTTTTGCATTCTTGCGATATCAATATTGCCCATACCGTTTTCTTTTACATAATCAGTATTAACATTTCCTTCTATTGCTAGTATCAATCTTCTTGTCTCTAAGGCTAAATCGGCAGCTGGATTTCGTTCAACCATGCTCTTCACCGCGTCTTCAGGATTTTTCATAGCATCAGCCCATCCTTTAGATACAGCTTTTAAAAAACCTTTAATTATTTCAGGATTAGCATCTGCATAATCAGTGTTAACTATTATGGCATTACCATATAATTCTAATCCATAGTTTGCCATCAACATAATTGATATATCATCCTCAGGAACGCCAAGACGAACTAAATTTAAAAACATTGAAAATGAAAAACCTGTTATAGCATCAACATTTTTTTCAGCTAACATCGGTTCTCTTGTTGGGAAACCTACTGGCTCCACTGTTATGTTATCAACATTAATATTATTTGCAGAAGCAAATGGTGGGAATTGTGCCCATGCACCATCAGGTGGTGGTGCACCAAGAATTTTTCCCTCTAAATCAGATGGATTTGTAACACCAAGACTTTTTCTTCCAGCAATTGCAAATGGAGGTTTATCATAAACCATCATAACTGCCATAACTGGCGCTCCAGGATTTTGATCTAAGAATTTGATTAAACTGTTTATATCTGCAAAGCCAATAGGAAAAGCTCCTGTTGCAACCTTAGGAATTGCATCTAAGGATCCTTTACCCGCAGATATTTCAACTTCTAAATTTTCTTCACCAAAATGTCCCTTATCTATTGCATAGAAATAAGGTGCACTTGGTCCTTCAAATTTCCAATCTAAAGCAAAAGATATTTTAGTATTTGCAAAACTATTGAAAGATAAGAGAACTGAAGTAATAAATATTAAAAATATTTTCATTTGATTATACCTCCTAATTTAAATCTGAGGTTAGTTTAAATGTGTTTTTTTAATAATACGATATAGGCAATTTAGTAATTCTTAAAATGCATACATAAATCTTAAATTTAAAAATATAACAAAATCAATTATTTATATTATTCCCACTCAATGGTTCCAGGAGGTTTAGATGTAAAGTCATATAATACTCTGTTAATACCTTTAACATTATTAATTATAAGAGATGATATTTCTTTTAATTGATTATTTGTAAACATATAAAAATCCGCTGTCATTCCATCCACTGAAGTAATAGCTCTAAGTGAAACAGAGTAATTGTATGTTCTTTCATCCCCCATAACACCTACTGATTTTACTGGTAAAAGAACAACAAAAGCTTGCCAAATTTTATTATAAAGATTTTTCTCTTTTAGATACTCTATAAAAATATGATCTGCCTCTTGAAGAATTAAGATCTTTTTTTTATCAACTACCCCAGGTATTCGGATTGCTAAACCTGGACCTGGGAAAGGATGTCTTAAAAGTAAATGTTTATCTATTTTTAATTGCCTTCCAACATTTCTTACTTCATCTTTAAATAATTCTCTTAATGGCTCCACAATTTTTAATTTCATTTTTTTTGGTAAACCCCCAACATTATGGTGACTTTTGATTTTAGCTGTTGGACCACCAAAAAATGGAATACTTTCTATAATATCTGGATAAAGAGTCCCCTGCCCTAAATAATCTACATTTGATATTTTTTTAGCTGCTTTATCAAAAACTTCTATAAATGTTTTGCCAATAATTTTTCTTTTTTTCTCTGGATCAGAAACATTTTTTAAATTTTTTAAAAAAATATTAGAAGCATTTATTTTAGTAAAGTTTTTGCCAAATTTTTTGGAAAATATTTTTGACACTTCGTTAGCTTCATTTTTTCTTAGAAGACCGTGATCAACAAAAATACAATAAAGATTTTTGTTAACGGCTTTGCTTAATAAATATGCAGTAACTGTGGAATCTACACCTCCAGATAAACCACAGATTATTTTTTTATTCTTAATTTCATTTTTTAATTCTGATACTTTATTTTCAATAAATTTTTGAATTTTGAATTTATTTTTTATATTTACAATATTTAAAATAAAATTATTAATTATTTTTGAACCAAAATCTGTATGATAGACCTCAGGATGAAATTGAAGGCAATAAATTTTATTTTTAATATTTTCAATTGATGAAATAATTTTATTGTTTGATAAAGATGTTATTGAAAAAAATTTTGGTATTTTATTGATATTATCTCCATGAGACATCCATACTTTGATTTTTCGTTTGTTTATTCCTTTAAATAAAAGTGATTTTTTCTTAATATTTATAATAGTGTGACCATACTCTCTATGCGTAGAACGTTTTACTGCACCCTTCAAATTTTTGGTTACTAATTGCATACCATAGCAAATTGCTAAAACTGGTTTTTTCATTTTTAAAATTTCTTGATTTAATTTTGGGGCATTTTTGTCGAGTACTGATCTAGGTCCTCCAGATAATATAAATGCTGATGGTTTGATTTCATTTAAAATTTTTTTCGTAATTTTATTAAAAGGATAGACAAGACAAAAGACTTCTAACTCTCTTATTCTTCTAGCTATTAATTGTGTGTATTGAGATCCATAATCTACAATTAAAATAGTTTCTAATTTACTCTTCATGCAATCTAAATCCTCTTGATATTATAAATATTTCACTTGATTCTTGTCTTGATGATTTTGGCTTAAAATACTCAACTTTATCAAAAATTTTTTTAAGCATCTTTATAATTTCCTTTTCTTCCTCTCCCTTCCAAATTTTGAATATAAATGATCCTTGTTTTTTTAATATTATTTCTAATCTGTCTATAACATCATATATTAATTGACTTATCCTGAGATGATCTGTTGATTGATGACCAGTTGTATTAGGAGCTACATCTGATAAAACCAAATCAAATTTATTTTTTAAATTAGTAAAATTAAATTTTAAAAAATCCTCTCTATAGAAAGCTATACGTTGATTATTAATTTTCATATCTAATAAATCAAAACAGGTTATATTAGTTTTTGAATTGTAATTTAAGATGACTTGAGTCCAACCACCTGGAGAAGATCCAAGCTCTAGTATTTCTCTAGAGTGTTCAATTATTTTATATTTTTGCTCAATCTCTTCTAGTTTAAACGCAGCTCGATTTATATACCCTAACTGTTTAGCTTTCTTTACAAACTGATCATTTTTTTGTCTATTAACCCAGTTTTTTGATTTCATAAAAGATAATAAAGTTAACAAAAAATTGTTTTTTAGTAACTTTAATATATATGACATGTACGATATTTAATGAAAAGATCAATATTTATAGCCTTCATAATACTTGCCGCTGTTGTTGGATGGATTGGTTCTGGTCAATTTACAAATAATGTTGTTGCGCAAGACGATGATACAGAAACTAGCACTGAAGCAGAAACTTCATATTCACAAAATACAGAAAATAACAATAATAAAGATTTTACATTTTCTGTTGAAACAAAGGTATTTATTTCCAGTTTAATTGATCAATCTATTGAATTACAAGGTCAAACTATTCATAATAAAAAAATTGATGTTAAATCTGAAACATCTGGCAACATAGATAATATTCAATTTGCAAGAGGAGATAGAGTATCTCTAAATGCTGAAATGATTACAATCTCACTAGAGGATAGAAATGAAAAGCTTTCTAGTGCAAAAAAAGATTTAGAAAGACTTAATAAAGAATTAATTTTAAATGAAAAAAACAGAGATAATCTACTTAGACAAAATGTTGAGAGAATTGAATTGTATGAAATTGAATATGCATCTGCAAAACAACTTATTGATAAAGGTTTAAGTTCAAAATCAAAATTAAGTTTAGCATCTTTTAATCTTGCCAATGCGCAAGCAGATAGAGAAGATATTAAAATAAAATTTGAATCTACCTTAGCAAACCTTGAAGCTCAAATTTCAAATGTAAAATCAATTTTAAAGAACATAAAACTAGATATAGAAAAAACTACTATTAAGGCACCATTTGATGGAATTATTTCAGAAAAGATGGTTGAGGAAACTGAATTTATCTCAATTGGTACTCCTCTATTTACTATAATTGATTTAGACCCTATCAAGATTGAAGGTTATTTATCTGAATTTGATGTAAATAAAGTGAGTGTTGGTACTAAAGCTTTAATTGAAGATAGTAATGGTATTAAAAAAAATGGAATAATATCTTTTATTTCTCCATCAGCCGAAACTAGTACTAGAACATTCGAAATTACGATTGAAGCTGATAACAAAGATCTATCTTATAAAAGTGGAATAACAACTAAAATTATTATCAAAGGTTCAGAACTTAAAGCTCACAAAATACCACCTTCTATACTAACTTTATTAGACGATGGGACCGTAGGTGTTAAAGCTGTAGATAATAATAAGGTTACATTCTATCCAACCAAAACAATTAAGGATACAATAGACGGCATGTGGGTTTCTGGATTACCCGAGAAAGTAAATTTAATTGTAAGTGGTCAAGAATATATAAGTATTGGTGAAACAATAAACTAATCTAAATGAAAATAAATATTATAGACTATGCAATTAGCCATTCCCGAGTTTTCATGGGAATACTTATTTTTATAATTTTTTCAGGCGCATCTACTTATATCACAATGCCTAAAGAATCATCTCCTGATGTAAGCATACCAATAGTTTATATTTCACTAAGTCAAAATGGTATTTCTGCACAAGACTCTGAAAGGCTTTTAGTTAAACCAATTGAAGACGAAGTTAAAACTGTTGAAGGAGTAAGAGAAGTAAGATCAACAGCTTATTCGGGCGGAGGCAATGTTTTATTAGAATTTGATGCTGGTTTTGACTCTGATCAAGCTATGGTTGATATTAGGGATAAAGTTGATAGAGCCAAGGGTGATCTACCTAGTGAAGCAGATGAACCAACAGTTAACGAAGTAAATATAAGTACGTTTCCTATCCTTTCTATTTCTTTAAGTGGAGATGTGCCTAATAGAACACTTCAAGATTTAGCTGATATTTTGCAAGATGATATAGAAACAATTCCTAGTGTTTTAGAAGCTAAAATAGGCGGTAAAAGAAATGAACAAGTTGACATACTAATTAATCCAACTGCAGTTGATAGCTATGGTATCAATCTTGAGAGTCTTATTAATATTGTTAGAGAAAATAATAAAATGGTATCTGCTGGCGGTCAAGACACTGGTGACGGAAGTTTTGATATTAAAGTTCCAGGTTTATACGAAACTATTGAAGATGTATTAAATACTCCTGTTAAAACTAACGGAGATTCAGTTATTACTTTCAGGGATATTGCTGAAGTTAAAAGAACATTTGAAGATAGGCAATCTTATGCAAATGTAAATGGATCTAATTCAATAACTATTGATGTTTCTAAAAGAATTGGTGAAAATATTATTAATACTATTGAAGAAGTAAAAAGAATAACTGCAATTACTGCTAAAAGTTTTCCAGAAAATGTTGAAATTTCTTTTGGCAATGATCAATCAAAAGGAATTAAAACTATGTTAAATAGTCTACAAAACAATGTCATAGCAGCTATAATCCTTGTTTTAATTATTATTTTAGGAGCATTAGGAGTTAGGTCTGGTTTATTAGTTGGTGTATCTATTCCAGGATCGTTTTTATCAGGTTTATTAGCTCTTTCTGTAATGGGTTTTACTATTAATATAGTTGTATTATTTGCTCTAATTTTATCTGTAGGACTATTAGTCGATGGAGCAATTGTTGTTGTTGAATATGCAGATAGAAAAATGAAAGAAGGACTTGGTGTAAAAGATGCTTTCGCAAATGCATCAAAAAAAATGTCACTACCAATTATATCATCGACTGCAACTACCCTGGCAGCCTTTCTACCTTTAATATTCTGGCCTGGTATAGCTGGTGAATTTATGAAATATTTACCAATAACACTTATATGTGTTCTTATTTCTTCTTTGTTTATGGCACTTCTGTTTGTCCCAGTTTTAGGATCTATTTTAAATACTGTTTCAAGAATACTTCTCCAATTTATTGTACCATTACTAATATCATTAATTTTTTACAATCTATTATCTTATGGATTTGGATTATTAAATCTTGAAAGATTTAGTTTATTTATAACAATTGGAAAATATTTACTGAGCTTCGCTTTATTTATATTTGTATTTATAAGAATTATACCAAGAGTTTATAAAATTTCAGAAAATGTAAATTCTACAGATAAATTAGTTTCTAAAAATGCAAAAATCTTATCTTCAGAATCAAATGAACCTGTTTTAAACGTAACTGGTTTTGTTGGATTTTATGCAAAAGTATTAAACTTCTTATTATTTCATCCTTTAAAGGTGATGATTAGTGCTTTAGTAATATTAGTTGCTGTAAACTACACCTATACTAAAGTTGGAGAAGGTGTAGAATTTTTCCCAGATGTTGAGCCAGATCTTGCAAAAATTGTAGTCTTTGCAAGAGGTAATCTCTCAGTTGAAGAAAAAAAAGATTATGTATCAAGAGTTGAGAATATTATTTTAAAGCTTCAATCGGAAAGACAAGAATTTAAAAATATTTATTCTTTAAGTGGAAATGTAAGTGAACAATCAGAGGCATCAGAAGACTTTATTGGATCAATAAGTTTGGAATATACAGATTGGGATAAAAGAAGAAAATCAAAAGTAATTCTTGCAGAAATTTTGGAAGCCACAAAAAGCATCAATGGGATTAAAGTAGAGTCAAGAGAACAACAAGGTGGTCCTGGTGAAGGTAAACCAATTAACATTAAATTAACCAGTGATAATAAACAACTTTTAATTGCTGAAGGAATTAAGCTTAAAAAATTTATGGATAGCTATCCAAAGTTAATGAATGTAGAGGATAATTTACCAGCACCTGGAATAGAATGGGAAATTAATGTAGATAGAAAACAAGCTTCTAAATTTGGAGCTAACATTACATCAATTGGTAATGTAATTAAACTTGCAACAAACGGTCTTAAACTTGGTGAATACAGACCTGATGATAGTAATGAAAGTATACCACTTTATCTTCGTTATCCAAACGAAGGAAGAACATTAGATAGAATTGATAACTTAAGAGTAACTACTTCAAATGGTTTAGTCCCAATATCAAATTTTGTAGAAATTGTTCCAAATAGCAGAACTGGAAATATAATTAGAGTAGATTCAAAAAATGCTATAAACATTCAGGCAGATGTAGAGCCTGGAACTTATCCTGATGGAAAAGTAAAAGAACTTGAATACGTATTAGGAATCTCAGATACTGCTCCGTCTTGGAGAGGAAGAACATTAGATTTACCTCGTTATGAATTAGATAACAATGTACGGGCTGAACTTATTGGAGAAAATGAAGACCAAAAAGAAGCTCAAGAATTTTTAACAGGAGCTTTTGGTGTAGCCTTATTCTTAATGCTAATGATACTTTTATTGCAGTTTAATAGTTTTTATAGTGCATTCTTAATTCTTTTTGCAGTAGTAATGTCTACAGCTGGTGTGTTTATAGGTTTAATGGTAACAGCACAGCCATTTGGTATCGTTATGTCAGGAGTTGGTGTTATTGCTCTCGCCGGTATTGTGGTAAATAATAATATTATATTGATTGATACATTTGATTTTTTAAAGACTAAAACATCAAATATTAGAGAAGCAATTATCAAAACAGGAGCACAGAGACTAAGACCAGTTTTACTTACAACAACTACAACAGTACTAGGTTTATTACCTATGGTAACAATGACAAATGTTGACTTTATATCTAGAGAAATAACAAGAGGATCACCAGATACTCAGTGGTGGGTTCAATTATCAACAGCTATAGTATTTGGACTTCTCTTTGCAACATTCCTTACATTAGTTGTAACACCATCAGCATTAATGTTTAGAGAAAACATTAAGAATTGGTATAAGAATAAAATTTCTAGTTAAATTTTTTCTAATAAACATTAAATTTATGACTATTAAATCTATTACTGTCTATTGCTCATCTTCAGATAAATTAAGTAATAAATATTATCAAGATGCAGAAGAAATTAGCAAATTAATATCATCATTTAAAATAAATATTGTCTACGGTGGGGCAAAAGTTGGTATTATGGGTGTGGTTGCTAAGACAGCAAAAAAATATAAAAATATAGTTACGGGAGTTATTCCAAATTTTTTATCTGATAGAGAAATAATTTTTGAAAATATAGATGAATTAAAAATAGTGGATAATATGTCTGAAAGAAAAAAGTTACTATTTGAGTTAGGTGATGCGTATTTAGCATTACCAGGAGGAACAGGTACTTTAGAAGAAATAGTAGAAGTTGTATCTTGGAAAGTAATGGGGATTCATAATAAGCCAATAATATTTTTTAATAAAAATAATTTCTGGGATAATCTATTTCAGCAATTTAAATTTTTTGAAGATGAAAATTTTTCAAATAAAAATTTACAAAACAGTTTTCACATTATAGATACGGTTGATCAATTAAAAAATATATTAATTAAATGGCAAAAATAAAAGTTAAAAACCCTGTAGTTGAAATGGATGGAGATGAAATGACCAGAATCATCTGGGAGTACATCAAAGAACAATTAATTTTGCCCTATATTGATATAGATATCAAATATTTTGATCTTGGAGTGATTAAAAGAGATGAGACAAATGATCAAATCACAATAGATGCTGCCGAGGCGGTGAAAAAATATGGTGTAGGAATAAAATGTGCAACAATTACTCCTGATGAAAATCGAGTAGAGGAATTCAAATTAAAACAAATGTGGCGTTCTCCCAATGGAACAATAAGAAATATACTGGGAGGAACAATATTTAGACAGCCAATTATATGCAAAAATGTTCCAAGAATAATTACAAACTGGAATCATCCAATTGTAGTTGCTAGACATGCCTTTGGTGATCAATATAGAGCGACTGACACATTAATTAATAAACCAGGAACTCTTAAAATGGTTTTTGAACCTAAAGATGGATCTGAAGGATTTACGAAAGATGTATATGAATTTGAAAAACCTGGTGTGGCCCTATCAATGTATAATTTAGATAATTCAATTAAAGACTTTGCTAGAGCTTGTTTTAATTATGGACTTAACCTTGGTTGGCCAGTTTACCTTTCTACTAAAAATACTATTTTAAAAGTCTACGATGGAAGATTTAAAGATTTATTTCAGGATGTATTTGATACTGAATTTAAAAATAAGTTTAAAGAAAAAGACATAGTTTATGAGCATAGATTAATCGATGATATGGTGGCCTCAGCTTTAAAATGGGAAGGTAATTTTATTTGGGCTTGTAAAAATTATGATGGAGATGTTCAATCAGATTCTGTTGCTCAAGGATTTGGATCACTAGGTTTAATGACAAGTGTGTTAATGACCCCAGATGGTAAAACAGTAGAAGCTGAAGCAGCACACGGAACTGTTACAAGACATTATAGAAATCATCAAAAAGGTATAGAAACTTCAACTAATCCTATTGCATCAATCTTTGCTTGGACAAGAGGTTTAAGTTTTAGAGGAGAATTTGATGGTAATAATGAATTAATAAATTTTGCTAAAAAATTAGAAGAAACGTGTATCAAAACTGTAGAAAGTGGTGAAATGACAAAAGATCTAGCAATATTAATTAGCAAGGATCAGAAATGGTTAAACACTCAAGATTTTTTAAGCACAATAAAAAACAATTTTCAAATTAACTAATAGAGTTTAATTTATCTTCTACGTATTTTATACTTTCATTAATTTGACTAACATCTGATCCTCCTCCTTGAGCAAGATCTTTTCTACCACCCCCACCCTTGCCACCTAGAATAATCGAAATTTCTCTTATTTCTTTTGAAGCATCAAAAAGGTCTGTAATATCTTCAGTAACTCCTAGCACTATAGATAGTTTGTTATTATTATTTGAAATTATTAACGAAACACTATTTTTGTTATATTGTTTTTTTTGCTCATCAATAAATGTTTTCAAAGATTTATTAGGGTAGTCTTCAGCAATCAAGTATATAAAATTTAATTCTTTGATTTTTTTTACAACAATATTATCAATATTTTTTGATATAGACACATTTTGTTTTAATTTTTCGTGTATCTGAATTAATTCTTTAATTAACAAATCTTTGTCTTCAGATTGATTTTTAAAATTATAATCAGCATTAATCTTTTTAATTTTATTCTTTAAATCTTCAATTTGATTATCTTGGTTTTTATTTTTTTCTAATAAATTTTTTTCTATTTTTTTAATATATTTATCCACTGCAACATTAGATACAGCCTCTATTCTTCTTATTCCAGACGCAACACTAGATTGATTAGTTATTTTAAATTTACTTATTTCCCCTAATTTAACTACATGAGTTCCTCCACATAATTCTTTTGAAAAGAATGATTCATTTTCTTGACCCATTGTTACTACTCTTACTTCATCGCTATATTTTTCTCCAAACAATGCCATCGCACCTTCTTCAATAGCTTTTTTTTGATCCAAAATTTTAATTTCAACAATTCCATTTTTTTGAATTTGATCATTTACAATTTCTTCAATATTCATTAGTTGATCTTTTTCAATTGGATTATTGTGACTAAAATCAAATCTAAGTTTTTCTGAATTTACAAGTGAGCCCTTCTGCGTTACATGCTTGCCCAGTATTTTTCTAAGAGCAGCATGTAATAAATGAGTTGAAGAATGATTATATTTAATAAAATCTCTATTCACCGTATTAATGCTTGCTTTAATAGTATCTTCAATTTCGCATTGACCACTAATTACTTTACCTTTGTGAAGAAAATAGTTTCCAAATATTTTTGTAGTATTCATAACTTCAAACTTAAAGCTATCATTTTCAAAAAAACCATGATCTCCCACCTGACCACCACTTTCTCCATAAAAAGGTGTTTGATTTAATATTATAATTGCTTCTTGATCTTTTTTAATTTTATCTACTGACTTACTTTCTGATATTATTGAAATTATTTTACAATCAGCTTCCATATCAGAATATCCTAAAAATTCTGTTGGATCTATTTTAGAAGTTATTTCAAACCAAATGCCTTCATCCTCGATGTCTCCTGTACCTTTCCAACTTTGTCTTGCTCTTTCCTTTTGATCTAACATTTTTTGTTCAAATGTTTTTATATCGACTTCAATATTTTTACTTTTCAAATAATCTTGTGTTAAATCTAAGGGAAATCCATAGGTGTCGTATAATTTAAATGCTACTTCTCCATTAAATATATTTGTTGAGTTAGAAATTTCCTCATCTAAAATTTTAATTCCTTTTTCAACAGTTTCCTTGAATTTAGTTTCTTCATTCATTAATGTATTAGTGATCAGATCTTTTGCTCTATCTAATTCAGGATATGAATTTTTAATTCCATCTAAAAAAATAGGAAATAGCTTATGAAATACAGGCTCTTTATTTCCTAAAGAATGAGCGTGTCGCATTCCCCTTCTCATTATTCTTCGTAAGACGTATCCTCTACCTTCATTTGAAGGCATGACTCCATCGGCAATTAAAAAAGAGGAGGATTTTAAGTGATCTGCAATTACTCTGTGACTAGGATTTGTTATTGAACTTTCATCACCACATAGTTTTGTTGATTCATTTATAATTGGTTGAAATAAATCTGTTGAATAATTATCGTTGGAACCATCTAGAAGAGCTGTCATTCTCTCTAATCCCATTCCAGTATCAATTGAGGGTTTTGGTAGATTTATTCTCTCAGATTTAGATATTTGCTCATATTGCATAAATACTAAATTCCATATTTCTATAAATCTATCACCATCTTCGTTTGGAGAACCTGGGGGGCCTCCTTCGTATTTATCACCATGATCATAAAATATTTCAGAACATGGACCGCAAGGACCAGTTTCACCCATTGACCAAAAATTATCAGACGTACTAATTTTAATAATTTTATTTTCAGACAAACCAGCTATTTTTTTCCATAAATCAAAAGCTTCCTGATCATCAGAATAAACAGTTACTAATAGTCTATCTTTATTTATTGAATATTCTTTAGTAATTAGATTCCAAGCTAGTTCTATGGCTAACTCTTTAAAATAATCTCCAAAAGAGAAATTGCCTAACATTTCAAAAAAAGTATGGTGTCTTGTCGTATATCCTACATTTTCTAAATCATTATGCTTACCACCTGCTCTTACACATTTCTGAGCAGTAGTCGCTCTGTTGTAATCTCTCGTCTCTTTACCTGTAAAAATATTTTTAAATTGTACCATTCCAGAGTTAGCAAACATTAGAGTAGGGTCATTATCTGGTACTAGAGAACTAGAATGAATAACCTCATGTCCATTTTTTTTAAAATAATTGAGAAATGTTGACCTAATCTGATTTGAATTCATGAAAAGGTATTATAACTTGAAAACTCTATTGTCTAAATAAAAAAGCGCCTATTTTGAAATAGGCGCCAAACAAAAATAATATTTACTATTCTTTTATTTCTTCAGCTTCTTTAGCTTCACTTTCTTTTTCTTTTTCTTTATTCTCTACTTTTCCTTCCATCATAGCTTTTTCAACTATTCCAGCATTTTGAAGAATTTGATTTTCAATTTCCTTAGCTATAGTAGGATTGTCATTAAGAAAGTTTTTAACGTTTTCTCTACCTTGTCCTATTTTAGTATTTTTGTAAGCAAACCATGATCCAGATTTATCAATAATTTCTGCTTTGACACCTAAATCAACTAATTCACCTAATTTAGATATACCCTCTCCATACATTATATCAAATTCAACAACTTTGAATGGAGGTGCGACTTTGTTTTTAACTATCTTTACTCTAGTTTGATTTCCAATAATTTCATCTTTATCTTTAATTGCGCCAATTCTTCTAATGTCCATTCTAACAGAAGAATAAAATTTTAAAGCATTACCACCTGTAGTTGTCTCAGGACTACCAAACATAACACCAATTTTCATTCTAAGTTGATTTATGAATACAACTAAAGTGTTTGATTGAGCAATAGAACTTGTGAGTTTTCTTAAAGCCTGACTCATCAATCTAGCTTGCAAACCAGGTAATGAATCTCCCATATCGCCTTCTAATTCAGCTCTTGGTACAAGTGCTGCAACAGAGTCAATAATTAACACATCAATACCTCCAGATTTAATTAAAGAATCAGCAATTTCTAAACCCTGTTCACCTGTATCAGGCTGGGAAATTAATAATTCTTCTAAATTTACACCTAATTTCTTAGCATATGCTGGATCTAGAGCATGTTCTGCATCTATAAATGCACAATTACCACCTTGTTTTTGTGACTCTGCAACGATATGAGTGGCTAAAGTAGTTTTACCAGAACTTTCAGGCCCATAAATTTCAATAATTCTCCCCTTTGGAACTCCTCCAATACCAAGAGCTATATCAAGCCCTAATGAACCGGTAGATATTGCTTCTATATCTACATTTGTTTTAGAGCCCAATTTCATTATTGAGCCTTTTCCATAATTTTTCTCTATTAGGCTTACAGCAGCTTCTAGAGATTTACTTCTGTTTTCTTTATCCATTGAATTTTCGTTATTTACTACTTTTAATTTAGCTTGAGACATTACATTTCTCCATTAATTTCCTATGTTTTTATTAAGATTCTTGCAAATCATGTTTACTTGTACACGTTTTGTTCTATTTTTAAAAGTTCTATTTTTGTTCTTTTATGAAAATTTGATTAAAATATTGAAAAATATGAATTATTTATAATTAATAAAATTTCAATATTGCTTGAATAAATAAAATCATTTGATAAATCAGCACCGTTTAAAATTATGACTAAATTACCTAAAAATTATAAACCAACTCAGAAAGAAAAATTCATGAATGCCAAAATGAAAGAATATTTTAGGCAAAAATTATTAAGTTGGAAAAAAGATTTACTGAAGGAGTCATCTCAAACTTTAAATAATCTTCAGAATGAGAATGAAGCAAAACCCGACATAACTGATAGAGC
Organism: uncultured Alphaproteobacteria bacterium; assembly: GCA_902623255.1. GTDB lineage: Bacteria > Pseudomonadota > Alphaproteobacteria > HIMB59 > CACPNW01. The sequence goes on along the minus strand of CACNSY010000003.1, from coordinate 85,346 downwards.
ATCTGAAGAAATAGATAGATCTTTCGAACTTAGAACTAGAGATAGAGAAAGAAAGCTAATTAATAAAATTGATGCCGCTCTTCAAAGAATTGAAGATGGTTCATATGGTTTTTGCGATGAAACAGGTGATCCAATTAGTATCAAAAGATTAGAAGCAAGACCAGTTGCAACATTGAGTTTAGAAGCTCAAGAAATGCATGAAAAAGCAGAAAAAAGAATTAGTTAATTTTTTTTAAATGTCAGATTTTTATATAGGTGATCTTACACCAGGTACTTTTGTTGTAAATGTCAGTAAAGAAAAAGAATGGGGAGTTGGTCAAGTACAATCAAATATTAATAATATCGTTACAATTAATTTTGAAAATGTTGGAAAAAAAACTATTAACCCTAGAGAAGTTGAATTAAAAATAATTAATATAAATGCAACTAATTGATCAGTATTTAAGAAAAGTAAATTATCTAAGAGTATCTGTTACAGATAGATGTGATCTGAGATGTGTTTATTGTATGAAAGAAAAAATGCAATTTCTCCCACGAAAAGACATACTCACTTTAGAAGAAATTGAAAGATTATGTGACAACTTTATAGAACTTGGAGTTGAAAAAATTAGATTAACTGGGGGCGAGCCTTTGGTAAGAAATGATATTATAAAATTAATAGAAAAACTTAATACCAAAAAAGAAAAAACAAATCTAAAGGAAATAACACTGACAACAAATGGTACATTATTAAAAAAATATGCCAAACTACTGAAGCTAAATGGTGTTAATAGGATTAATGTTTCTCTAGATACAATTAATCCTGAAAAATATAATAAAATAACAAGATTTGGAAATATTGAAAAAGTTTTTGATGGAATTAATGAAGCACTTGATAACAAAATAAAAATTAAAATTAATACTGTAGTAATTAAAGATTTTAATGAAAATGAAATTGAAGAATTAATAAATTGGACTAGTAATAAAAAAATTGATCTAACATTTATCGAAGTAATGCCAATGGAAGAAACAGATATATCAAGAGAATATCAATTTATCTCATTATCTGATACTTTTTCAAAATTAGACAAAATATATAATTTTTCTAAAATTGATTATAGTACTGGAGGCCCAGCTAGATATTATACTAGTGATTTAGTTTCTAATAAAATTGGTTTTATAAGTCCTTTAACAAATAATTTTTGTGCCTCTTGCAATAGGGTAAGAATATCAAGCACTGGTAAACTTTTTATGTGCCTTGGTCAGAATGACTTTGTTGATTTTAGAGATATAATGAGAAAAGATTATAGTGATGATTATATAAAAGAAAAAATTAAGTTTGCTCTTAATATTAAACCAAAACAACATGATTTTATGATTGGAGAAAAGATTAATAAATATATGAAACGACACATGAACGTAACAGGTGGATAATGAAATTTCATTTTTTATCATCAAATAATCCTGAAGCAAAAAATACAGAAAAAAAACTAACAGAATTATTTGGGCAAAATTCTGTTGAAGATGCCGACTACATTATACCAATTGGAGGAGATGGATTACTTTTAAAATCGCTTCATAATTTTAACAAACTAAACAAACCATTTTTTGGAATAAACTTTGGTTCAATTGGTTTTTTAATGAATAATCTTAGTAATGAAAATTTAAATGAGATGATTGCCAATGCTAAAAAATCTACTTTTAAACCATTAAAAATGACTGCACAAAGTGTAAATAATGAAATCTTTGAGGCATATGCTTATAATGAAGTTTCTCTTATGAGACAGACTCATTTGGCATCAAAAATTAAAATCAAAATAAATGAGAAAGTAAAAATGGAAGAATTGATATGTGATGGAGTTTTGTTATCTACATCAGCTGGAAGTACAGCTTATAATCTATCCGCACATGGCAGTATTCTACCTTTAGACTCAAATATACTTGCATTAACTCCAATCAGTGCCTTTAGACCAAGGAGATGGAGAGGTGCTCTGTTATCTGAAATTAGTAAAATTGATTTTGAAGTGTTAAATAATGATGAACGCTCATCTAGCGTAACTGCAGACAATGTTGAATTTAGAGACATTAGTAGAGTCAATATTGTTTCTTCAGATGAAAATAAATGCACTGTATTGTTCGATAGTAAACACTCTATTGAAGATAAAATTTTGAATGAACAATTTAATTTTTAAGATCAAATTTTTTTAAAAATACAAATCTTGTTCCCATCTAAATCCCTTAAATATGCATAATAATCTTTACCATGTCTGGGCCCAGGAATTCCTTCATCCTTTGCTCCAAGACTAATTCCAATTTTGTAAAATTCATTAACAGTTTTTTTAGAATTAGCTTTAAAAGTAATCATTGTACCATTTCCTATGGTTGCTTTTTTTTTGTTATGAGGTCTAATCAAGTATAATTCTATTTTTTTCGGAGTTTCTTTTTTAGCATAACCATAATAACGATTATGGGATAAAACTTTTTTAATTTTTAGAGGTTTTAGAATTTTACTATAAAATGCAGATGATTTTTTTAGATTATTTGTTCCAATGGTAATAAAAGCAAACATAATTTAGAGATTGGTAGCCTCGGCCGGACTTGAACCGGCACTCCCAAAAGGGCAAGGATTTTAAGTCCTTTGTGTCTACCATTCCACCACGAGGCCTAATTTTGGATTAATATCAAACTATAGAACTTTTTCCACCATTTAATTCAATCATCTTAGTTATATCATCAACTATTGGTTGGATAGATTTCATATCCCATGATGAAACAACTATGTTAACACCACCTGTTTTAGCTGCAAGATTAAAATATGGGTAACTACCGATTGATGCATTTGTATAATTGTTTTGAATATTTTTTAAATTTTTTGCAATTTTACTTTCGTATAAATTAGTATTAATTGTTGTAACAAGTTTTGGGTTACCTTTTTTAATTTTTTTCATTAATTCCTCAAACATAACTTGCATTATTTCTGGCACACCGGGTAAAACATAAATATTTTTTACAATAAATCCTGGTGCAGCAGTCATTGGATTTAAAATAAGCTCTGAACCAAATGGCATTTTGGCCATTCTTTGCCTACTTTCATTAAATTCATCTTTTGGATAATAATTTTCTAGAATCTCAAAAGCTTTTTTATTTGTTTCATATTGTAAATTAAAGGCTTCAGATATACTTTCTGAAGTTATATCATCATGAGTTGGTCCAATTCCTCCAGTAGTAAAAACATAAGAATATTTTGAGCTATATTTTAAAACATTTTCTATTATTGTTTTTTTATCATCCTGAATAACAATAACTTCTTCTAACTTAATACCAGCTTCTAATAATTTTTTTGCAATATAATTTGAGTTTGTATCTTGAGTTCTACCAGAAAGTATTTCATCACCAATAACAATAACTCCTGCAGTAAAAGAACTCATATGATTAATTGATATTTTCTATATATTATTTATTAATCGTAAGTAATTATTTTTTAAATGAGAAACAACAATATCCCAATACATACAAAAAAAGATTTTGAAGGCATGAGAGAGGCTGGTTCTTTAGCTGCTGATGTTCTAGATTCTTTAAGTGAAAAGATTGTTCCTGGAATAAGTACTCAAGAAATAAATGACATATGTCATGATCAAATTATTCAAAATAAAGCAATACCAGCTCCTTTAAATTATAAAGGTTTCCCAAAATCAGTTTGTACATCTGTAAATCATGTTGTTTGTCATGGCATTCCATCTGAAAGAAAAATTCTATCTGATGGTGATATAGTAAATGTAGATGTAACAGTTATTCTAAATGGTTGGCATGGTGATAGTTCCAGAATGTTTGTTGCAGGCAAGACAAATAAAAAAAATTATGAATTTTTAAAAATAACTTATGAGTCTTTATTAATTGGTATTAGTGAAGCTAAACCTGGTAAGTATATTGGTGATATTGGAAATAAAATTCAGAAACTTGCTGAAGGAAAAGGTTATTCTGTAGTAAGAGATTTTTGTGGTCATGGAATTGGAAAAGAATTTCATACACCACCTAGTGTTTTACACTTTGGAGAACCAGGTGAGGGGCCAATGTTAAAGCCTGGAATGTTTTTAACAATTGAACCAATGATTAATTTAGGTGGGTGGCAAACAAAAATACTAAATGATGGATGGACAGCTGTAACAAAAGATAAATCTTTATCTGCTCAATTCGAGCATACAATTGGAATAACAGAAGAAGGAAATGAAATATTTACATTATCTAAAAATAATACATCTTTTCCAATAAAGGATGTATAAGTAGATTAAATGATACCTAGATATAATAGACCTAAAATTGAAAAGATTTGGTCATTAGAAAATAAATTTACAATTTGGACTGAGATTGAGTGTTTGATTGCAGAAAAACAAGCAATGCTCGGCGTTATTCCTAAAAAAGCTTCAAAAGAAATAAGAAATAAAGCAAAATTTAATGTTAGAGAAATAGAAAAAATTGAAAAAGAAACAAAACATGATGTTGTTGCTTATATTAATAATGTAAGCAAATATATTGGTGACTCATCAAAGTATTTTCATTTTGGTGTAACATCAAGTGATATTATTGATACTTCATTTTCTGTACAACTTAAGCAAACCTCAGAAATAATAAGAAAAAGTTTAGTAGAATGTATTCAAAATTTAAAAATCAAATCTAAAAAATATAAAGACACATTAATGATTGGAAGAAGTCATGGGATACATGCTGAACCTATTACTTTTGGATTAAAATTATCTTCCTTTTATTTTGAGTTTAAAAGAAATTTAGAAAGACTTGATAAAGCAATCAACGAAATATCTGTTTGTGCTATTTCTGGACCTGTTGGAACATTTAATTCTATAGACCCACGAGTTCAAGATTATGTAGCAAAAAAACTTAAACTAAGCTCTGAAGATGTATCAACTCAAGTAATTCCAAGAGACAGGCATGCGTATTTTTTCTCAGTACTAGGAATTTTAGCATCTTCTATTGAGAGATTTGCTGTGGAAATTCGAAATCTACAAAAAACAGAGGTATTAGAAGTTGAAGAAAGTTTTTCTTCTAAACAAAAAGGTTCTTCTGCAATGCCTCACAAACGTAATCCGGTATTGAGTGAGAACTTAACAGGTATTTCACGATATATTAGAAGTGCTGTAATACCTTCACTAGAAAATGTCGTACTTTGGCACGAGAGAGATATTAGTCATTCTAGTGTTGAAAGAATTATGGCTCCAGATATTACAATTGCAACTGATTTTGCACTGAATCGCTTAAATGGAATTATAAAGAATTTAAAAGTCTATCCAAAAAATATGTTGAAAAATTTGAATATGCTTGGAGGCTTACATAAAACTCACAATATTATGTTAAAATTAATTGAAAAAGGACTGAAAAGACAAAAAGCTTATAAAATTGTTCAAGAAAGTGCCATGGAAACATGGAATAATAATTTGAATTTTTCGCAAGTTTTTCAAAAAAATAAAGAATTAAATAAAATATTAAATTCAAAAGAAATCTTGAAAATCATTAAAGATGATAATGATCTAAAGAAAATAGATTGGATTTTTAAAAATAAAATTAAATAGTCTTTATTTTTACTAATATCTGAACTATTTTATAGTTATGCCAATGACTGTTGAACAAATTAAGCTATTTATTAAAGAAGCTATACCAGATGCAACTGTTGAAATTGAAGATCTTAAAGGAGATGGTGATCATTACAGTGCTACAGTAACATCAAAATCTTTTTCTGGAAAAACAAGAGTAGAACAACATAAGATGGTTTATGATGCATTTAAAGGTAAAATGGGTAGTGATTTGCACGCACTTAAGCTAAAAACTGTATCGGAGTAATAATGAATAATAATGACCATGTATCTCAAAATATAGAAAATGAAATTAACTCAAATGATGTAATGCTCTTCATGAAAGGAACACCTGTTTTTCCTCAATGTGGATTTTCTGCAAGAGTAGTTGAAATATTAAATAAAGTAGGTGTTAAATTTGGAAGTTTGAATGTGCTAGAGAGTGATGAAATGAGAGAAGGTATTAAAATATATTCTAATTGGCCAACCATACCACAACTTTATGTTAAGAAAGAATTTATAGGTGGGTGTGATATCATAACTGAAATGTTTGAAAGTGGTGAGTTATTAGAATTATTCAATACAAATGGAATAGACGTAAACCCGTCCTAGTTTGTTAAATAATAAATTTTCTAAAGGTGTAATATTTTCCTGTATTGCAGCAATTTTTTGGGGGCTCCCACAACCCCTTTTTTTTAATGAATTAAATCACGTTGAAACTATTGAAGTTGTAGCTCATAGAGGTTTCTGGTCATTTATCTTTTTATTTTTATTATTAATTTTAATTTCAAACATAAGTGATTTTATTGAAATATTTAAATCTAGAAAAAAAATTTTTTTTTTAACAATTACAGCTTTTCTTATTGCAGGTAACTGGGCAGGTTTTATTTATTCTGTAGGACAAGAAAGAGTTCAGGATGCATCAATGGGTTACTTTATTACTCCAATGATAAGTATTGTTCTTGGTTATTTTTTTTTAAATGAGAAAATAACTAAGCCTAAATTTGCATCTGTATGTCTTATGTTATTAGGTATATTATTCTTATTTATTAATTTAAATCAATTTCCATTCATAATAATTTGGATTGGGACCTCATGGGCAATATATGGATTATTAAGAAAACAAGTTAATGTTAATCCTTCAATTGGCTTACTATATGAGACTTTCATAATATCTTTAATATCTATCCCATACTTAGTTTATTTATTTTGGCAAAATGAAAATAGTATCTTTAGTGTTGATTTGAAGACATCATTATTTTTAATTCTAACGGGAGCTGTAACAATTTTTCCATTATTTTTTTTTAATTTGGGTTTAAAATTTATTCAATTAGGTCTTGCCGGAGTTTTATTTTACTTAGCACCAACATTTCATTTTATAACTTCAGTATTTATTCTTAATGAAGAAATTTTACATCTTAAGTTAATATCATTTATAATTATTTGGATAGGAATAATAATTTATATTTATGATAGTTATAAAAAAGAAATTATCTTGAATAATACTCAATAACTAAATTAGGTTCCATAGTTACAGGATAAGGAACATCATGAATTAGAGGTGCTCTTAAAAAACGGCCTTTCAACTCTTTTACATCAACTTCTAAGTATTCTGGAATTTCTCTTTCTTGAGAACTAATTGATTCTACAATTAAATTAATTTCTTTACTTTTATCTCTTATTGAGATTTCATCTCCGTCGCTAACACTATAAGATGGAATGTTAACTCTTTTTCCATTGACCTTTACATGACCATGATTAACTAATTGTCTTGCAGAAAAAATAGTAGGTACAAATTTCATTCTATAGACTGTAGCGTCTAATCTTCTTTCTAAAAGTTCAATTAAAATCTGACTTGTGTCACCTTTAATATTAGAAGCTTTTCTAAAAATATTCCTAAATTGTCTTTCAGTTAAATCACCGTAATAAAATTTAAGTTTTTGCTTAGCAAATAACTGATTTCCATAATCTGATAGTTTCTTTCTTTGTCCCTGTACACCATGCTGACCAGGCTTTGAGTTTCTTCTATTAAAAGGGCTTTTAGGTCTCCCCCACAAGTTAACACCTAACCTTCTATCAATTTTGTATTTAGCGTTATGTCTTTTTGTCATTATTATGAGGGGTATATAGTGATTTAAAGTACTATGTCAAATTTAATATACTCAATTTTTGGCTTATTTATTAAGTTTTTTAGTAATTCCCCATAATGTCTGTAATTCTTTCTTTGTAAGAGGTATTTTTGTGAAAATACTATAAATATTATTTTTCATACTTTCTTTTTTTTCACTTGGAGTAAAAAATCTTTTATTTTCAAGTTTCTCAATCATATAATTTAAGAATTTAGATAATTGATATTTACTTATATTATCTTTTTCAATTGAAATAGAATTAGTAATTTTTAAATTATTTAATTCAAATAATTTATGACTTAAAACAGTAACTGCATGAGAAAGATTTAATGAATTACTTTTACTACTTGTTTCAATAGTAAAAATAATATCAGATAATCTCAAATCCTCATTTGAAAGGCCTGAATTTTCAGGGCCAAAAAGTATTGCTGTTTTTTTATTAACAATAATTTTTCTTTTAATAAATTTAAAATCGTTAGTAGAATTTTTTTCCAAATATCTTCTTCTATTCGTTGTGGCCACAACATAAGAAAAATTAGAAAGTGCAATTTCTAAATCATCATATACTTTAATATTCTTAATAATTTTCGTTGCTTTTTTTGCTGCATTTATTGATTTATTGTTTAACCATTTATCTCTTGGTGAAACAACAATTAGATCTTTTAAACCAAAGTTGTGCATAACACGAGCAACCATTCCAATATTTTCAGGAAGTTGGGGTCTAACTAAAATTATGCTTGGATTTTTTGGAGTCAATTTTTATTCTTTAAATCATTTAATAGCTTAAAAGTAATGCTATCAAAAATAGCACTATAAGATGCATCAATAATATTTGGAGATACGCCAATAGTTGTCCAATGTGTATTAGTGGAATCAGATGATTCAATTAAAACTCTTGTGATAGCGCCAGTACCTTTTTCTGATGAAAGAATCATAACTTTGTAATCAGTTAACTTTAAATCTTTAAGATCAGGATAATAATCAATTAGGGCTTTTCTTAATGCACTATCAATAGCATTTACTGGACCATTTCCAGTACCCACTGTCATCATATTTGAATCTTTAACTTTTAAAAATACTGTAGCCTCCGCTTCAGTAACAATTTCACCTTTAGCATTCCATCTTCTTTCATCTGTAACTCTAAATTTTTCTAAATTATAAAAATCCTCAAAATGACCAAGGTGACGTCTTACTAATAATTCAAAACTAGCTAAAGCAGTATCAAATGAATATCCTTCTGATTCTTTTTCCTTGATAATCTCTAAGATATTGTTGATTTCATTTTTAGGTAGATCAATATTAATCTTATTTAATTGATTTAATATATTAGATCTTCCTGCCTGATTAGAAATTACAACGTTTCTAGAATTTCCAACTATTTCTGGCTCAATATGTTCATAAGTTGAAGAATTTTTTTCGATTGCAGATGCATGTAATCCACCTTTATGAGAGAACGCATGATCTCCTACATATGGAGCATTTTTATTGGAAGGCATATTAAGAATATCATTTAATGTTCTAGAAATAAGTATTAAATTTTTTAATTTATCTTTTGAAATATTTGTCTTATATTTTGTTTTTAGAACCAAAGATGGAATTAAAGAAATTAAATTTGTATTTCCACATCTTTCTCCTAAACCGTTAATCGTTCCCTGTATCTGTCTTGCTCCAGCATTAATAGCTGCTAATGCATTTGCAACTGCATTGTCAGTATCATTGTGAGCATGTATACCAACATTTTGACCTGGTATAACTTTTACTACTTCTGAAACAATATTGTAAATTTCATCTGGAAGAGTTCCACCATTTGTATCACAAAGAACAACCCATCTTGCACCAGCGTCATACGCTGCTTTAATACAATTCAATGCAAACTCTTTATTTTCTTTAAAGCCATCAAAAAAATGTTCTGCATCAAAAATTGGCTCTTTGTTTTTATTTTTTATTGATTGAATACTATCACTGATCATTTTTAAATTTTCATCTTCAGATATCTCTAAAGCGTTTTTTACGTGAAATGATGAGGATTTACCTACAATACAAACACAACTTGCGCTTGAATTAATAAGTGCATTTAATCCTGGATCGTTATCTGCACTTCTACCTGGTCTTCTTGTCATACCAAAGGCAGTCAATTTACTTTTTAAAAATTTTGTATTTCTTGAAAAAAAATCATTATCGGTAGGATTTGCTCCCGGCCATCCACCTTCAATGTAATCTATTCCTAAATCATCAAGATGTTGAGATATATTCATTTTATCACTAACAGAAAAATTAACTCCTGTTGTTTGCTGACCATCTCTAAGTGTGGTATCGAATAAATATACTTTGTCTTCCATAATTACTAGATCGCTATTAGAGTATAAATTAAAATTTACTAGATTTTTCCAAGTTTTTGCAAGATTTCGTCTCTATCAAATAATGGTAGTAGATATTTTAATTCAGGTCCATGAGATTTTCCAGTCAAAATCAACCTCAAAGGCATAAATAAATCTTTTCCTTTAAGCCCAGTTTTTTTGTTAATTTTAGATGTCCAATGATCCCATGTTGTTTCATCAAAAGGATCCTCGGGTAATTCATCAACTGCCGTATTAATAAAACTATCATCAATATTTAAATCTTTAGCATTATTTATTTTTGTAATTACTTCTTCCCATTCTTTAGCTTGATTAACAAATGAAATATTATTTTTAATAAAACGCCAAAAACTCTCTTTTTGAAAATTGGATTTTATATTTTTTAACTTATGACTAATCTCATTATAACTAAATAATTTAATGGTATTTTCATTAAGATTTCTTAAGGATTCAATTGAAAATTTAGCAGAAGATCTAGATAAGCTTTGAATATCAAATTTTTTTACTATTTCATTTAAATCTTTGATTGGATCAATATTACTGCTCGAACCAATAAAAAGAAAATAATTAAGTAACGATATATTTTCATATCCTTCGTCTCTAAAATTTTCAATTGAAAGACTTCCAAGTCTTTTGCTAAAACCCTTACCAGTTTCATCAACTAAGAATGGATGATGAGCAAATGATGGAATAGAAGATTCAAGAGCCTTAAAAATTTGAATATGATAGGCAGTATTAGCTATGTGATCCTCCCCCCTAATAATATGTGTAATTTTTTCTTCAATATCATCAATGACTGAAGGTAAATGGTATAATAATGTTCCATCAGCTCTAATTAAAACAGGATCACTCAAATTTTTTGCATCAAATGAAACATCTCCTTTAATAATATCTTTCCAACTAATATTTTCATGATCTAATTTGAATCTCCAATGGGGTTGGATTCCAGATTCTATTTTTTTTTCTATTTCCTCATCACTTAGATTTAATGATGATCTATCATAAATAGGTGGTTTCCCAGATGATAATAAAGATTTTTTCTTTAAAGCTAATTCCTCTTCTGTTTCAAAACATGGATAAAGTCTTTTCTTTTGTTTTAAAATTTGGATTTTCTCATTGTAAATATTTTTCCTTGAGGATTGATTAAAAGTATAACTCCAATTCAATCCAAGCCATGTAAGATCATCTTTTATACTTGTCTCAAATTCTTTAGAACTCCTATTGGCATCAGTATCATCAATTCTTAATACAAACTCACCTTGATTTTTTTGACAAAAAATCCAATTCAAAATTGCTGATCTAGCATTACCGATATGTATTTTTCCTGTAGGGCTAGGAGCGAACCTACACTTCATATTATTCTTTAGGAATTTCGCAAACGGGAATAGGCTTCATCTTATGAAGATTTGGCTTTCTAATTTCTTCGTATCTACTGTAGTATTCACTAGACTTATTTTCCATTGCTTCTTCTAATTGCTTGTATGAAAGACCAAGCTGGCTTTCATCATTTCTACTATCATCCCATAAACCATCTGTCGGTGCTGCGCTAATAATATCTTTTATAACCCCAATTTCTTCAGCTAATTCCCACACCTCAGTTTTAGTACAATCTGCTATTGGCGATATATCTACGCCTCCATCACCATATTTTGTATAAAATCCAACACCAAAATCTTCAACTTTATTTCCAGTACCAACAACTATACCATTATTGCTTTGAGCTATTTGGTATAGAGTTACCATTCTTAGTCTAGATCTTGAATTTGCAAAAGCTAACTCACTATCAAAATTTTGCATCGTATTTTGAAATGTTTTAAAAACATTATCTAGCTCGATAATTTTTGTTTCTACATTTGGGTAATTTTGCTTTAAAAATTCTAAATGTCTTAAACTTAAATCATGTTGTGATGAATTTTGCTTAATAGGCATTGAAACAGCTATAGTTTTTAAACCAGTTTGAGCACATAAGGTGCTAGTAAGAGCTGAGTCAACTCCTCCTGACACTCCTATTACTAGTGTAGTTGGGTTATTATTTATAGATTTAGCGTAATCTTTAATCCAATTAGAAATGTATAGGATTTTATCTTTTGAATTCATAAGTAATATATAAATATAAATTTATAAATTTGAAGATTGCTTTGAGAGCAATTTTTCTTCTTTTAAAAAATCTGATAATAAAAAAGCCAATTCTAGAGACTGCGAGGCATTTAGTCTCGGATCACAATATGTATGATATCTATTTTTTAGATCTTCATCTGTTATTTCTTGAAGACCTCCCATACATTCTGTAACATCTTGACCAGTCATTTCTAAATGGACGCCGCCTGGATATGTTCCTTCGCTTCTGTGAATTTGAAAAAATTGCTGAATTTCAGAAATTATATCTTTTAATGGCCTAGTTTTAAAACCCGTGTTAGATTTGATAGTATTTCCATGCATGGGGTCACAAGTCCAAACAACATTTTTACCAGCTGAATTAACTGATCTAATTATTTTTGGAAGTATTCCACTAACTTTTTCATGACCCATTCTACATATCAGCGTTATTTTTCCAGCTTCATTATTTGGATTCAACACATCTAATATCTTTAATAGTTCTTCTGTCTTTGTGCTTGGACCCACTTTAATACCTACAGGGTTCTCAATACCTCTTAAAAATTCAATATGAGCTCCATCAAGTTGTCGTGTTCTGTCACCTACCCACAACATGTGAGCTGAAACATCGTACCACTTACCTGAAGTACTATCTATTCTTGTTAATGCTTCCTCATATTGAAGAAGTAAAGCTTCATGACTTGTAAAGAAGTCTGTTTCATTTAATTGTCTTACACTATTTCCATTTATTCCACATGCCTCCATAAAAGATAAGCATTCGTCAATTCTAGAAGATATCTCTCTAAATTTAGCAGCATTCTCACCTTTAACAAAATTTAGGTTCCATTGATGTATTTTATTTAAATTGGCAAAACCACCCTGAGAAAAAGCTCTTAAAAGATTAAGTGTAGATGCAGACTGATTGTAGGCCTGAATTAATCTATCTGGATTAGGATCTCTGTCTTTTTGATTGAAGTCTATCCCATTAATTATATCGCCTTTATAAGACTCAAGTTCTAAATCATTAATAACTTCTGTGGAAGATGATCTTGGCTTAGCAAACTGTCCAGCAATTCTTCCTACTTTAACAATTGGACAAGAAGCGCCAAACGTTAATACAACAGCCATTTGTAAAATAACTTTAAATGTATCTCTAATATTATCTGGATGAAAATCTGCAAAACTTTCTGCACAGTCTCCACCTTGTAATAAAAAAGCATTTCCGTTTGAAACTTCTCCAAGTTTCTTTTTTAATAGTCTCGCTTCTCCAGCAAAAACTAAAGGTGGATATTTGGAAATTTCATTTAGAGTTTTATTTAGATGATCTTCATTCTGATAGTTAGGCATATGAAGAGCATTTTTATTTCTCCAACTATTTGGTGACCATTTATCGCTCATAATTTGAAAAGGCTCATAAACCCTAATATATCTTGAAACAAGGGTTATTATTTAGATCTTTTATTTCTTAGAATTTTTAAGGCTGATCTTTCAATAGCAAGTGAATTTTTGGGAATATTTTTAGTGATAACACTACCTGCGCCAATTCTAGATTTAGACTCAATTACAACTGGAGCAATAAGTGATGTGTTTGAACCTATAAATACATTATCTTTTATTATCGTTTTGTGTTTTTTCTTTCCATCATAGTTACAAGTTATTGTGCCAGCACCTATATTTACATTATTTCCTATTTCTGAATCTCCAACATATGAAAGATGAGCAATAGAAACATTATTTCCAATTTTAGAATTTTTAATTTCAACAAAGTTACCAATCTTTGATTTTTTTCCAATTTTTGTTTTTGGTCTTAATCTAGCACTTGGACCAATATGTGAATTTTCATCTATTGTAACGTCTTCTAAGTATGAATTACTTTTAATTATTGAACCTTTTTTTATAATTGTTTTTTCCTTTATTGTAACATTGCTTTCAATTGTAACAGTAGGTTCAATTTTGGTGTCATAGCTTAAATAACAAGTATTGGGTTTTAAAAAATTGACTCCATTTTTTATAAAATTTTTTACGTATTTTTTTTGCAAGATATTTTGTACAACATTAAAATCATCCAATGTATTTATGCCCAACATTGTTTCTTTGTTACACTCAATATAATTGATAGGAATATTTTTTTTTGAAAAAATTTTGCATATATCAGGAAGATATCTTTCTTTTTTAATTTTATTTTCTTTAATATTTTTTAAATTATCAAATAATAATTTAGTATTTACTATCAAAATACCAGAATTACATAAATTGATTTTTTTTTGTTCAGGTTGTAAATTGATTTGCTCAATTATTTCTTCAACGTAGTTGTTATTTAATAATAACCTACCATAACCATGTGGCTCTGAAGTATTAAATGCAATTAATGAAGCTTTCGCTTTACTTTTTTTAAATTTACTTACTAGTTTTCTTATATCTTTAACTTCAACTAAAGGTGTATCACCAAATAAAATTAAAATATTTTTTGATTTAACATATTTTTTAACTTGCTCAATTGCATCAGCGGTTCCTTTTTGTTTTTTTTGAACAACTAACTTTGAGGTATTTAATATTAACTTTAATTCTTCTTTATTTTTTTCATTAGATACAACTAATATATTTTTACCAGATATTTTTTTTGCAATATTAAAAATATGTGAAACAATTGGTAACCCGCATAATGGATAAACAAGCTTTGATTTACTTGCTTTAAATCTCTTACTATTGCCTGCAGCAAGTATAACAGTTGTGATATCAGACATTAAGTTAGAAATTTCTTAAAATTTCGTTTCCAACATTAATTATTTCTTTTGAAGCATCTGATGTAACACTTATATCTACTACACCCCTTCCAACTGAGAATGTTTCTGCAAATAATACTTTGCTAGACAGCCGGGAGCGAGCAATTTTAGCACCAGCATATCTTAAACGAAGAATCATTGCGTCAGTTAATTTTGCTCTCGGCATCACTCTATTAAGAATAATTATTGGATTTTTTCTTTCTTGTTTTGCAATTTTTAAAAAAGGAAGTGTAGCCATTAAGTCTACTGGACTTGGTTGTACTGGAACAAATACCCTATCAGAAGCTTTTACAACCTGCATTGTTTCAAAAGTTATAGATGGAGGGCTATCAATTATTATAAAGTCATACTTTCTTTTTATGGCTTTAATTTCATCTATTAAATTCCTTATATCAAAATTTAATTGAGTTATTCCAATATCATCTTCACCATAATAAGTTTTTCTTGCTTCAAGCCAATATGATAGACTTTTTTGTGCATCAGCGTCTATAACAGCTACTTTGTAACCACTATTGCTCCACAAAACTGATAAATTTGCTGAAAGAGTCGATTTACCTGAACCACCTTTTTGATTCGAAAATGCTATAACTTTTCCCATATACAAGTATTGATAATAACTATTTTAAAGATAGATGGAAACATTTTATAAAAAAATATGAAAAAAAATAAGTTAGATATTGCAAAAAATTTATTAAGCAGTGGAGAACTTGTAATATTTCCCACAGAAACAGTATTTGGTCTTGGAGCAGATGCAACAAATGATGAGGCTGTAAAATCTATTTTTAAAGTAAAAAAAAGACCACGAAGTAATCCAATTATCTGTCACTTTAAAAGTATTAAACAAATAGAAAAATATTTTATTTTAAATAAATTTGAAAAAAAATTAGGTTCAAAATTCTGGCCTGGTCCTTTGACGATAATATTAAAAAAAAAGAAAAATTCTAAAATATCAAAATTAGTCTCTAACAACTCAACTTTAGTTGGCTGCAGAATTCCCGGTAATAAATTGGCTAAAAAATTAATTACTTTATTTGACCTACCTATTGCAGCCCCTAGTGCTAATCTATCAGAAAGAACTTCCGTAACTAATATTATGGATATCGATCCTATTCTAGTAAAAAAAATATTTGTTTTAAAAGATAAACAGTCTTCTCATGGACTAGAGTCCACAGTTATTAGAATTGATACCAATAATCAAATTGAAGTATTAAGATATGGCAGCATAACTGTTGAAGAGCTAAATAGATATGCAAAAGTAAAAATTAAAAAGAAATCATCTATTTCTCCTGGTAATTTAAAAAAACATTACTCAACTTTAAAGCCAATAAGAATGAATGCTAAGAGAATACTAAAAAATGAAGGTTTATTAAATTTTGGCTACAATAAATTAAAGTCTAAAATAATTAATTTAAATTTGAGTAATAATAGAAATTTAAATGAAGCAGCAAAAAATTTTTATCATTATCTTCATAAATTAGATCAAAGTAGATGCAAAAAAATTGCTGTAGTAGAAATACCTGATAAAGGGCTTGGCAAAACTATAAATGACAGATTAAGAAGAGCAATTAAGTAATTACAATCTATTTAAATAATCCATTAACCTATAATAAATAATGGCTGAAGAATACAATGGTCTTCTAAACATGTTGCCACCTGGAATTTTAAAATGATTAATTTGCTCAAACATATCAAAATTATTTGATTTATTTAAAATTTTTTCAGCTATCATTTTTCCTCCCATAATACTCATAGCTAAACCATGCCCAGAGTAAGCATGAGCATAATATAACTTTTGATTCATTATAGTTCCAAAAATAGGCAATCTATTAATCGATATTGCTAAGGTACCTCCCCAAGAAAATTCAATTTTAAACTTTTTTAATTCAGGAAAAACTTTATACATTCGTTTGGAGACAAAACTCTTTGCATCTTTTACAAAATGAGATGTAATTGTTTCAGGTCCTCCAAAAAGAAGCCTGTAGTCTTCTGAAAATCTATAATAATCAATCATAAATCTAGAATCTATTACGCCACAATTTCTTTTGATTAATTTACTTGCCATATCTTTTCCGAGAGGTTCTGTTGCAATAATATAATTATTTATAGGCATAAAATAATTTCTCTTTGATCCTAAAAGATTGTCAAGATAACCATTGCAACCAATAATTACTTTCTTTGCTTTAATAATATTTTTTCCAGAGTGAATTATAACTTCTTTTTGATAATCAACAATTTTATCAGCCGGAGAATTTTCATATATATTTATACCATTTGCTAAACACTGTTCTGCTAAACCATATGTCAGTTTTAATGGGTTTAAATGATAAGAATCCTTTAAAAGCATTCCAGAAAAATACCTGTCACTATTAACTTCATCTCTTATTGATTTGTGGTCAAAGTATTCATAATTATTATAATTATAATTTTTCTGCATATGCTCAATTTCATCTTGAAAATATTTATAATCTTTTTTTGTGTTGCCTACATGAAGAACACCTTGTCTAAGCGCACAGTCAATTTTGTATTTTTCAATTAAATTAACAACATTTGAAACTGCATCTAATCCAATTTTCCAAAAAAATTTTGCTTTTTCAATACCAAATTTTTTTTCTAAGTAGAATTGATCTTTCCTCATTCCAATTCCTAGTTGACCGCCATTCCTACCAGAAGCACCAGATCCAACTTTATTTGCTTCCAAAATCGTTATTGATAAACCTTGATTAGATAAATTTAATGCTGAAGAAATACCTGTTAAACCACCTCCAATAATACATACATCAGTTGAAATATTCTCATTTAATTTAATTTGATTAGGAAAATTTGGTGCTGAAAATTTATAAAAACTCTCTTTTTCATTATCATGTTGATTAAAGGTTCTTTTTTTTGTAGTAAACATTAACTTATCTTTAATGGTTTAATAATAATTAGTAAACAAACAGTCTCAATATGATTGAAAAATTTCAAAATTGGTTTCAGGAAAACTCTATTACAGAAGTTGAATGTTTAGTTCCAGATCTTGGAGGTATAGCAAGGGGAAAGATTTTACCAACTAATAAATTTTTAAAAGGATTGGAAGATGAAAGTCACAGATTACCACAATCAACTTTTATTCAAACCATATCAGGAGATTATGCAACTGAGGACTCTGCTGGTGCTTTACCAAGAAGTGTTTACAATCCAACTGACATTGATGTAATTTTAAAACCAGATTTTGATACAATGAGAGTAGTGCCATGGTACGACGACCCTACTGCACAAATTATCTGCGATGCAATAAATCTTAGTGGAGATGATGTTATAAATTCTAGTAGAAATGCTCTAAAAAATATTCTTAAACTTTATAAAAAAGATAAATTAACTCCAATTGTTTCACCAGAGTTAGAATTTTATTTAGTGAAACCTAATGCTGACTCAGATTACCCCCTCGAAGTGCCAGTTGGTCAATCAGGTAGACAAGAAACAGGTAAGCAAGCCTTGGGTATAGATGCTGTTAACGAATTTGATCATCTTTTTGAGGATGTATATAATTATTGTGAAGCACAAAATATAGAAATTGATACTATTAATCATGAATCTGGCTCAGCTCAGATGGAAATTAATTTTCAGCATGGCGATCCTTTAGATCTAGCAGACCAGGTATTTTTATTTAAAAGAACTTTAAGACAGTCAGCTTTGAAACATAAACTTCATGCAACATTTATGGCAAAACCTATGGAGAACCAACCTGGTAGTGCAATGCACATACATCAATCAATATATAATGAAAAAAATAACAATATTTTTTTTAATCAATCAACTAAAATTTCAAAAAAAATGAAAAACTATTTAGGCGGTTTGGAAAAATATACTCCATTATTAATGCCAATATACGCTCCAAATATAAATTCATTTAGAAGATTGTTTGCAACTTGGGGTGCTCCTAAAAATGTTAAATGGGGAATAGGTAATAGAAGTTGTGGTTTTAGAATTCCATCAATTGAGGAAAGGAATATACGTATTGAAAATAGAATTCCTGGATCTGATACAAATCCATATCTAGTTTTTGCAGCTAATCTAGCTTCAGGATATTTAGGAATGAAAAACAATTTAAAACCAAATCCAGAAACTAAAGATAGTGCATTTAAAGATAAAAATTCTAATCTACCTAAAAATATGGATGAATCGTTAACTCTCTTTGAAAATGATGAAGATATAAAATCCATATTTAATGAAAAATTTGTAAGGTCGATAGCTGCGATAAGAAGAGTTGAGTATCAAGCTTATTTATCAGTAATAAGTTCTTGGGAGCGAGAATATTTATTACTTAATGTTTAAATTTTTTATTAAAATAAAAATAAAATAAACCAATTATTATTAAAGCAAACATTAAAATTGCTGATAATGCGTTTACTTCAGGACTCAATCCTAATCTAACTTTAGAAAAAACTACAATTGGCAATGTGTTAGCTCCAGGCCCAGTAGTAAAACTCGCAACAACTAGATCATCTAAAGAAATTGTAAAAGTTAATAACCAACCAGCAATAATAGAAGGTAAAATTATTGGTAAAGTTATCTTATAGAGTACCTTGGTATAATTATAGCCTAGATCCATCGCAGCTTCCTCAATATTTTTGTTAAAGTCAGTTAATCTTGCTTGAATAATAATTGCGACAAATGCAATACAAAAAGTAACGTGTGATATAAAAATAGTTAATTGCCCTCTAGATGATGGAAATCCAATTACATTATTTAAGCTTATAAAAAAAAGTAACATTGAAAGACCTAAAATTAATTCTGGCAAAACCAAAGGTGTTGATGAAAGAAAAATATAAAATGATTTAAAAGGAATTTTTCTTATTCTTACAAGTGAATATCCAATCATAACTCCTAAAATTGTAGCAAAAGTTGCAGACAAAGCTGCAATTTTAATACTAATAATAAATGCCTCAATTATTTGTTCATTATTAAATAACTCATTGTACCATCTTAAAGAAAATCCTTTCCAAACCATTACTCTCTTATTTTCATTAAATGAGTAAAAAATTAAAACTAAAATTGGGAAATATAAAAAAAATAAACCTAAAAAAATAACTGTACTTTTGATTAAACTAGATTTCATTTTTTTCACTCCAACGAGAATAAAGTATTTGAAAAATAACAATTGGCAAAACCAAAATAATAATTCCACTAAAAGCTAAAGCACTAGCACCTGGCCAGTTTCTATTAACAAAGAATTCCTCCCATAATATTTTTCCATAATACAATCTATCACTACCACCTAACATTTCAGGTATAATAAATTCTCCAACAACAGGTATAAAAACTAATAAAGATCCAGCAACAATTCCTGGAACAGACAAAGGAAGAATAACTTTAAAAAAGGTTTTAATACGATTTAATCCTAAATCTTTTGATGCTTCAATAAAATTTAAGTCAAATTTATTTAAGTATCCATAGAGTGGTAAAATCATCAAAGGTAAATAAGTGTATACAATTCCCATGATGACAGCATATTGATTGTATAATAATTGAAGTGGTTCTGATGTTATGCCTAGGTTTAGAAGTATTACATTTAAAATTCCATTATTCTGTAAAATTATTTTCCATGCATATACTCTTAATAAAAATGATGACCAAAATGGAATAACTACTAAAACTAATAGGATATTTCTTAATCTGATATTTGAAGTCGCAATATAAAAAGCTAATGGGAACCCAATAAGTAAACAAAAAAAAGTAGATATTAGAGCTAGTATCAAAGAGTTTACAAAAGATCCAATGTAGTAATAATCACTAAATATATAAACATAGTTTTCAAATGTAGTATTGATCTTAAATCCATTATCAAAAAGAAAAATATCTTGATAAGGGGGCATCCCCCATTCTGATACCGAAATTGATATTTTAAAAATTATAGCTAATGGTATAAAAAAAAATAGAACAAGCCAAAAATAAGGGCTAAAAACAAAATATTTTTCAAATAATTTATTTTTCAATTAATCCTCTAAAACCTTGATTGATTCACTTTCCCAACTACAAATGACTTTCTCCCCTTTTGGGAAATTATAATTTGAGTTGGAGTTAAAATTCTGATCTAAAACTGAAATTATCATATTTTTAATTTTAATTTCATAACGTGTAAAACTTCCCAAATATGATTTTTCTAAAATTTCTCCACTAAAGGAATTAAATGAACTTGTTTTCAAATTATTCATTGATTGTATTTTTATTTTCTCTGGTCTTAGTAAAATATTAGTTTTTGTATTTTTTAATTCTTTGTTTAATTTAAAATTTATACCTAAATCATCAGAATAAAAATTTTCATCTTTCTTATAAATCTCAATTATATTTGCAATTCCTATAAAATTGGCAGTATAAAGACTTTTAGGATTTTCATAAATCTCTTCAGGGCTAGAGCATTCCAAAATAAGACCATTCTTCATTATTGCCATTCTATCAGATAAGGACATTGCTTCTTCCTGATCATGGGTGACAAAAACAAATGTAATTTTTAGTTTCTTTTGTAGTGTTGTTAACTCTAATTGCGTTTTTGATCTGAGTTTTTTATCTAGTGCTGCAAGAGGCTCATCTAATAATAATAACTTAGGTTTTTTTATTAAGCACCTTCCAAGAGCAACTCGTTGCTGCTCTCCTCCTGATAATTGCTTAATTCTTCTATTTAATAAATGTTCAATAGATAAAAGTTCGGCAATATTTCTTACGTTTATTTCAATTTCTTTTTGGGTAAAATTTTCTTTTATTCCAAAAGCTAAATTATTAAATACGTTTAAGTGAGGAAATAGAGCATATGATTGAAACATATAATTTAATGGTCTTTCAAAAGGTTCAAGGTTTGTTATGTCCGTTCCGTCGAGTATTACACGTCCTGTATCTGGCTTCTCAAATCCACCTAGTATTCTTAGTAAGGTAGTTTTGCCTGAGCCCGATGATCCTAAGAGACCAAAAAATTCAGATTTTGAAATATTTAAATTAATATTTTCTAAAACTTTGTTATCTCCAAATGATTTAGAAATATTTTCAATTACAAGAAAATTATTATCCATCTTAAATCAGCACTAATATTAATATATTAGTGCTGAAATGAAGTATATTTTTTAATTTGATTTAAATTTATTAAAATATTTAGTTGATAATTGTGCTTTTTTAGGTGAGTCAGCAGTATCAGCAAATAGCATACTTAAAGTTGCTTCATCTGGATAAATAGCTGGATCTCCTAAAATTTCTGGATCAACTAGCTCATTAGCTGCTTTATTTGGATTAGAATACCAAACATAGTTTGTAATATCTGCAGCAACTTCAGGGCGCAAAATATAATTTATAAACTTATGTGCATTTAAAACATTTTTTGCATCAGCTGGAATTGCCATCATATCAAACCAAATTACAGTTCCCTCTGAAGGAATAGAATACCAAACTGGTTCTATTTCTTCGTAAGCAGCAATAAAAACATCACCTGACCATCCCATAGCTAGACAAATTTCACCATTAGCAAGATCGTCTATATATTGAGAAGAATCAAAATACCTAATGAAAGGTCTAATTTCCTGCAACATTGAAAGAGCAGCCTTATAATCATTTTCGTCTTCGGTGTTAGGATCTTTACCTACATATTTTAAGGCAATTTCCATTACTTCAGATGGTGCATCTAACATTGCTATACCACAATCTTCATATTTAGAAGCTATAGCTGGGTCAAATAAAACACTCCAACTAGTAACCTCATCTTCATCAACCTTATCAGTATTGTAACCAATACCGGTTGTGCCATACATATAGTTTACTGAATACTGACCGCCTGGATCATGTGCATCTATCTTTGATAAAACTTCTGGATCTAAATTTCCTAAGTTCGATAATTCAGATTTATCAAGTTTTTGAAAAACTCCAGCCTTGATTTGGTTTTCTAAAAAAGAACCAGAAGGCACGACAATATCATAGCCAGACCCACCAGCTAAAAGTTTAGCTTCAAGAACCTCATTTGAATCAAAAACATCATAAGTTACATCAATGCCAAATTCATTTTCAAAATTTTCAATTGTATCTTCGGCAATGTAGTCAGACCAATTGTAAATAAATAATTCTTCTTTAGCCTGAGCTGAAAAAGAAATTAAAACTAATAGAGATATAAAATACTTAAGCATTATTCCCCTCCTAAATAAAAATTACATTAAATAAAATAAATTAAAAATCGAGAATTTTTTTATATAGATCTGGCCTTCTGTCTCTAAAGTTACCCCATAATTTTCTATATTCTCTTGAAATTAACAAATCTAAAGTTGCAGTTATTATTCCTTCATCCTTATCATTCATACGATTTATTACATTTCCAAGATGATCCAATATAAAAGAATTGCCATAAAAATTTAATTCAATATCAGCTTCGACCTCCTTCCCTATTCTATTCGAAGTTACTATAGGGATTTGATTTGCAGCAGCATGTCCTACCATTGTATTAATCCAATGATCCTTTGAATTTAATTCAGGCATGTGTGGCTCAGAGCCAATTGCTGATGGATAAAAAATTAAATCTGCACCTTTCAATGTTAATATTCTTGCACATTCAGGAAACCACTGATCCCAACAAATTGCACAGCCAACTTTTGCCAGAGGGGTGTCAAAAACCATAAAGCCTGTGTTGCCTTTTTCAAAATAATACTTCTCATTATAGCCAGGTCCTTCAGGAATGTGAGATTTATTATAAACTTCACTTATTTTACCGAAAGAATCAATCATAACTAGAGAGTTAAAAAACTTATTTTCCTTTTTTTGAAAAAAACTAATTGGTAATGAAATATTTTTATCTTTACAAATATTAGATAATTTTTCGAACATTGGATTAGAAGGAAAATCAATTGCAAGATCAAAAAATTTATCATTTTTTGTTGAACAAAAATAATAATCTTGAAACAATTCTTGCAGAAGTAAAATATCAACATTTTCATTTGATGCTTTTTCAACTAAACTAATCGCTTTATTTAAATTAGCGTCAAAGTCTCCTTTAATAGCTTTGAATTGTGATGTTGCTACTTTTACTTTCATATTTTTGGTACATTCATTGTTATACAATGAATATTTCCACCACCATAATTTATATTTTCTGTTTCCAACATGATAATTTCTCTATTTGGGAATAACTTTTCAAAAGTTAATTTTACCTCATTATCTTCCTTAACATTGAATTTAGGTAAGATAATTTTATTTTTACTGAAATAGAAATTTATATATGAACTAATAATATTCTTATTATTAATCTTTTTTCTTGCAGGTAAGGGAACTTCAATTAAATCAAATGTCTGATTAGTATCTTTAAAAAATTTAATAAGATCAGTTTTGTTTTTTTCTAATATTTCATAATTAGGATCTAATTTGTGAGTTGTGGCAATTAAATATTGATTTTTTCCTATCGGACATAATAAATTATCGACATGACCATCTGTATCATCCTCAATTAGTCCATTTTCAAATAAAAAAATATAATTTAAGTCAAACAAGAGCTTTAATTCTTTAATAATATATTCACTATTATGTTTTTGTTTTCTATTTTTATTAAATATTACATTTTTAGTGCTAAATAAATTTTTTTTATCATCATAAGTTATTGCTCCTCCTTCTATAACTAAGTCAGAAATTTTTGTTGGGATATTTAAATAGTTTGAAATAAATTTTGATATTTTATTATCATTTAAATAATCTGGATACTTGCCATAACCATTAAATTCAAAACTAATTGATTTTAATTTTTCATCTTCGATATAAAATATCGGTGCAATATCTCGCATCCAAGAATCATCTAATTTACACTCTACAATATCTATATTTTTATGATCAGTTTTATTCTGAATTTCATTAATGTCTTCTTTATTTGAAAATACAATTACATGCTCAGTTTTTGCAATTTCATTAATTACATTTGCAACTTCATCTCTAGCTTTATTAATATTTTTACCATAAAGATCTTTATTACATGGCCAAGCAATCAAACAATATTGGTGTTCATACCATTCAGGAATTAGTTTCATAAAATTAAAAAATATGTATAATTATTTCATGTCTAAAGATGAAGTAAAATTCACTGAAATGAAACATGGTGATAAAGAGGATTATGAACTTCTTGCTAATTTTGAAGATAAATTCATTGAAGGTACAGCTGATAGAATAGTAAGAGTGCTAGAAAGTTTAGACAATTCTTTAGGTGGCTATAAGGTATCTAGATTAGAACATTCTCTTCAAACTGCATCAAGGGCGTTACGTGAACAAGCTTCTGAAGAAATGGTGGTAGCTTCCTTATTGCATGATATAGGTGATGAAATTGCACCTCTTAATCATTCTGAACTTGCAGCTGCGGTATTAAAACCCTTTGTGTCTGAAAAGACAAGATGGATTGTAGAACAACACGGTTTATTTCAAGCCTACTACTATAATCATTATTATGGAAAAGATAGAAATCTAAGAGATAAATTCAAAGGTCATGAATTCTTTAAAGACACTATAGATTTTTGTGAAAGATGGGATCAAGCATCATTTGATCCAAATTATGATACAATTCCTTTAAAAGAATTTGTTCCAATGGTTCAAAGAATATTCAATAGAACACCTTATAGAAATTTATAATTATTTTTTTAGCTTATTGATTAGTGTAAGGTTACCTGGATCAAAATTATTTTTATTTTCTTGAATAAATTTATCTATATCTTTTTGC
The DNA here is from genome assembly GCA_902623255.1 of uncultured Alphaproteobacteria bacterium. Classification (GTDB taxonomy): domain Bacteria; phylum Pseudomonadota; class Alphaproteobacteria; order HIMB59; genus CACPNW01. The sequence continues at coordinate 59,723 of CACNSY010000003.1, read as the reverse complement.
TTTTCTAATTCTAATTCAGAAACTTTTCTAACATTTAAATCAACATACAAAGAACAAACCTCTGTTGTTGCTGCTCTATAACCTTCAAGTTTATGTGTCATTTCTAATTTATAAATTAATCTTTTTTTATCCCTATCAAGAAATAATAAATTAATATCTACTTCATCACCCTCTTTCACTTCTTTGTCATAAGTTGTGTGTGACTCTACGGCAAAAGTAGTTTTCTTCTCTGTTTTTGCAGAAGTTTCTCCCATATTAAATTTTTGTAAAAGAACTTCCCATCCAGCATCAAAAAGATGAATATAAAATGCCAAATTCATATGACCATTGTAATCGGTCCATTCTTTTTTTACTCTTCCTGAATTTAAATATATCTTCATTGTTTTTCTTTATTAATTCAAAAAATATAGTAGTTTAAAATAATGAATAATGAAGTAATAATTTCTTGTGCTGTAACAGGATCTGGTGATACAGCAGGTAAGCATCCTGAATTACCCATAACACCAAAACAAATTGCTGATGCTTCAATTGAAGCTGCCAAAGCGGGTGCAGCAATAGCTCATGTACATGTAAGAGAACCTGATGGCAAACCTTCTAGGAATTTAAGTTATTATAAAGAAGTGGCAGATAGAATTCGCTCCTCTGAAACTGATGTAGTTTTAAATTTTACTACAGGTATGGGTGGTGATTTTGAAGTGGGAACAGGTAAAGATCCTTTAAATCCAGTGGGAGCAAATACTGATATGATCGATGCATTAAGCAGATTAGAACATGTTGAAGAGTTATTGCCTGAAATTTGTACTTTAGACTGCGGCTCACTAAATTTTGGTGATTCAAACATGACTTTTATTCATACACCGATACAACTAAGAACTGCAGCAAAAAAAATGCAGGAGCTTGGAGTGAAACCGGAAATGGAAGCTTTTGAAATGGGTCACTTATGGTTTGCTAACCAACTTTATAAAGAAGGTTTAATTGATGGTCCTCCTTTTTATCAAATATGCCTTGGTATACCTTGGGGGTCACCAGCAACAACGAGCGCAATGAAAGCAATGGCTGAAATGGTACCTACTGAAGGTATTTGGTCTGGATTTGGTATAGGAAGATCTCAAATGCCTATGGCTGCACAAGCAGTTATTTTAGGAGGAAATGTTCGTGTAGGACTGGAAGACAATCTTTATTTAAAGAAAGGAGTTTTTGCATCAAATGCACAGTTAGTTGAAAAGGCAAGGTGCATTGTTGAAGATATGGGAGCTTCTATTTTATCACCACAACAAACAAGAGAAAAATTAAAACTAAAAAAACATTTTTAATTTGAAAAATATTGCTGTCATTGGAACTGGTGTAATTGGTACTGGCTGGATAATTAGATTTCTTGCTAACGGCATAAAAGTAAAAGCATTTGATAAAAATTCTCAGCAATTACATTTTCTAAAAGATGAAATAACAAGAACAAACTTAATTATTAAAAAATTATATAATACAAAAATCAATTTAAAAAATTTGGAAATCGTAGACAGTATTGAAGAAGCAGTAAAAAATGCAGATTTAATTCAGGAAAATGTACCCGAACGATTAACTTTAAAAAAAGATGTTATAAAAAATATAAGTAAATATTCACCCTCAAATTCAATAATTGCTTCAAGTTCATCTGGTTTACTTCCATCAGATTTACAAGCAAAATGTATTAATCCAAAAAGGTTAATTATAGCTCATCCATTTAACCCTGTATATATTCTCCCTTTGGTTGAAATTGTCAAAGGTAAAAAAACTACAAATTTATATCTTAATAAAGCAAAAAAATTTTATCAAAAAATTAAAATGAAAACATTATTGGTAGAAAAAGAATTACCGGGCTTTTTATCTGATAGATTGCAAGAAGCTTTGTGGAGAGAGGGTTTACATATTATAAATGATGGATATGCTTCTACAAAAGATTTAGATGAAGCAATAACTTATGGTCCTGGTATGAGATGGGCTCTAATGGGAACTTTTTTGACATTTCACTTAGCGGGAGGAGAAATGGGTATGAAACATATGCTAGATCAGTTTGGACCAGCATTGAAGCTTCCATGGACTAAACTTAAATCTCCAAAACTAACAAAAAAACTTAAAGAAAAAATCATTAAAGGCACAAAAAAACAATCAAAGAATCATTCTATAAAAGATTTAAGTAACATAAGAGATAATTTCTTAATAGATTTGCTAGAATTAAAGAAAAAATATAAATTATAATTATGACAATAATCTCAAAATATGTAGCTTTAAAAAATTATATACCAACTGGGTTACCTAAAGAAGAAGATTTTGAAATTAAATCTAAAACTTTAGAATTAGATGAAACAAATAATATTCATGTTCTTAATTCATGGATATCTGTTGATCCGTATATGAGAGCAAGGATGACAGAACGTAAAAATTATAAACCACCCTTTTTATTAGGCGAGGAAATGGAAGGTTATGCAATTGGGTCAGTCCAAAAATCAAAAAATTCACAATTTAAAGAAGGAGATGTTGTTTTCAGTAATTTTGGAATGAGAGATAACTTCGTTTGCAAAGGCGGTGATTTAAAAAAAATAAAAAATTCCAATTTTCCATTGCAAACTTATCTTGGGCCTTTAGGAATGACAGGGCAAACTGCATATATTGGTCTTTTTAATCATGGGAATATACAAAAAGGACAAAGTATTCTTGTATCTTCAGCAGGTGGAAGTGTTGGTTCAACAGTTTGTCAAATTGCAAAAAATTTAGGATGCAAAGTATATGCTAGTACTGGATCAGATGAAAAAGTTGATTGGTTAAAAAATGAATTAAATGTTGATGTAGCATTTAATTATAAAAAAATTGATAACCTTGTTGTTCACTTAAAAGAAATTTGTCCTGAAGGATTTGACTTATACTTTGATAATGTAGGAGGTGATTTTTTAGAGTCTGCAATTTTTCGAATGAAAAATTTTGGAAGAATTATTATTTGTGGAAGAATATCTCAAATGAATTCAACTTCTGCACCTGCTGGACTAAAAAATATGGCTCACGTATTAGTAAAAAGATTAACTATAAAAGGTTTTTTAATTTTTGATCATGAAAATGATAATGAGCCTTTTGAAACTGATATGCGAAATTGGCTATCTGAAGGAAAAATAAAGTTTAAAGAAACAATTTATGAAAATATAGAAAATGCTCCAAAAGCATTTATAGATCTACTGAATGGTAAAAATTTAGGTAAAATGTTAGTTAAAATTTAGCTAAATTGTAACGTATGGTGATGTCCCTCGATATTTAATATCTAATTTAAGTTCTTTATCAATTGGAGGAAAAGCTCTTTGCTGACATTCCACTCTAGGACATATCCTACAAGAAACTCCAATTGGCATTTGTAATTTTTTATTATTTAGATCAATTCCTTCAGAATAAATTAGATCTTTAGCGTATTTCATATCACAACCTAAACCAATCGAAACAAAGCTTTTAGGCATTCCATGTTTTTCAATTCCTTTCTCAAAAGCTCTTGCGATACAAAAATATACTCGTCCATCTGGCATTTTAGATATTTGAGGATGAATTTTTCCAGGATTTAAAAAAGCAGTATAAACATTCCATCTAGGACAAGAACCTCCATGTCTTGGTATATGAATACCAGATAAAGAAAATCGCTTTGAGACATTTCCAGCAATATCTGTTTTTAAAAAATGAAATGGCACTCCTTCGTTTCCAGGTCTTTGAAGATTTGTTAATCTATGTGTAACTTGTTCAAAACTACAAGCATAATGATGCATCAAAATTTCTACATCATATTTATGTAATTTAGCACTCTTTAAAAAATCGTTATAAGGCATCATAAAAGCAGCAGCATAATAATTTAGTAAAGATAGTTTAAGCAAAGGTTCTACTTCTTCTGATTCGACATTATTATCTTTAATAACTTTATTGATAACATCATTAGCTTCTAAATAAGCAACTTGTGATGCTAAATGAAAGTTTCTTGATGTATAAGTTAACATTTCAGAAAGATAAAAAATCTTTGAATTTTCATCAAATCTTTTAACTATTTTTTCATCTTCGTTTATGGTTACTATTTTAACTTCAATTCCATGTTTTTCTTTAAGATAAAGTGATAATTTAGATCCAGAACCAATGTTAGGTCCAGTTTCAAGACCTATTTCTTTTCTTAGATTTTCAGAACTTACTTCTAAATCATGAAAGTAATTTTTATTTTCTTGAAGAATATCTGAAACGATTTCTACAGGTAGTCTTGTTGGTTTTTCAATTTGATTCGCATTGACATCCATCGTTTCAAGTCGATTTTGCATATCTTCTTTAAAACTTTTAAAAGAATCATTTATTGTCAGTAATGCTTTAGCTATGTTAGGATTTGAACCAATAAAGTCACTTGTGTCGTGATTGGTTATCTTTAAATCATCAAAAATCTCATTGCTTAAAACATCCATTACATCTGAAAGAAGTCGTTTGCTAGATTCTGTTGAGAAGTCTTTAATTGATAAATCTAATTTATCAGCTGCTTTAATTAGTAAGGAAAGTGGTATTTTTCTTTTTCCACTTTCAATTAAATTTAAATAACTAGGAGATATGCCAATAGTTTTTGATAATTCAGCTTGTGAAAAACCTTTACTTATCCTTTGTTTTTTTAACCTTGGGCCAAAATTTATTTCAGATTCAATATTCATTTACAAAATTTACAAAAATAATAAATTCAAAGTAATTTTCTTTACATTAAAACTAAGAAAAACTCTAGTTTTTTTTTATTTTATTATGTATTTGTAAAATCTGTAAATATGAATAGTAAATTAACAGAAAATATTAATAACCAAAAAGAAAGCCTAGAGCAGAGTTCTATTGAGAATAAGGTTCTTGAAGGATCTATAGACTCAAATTATGACCTTAATCTTGCTGATGGTATCGAAGCATACTACAGCGAAAGATACGGTTGGACTCTTAGAAGAAAAACTATCTAATTAAATTAGATTTTATCTCTCTAACTAACGGTACTATTTATTTGGTCGTAAGCTTTTTCAGCAATCATAATAGTTGTTGCATTTAAATTAGCACTAACAATATCTGGCATTACAGAAGCATCAACAACTCTTAAATTTTGAATTCCATGAACCCTTAAGTTTTGGTCTACAACTGAAGTTTTGTCCTCACCCATTTTATTTGTGCATGACGGATGATACGCAGATTCAGATGTATTTTTAATAACTTCATCTAACTCATTTTGATTAGATACATTCTTCCCAGGCCTAATTTCAGTGCCAACATATTCTTTTAGTGCTTTTTGAGATAATATTTTTTTAGCAATTCCCACACCTTCTCTCATTTGTTTTAAATCATCTTCATGCTTAAGATAATTAAATTGTATTTTAGGATCATCTTTATAGTTATTTGTTTTAATTTTAACAAACCCCCTACTTTTTGGTCTATTTGGACAAACATGAAATTGAAAAGCTTCAAAATTAGGATTTTCTAAACCATGATTAATAACTAAGTATGGAAAAAAATGAAATTGTAAGTTTGGATGATTATATGATTTGTCAGATTTAACAAACCCTCCTAACTCTAAGTGTGAGTTTGCTAACCTACCTTTTTTAAACAAAAACCATTTTGATCCTTCAATTGCTTGATAGAGAAAATTTGTTGCTAAAGAATGTAATGTTTCATTTTTTTTTGATTTATATTGAATATACATCTCTAAATGATCTTGTAAATTTTCTCCCACCCCAACTAAATTATTAATTACCTGTATTCCCAAGCTTTTAAGATGTTTTTCATTACCTATTCCGGATAATTGAAGAATTTTGGGAGAATTAATTGAACCTGCACAAAGTATAACTTCTTTATTTGCTAAATATTTATTTGTTATATTTTTTTTAATTGTTTCAACACCAGTTGCAGTATTATTTTTAAAAAGAATTTTTTTCACATCAATATTATTTATTATTCTAAGATTTTTTCTATTTTGGATAGGTTCTAAATATGCCTTAGCAACACTTTGTCTGACACCGTTGTTTATTGTTACATCAAAAGTTCCAAAACCTTCATTATCAATATTATTGGAGTCATTAAATATTTTATATCCAGCTTCTTGTGCAGCTTCTAAAACTTTTTTAAATAAAGGATATTTTTTATCTATGTTTGATTTATTTACTTTTAATGGGCCCTCTTTACCTCTTTGATTACTATCATGAGACCAAGTTTCTAATTTTTTAAAAAAAGGTATAACTTTTTCATACGACCAATCAGTTAAACCACTTGAAGACCATCTATCAAAATCCTCTTTATGACCTCTTGCAAAAACCATGCCATTATGGGATGAACACCCTCCAATCATTTTACCTCTTGGGCAATATAAAGATCTATTATTTAGAAATGGCTCAGGCTCTGTATAATATTTCCAATTATACTTTGGATCATGCATTGCATATAGAAGTGCGCTTGGCATATCAACTTTCCAGGTATTACTCGATGGGCCAGCTTCTAATAAAATTACAGAATTCTTTGATTGTGAAGATAATCTGTTAGCTAAAACACAACCTGCTGACCCTGCTCCAACAATGATGTAGTCAGCGTTGTTATCCACTAATTCATTCTTTCAGTATTTCCATCTACAGTCATGATTTGACCAGATACATTTTCTGAGGCATCGCTTAATAAAAATAATGCCATTGATGCAATATCTTCTTTTTCTACAAATGTGTTTAATGAAACCATTGACTCTAATTCTTTTCTTACTTGTTTATTTGTTGAATTAATTAATTTAGCTTTTGCATTTATTACTCTATCCATTCTATCGCCATTAACAGAACCAGGACAAATTGTATTTACACGTATTTTAAATTTTCCTAATTCAACTGCTAATGTTTTAGTTAATCCAATTATTGCCCATTTACTTGATGCATATGGTGAACGTTGAGCAAAACCATATAATCCTGCAGTTGAAGATAAATTAATAATAGATCCTTTTTTAGCTTTTTTTAAAAATGGAATAGCAAACTTTGCAAAATAAAAATGTGAACTTAAATTGGTTTTTATTGTGTTATCCCATTCATCTATTGAAATATTTTGAAGATACTTTGTAGGTCCTGCAATACCTATATTATTTATTAATCCATCTATTTTTTTTAAGTTAGATAGAGATTTAAAATATTCTTTAATGTCTTTTGGATTTGTGCAGTCTAAATGTTTAGCAAATATTTTATTACGATATTTTTTATTTGAATTTATTTTATCAATTTTTGATTTATTTATATCAGATAAATATACTTTTCCACCTGAACTGATTATTTTATCTGCTATTGCAAAACCTAAGCCATCTGCACCAGCAGAAATAATATAATTTTTTTTACTAAGATTAATTTTCATTTATTGAATATTATCTATCTCTTTTTTAGAAATATATCCAATAGTTTTACCTTTATTGTCAGTAACTACTATTGTTAAGTTGTCTTCAAGAATTTTATTTTTAAAATATTTTAGTTTTATATTTTGATTTACTTTGTAAATAGAACCTAATGTTAAATTATCTTTATTAAAACTTTTCTCAATTATCATTATATTTTTTGCTTCTAGATTATCTATTCTATTTTCTTTGCTAGAAAAAAAATTAAGTAAAAATTTAAATATATTCATTATTTAAAATATTGATTACTAGGAAGATCTTTTATTCAGAAGATTGGTTAGCCAATCAGGATCCATTTCTGGGACTGAAGACAATAAAAGTTCTGTATAATCAGGATATGGTGGATTCAAAATTTTACTTTTCAAACCCTGTTCCACTACCTCACCTTGATACATAACAACTATTTCATCTGAGATTGCTTTAACCGTTGCTATATCATGGGTTATAAAAATATAAGTAACACCAAGATCTTTTTGTAATTTTTGGAGTAATTTTAATATTCCTTCTTGAACAATTTGATCTAGCGCTGATGTTACTTCATCACAAATAATTAAATCTGGGTTAGCCGCTAAAGCTCTTGCAATGCATATTCTCTGTTTTTGACCTCCAGATAATTCGGATGGTAATCTATCTAAAAAAGTTTCATCTAGTTCAATCATTTTTAATAATTCAATAACTTTTGCTTCTCTTTCTTTCCCTTTTATACCTTGATAAAATTCTATTGGCCTTCCTATTATTTCATCAACAGTTTGACGGGGGTTCATTGCAGTATCAGGCATTTGAAAAATTATTTGAATTCTTCTTAATTCTTCTTTTGACCTTTGTTCAAGTTTTGGAGACAATTTTTTTCCATCAAAAATTATTTCTCCTTTTAATTGAGGAAGTAAGCCTGTAATTACTCTTGCTGTTGTTGATTTTCCCGATCCACTTTCGCCAACTATAGCTACTGTTTTACCTTTAGGAATATCTATAGAAACATTGTGTAAGACCTTCGATGAGCCATATGCTGCATCAATATTTTTAATGGACAACATATAATCTTCATTTGTTTCTTCAGGCTTGATCAGTGATCTTACTGACCATAGAGATTTAGTGTATTCTTCTTTTGGGTTTGATAGCATATCTCTTGTTTCAGCTTCTTCAACTTCTTCACCGTATCGCAAAACTTTAATTCTATCAGCCATTTGAGCAACTACGGCTAAATCATGAGTAATATAAATTGCTGCTGTATTAAATTTGTCTACTATAGATCTCATAGCAGATAATACTTCTACCTGAGTAGTAACATCTAAGGCAGTAGTTGGTTCATCAAATATTATTAACTCTGGTCTTGGTGACATAGCCATAGCTGTCATTATTCTTTGAAGTTGACCTCCTGATACTTGGTGCGGGTATCTATCTCCTATATTTTCCGCATCTGGAAGCTGTAGTGATTCATAAAGTTGCACAGCATCTTTTTTTAATACATCCGTGGGATTTATCTTTAATCTATTAGCGGCACTTATTGTTTGATCCATTAATCTATGAGCAGGATTAAAAGATGCTGCTGCTGATTGTGCAACATAAGATATTTTAGTTCCCCAAATTTTTCTCTTTTCAAATTCAGTTAGTTTAGCGAGGTCTATGCCATTAAAATTAATTTCTCCCTTTATAATCTTACAACCTGGTTGGGTATAGCCCATTGCAGCTTTACCCATAGTAGATTTTCCGGCACCACTCTCTCCAATTAATCCTAGTATTTCTCCTCTGTGTAAAGTCAAATCTACACCTTTTAAAATTTTATGCCATCTCTCATCTGAAAATCCATCAATATGGATATTTTTCATTTCAAGCAGGAGTTCTTTTGATTTATTTGACGTCATCTTTTAATCCGCTAGTAATGTAAAGATACCAATCAACAACAAAATTAATTGATACACAAAGTAAAGCAATTGCAGCAGCTGGAATTAATGGTGTTAAACCTGCTGTTATATCATATTGCGCATATTGAATAAGTATTGCATTTTCCCTCACCATTGATGCCCAATCTGCAGAAGGGGGTTGAATACCAATTCCTAAAAAACTTAAACTAGATATTGTAAAAATTATAAATATGAACCTTAAACCAAACTCAATAATCAAAGGTGAAGCTATATTAGGAAGTATTTCTCTGAAAATAATATATGATAAATTTTCACCTCTTAATCTCGCAACCTCTACATATTCTAGAACAACTTGACCAACAGCAACTGATCTTGATATTCTAAAAAATCTAGTTGACTCCAAAATTCCTAAAATGACAATTAAATTAAAATTAGTAGGTCCAAAAACTGATAAAAGTATAAAAGTAAAAATCATTACAGGTATAGCCATAAGCGTGTCTACTATTCTACTTAATAGCTGATCTAAATACCTTCTATCCAGAGCAGCTATAATTCCAAATACTGTTCCAATTCCTAAAGCAATAAAAGTAGCCAATAAACAAATACCAATTGTATTTCTTGCAGCATAGATAATGCGAGAAAAAATATCTCTTCCAATTTGATCAGTACCAAATATATGACCATCACCCCAAGGAGCATAAGCTACTGGGAATATTTCTGCTTCTCCATGTGGAGCAATTAAGGGAGCAAATATTGCAGCAAAAAAATATATAAATAGTACAATCATACCAAACCAAGCTGAGATTGGAGCTTTTGATAAGGCAATTTTTAATCTTTCTAATCTAGTTCTTCTTTTAATTAAATTTGCAACTTCACTTTTTGCTGAATAAGATAAATTTTCGCTCATTTGGGATATAGTAACCTTGGGTTAGAAATAATTCCGATCAAGTCAGCAATTAAATTTAATATTACATATGTTGATGCAAAAATTAATGCACAAGCTTGAACAACGGGTAAATCTCGATTATAGACTGATCCGACCATCAACCTACCAATACCTTGATAGTTAAAAACATATTCAACAACAACTGAGCCAATCAACATATAAGCTAAGTTTATTGCAATTACTTGAGAAATAGGTGCCCAAGCATTTGGAAGCGCGTGTTTAACAATTACCTCGTATCTAGAAGCTCCCGATAATTTTGCCATTTCAATATATTCACTTGATAAGATATTTATTATCGCTGACCTTGTCATTCTCATCATGTGACCCATAGTAATTAATGTCAAAGTAAAAACTGGAAGAGCAGTCCTGTAAAATCTTTCAGCCAAAGTTGAAGCTTCATCCACATTAGAAATAGTTGGAAAAACTGGAAACAGTGTCGCTAGTAAAAGAATAAAAATATAGGCTGTAAAAAATTCTGGTGAAGATACGGTTACTAAGCTAACTCCAGTTGCTGACCTATCATAATAAGAGTTTCTGTATAATGCTGCTGAGATACCTAAGATTAAAGATAGAGGAATAGCCAACATGGCGGCAACCCCTGTTAAAAATAATGTATTCTTTAATCTGGGGACAATTAAACCAACAACTTCTCTAGACCTATCACCTTGATCCCCTTGAACTTTAGATCTTCCAGAGAAAGAACTACCAAAATCTCCTTGAAAAACATTTCCTAACCAATCAAAATATCTTGTTACCGGAGGTTTATCTAAACCCAATTCTGCTCTTAGGGCTTTTACTGCAGATTTTGTTGCACTTTGACCTAATATTTCCGTGGCAAAGTCTCCCGGTAAAAAAGAGAATGTACTAAATATTATTACCGAAAATGCAAAAACTGTAACGAGACCAAGGCTAAGCCTTAACAAAATTGTTCTAAATATTGGATGAATTCTACTAATATTACCCTCCTTAAAGATACAATCTTAATTCTTAAAGTTTTGTCTAAATTAGGTCAACATGTAAGCTAAAATTAATAATTTATACGTTGAATTAAAACGTTATATATGTTTTTATATATTAACTTAAGTTTGTTTTTTGTTAAATTTCTAGAAATTATGAACAAAAATCTTAGGTTTTTGTTCAATTATAAGGGAGGACAAATGAAAAATAAGAAAATAGACAAATACATTGAAGAACAGTCTTCAAAGCTAACAAAAGGGCTTATTGATAGAAGACAGTTCATGATGTCTGTCCTTGCTACTGGGGTCACGCTACCAATTGCATTATCATTAGCAGATAAAGCAGTTGCAGCTACACCAAAAAAAGGTGGACATTTAAGATGGGGTAATAGTGCAGCAGATGCAACTGATACTCTTGATCCAGCAACTTATCAGAGCTCATTTATGCAAGCTACTGCTTGGTCATATCAGAACTGTCTAACTGTTGTTGATTCAGATCATACAATTGTTGGAGAGCTTGCTGAGTCAATTGAATCAGACGATGCTCAAACATGGGTATATAATCTTCGCAAAGGTGTTGAATTCCATAATGGTAAATCAATGACAGCAGAAGATGTTGTGCTCAACTATCAGTATCATATGAATCCAGATACTGCTTCGGCAGCAGGTGGACTTTTATCTCAAATTGAAACAGTTTCTGCTGATGGAAATGACAGAGTTATTTTTAAGCTAAAAGGTGCAAATGCCGATTGGCCTGCAATAACTACTGACTATCACATTATGATCAAACCAACAAAAGATGGAGTTGTTGATGCTCAATCAACGATTGGAACTGGTCCATATATTATGGATGAATTCAATCCTGGTGTTGGTGCAAAATTTGGAAAAAGAAATCCAAATTATTTCAAAGGTGATAGTGTTGCACACTTTGATTCAGTTGAAGTAATCGGAATTAATGATCCTGCTACTAGACAAGCAGCATTATTAAATGGTGAAATTGACTGGATGAATGGTGTTGATCTTAGAACTGCTAATCTATTGACTAGAAATCCTAGTGTAGAAATTACAGCAGCTTCTGGTTACGCTCACTATACAGCTCCAATGAGATTGAACGTTCCACCGTTTGATAACTTTGATGTGCGTATGGCAATGAAGTTTGCAATCAAAAGACAGGAAATTGTTGATAAGATTATGCTTGGATATGGTACTGTTGGTAATGATCATCCGATCTCTACTGCTCACCCATACCATAATAGCGCTTTAGAGCAGAGAGAGTTCGATGCTGATAAAGCTGCTTATCACTGGAAAAAATCTGGAGTAAGTGGACCAATTGAAATTAGTACTTCTGAGGTTCCTTATGCAGGATGTACAGATGCAACTAACTTGATAGCAGCATCTGCTCAAGAATGTGGTATCGATCTTCGAGTTAAAAAAGAACCAGAAGATGGTTACTGGAGTAACGTATGGAACACTAAAGGTTTCAGTATGAGTTCTTGGGGTGGAAGACCTACAGAAGATATGATGTGGTCTGCTGCATTCACAGATGACACAGAGTGGAACGAAGCTGCTTGGGGTAATCTAGTTCAAACTGATTCAACTGTTCGTTTCAATGAACTTGTTAGATCTGCTAGATCAGAACTTGATGCAGAAAAAAGAAAATCAATGTACTGGGAAGCACAAGCTCTTTGTAACTACGATGGTGGTGCAATTGTTTATGCATTTAACCAATACGTTGGTGCTGGTTCTAAAAAACTTGCTCACGGTGAAGATGTTGCTGGTAACTGGGAAAGTGACGGTAACAAACTTTCTGAACGTTGGTGGTTTGCATAAAATATTAATTTTCTTTGTGGCGCATTTAAATGCGCCACACTATTTCTACTAATCTTCCAAAAAAATGTTTTTAAAAAATAAGAAATACCTCTTTGATGGAGGTTCCGGTCAAACTTTAATGGAAATGGGTTTAGAGACAACAGGTGATCTTTGGTCAGCACAAGCTTTATTAAATGAAAATAATCACCCAATGGTAGTAGAAATGCATAAAAATTTTATAAATGCTGGATCACAATTAATAGTCACTTCAAATTTTAGTGTTAGAAGGAGGCTACTAAAAAAATATAATTTACTTGATAAATTTGAATTTGGAATAAGATCTGCTGGAGCACTTGCATTAAAAGCAAAAAATGAAAGTGAAAAAAAAGTTATTATTGCAGGCTCATTGCCAAATCAAGGTAATACATATTCCCCAATACATTTTGAAACTGATGAAACAATGTTTAATTATTTTCATGAAATTGCAAAAATATTAAAAGATTATGTCGATATATTTTACTTAGATGTTTTGTGTTCCATCAAAGAAATAAAAATTGCTTTAGAAGCTTCAAAAGAATTTAATAAACAAGTTCTTGTAGGTGTACACTTACGTTATGATGGAAAATTACCATCTGGAGAAAGTCTTGATGAACTTTTTGAAACTATTCAAAAATTTAATTGTTGTGGCATAGTATCAGCCTGCGTATCACCTGAAATCGTTAATTTGAGCATTCCTATATTTAATAAACAAAAGCTTCCTTTTGGTTATAAAATGAATTTATTTAAAGAACTGCCTACTAGTAATGAAGAAAAATTCAATTCAGAAGGTTTTGAAGGACATTATGATTATATTGATCCCGTTGAATTACTTGGAACTCGAAATGAGGAATTTGGAGAAGATAAATATAAAAAGTTTGTTTTAAAATCTTTAAATGAAGGTGTTACTCTAGTTGGTGGATGCTGTGAAGTAAAGCCACGACATATTGAAGCTATTAAGAATTTATTTTAAAATTTTTTTTTAATTATTTTGTGATAAGTTGAATATATTTTATGGGAGATTTAGTTAGTAATTATAGATTTGTTGTAAAGCCAGTTATTAAGGAAACTGGTAGATCTTTAGATTTGGCTAGACCCATGAAAATACACCCTCTTACATATCAAGAGTTACCACTTAACCCAGAATATACTAACTACGCCGATGGTAGATTTACACTTGAAAAATTATCTCATGCTACAGCAGATGAAATGTATTGGAAAGCTAGACAAGAAATAATTTTACGTCATACAGGTGAGCATCCATACGAAATCTCTGGTCCGGATGCTGAAAATTTACTTCAACAAATATTTCCTAGAGATATTTCAAAAGTAAAAATAGGACGATGTTCTTATCAATTTGCTTGTTACCATGATGGAGGAATGATTTCAGATGGATTATTATTAAGATTAGAAAAAAATAAATTTTGGTTTGCACAAGGTGATGGACATTTATATAGTTGGTACAAAGCTCATTCGAAAAATTTAGATGTTGAAATTAAAGATCCAAACGTTTGGGTAAGTCAAATACAAGGCCCTAAATCTATAAAACTTTTAGAAAAACTAGTTGATAAACCATTAAAAAATAATTTTAATTATTTTGATTGGGTTGAAACTTCAATTAATTCAGAAGAAGTGATTATAAGCAGAACAGGGTTTACAAATGAACTTGGCTGGGAAATTTATTTAAGACCAGAAAATGATTCAAAAAAAATTGGAGACTTAATACTCAGTAAAGGTGAGGAAATGGGAATGATTCTAACAGCCTCACCAGGATTTAGATGTAGAAGAATTGAGGCAGGTCTCTTATCAGCAGGGAGAGATTTTACAAGAGACAGATCTCCATTTGCTGTTGGATTAGGAAAATTTATAGATTTTAATAAAGGAGATTTTATTGGAAGAGATTATTTACTTAATGCAAGCAAAGATTGTTTAACATGGGGTATGAGAGTGGAAAATAGTTTTGCGTTGGTTGATTCTGAAATTTCTATTGATAATAAAAAAGTTGGGATTGTAACTTCAAGTACATGGTCGCCATTTCAAGTTTGTGGTGTTGCTATAGTCCATATGGAAAATGCAGAATTTTCTCCAGGAACAATAGTAGATGTTAGTTGTGATGATGGCAGTTTGCAAAAAGGTGAAATCTGTACTTTACCAATGTATGATGAGAAAGGTGAAATACAAAGAGGTTTAAAAGAAGATATCCCATCAGGTCCAATACCTTGGAAGGGTATTTCAAAAAACTCATATATTTTGTAATAGAATTATAAATTATATTAGAATACAAATATTAAAATGAAAGATCTCATTAAACCTAGCACTAAAATCCATACAATAGATGATGCAATTAAATTGTCTAAAAAAAGATTGCCAAAATTAGTCTTTGATTTCATTGATGGCGCATCAGGAGATGATAAACTTGCTGAAATTAATAGTACAGCATTAGATCAGATTAGACTTGAACCAAAGGTTTTTAGAAATGTCGAGAATAGAAATTTAAGTAAAAAAATATTCGATTTTAATTTTGATTATCCATTTGGATTTGCGCCAATGGGAATGACTAATCTCTCATGGCCTGAGGCAGATAAAATGATAGCAAAGGAAAGTGCGTATAATAATATCCCTACATGTGTTTCAATGGCTTCTAGTACTACACTTGAAGATATGTTTACTTTCTCTGAGGGTCATTCATGGATGCAAATATACATATTTCAAAGTGAAGAATTTATTATGGAATTATTAAAAAGAGCAGAAGGTATAGGATATAAAGTTTTAATTCTTACTGTAGACGTTCCTATTCTATCAAGAAGAGCAAGAGATGATAGAAATGGTTTTGGTTATCCTTTTAAAATTGGTCCAAAACAATTTTTAGATTTTGCACTACATCCTCAATGGAGCTTAACAACTTTATTAAAGGGTGCTCCAAAACCAATGAATTATGTTACTTCAAAAAGTGGAGATCAAATTTTTAGAAGAAAAGAAAGTAGAGGCACTACTGACTGGGATACTTTAAAAAGAATTAGAGAAGCTTGGAAAGGAAAATTAATTATAAAAGGAGTCATGAACTCTGAAGATGCTTTAAAAATTAAAGACTCAGGTGCTGATGCAATTCAAGTATCAAATCATGGTGGAAGACAATTAGATAGTGCTACTGCTTCTATTAATGCTTTACCATTAATACGAAAAGCTTTGGGAGAAGATTTCCCAATACTTTTTGATAGTGGAATTAGAAGTGGTAGTGATATTTTACGCGCATTAGCTCTGGGAGCTGACTTTGTTATGTTTGGCAGACCTCTAATGTATGCCATTGGTGCAGATGGTGCAAAAGGCCTTAGAAGAATCATTAACTTAATTAAAGAAGAGTTAAGTACAAATCTTGGATTAGTGGGGTTAACAGATATAAATGAAGTTGATAAAAAAATAATAGCAGAGAAATTTTTTAAGGATATAAAGTATTAAGATGGCAGACAAAAAGATTAGAGGTGGGGCATTAGTTGCAAGAGCTCTTAGAGACAAAGGTATTGATAATGTTTTTACACTTTCTGGAGGTTTTTGTAATCCAGCACTTGAAGGATTTATGGAGTGTCAAATTAATGTAATTAATTGTCCTCATGAACAAATTGCTGGTCATTTAGCTGATGGTCATACTAGGATATCAAGAAAACCATCCGTTTGTATTGTCGGGCCAGAAGGTTTTGCAAATGCAGTGCCTTCAATGATGGAAGCATGGGGTGAAAGATCACCTGTTATTTTTATAACTGGATCAAGTAGCTTAAAAAGACAAGGAGCAGGAGGTTTTAAGGAAATAGATGATGTATCTATTGCAGCACCGTTAACAAAATACAGTGCAAGTATAACAGATGGCAATAGAATAAGAGAGTTCATAGATAAAGCATATAGAATTGCAACAAATGGCTATCCTGGTGCAGTACATTTAAGTGTACCAGTAGATATAATGTTTTCATCATTTGCAGATGATGCAGGTTTAGAAGAAAGACCTTTTACTCATCAAAAGAAACCTTTAGCAAAAGCTTGGCCCGATCCTGAGAGTTTAAATGAAATATTTGATCTGGCAATTAATTCACAAAAACCTGTTTTTATCGGAGGGCATGGTGTTTGGTGGTCTAGTGCAGAAAAAAAATTAGAGCAAGCTGGCTTTGAATTAAATATTCCAATATTTAATATACCATACCATCAAAAGCTTTTAGGTGAAGAAGCAGATACATACATGGGCCTGGCAGATATTCATCAATATCCTCCATCAAAAATGGCTCTTCATGAATCAGATTTGGTTCTTATGATTGGTGCACGTCTTGATAATCAAATGAATTTTGGCAATCCTCCACTTTTTCCAAAAAGCACTAAGCTTGTTTGTATTAATGGATCACATGAAGAAATAGAATTAAATAGAGCTGCAGATATTAACTTACTTTGTGATCCTGGAGTTTTTTTGGATAAACTTATAGAGTTAAAGAAAAACAGTAAATGGAAATTAAACAATGAATGGTTTAATAAGAATAAAAAAGAGAAAAAAAATTGGATAAATAAAACATTAGATGACTTAAATAAAGAAACTGAAGAGACCAAAAAAAATGGTGGAAAAATTCATCCTCTTCAATTAGCTTTAGATGTTCAAGAGGTATTAACTGAAAATGATTGGCTAGTTATTGATGGTGGTAACACCCATTTCTGGTCCGAGATTGCAATTAATATTGCTGGATCAAAAGGTAAAAAACTTGGAGGAATATTACATCCAGGCACTTTCAGTATGTTAGGTGTTGGAGTTCCTTTCGCAGTATCAGCGAAAAATCTTAATCCTAAATCTAATGTTGTTTTAATTAGTGGAGATGGTGCATTTTTATCAGGCGGATTGTCAATTGAAGCTGCATTTCAAGAAAAAAAACCTATTGTTGTTGTTATAGATAATAATGGAGGTCTTGACTGTATTTCTCAACAACAAGAGAGGTTATTTGAAAGTGGGAAACACTTTGCAACTGATTTTAGAGATATTCCTTTTCATTCAATTTTTGAAGGTTTTGGAGGGCATGGAGAATTAGTAACTAAAAGGGAAGATTTAGGCCCTGCTTTAAAAAGAGCGTTAGAAAGTGGTAAAACTTCATGTGTAAATGTTAAGGCTAAAGGTGTTATAAGTCCAATAGTTGCTGCAGTTAGTGATAAAAGAGATAAAGCATCTATAGAGTAGGTTATGGCAATTTTTTCTACACATTTACTAAACTCAATAGATGGTACGCATGCAAGTGATGTAGAAATTGTTATTTATAAAGTAAATAATAATAACAAAGTTATATTTCTAGAAGATAAAACAGATAGTTCTGGAAGAATGCTTAAAGAATTTGCATTAACGAAAGAAGATTGTGAAAGTGATTATGAAATGATAATTAATTCTGGTAAATATTTTAGAAATACTAGTGAAATAATTAATTCAATAAGTGTTAAATTTAAAATGAAAGATCCTCTTAAAAAATATCACATACCTTTAATTATTTCTCCAAACGGATACTCAATATGGTGGTCTAAATAAATGAGTAATTCAGGATTAAACATGTCTAGACGTATTAGGAGGACTCCCTATACAGAGAAAGTAATTGAGGCTGGTGTAAGTGGTTTTACTGTAGTTAATCATATGCTTCTTCCAAAATCGTATAAAGCAACAGTAGAAGAAGATTATTGGCACTTATCTAAAAATACTCAAATTTGGGATGTTTCATGTCAACGTCAGGTTCAAATAATAGGAGAAGATGCTGCAAAATTAATACAACTCATGTCTCCAAGATCAATAAAAGATATGCCTATTGGTAAATGTTACTATTATCCAATGATTGATGAAAATGCAGGGATGATAAATGATCCTGTACTTTTAAAATTAAGTGAAAATAAATATTGGCTATCAGTTGCCGACTCAGATGTTCTTCTTTGGGCAAAAGGTTTGGCCGTAGGAAGAAACTTTAAAGTTGATATTATAGAGCCAGATATATACCCCCTAGCAATTCAAGGTCCAAAATCTGAAGAATTAATGTCATCAATATTTGGTGAAAAAATTAAAAAATTAAAATTCTTTCATTTTTCTTTTTTTGAATTTGAAGGAACAAAGCAGATAATTGCAAGATCAGGATATAGCAAGCAAGATGGTTTTGAGATTTATCTTAAAGGTTTTAGTTTAGGAAAAAAACTTTGGGAAACTATTTGGGACGCAGGAAAAGATTTTAATATTTCACCTGGATGTCCAAATTTAATTGATAGAATAGAAGGTGGTTTATTATCCTATGGTAATGAATTTACTTTAGAAAATAATCCAATTGAATGTGGATTTGATAATTATTGTAACAATTTATCTCATGATTTCATTGGAAAACATGCCCTAAAAAAAATATTAAAAAATGGAATAGAAAAAAAAATAAAAGGAATTACTTTTGATGGGTCCCCGACTCCTCCCTGCACAATTCCTTTTCCTGTATACTCAAAAAATAGATTTCAAATTGGTAATATCACCTCTGGTATTTATTCACCATTTTTAAAAATCAATATTGGACTATCAATGGTTGATAGAGATTATTGGAATGATGGGCAGGATGTTATCGTATTAACACCAGACAATATTGAGAGAAAAGGTAAAGTATGCTCACTACCTTTTAATTATTCTTAAAATGAGTCATTCGATCGAATTAAAGTGGGAGTTAGGAGATCAAAAACTCGAATTTGGAAAATACTTAACTGATCACACAGTAATGCTTAACGAAAATGTATCTATTGATGCGGGATCATCTCCAGATTATGGAGGAAGTGAAACTAATATTAATCCAGAACAAAAACTAGCTGCAGCTGTAAGTAGTTGTTTTATGATGACGTTTTTAGCTTTAGCTGCAAAAATGAAATGGCCAGTTATTAATTACAAAGATAAAGCAATTTCGTATTTAGGAAAAAATGCAGAGGGAAGAATGTACGTCAACAAAATAGAGCTAAATCCAGCTATAGTATTTGAAGACAATTTTACTATCACTGATGAAGAAATGAAAAAGATGAAAGAGAGATCACATAAGTATTGTTTTATCGCTAATTCCCTATCCAAAGATGTTGAAATTCAAATCAATTAAATGAATTTTAATCTAATATTAACAGAAAAAAATAATAAAATTTTTAATATTATTCTTAATGATCAGAAAAACCAAAATACTTTAAGCGATAATATGATCAATGAATTAACATCAGCGCTAGACATTGCAGATAAAGATAATGATATAAAAGTAATTATTTTATCATCAAAAGGTAATATTTTTTGTGCAGGACATAATTTAAAAGATTTAAATTCACAAAGATTGCAAAATGACAAAGGTGAAAGCTATTTTAAAAAAATATTTCAAATGTGCTCTCAACTTATGCTGAAAATTAATAAAAATAATAAACCAGTTATAGCTATGGTCGATGGTATCGCTACTGCAGCAGGCTGTCAGTTAATTTCTAGCTGCGATTTAGCTTACTCAAGTAGTAGAGCAAAATATGCAACCCCTGGTGTTAATATTGGATTATTTTGTTCTACACCGATGGTTCCATTATCAAGAACTGTAGGTAAAAAGCAAGCAATGGAAATGCTTCTCACTGGAGATCTTATAGATGCAAATAAAGCATTAAGGATTGGCTTAATAAATGATGTCTTTGAAGAAAATAGTTTAAAAGAAAATGTATTTCAAATCGCTAAAAAAATATCCTCTAAATCTTCTAATACTATTAAAATTGGTAAAGAAGCTTTTTACAAACAAAAAGAAATGAATTTAGAAGACGCCTATACTTTTACTTCAAAGGTAATGACAGAAAATATGTTACATGATGATTCTAAGGAAGGCATTGATGCTTTTTTAGAAAAACGAGAACCAAATTGGAAAGAATAATTTCTTATTTTTTTGTACCATCATTAAAAGTTCCAAAAAATCTATCCCAAGGCATTTCTATAGTTCCATAATTACAATTAAAGTATCGGTGGTGAAGTTGGTGAAAGAAATCACCTGCTTTTAATCTTTTTTTATCTTTGATCACGATACTATCAAAACCTGAATGACTAAAAGCTGGATTTAATCCTTGTTGATAAAAATGAAAAAGTACATGTATTGGACTTGACGGAACAACAAAATGTATAACTACAGTTGAAAAGTATAAAATATGTTCGATAGGATGCATAGATATACCACTCCAAGGTCCTGGACTTATATTTCTATGATGTAAATTGTGAACAGTTTTATAGAGAAAAGTAAAATGTAATAATCGATGAATAATATAAAAATGCGCACTTGACCAAATAGGAATTAAAATAAAAAATATTCCATACCAAAAAGGGTTATCATGCCAAAACATGATAGGAACGATATCATTACTTGCTGCCCAAAAATAAAGACTTTCAAATATTGTCCAGATAGTAACACCACTTATAATTGTCCAAAAAATATTATCAAAAAGTTGATTATTGAAAGTAAATTTTTTTACTTTTTCATCTATAAATTTTTTTTCAAATTTAAGTTTTTTACTTTGTCCTTTTAAGTAATAAAACCAAAAATGTAGAGAACCAGCAACAAGAGTGATTAAAATACAATTTCTAATCCATAACTGTGAAATCCACGAAAAAGAAAAATTTTTCATTTCTTCAGCAGATGGGTGAAACAAATAGAATATAAATATAGCAAGTAAAACTTCAATTATAATTGAACTAATGTGAAGCCAATATGAAGCTAGCCATTTGAAAAGTAATAAAAAATTTGGAGGCCAATCTAATATTGGCGATAATTTAATTGGTAAAGTTGGTTGCCAATTCCATTCATGGCGATTCTTTAAACTCATTTTAAAATGGATCTGGTTGAGAGGGATTGGTTGCTAACCATGTAGATTTGGTCTGCATATAACTTTGCATTCCCTCCCATCCATTTTCACGACCGTATCCTGATTGCTTGAAACCTCCAACAGGTGATTGGGTAGAAGCATTAAAATAATTATTTATATAAACAGTTCCAGCTTCTATCTTATCCGCTAAACGTATAGCTTTATTAGTATCATTAGTCCAAATTCCTGCTGCAAGTCCATAAATAGTATCGTTTGCAATTTTAATTACTTCATCTTCATCCTCCCAAGTTTGTATTGAGGCTACAGGTCCAAATACTTCATTTTGAGCTAAATCGTCTTCATTTGGAACATTATCAAAAATAGTTGGTCCAATATAGTACCCTTCAGATTTTTGTTCTTTTCTTCCATCAATTAATAATTTTAAACCTCTTTTTTCGGCCTCTTCTATCTTAGATAAAATAAAATCATATTGCTCTTTATTTGCTATAGGTCCTATTTGTGTTGCAGTATCATTTGGGTGACCAACTTTAGCCTTTTTAACAACTTCTAATAAATTATGAGTAAATTTATCTTTTATATCTTTATGCACTAGTATCCTTGATCCTGAAATACAACTATGGCCTGAAACTGGAAATATACCCGACACAACTCCATTAACTGATAAAGTTAAATCAGCATCTTTGAATATAATTTGTGGTGATTTACCACCTAACTCCATAATAATGGGTTTAACATTTTTGGATGCACTTAAACTCGCTGCACTTCCCCCTTTTGTTCCACCTGTAAAACTTATCATTCTAACATCTTGGTGTTCAATAAGAGGTGCACCAGTGGTAGGACCAAAACCAGTAACAACATTAATCAAACCTTCTGGAAGATCGGCTTCTTCTAGAATTTTCATTAACTCTAATGTAGAGCACGATGCTCTTTCTGAAGGTTTAATTACAACAGTATTGCCTGCAGCTATTGCCGGCGCTAATTTCCAGATCAATGTTCCAATTGGTGAGTTCCAAGGAAGAATAAGTGCAACAACTCCAAATGGTTCCCATTTTAAATAATTATGCATATTTGGAACCTCTGAAGGTATCAATCTACCTTCATACTTGTCACACATGCCTGCATAATAATAAAAACTCTCAGTTTGCCAGCTGGTTAAAGAAGGAGTGATATTTTTTGGTAGTTTGCCGTTGTCTTTAGTTTCTATCTGTCCAATGCGTTCTGCATTTTTAGCAATAATATCTCCAATTCTAGTTAATGTTCTCCCTCTTTCTGCTGGATGCATTTTACCATAAGGACCATCATAATAAGCATGTTTAGCAGATGATACTGCAAGATTAATATCTTTTTCATTACATTCAGGGACCCTTGCCCATACTTTACCTATAGATGGATCCTCACTTTCAAAATATTTTTCAGAAGAAGGTTCATGCCATCTATTTCCCGCATAAAATTTGTAGGTTTGAATTTCGGACATAATTTATTTAAACTTAAATATTTTCATTGGTCAACTTATTTGTGATTAATTAATTTTTTAGTATCATATCTGATGCTTTTTCTGCTAACATAATTACAGATGCATTTATATTTCCACTTATCATATCTGGGAAAGAAGAAGCATCTACTACTCTCAGATTGTCTACTCCTCTAACTTTAAGCTGATTATCAAGTACAGCCATTTTGTTATTACTTGAACCCATAGCGCAAGTAGATGCAGGATGATGACCGGTTTGTACATGATTTCGAACTGACTCTTTTAGATCTTGATCACTTTTGATTTTTTTTCCTGGAAGTAATTCTTCAGAAACAATTTTAGCTAAACTGGGTTTTGATAATACTTCTCTTGTATGTTTCATCCCCTCTATCATATCTTCCATATCAGATGGATCGATGAACCAATTTGGATTTATATTAAGTTCATCATTAGGATTTGAGGTTTTAAGTTTTACACTTCCAGTGCTCTTTGGTCTTAATAAATTAATTTGAAAGTGTAATCCCGGAAAAGCTTTTTTACCTCTAGAAAAAAATAATGAACCAAAATTTAATAAATTATCTAAACTCATAGACCAGTTATCTTTTTCTTCTTTAAAACACATTGGTGTCATGAACACTTGTATTTCAGGCATATCTTTTTCTCTTATTGCATGAAATAGATTTGTTGACCAAAAAGGAGCTGCGGCTAATCCTTGTTTAAATAAAATATATTTTAATCCCACAATAATAGCTCTATCGATCCTTTGATATTTAGAGAAACTTAAATTGTTGTTTTGAAAAGCCCAATTCATTGGCATAACAGGATGATCGTGAAGGTTTTCACCTACTCCTGGTAAGTTAATTAATAATTCTATATTTTTTTCTTTTAAATGTTCTTCTGGACCAATTCCTGACAACATTAAACATTTTGGACTACCAAATGCTCCTAAAGATAATATTATCTCTGATGATGCATAAACTTCACCATTTGATAAAAGTAATCCTTTAGCTTTATTTTTCTCAATTAAAATTTTTATTACAGATGTATTTTTATAAATTGTTAAGTTGCTAGGTTTAAATTTCAAATAAGCTTCTGCAGATGACTGTCTTTTACCGTTCCATACTTTAACATCATATCGGCCTACTCCATTTAGATTGCCATTGTAAAAATCATTATTAATTTCTGCCCCAGCTTCAACACATGCATCAATAAATGCTTTATCGATAGAATTATAATTACCAGCTGGTGTAAGTTTTAAAGGACCTGAGTGTGAGTGATATTTATTTTTTTCTCTATGAAAAGCTGAAGCAGATCTTTTGAAATATGGTAATACATCATTATATGACCAACCCTCTAAGCCCTTTTGTCTCCACCTATTAAAATCACCTGGAGCGCCTCTCATGTAAATCATACCGTTTAAAAGAGAAGATCCTCCTAGTCCTTTACCTCTAGGGTATAAAATTTTTCTATTATTTAAAGAAGGTTGAGGTATTGACTCAAAACCCCAATCAAATTTAGGGTTTCCAAAAATATATCCGTTACCACCGGGCATTTGAGTGAATAAACTTTTTCCTGACCCCCCTGCTTCTATTAGTAATACCTTTATATCTTTATTTTCAGATAATCTTGAGGCTAAAGTACAGCCAGCAGAACCTCCACCTGCAATTATATAGTCAAATGTTTTTTTCATTTTTAAAAATATAAATTATACTAATTATTAATTTATAAGTAAACTCGAGTAAATTAAATATGAATAATTACAAAGATTGGATTGGAAAGAAAATTTCAAGAAGTGACATTATTACTCCTCGATTAGTTGATCATTTAAAAAAAACAATCGATCAAAACTGTTTAAGTGATCAAACTGTACCTGAGGGAATTTTTTTATGCTTATGCGCAGATGTAGCTTCAATAAATGATCTAGATAAAGATGGAAATACAAAATTAGGAATTTTCTTACCTGAGTTACCTTATAAAATTAGAATGTGGGCTGGTGGTAAAATAAAAATATTTGATGAATTTGAAATTGGATCTGAAATTAAAAAAAAATCAACAATTTCAAGTATTGAATTTAAAGAAGGTAGATCAGGCAATCTATGTTTTGTTAATATTAATAATGAATATTTAAATAAAAATAAATTAATAATATCAGAAGATCAAACTGCTGTTTATAGAGAAAAAGTAAATAAAAACTCCATTACTCCTAAAATTAAAGATGAACTAAAATTAATTGATAAAGTAGAAATTTTTAGTTCATCAACTTTGCTATTTAGATATTCTGCTTTAACTTTTAATGGACATAAGATTCATTATGATAATGATTATACAAAAAATTATGAGGGCCATATGGGATTATTAGTTCATGCGCCTCTTCAAGCAACTTATCTTTTAAATCTTGCAAGAAAAAACGAGATTGAGTTCAATTCTTTTGAATATAAAGCTACAGCTCCTCTTGTATATAACAATAATTTTTTTGTAGAAATTGGTGAAAATCAAGATAATGAAATTATTGGAAGAATTCTTAATGAAAAAAAACAAATTACAATGATTGCAAAATATAAAAAATGAGTTTTCATAAAAAATTTTGTAATTGGGCATCACAAAAAAAAATTAATATCAATAAGGTGACTTATAAAAGAGCAGAAAATGCATTCATAGACACCTTAGCTTGTATATTATCAGGTGTTAAAGAAAAACAATCAAAGGTTGCTTTAAAATATTGTTTAGAAAATAATAATTCAGGAAAAATTATGGTTTTTGGTGGAGGAAAAAAATTATCTATTTCTGCAGCATGTTTTTTACATGGAGTCAGATCAGCATCTATAGACTTTGATGATTACGAATACGTTGCAGGATCTCATCCTAGTGCACCAATTTTTTCAGCTCTTATATCTATTGCTCAAATGAAAAACATCTCAATTGAGGAAATATATCAGGGGTGGTTAGTAGGATATGAATTAATAATAAAATTAGGACAAGCACTTAGCTATGATCATTATTATAAAGGATGGCATTCAGCTAATACAATAGGCGTGATTGGAACTGCTGCAGCAGTATCTAAAGTGTTAAAATTAAATGCAGATCAAATGGCAAATGCAATTTCTATTGCAACAAGTTTTTCATCTGGATTAAAACAGCAATTCGGCACAGATTTAAAAGCTTTTCATATAGGATTTGCTTCTCAAGCAGGGGTACAGTCAGCCTTACTTGCAAAAAATGGAGGAACAGCTAATCAAGATATTTGGAATATTGAGAGAGGATTTATTGAATTGTATGGTAGTAAATTTTCTAAAGAATTAAATAATAATTTTAAAAGATCAGATTTAGGATATGCAATAATTAAATTTCCAAATTTCTTTAAGTTTTGGCCAGTTTGTAGTTATTCACAAAGAGTAATACAAGGAGGATTAATTTTAAATAAAAAAATTTTTATAAAAAAAAATATTAAATCTATTACAATTGAGTTTCCAGAACCTTGGTACAGAGTATCAAAATTTCACATACCTAAAAATTCTACTGAAGCTAGATTTTCATTGAGTTATTGTTTAGCAACTGCTCTCATTAATGGTAAATTTGATTTAAGTAGTTTAAAAATTTCCAAAAATAAAAAAAGTTTAAATATGGTTAAAAAAATTAAACTACTCACGTATAAAGTGCCAAATAATTTTGAAGATTATGACCCTAAGTATCCTGATATAATTAAAGTAATAATGAATGATGGAAGTATATTGATTGAAAAAATATCACATATTAAAGGAGGGAAAAATAACCCTTTAAAAGATGAAGATATTGATAATAAATTTTTAATGTGTGGAGGTAAAAAAAATATTTTAAATAAAATAAGAAATCAAAAATATAAGAAGAAAAATTTAAAAGAAATAATTTTTTAATTTAGCTATTTTTTCTTTCTCTGTAAGCTATAAAAATTCCTGTACTAATAATAATTATTCCTCCTAAATAAATACTAAAAGTTGGAACCTCAGAATAAATTAAATATCCCATTATTCCTACAAATATGAAAGATGAGTATTCAAATGGTGAAGTAATTGCAACATCTGCGTATTTAGCTGCTTGAGACATAAATAAATGTCCTAGTGATCCCATCACACCTAAACTCATTGCAAAAATTAATTCAATTCCATTTGGCATAATAAAATTATCAGGGAAAAATATTATTGACGTAATTAATAATGCAAAAGAGTAATAAAAAACAATTGCAACACTAGAATCAGTACTCATTACTGATCTTGTTGACAAATAAACAGAAGCCATAAAAGCTGCAGATATTAAGGGATAGAGTGTTTCTAATTTAAACAAGTCAGTACCTGGCTTAACAATAACTAACACACCAATAAAACCAATTAAAATTGCAGTTGTTCTAAAAATCCCAATTCTCTCACCAAGTATTGGTACTGCAAGAAATGCAGCAATAATAGGGGCAGAATGTGCAATCGCTATGTTTTCAGATAACATTAAATGATTAATTCCGTAAATATAGAATACAACACAAGCAGAAGCAGAAAGAGCTCGAATGGCATGTCGAACTGGTTTTTTAGTTTTTAATTTATCAAACCCAAAATACATTGCTAAGAAAGTTGCAATTATACTTCCACTTAATGCTCGAAAGAATATTGACTCCCATACAGGAAAATGAAAACTTAAATATTTATATGTAATATCATTTATACTAAGACAAAACATGGACAATAACATGAAAGAAATTCCCAAGAGATTATTATTTTTCGATTTCATTAATTTGTTAAATATACTAAGATAATTTATTCAGATATAAATATTTCAAAATGAGCAGTAAATATCATGTAAAAAAATTAGAAAAAAAGAATGACCACTTAAGTATTGTATGGAAAGATAATTTTGAAAGTAAATTCCACTTTATGTGGCTGAGAGATAATTGCCCAACCGCAATACATCCTACTGCAAATATGAGAGTATTTAATATTTTAACTGTAAGTAAAAATATATTTCCTAAAAATTATAAAATTAACAAAAATAAACTCAATATTGATTGGAGTGAAGGTGATCATACAAGCAAATTTAACTTAAAATGGTTAAGAGATCATTGTTATACCGAAATAAATAATCGAAAATATAAATCACCTTATGTTTTTTGGGATGGTAAATTAAAAAAAAATTTAAAGAAAATTATTGTTGATCATAATAGAGTAATAAAAAATGATAAATATTTAAGTAAATGGTTAAATTTACTTCATACTTATGGTTTTGCATTAATCAAAAATGCACCAACTAGAAAAAAATCAGCATTCAAAATATTAAATAGAATAAGCCATCATAGAGAAACATTTTTTGGTACACCATTTGAAGTAATTAATATTCCAAAACCCAATAACACTGCTTATACGGCAGATGCATTAAGAAATCATACCGACTTACCTTATTTTGAATATGCTCCTGGTTATCAGTTTCTTCATTGTTTAGTGAATGAGGCTAATGGTGGATTATCATCTGTTGTAGATGGTTTTGCAGTTGCAAATTATTTAAAAAAAAATGAAAAAGATGTTTTTAATATTTTAACAAAAACTCACGTTAAATTTAAAGATACTGATTATACTCAAAAAGCTGTTAGAATTCTTCATTCACCAATAATAACCCTCACAAAAGATAATGATTTCAATGATATTAGATTTAGTATGGCTGCTATGGGAGCAGTCGATGTTGATCCTAAAAAAATGAAAAAATTTTATGATGCGTACCAATATTTTGCATCATTGCTTCAAAACAAAAAATTTAAAATTGATTTTAGATTAGAGGCAGGTGATATATTTTGTTTTAATAATAGAAGGGTATTACATGGCAGGACTGAATTTGATCCAAACTCTGGAAATAGACATCTTCAAGGATATTATATTGAAAGAGATGAAATAATAGGAAGATTAAATTATTTCAATAATATTAGAGTTTAGATCATTCCCATCCGCAGATAGTTTTAATTTCTAAATATTCTTCCAAACCCCAATCACCACCCTCTCTTCCATTACCAGATTGTCTATAACCACCAAAAGGAGTTCCTGGATCAGCGCTATTTCCATTTATATAAACACCTCCTGATCTAAATTTTCTTGCAACTCTTTTGGCCTTTTCTTTATCTTGAGTTTGAACGTAGTTTCCTAGACCATAGGATGTATCATTTACAATTGATACAGCCTCATCTTCATCTTCAAATGGAATTATAGAAAGCACTGGTCCAAAAATCTCTTCTTTAGCAATTCTCATATCATTAGTTACATCTGTGAAAATTGTTGGCTTTACAAAATACCCTTTTTCTAAACCATTTGGTTTATCAGGACCTCCAGCTACTAGGGTAGCTCCCTCTTTTATACCACTATTAATTAGATCAATAATTTTATCATATTGTGTTTTAGAAATAACTGGACCGATATGATTTCCATTCTTAGAGGCAATATCAACTTTTATTTTATTTGCTTCATCAGCTGCCTCTTTTATTGCTCTTTTATAGATTGATTTTTCAACTAACATCCTTGTTGGTGCATCACAAGATTGGCCAGAATTACTCATTATGTTTCTAACTCCTTCCCTTACTGCTTCTGGATGTGAGTCACTAAAAACAATATTACCTCCTTTACCTCCTAATTCTAAGCAGACTCTTTTAATTGTATCAGCGGCATTTTTAGAAATAAGTTTTCCTGCTCTTGTAGATCCTGTAAAAGATATCATATCAATATCACTATGAGAAGAAAGATCAGTTCCCACTCCTTCACCTGTACCGTTAACTAAATTAAAGACACCTGGAGGAAAACCAGCCTCATGAACAATATCAGCAAAAAGCATACCAGATAAAGGGGCAATTTCAGATGGTTTTAATATCATAGTACAGCCAGTAGCTAGTGCAGGTATTACTTTTAAAGTAATTTGATTTATTGGCCAATTCCATGGCGTAATAAGACCGCATACTCCAATAGGCTCATAAATAATGAAATTATTAGAATTCTTTTGAAATTTCCTTTCAAAATCAAAATTTTTAAATCTATAAATAAAATCATCAATATGATCTGCACCTGAGGAAGTTTGAGCTGAAGAGGACCAATCTAAAGGCGCACCCATTTCATCAGACATTGTTTGTGTGATTTCATCCCATTTTTCATTATAGATCTTAAGTAAATTTTCTAAAAGAATTATCTTTTCTTTTTTTTCAACTTGACTCCAAGTTAAAAAAGATTGCTTTGCTGATTGTACAGCTAAATCTACATCATTCTTACTACCCAAAGAAATAACAGCATAAGATTGCTCATTAGATGGATTAATTACTTTAAAATCATTTTCAATAACTGGATCAATCCATTCACCATTTATATAAAATTTACGTTTATCGATCATAATTGTACTAAAACTGAAGATAAATATTCATTTATTTTTTTTTATTTTAGAATAAAAGAATATACTTTAAGAGGCAAGACTAGTGTTAGAAAATATTAAACTTGATACAGAATACGTTAGATCACAATTCCCAGCTTTTGATGATGCTGTTTGTAAAGATTGGGTTTTTGCCGAAAATGCTGGGGGCAGTTATGTACCAAGAACAGTTATCGATAGATTAACTCACTTTATGAAATCAACAAAAGTACAGCCTTATGCAGAATTTGATATGTCAAAAATGGCAGGAGAAAATATGGATAGAGCATTAAATTATTTTGCAAAAATAATTAATGCAAAAAAAAATGAAATATTAATCGGAGATTCAACAAGTAATAATTTATATGTTTTATCAAATGCTTTAGGCAAATCTATAAAAAAAGGTGATGAAATCATAGTAACTAATCAAGATCATGAAGCAAATATAAGTCCATGGAGAAGATTAAAAGAAAAAGGTGCGATAATAAAGGAATGGAGTTTTGATAAAAAAGATGGTGAATTAAAATTAGATAAATTAAAAAAATTACTTTCAAAAAAAACTAAAATAGTAGCAGTAACACATTGTTCTAATATAGTTGGCTCAGTGAATAATTTAAAACTCATAGCTTCAATTGTCCACAAATATAAAGCCATATTAATTGGTGATGGTGTTTCATATGCACCTCATGGTTTCCCAGATGTTAAAGAACTTGATGTAGATTTCTATACTTTTAGTCTTTATAAAACGTATGGGCCACATGTTGCACTTCTTTATGGTAAGGAGAAAATTTTAAAAAAACTTCCTAATCAAAATCATGAATTTTTAAATGGTATGTATCCGTATACCTTAAATCCAGGAGGTGCTAACCATGAAGCACTCGCATCATTAATTGGTATTTATGAGTATTTTTATAAAATGTATGATCATCATTTTAGCAATACTAAATTAGGTATTAGAAAAAAAATATCGAAAATTAATGAATTAATTTCTCAGCACGAGGAAGATATAGCTAATCCAATTCTAAAGTATATTGATCAAAGAAAAGATCTAACACTTATAGGCAAAAACAAAATTTCAAATAAAAATAGAGCTCCTACAATTGCATTTTTTTCAAAAAAACATAGCTCTAAAAAAATTAGTAAAATATTTGTAAAAAATAAAATTGCTACAAGAAACGATAATTTTTACGCATGGCGATGTCTTAAAAATTTAGATATAAATCCTAGAGATGGTGTGGTAAGATTAAGTTTTACACATTATAATACAATTGAAGAAGTCAAAAAAATAATTAAAGTTTTAGATAAAATTTAATTGTTTAGTGTCTGTATAAGATCAGAAAGTCCTTTTTTTAACTTTATTTTAGATTTCCAGCCTAGTTTATTTAATCTATTTGAATTTAATTTTTTTCTAAGAGTTCCATTTGGCATACTTGAATCATATTTAATTTTAAAATCATGATTAAATAATTTTTCAAGTAAATTTACTAATGATTTAATTGAAATTTCTTCATTTGAACCAACGTTAAAATACGAATTATAAGAATTGCTCATAAATTGTCTATGACTAATTTCCATTGTGAATTTAACAGCTTCTGCTAAATCATTAACGTGTAAAAATTCTCTTTTTGGTTTTCCATCACCCCAAATTGTAACTTCAGAATTATTTGATTTCGAATTTTTGAATTTAGTTATTAGTGAAGGAATTACATGACCAAAATTTGGGTCAAAGTTATCATTTAATCCATAAATATTAGTTGGCATCAAACATCTGTATGATGTTTTTTTATTTTGATTGTAGTAGTGACAAAGTTTAATTGCAGCTATTTTCGCAATTGCATATGCGTCATTTGTTGGTTCTAAAGAAGATGTTAAAAGATACTCTTCTTTAATAGGTTGTTTACAATTTCTCGGATAAATACATGAACTTCCTAAAAAAATTAATCTCTTAATATTATTTTTAAATGCTGTATGAATTAAGTTAAATGCGATCATAGTATTATCGTACAAATAATCTATTTTATTTAGATTATTGTCATTTATACCACCTACTTTTGCCGCAGCAATTATAACTGCATCTATTTTGTTATTTAAAAAGAATTTTTGTACTTTTTGTTGGTTGCGTAAATCTAATTTTTTTTTGGAAGCAGTAATGATATTATGGTATCCATTTTTTTTTAATATTTCATATATAGCAGAACCAACCAATCCATTGTGGCCACTTAGAAAAATTTTATCTTTTTTATGAAAATTCAATGACATTTAATTATTGATAGATAATTCATGCTCAATCATTTCATCAATTAAATCATTGATATTTTTTTTTGGACTCCAATTTAAATCTTTTTTAGCTTTCGAAAAATCTGCTCGCAGACTATCAACTTCAGTTGGTCTAAAATATCTTTTACTTACTTTAATAAAAATTTTATTGTTATTAATTGCTACTTCTTTTAAACCATTTCCTTTCCACGTAATTGATAAATCTAGTTTTTTACAGACCTTTTCTATAAATTCTCTAATGCTATATTGAACTCCTGTACCTATACAGAAATCGTCGGGTTTTTTGTGTTGTAATATTTTCCATGCAGCTAACATATAATCTTGAGCGTGACCCCAATCTCTTTTTGAGTCTAAATTACCTAAATACAAACATTCTGATTTTTTTAGTTTATAGTTTACAAGTGCTGAAATAATTTTTTTTGTAACAAACGTTTCACCCCTTCTTGGTGACTCATGATTAAATAAAATACCATTAGACGCAAAAATATTATACGCTTCTCTATAATTTTTTGTTATCCAATAAGCGTATAACTTTGCTACTGCATATGGTGATCGTGGTGAAAAAGGTGTTTTTTCATTTTGAGGAGGAGGCGAATTCCCATATAATTCAGATGTCGAAGCCTGATAAAATTTTGTTTTATTTTCAAGTCCAAGAGATTTTATTGCTTCAAGAATTCTTAAAGTTCCTAAAGCATCTGATTGCGCTGTATACTCAGGCTCCTCAAATGATACAGAAACATGAGATTGAGCAGCCAAATTATAAATTTCATCAGGTTTAGTATTTTGAATTATATTAAATAATGATGAAGAATCTGTCATATCTCCATGATGTAGAAAAAATTTTTTATTCTTATCTTGAGGTGATTGATACAGATGATCTATTCTTGAAGTATTGAATAATGAAGTTCTTCTTTTAATACCGTGGACTATATATTTTTTTTTTAAAAGTATTTCTGCAAGATAAGATCCATCCTGTCCTGTTATTCCAGTAATTAATGCAGTTTTCATTACTTCCTCATTATTATATAATTATTCAATACTAATATATCTAATTTTGTTCTAAGAAAGCAATTAATAGCTTCTTTTGGCTCATTAACAATAGGCTCATTTTCATTAAAAGAAGTATTCAATAGAATAGGGACAGAAGTTAACTTATGGAATTCTTTTAGTAAATCATAAAAAATATTATTATTTTTATAATCTACAGTTTGGACTCTGCAAGTACCATCAACATGTACAATTGCTGGTACCAAGTTAAGTTTTTCCTTTTTTATAGGTGTAACTTGCATCATAAAAGGAGAGTCAAAGGTATCATCAAACCAGTCGCCCATATATTCTTTCAAAATAGCTGGTGCAAATGGTCTAAAAGATTCTCTTCTTTTAATTTTAATATTCAATAAATCTTTAAGATTTTTAATTCTAGGATCGCATAAAATTGATCTATTACCTAATGCTCTCGGGCCCAATTCCATTCTTCCCTGAAACCACCCTATTACATTACCTTGTATTATTTTTTTTGTAACAAAATTGATTAATTCATTATATTCGAAATTCATTATATTGAATTTATTTAAGTTATTTAATTGTGTATTTTTTTTTATTTCATTTTTGATAAATTCATTTGAATAATCACAGCCAAGATATGGGTTATTTTGAAAAAAATGTTTTTTTTGTTTATGCAATTTAAAATATAAATTTAAAGCACTACCTATTGAGCCGCCTGCATCACTAGGTGCAGATGGTATATATATATTTTTATATTTTGTTTTTTTTCTTATTTTTCCATTAGCTAGTGAATTCATTGCACAACCACCTGCAAGGCATAAATTTTTTATACTTGATATTTCTTGAGAATAGTCAAGTGCATTAAACAAAATTTTTTCATAAACTGATTGTAAAGAGGCTGCTAATGAAAAATGATCGTCTGTAATATCTTCATTTTTATTTCTAGGATTTAAATTCAAAAGTTGTTTAAATTTATCTTCATTATATAAATCATTAAATGTTGGCGTTCCTCCATCCCAATTAAACTCAAAATTTTTATTATATAAATTAAAATAAGAGTTATCTATTTCAAACTTTCCATTATTTTTTAATTTAACAATTTTATCTAAGTGTTTTGTATATTTTTCTTCGCCGTATCCAGCCATACCCATAACTTTATATTCATCTCCATAGTTTTTAAATCCTAAGTATTGAGTTAGAGTTTGATAAAAAACACCTGCAGAATTTGGGAAAAGAACTCTAGAAATTATTTTAATTTTATTATTTTGATTTTTTGTTAAAACTAAACTGGCAAAATCGCCAAATCCATCAATAGACATAGAAATACTTTCATCAAAAGGACTACAATAAAATGAAGAACTAATATGAGAAAGGTGATGATCTATATTAATAATTTTTGGTATAAGTTTGTTAGCATGGAAAGATTTGAGAATAGTATTTTTTAGATTAGTTTTTTTTCTTTTTCTAATAATTTGATTAATTAAAAAAGATGGGTTAATTAATTTATTTAAAGAAAAAGAAATTTTAAGTAATATATTTGAAAAAAAGTTACTATTTGTAGTTATATAACTAACATCATTAATATCTAATCCATATTTGTCTAAGCAGAATTTTATTGATTTTTCTGGGAACCCTGACCAATGTTTAATCCTATTAAATCTCTCCTCCTCTACCGCTGCAAGTATTTCACCATCTTTAATTAGACAAGCTGAAGAGTCTCCATGATAAGCATTAATACCGAGTATGTACATTAAAAATTATTTTTTACACTTAAAAAAGTCTTTTATCAATTCTTATATATAATCTTTAAAGGAATATTTTGGACGCCAGTTATAAAAAAATTTTGCTGATGAGTTAGATATTTTATTATTTAAAAATAATTTTTCATAAATATTTTTTTTTCCAATTAAATATAAAGAATATTTAATTAAATTTATTGGCAAATATATTTTGAGATTTTTTGAATTATATTTTTTTATAAAAAAATTAATTAGTTCATAGGTAAATAAGTCATTATTATCGCAAATATTAATAATATTTATTTTAAATTTATTTATTTGTAATATTTTAAAAATAAAATCACAAAAATTTTCTATATGTAAAACGCTTTTTGAATTATTAAAATTTTTTAAAGGAATAGGTAAATGATATTTTACATAATTTTCTAATAATCTAAAATTTTTATTATTTTTTTCACCATAAACCATTGGCATACGAATTATAAGAAATTCTATTTTATAAAGTTTACAATAAATTTTAACAATTTTTTCACCAACTAATTTACTTAAAGAATAATTGTTTTGAGGATTAGTTTTAGAATTAATACTAAATACTCTACCATTAATATTATGCTCACCATATACTTTAGAAGTACTAACAAATATAAATTTTTTTATTTTGTATTTTTTACATTCTTTTAATAATTTTTTTAAAAAAAATATATTAATCTTTTCAAAATCATTTTTATTATATGTTTTTTTCGATTCATTAGAATATGCTGCAAGATGTACAACAGTTTCTATATTTTCTAATATTTTTTTATAATTAAAAATATTGCTAAAATCACTGTATGTAACTTGTTTAACATTATTATTGAAATCATTAGTTTTTCTTCTGGATAAAGTTCTAATTTTAAAAGATCTTTTTTTACCTAAATATATTACTAATTTTTTTCCTAAATATCCACTTGAGCCAGTAATTAAAATTTTCTTCATTTTTTTCTAATTAAAGATATTAAGTGATGGTTCCAACTAAATTTTACAGTTTTATAATATTCAATTTTATTATTATTTTTAGTATAATTTATAACTTCATTTGCCTTTAAAGGATTTGAATTATAACCAATTATTAATAAACCTTCTTCTTTTAAATAATTATGAACTTCATCAATTAATGGATATAAATAATCTTTTTTGGGATAATAATAGGGAACATTCCAAAAAATTACATCGTACTTTGATATAACGTTTTCAAAAATATTTGATTTGAATAAATTAATTTTAGCGTTATTAAATTTAATATTTATTAAAGCACTATTAATATTATTTGTACTAATATCAATTGAATCTATTCTCTTTTTTGTATATTTTGAAAAATATATTGATAGTATTCCAAAAGCTCCAGTTCCTATTTCTAAAATTGAAGTATCAATTTTAATAAATTTTTTTAATGTAATTTTTAATATAATTGTTGTTAAATCAAATTTATGTTTTAAATTTCTAAAATTACTTTTATGTGACAAATCTGGAGAGATTTTGACTTGAAAAAAAATATAAACTAAAAAAGAACTTGAAAAAAATTTTTCATGTAATTTGTGTAAGAATGTGTCTCTTTTAATCGATCCTTTATCATAAAGTTTATATATAAAGCTTAATATAAATTGCATTACACAAAAGCTTTAACTGCTTTATTTAATCTATTAATTAAATCCTTATCTAAATCATTAAGATTTTTCATAGTTATTTTTTCTAGAATATTTTCTGCTTCATTAATTTCCTCTGCTGTTAAATTATTATTTGTCATTGAAATATCATTATGTTCTGTTTCTTGAATGTTTTTATCAAAAAACAATTCTTCATGCATTTTTTCTCCAGGTCTCAATCCAATATATTTAATTTTAGAATTTATGTTTTTCAAATCATTACCATAAAATAAAGTTATTAGTTTTTTAGCAATACTATCAATCTTAACGGGCTCACCCATGTTTAATACATAAATTTCCCCTCCTTTTGACATTAAAGTAGATTGGAGTACTAAACCAACAGCATCCTCAATTGTCATAAAGTATCTAGTAACTTCAGGATGTGTAACAGTTAATTGAGTACCTTCTTTTAATTGCTTTAGAAATAGAGGTAAAACTGATCCTGATGAACCTAAAACATTGCCAAATCTTACAACAGAAATTTTAGTTTTATTTAATTTTTGCTTTTTAAAATATATCTGGGATATTATTTCAGAGAATCTCTTTGTGACACCCATTATATTTGTAGGTCTTACTGCTTTATCACTCGAAATTAAGGTAAAATTTTTAACTTCATTATTAATAGATAATTTAAGAACATTGGCCGTACCTAGAATATTATTATGTATTGCTGATGAAACATTATCTTCAAGAAGAGGTACGTGCTTATAAGCAGCAGCATGAAAAACATAATTTATATTTTTCTTAAAAATTTTAAACATACTATCATATTCTGTAACATTGATTAATTTAAAATGTAAATTCGTTTCAATTTTTTCAATTATTTGTATCTTAGAAAGTACATTATTTAAATTGTATAAGTTATTTTCTGAGCTATCTAATAGATATAAGTTTTTTGGTCTTTTCTTAATTATTTGTATTGAAAGTTCAGAACCAATTGAACCGCCAGCACCTGTGATTAATATATTTTGATTATTTAATTGGTTAAAAATCTTCTCTCTTTCCCAAGAAATATTTCTGTTTATTAAATCTTCCACTCTGAAACTATCAAGATCAAATAAAGTAGATTTTTTTTGAATTAAATCGTTTAATCTAGGGACAATATTTATAGAAACATTTAAATCCAAAAGTTTATCAATAATTTTTTTTCTTTCTTTTTGTTGCAATGAAGGTATGGCAATTATAATTTTATTTATTTTATTTTTTGAAATAATTTTTTTTATATCTTGAGAATTATAAATTTTATATTGATTTATTACTTTTCCGTGTAGAGAGGGATTATCATCAACAAAACCCATTATCCTTGAATTTGTAATAATATTTGAAATCTTAAAACCTGCTTCACCTGCTCCATAAATCAAAATATTATCAATAAAATTTTCATTAGTAGATTTTTTATAAATTTCTACAATCCCAAAACGACTAAGAGTAACAAAAATAAACAGTATAAAAACATGTAAGTATATTAATTCTGAACTAATTTTAAAGTTAAGAAATGATCTTAATAACTGAAGTATAAATAAATAAATTATAAACGTAACTATAATTTTAAGCAAAGAATTTAAATCTATAAATCTAAAAATTGAACTATAGAAATTCATAAAGTAAAAAATAATTAAAAAAGTTATTATTGAAACAAAGTAAAAAGAGGTAAATTGATATAAATCAAATATTTTGAAATTGTTTACAATTAAAAATGAAAATATTAATGATATCAGTGATGAAATAATATCATAACCTATTACGATTAATTGTTTATATGTTCTATTTAGTTTTAAAATTCTATTGATCACTTTAATGCTTAATATCTTTTCCTATAAAAACCTTATATACAGTTAAAAATAAAATTTTTAAATTTAATAAAAGTGATTTATTTTTATAATAATAAATATCCAATTCTACTTTTTGCTTTATCGTTAGATTATCTCTACCATTTATTTGGGCCCATCCAGTTATCCCAGGTTTTATTAATTGAATTGAATTTTGACTTCTTAGTTCAATTAGATCAAATTGATTAAATAATGCTGGTCTTGGTCCTATAAAAGTCATATCACCTTTTAAAATATTATAAAGTTGAGGAATTTCATCTAAACTAAATCTTCTTAAAAAATTCCCAAATTTCGTAATGTATTGATCTTGTGAGACTAATAAATGTGTTGCTAATTCAGGTGAACTAGTTTTCATACTTCTGAATTTGTACATTTTAAAAATTATATTTTTATATCCTATTCTTTTGGAAATATAAAAAATATTACCTCTATTATAAAAAAATAAAATAAAACTAATTAATAAAAAAATTGGTGAAACTAATATAATTAAAATAAAGGCAAAAAAAATTTCGATTATTCTATTAATATACATATGAATTAAATTAAATTCTCTATTTTACCTCCAGACTCATAAACATTAAATATTTTTTTTAATTTTTTTATAATAAATGAATTACCTGAATTCCATTGATTTTGTCTTAACATAAAATATGATGAAAAGAAAAAATTTTTATGTTTTAATTCTTCGAAATTAAAAGCAAATTCCTTATTTTGCAAAAATTCATATGGGTGCAGATAAATTATTGGTTTTTCATTTTTACTAAGAGTTTCTAAAATATTATTGTACAAAATTCTATATGGGAAAAGCTTCATATATGTTCCACCAGGTTTATATTTAAGGATATTAAAAAAAAATTTTGAAGTAAATACTGGAAAAAAATTTATATCTATATCTTCACATGATATTTTTTTTAAATCTTGCATAGAATTAAGATTTAAGCTCGAGTCATATTTAAAAATACGACTAACTATCTTTAAATAATCTCTATGGCTATGATGAATAGAAAACTTTGGAGCTCTAAAACCCTTTAAAGGTTTATTTGTTACATTTTCAAATTTTTCTTTAGATTTTAAAAGATTATATTCAAAATTATCTAACGTATCATCTGTGATTTTTTTGTGATTATAATAATGACAAGCAATTTCATGACCATTT
Source organism: uncultured Alphaproteobacteria bacterium (assembly GCA_902623255.1). Classification (GTDB taxonomy): domain Bacteria; phylum Pseudomonadota; class Alphaproteobacteria; order HIMB59; genus CACPNW01. The sequence continues at coordinate 19,311 of CACNSY010000003.1, read as the reverse complement.
TTACTGATTTCTTTTATTATTTGAGGAAATTTTTCAGCTAAAATACCTGTACAAAAAAAAGTTATTTTATCACCATTTAAATTTTTATCTATAAAATCTTGTATATTAAAGTATGTCTTAAATAATAATTTTTCATTTATTTTATTATTTTTTAAGATTGAATAACTTACTGATGTATCATATTTCCAATCTTCAAAATCAATTGTTAAAAATATTTTTTTTTTATACATTATTCATTTTTTTTGAATTTAATTTTTTCCATTTTATATCACATATATAATTCCCCATACATAAGTAATCAACATTGGAGTTAAAATAAGTGTTCAATGCATCCAAAGGTGAATACACGATAGGTTCCTGAATATTAAATGAGGTATTTAATAATACTGGAACATTAGTTTTTTTATAAAAAGCATTTAGTAAATTATAAAACTTAGAATTCATATTCTTTGATACACTGTGTATTCTCGATGTTTCATCTATATGAACTACAGCAGGTATTAATTTTTTCTTATCTTTTTTAATTTTAGAAACTAAACTCATATATGGACTTTCAATATCTAATTCATAAAACTCTTTTAATTTAAAATCTAAAATTGATGGTGCAAAAGGCCTAAACAATTCTCTTTTTTTTATTTTTTTATTTAAAATTTCTCTTATGTTATCTTCTCTGGGATCAGCTAAAAATGACCTGTTGCCAAGAGCTCTTGGCCCAAATTCACTTGAATCTTGAAACCAAGCAACTATTTTTTTATTTGCTAGCTCACTGCTAATTTTATCAATTAATTCATCAGTAGAAATTAGATTTGGAATAGTAAGATTCAATTTTTTAAAAGTATTTTCAATTTGATTATTATCAAAAGATGCTCCAAGATATGGATTTTTTATTGAAACTTTGTCTAGTTTTATATCCTGATTTTTTAAAAATTTTACTACTGAACCAATAGAACATCCTGCATCATTGGAGGCAGGTGTTACGTTAATTTCATTAAATATACCTTTAGAATAAATTTTACCATTTGCTGTAACATTTAAAGCACAGCCACCTGATAAATTTAAAATATTTACATCAGGATATTTTTTTTTAGACCATTTTAGCATATTTTCTAATGCCAATTCGAAAGCAGCCTGGACACTAGCAGCTAGATCTAAATGTTTTTTCAATATTTTTTCATTTTTTTTTCTATTTTGGAAAAATATACTTTTTATACTTTCAGAATATTTTCCCTCCAATGCTAGATGATAATCACAAATTTTAAAATTAAATAAATATTCACCATTATCTTTTAAAATTAAAATTTTATTTAAAATTAAATCAAGATATTTTGCCTTACCATATGGAGCAAGGCCCATCATTTTGTATTCTCCTTCAAGCATTTTAAACCCAAGAAAACCAGTAAAATAACTATAGAAATGACCGAGTGAATTTGGCCATTTTATATTTTTTAATATTTTTATTTTTTTATTTTTGATAAATGTAATTTTAGTCGAAAAGTTCTCACCTCCACCGTCAAAAGATAAATTTATAGATTTATTTTTTGAAGAAAGAGCCTCACAATAGAATTGATGAGATAAATGATGATCAACAAATTTTATTTTACCTCTAAAATCACCAATATTTTTTTTTATTATGTTTTTTATCATGAATAAGTCTAACCAACGACCATTAAAATCAGAATATTGTCCTCTATTTGATTTAGAAAAGATTGCGGTATAAATTCTTTTTAAATAAAATTTTAAGAAATAAGGCGAGGTAATTATTTTTTTTGCAAAGCTTATACTACGACCTACAAATTTATATGGGTGCCAATAAACACATATATAATTTACATCTTTAATAGAAATGTTAGTCCTTAATAAACATTCTTTAATTGACAAAACTGGAAAAGAAGCATCATTTTTTATTCTAGATAATCGCTCTTCTTCTACTGCAAATAGTAATTTTCCATCTCGAAATATACATGCTGAGCTAGAACCCATAGTTGAAAGTCCCAAACAAATCATAAATTAAGTTGTCTTAATTTGTATTTAAATCTAATAAATAATTTAAACCAATTAGTATTAACTCTATTATCTCTAAATATATTTAGTAACTCATTATGAATTTGTAATTTTTTAAATAAATTAAAGATACTTGGATTACTTAAGCCTTTAGTATTCATATTTATAACATTTTTATCAATATAATGAATTGAAAGTTTCTTGTTTGAATATAATTTCAACAACCAATCAAAATCAGCTGCAATTTTATATTTAGTATTAAAGATGCCAATCTTAGTATAGACAATTCTTTTTGCAAACATAGAGGTATGAGGTGGCATAAAACCATATTGAATTAAATTAGGTTGAAAATCAGTACTTTTGTATTTTCTAAGAGGTTTGTTATACTCTCCCTTTTTATAATATGTTGCACTTGCAAATAAAACATCAGGTTGAATTTCATTAATTTTATTGAATATATTTTTTAGAACATGCTTAGATTCATAATGATCATCTGAATGAAGAATAGAAATATATTTTCCTTTTGCATATGCAATAGCTTTATTTAATGCATCATATACTGATTCATCTTTTTCTGATCTTAGTATATCTATAATATCAGAGTTTTCATTTAATATTTCTAAAGTTCCATCATCAGATTTACCATCTATTACAATATATTCAAAATCTTTAAAAGTTTGCGATCTTACAGAACTAAGAGTGTTTTCGATAGTTTCTCTTCTGTTCTTTACAACTGTTATTATTGAAAAAAATTTCATTTTAATATCTGCAAAATATTATCAAAAACAAAGTTAGGTAAAATATTTTTTAAACAAATATTATTACCACATCCCGTTCTATATTTATTGTAGCATGGTGAGCAAGATAATTTTAAATCTATAAATTTAATATTTTTAGTTTTTGGAGAAGTTTTATATTTATTTGTTGGTCCCCAAATAGCCAAAATATTATCATTAACAATACTAGCAAGGTGTAAGTTGCCAGAGTCACCACCTAGAACTAATTTAGAATATTTAAATATAACTAACGAGTCAATTAAATTTTTTGGAATATATACTTGAATATTCTGATTAGACGTATTTTTTAAAATATTATTTATAAGTATTTTTTCGTTGATAGAACCAATTATAATGATTTTAATATCAGTCTTTATCAATAGATCTGCTAATTTTGAATAATATAAAGCAGGCCACCTTTTGTGTTTTTCTAATTCGCCAGAGCCAGGAGCAAAAACTAGATAGTTTTCAAAATTATTTTCGCTCACAATATATGAAAAATTATTTCTTATATTTAATTTATAAACAATATTAACTTCTGGAGGTAAAAAATGTGTTAAGGAATCAGAAAGGTGTAAATTTTCATCTAAAATAATATTTTTATCAAAAATATTAGCAAAAAACTTAGAAGAACCAATAATAAATGATTTTTTATAAAAAAAGGATATCAGTTTTACTAATTTATTTTTTGATGAATCTAAAAATATCAAATATTTTGTTTTTTTAAAAAATAAAATATCGAGTAAAAAAATTACTTTATCTATTAAAGGCTTTATACTGTATAATATTGTAAGCCTTGGGGAGTAACCTATTTTTTTAAAGTGTATATTTTCTAAATTTAATAGTTTACTCATTTCTAATTCTAAATCTGATTTGACATAAATTAGGGAGTAATTATTATTTGTTTTACCATGCACAGATAGAGATTTATAATATCGATAAGCCATTATATTATCACCCAAACCTCTATTAAATATTGATATCGAGAAGTATTTCATTATTTATTTATTAAATTAATTGACTTAAAAAAAATATATACATTAAATATAAATATTCATAAATTTTTTTTAAATTAATAATCATTTAGACTTCTAACTTTTCAATATAGTCTAATATCTCTTTTTGATTTTTAACTTTACTAATATTTCTTTTAATTTTTTTTAAAATTGTATTAAATAAGAAATATATAAAATAGAATAAATTGTAATTCAAAATACTATTAATTTTGAAAATAAATTTTTTATCAAATATTGACAAAATACTATATTTATAAAATCTTTCCTTAAAAACAATATGACTAAATTTTATTTTTTGTTTAATTTGAATTAAATTTAAAACATTTATTGCTTCTTTTGCTGATAGGTTTTTTTGAAAATTAGTTAAATTTGAAGAGTGAATTCTATAAATAAATGATATCATTTTAGTATTTGAAACCTTGTTTTTTTCAATACATATTAATGATAATATAATATAATCATCAATAGAATGATTCAAATTGTCCTCAAAAGGCATTATTGATTTTAATAAATTTTTTTCTACGATTATAGATCCAAAAAAAATATTTCTACTGAGTGCAAAGGTATCAATATCATTTAAAGTTTTTGTATTAAATAAATTAATATTATTATAAATTTTTTTTTTCTTAAAATCTTTTAAAAGTAAACTATCTGAGTATGCAAATCTAATGTTATTAATTAGTATATTCATCAAGTGCTCTAAATGATTAGGAAGCCAAATATCATCTGTATCGAGAAAACAAATGTAATCACCCTTGGTTTTCATTATTGCATCGTTTCTATTTTTGGATAAAGAAAACTCACCTTTTGAAAAATAATATTTTATTCTTTGATCCTTGAAAGAATTTGCAATTTTTTTACTATTATCTGATGAATTATTATCCCAAAAAACTAATTCCCAATTTTTATAAGTCTGGTTAATAACTGATAATAATGCACTTTTTAAAAATTTAGATCCATTCCTGCAATTCATAACTATACTAACAAGTTTCATAAAATCATTTTTTTAGTACTTCTAGATAAGAGTTTATACCCTCTTCAATATTATAAAACTTATATGAAAGTCCATTTTTAATAAAATTTGATAAATTAGCTTTTGTATAACTTTGATATCCTTTTAAAAGATTATCTGGAAAATCTATATATTCAATCTTTATTTCATTTTTATATTTTATATTTTCAATTATTATATTTGCAACTCTATTAAAGGTTGTTGCCTCACCAGTTCCCAGATTAAAAATACCAGATTGATAATTTTTAACAAACATATCTAATGTTACATTAACGACATCGTCTACATAAATGAAATCTCTTTTCTGTTCGCCATTTTCAAAACCGTCACTACCTATGAATAATTTAATTTTTTGCTCATTAACAATTTGATTGTAAAAATGAAAAATTACACTAGCCATTTTACCCTTTTTATCTTCTCCTGGGCCATAAACATTAAAATATCTTAAACCAAAAACTTTATTATTATCTTTGAAATTATTTGTTGTCTCTCTAATATAATTATCAAAATTTAATTTAGAATAACTATAAAGATTGATTGGTTTTTCATTTATGGGTTCTTCAATTGAGTTTAAATTTTTACCATAAACAGATGCGGAAGATGCATATATAAATTTACATTCAGTATTTTTAACACTTTCATAAAGATTGATAGAAAATTCTGTATTTTGAAAGTTAATAATTTTAGAGTCACTAAATGTTGTATCAGTTATTGCTCCAAGATGAAAAATAGCTTCTATTCTATTTTTTGATAATTTTAAGAAATCACAATCTCTAAAATCAATAATCTTATCATCGTATTTACATAAATTATTATTTATTTTAAAATCTTCAATAAGTAGTATTTTTTTTTTATATATTCTTTTAATTTTTTTATATAAATTATTGCCAATAAATCCATTTACTCCTGTAAGTATTATCATTTAGATTTTTTTAAAATGCCAGTTGTTGACAAATTTTTATAAATATCAATCAATTTTATTTTACCACCGCTTTCTAAAACTTCTTTAGAGCCCACAATTTGATTAAGCTTATAATCTTTACCTTTTGTTAAGATATTGGGTAAAATTAATTTATACAAACCAATTGGTGTTCTTGAATCAAAAGTTAAAATTAAATCAACAAATGATAATGATGATAAAATTTTTATGCGTTCACTTAGCTTATTAATTGGCCTATTATTTCCTTTATTTTTTTTTACAGATATATCTGTATTAATTGCAACAATTAAAAAATCACCAAACTCTTTTGACTTTCTCAAAAGTTCTATGTGACCTGCATGTAATATATCAAAACAACCATTAGTCATTACAATTTTCTTTGAATCTTTTTTTAAAGAATTAATAACAGACATGTAGTAATTTTTGTTATTTATATATTTTAAATTATATTTATTTTTAATTATTTGTGAGTAAATACTATGTATTGAGGTAGTAGAAGTTCCCAACTTTTTTACTACTTGTCCAGCAGCTATATTAGATAGTTTTACTGCCTTATCAAGACTTATACCCATATTTAAAAATACTGCTATTGAAGCTATAACAGTATCACCTGCTCCAGAAACATCAAAGACTTCTTGGTTTATTGACTTTAATTTTAAATTTTCTTTTGAATTAATAAGATGCATGCCTCTTTTACCAAGAGTAATTAAAATACTATTGATATTATTTTTTTTTATAACTCTTCGAATTTTTTTTATAAAATTTAAATTATCTTCATATGCGCAAACTAATTTACTTAATTCTTTTAAATTTGGAGTCAATAATGAACAATTTTTATATTTACTAATATCATTACTTTTTGGATCAACTAACACTGGGATTTTATTTTTATTAGCTACATTCAATATTTTTTTAATATCTTTTTGGATTAATCCTTTATTATAATCAGAAATAATAATTAAATTTATATTATTAATTTTTTTAAATATACTCGTTTCTAAAATATTTTTATTTGTACTTGGAAATTCTTTATAATGGTTATCATTATCTAATCTAACAATTTGATCATTTGAAGAAATTATTCTAATTTTTGAGTTAGTAAATTTTTTTTTAACACTAAGATTTGTATAATTAATTAAGTTTTTTTTTAAAATATTAGAAAGAATTTTACCTTTTTCATCTTTCCCAAAAGAAGTAATTAAATGTACTTTATTTCCTAAAGATTGAACATTATTTGCGACATTACCAGCACCTCCCAATCTCATATCTTTCTTTTCTATATTAACAACAGGTACAACAGCTTCAGGAGATAATCGATTTGATGATCCAAACCAATATTCGTCTAAAATAATATCTCCAATAACTAAAATCATTTAAATTTTTTATAATATTCAATTGTTAAATTTAGTCCATAATCTAAATTAAATTTAGGCTTCCAGTCTTTAATATGAGTTTTTAATTTTTTTAAATTTGGATATAAATCTTTCACATCTGAATTAGTAATTATATTATTCTCAGGAATATTTAAATTACCTCTTTTTATTTTTGAATAGATTATTTTTGCAAGTTTTGTTAAATTTATTACTTTACCTGAGCCAATATTAATATTCATATTTGTTATTTTTTTTGATCTTAATAACTTAATAATCAAATCTACATAATCTTCAATATATAATAAATCTCTATTAAATTTTGGATTTTTCAAAATAAATAATTTATCATTTAAAAAATTTGATATCATTGCTGGTATTAATCTATCAATTTTTTGCCCTGGGCCATAAACTAAAAAAGTAAAAACATTTAAATAATTAAGTTTATATTTTAAATTTAATGTTTTTAATAACGAACTGTTGTAATTTTTTAATATACTATATGGAGTCAATTGTACTCCATATTGTGATTCTTTTTGAGGTGCTTTACTTATTCCATATTCGTCACTACTAGAAATATTAATAAATTTTTTTACATACTTCAAATCTAAGGATTCTATTAAGTTATTAAAATTTTTAATGTTATAAGATATATATTCAAAACCTTTTTTATCAAAAACTTCATGCTGAATATAACCAGCAGAATATATAACATAATCAAATTTTATTATATTTATTGATTTAAAAAGTTTATTTTTATTATTTAAATCTTGACGAATATAGATAACATTTTTTATTTTATTTTTAATTTTATTTTTAGAAAGACAATAAACATTATATCTTAAATTAATAATTTTGAGTATTAAATGATGACCAATAAATCCACTACCTCCAACAATTAAAACTTTTTTTTTATTAATCATTTATTTTTATAGTAATTCTCTAAATAATCTTTATCTCTTTTTGTATCCATACACTGCCAAAAACCATTATGTTTATATGCGCTAAGATTATTTTCTTTAGATAGTTTTTCAAGAGGTTCCCTTTCAAAATAAGTTTTGTCAGATTTAATATATTCAAATATTTTATTATTAATTACGAAATATCCTCCATTAATCCAACTTTCTTTGAGTTTAATTTTTTCTTTAAATTTAATTATTATACCATCTTTAATCTCTAATGCTCCAAATCTAGCAGGGGGATTAACAGCTGTTAAAGTTACAATTTTTTTTTTATCCATATGAAATTTTAAAAGTTTTTTTATATTTACATTTGAAACACCGTCTCCATATGTCATCATAAAATTTTCATCTGGAAGATATTTCTTTAGTCTTTTAATTCTACCACCAGTCATTGTGTTTAGACCAGTATAAATAAGATTAAATTTACATTCATTTTTAAGATCATAAAAATAATAATTTTTTCTGTCTTTATTCTTAAAATTTTTATTTTTAATTTCTTTAAAATTTTTTTTAAAATATTGAACTATAATCTCATACTTATAGCCCGTAGCAATATAAAAATCTTTATAACCATATTTATAATAATGAGATATTATTTTCATTATTATAGGAGTATTTTTTAGTCTTATCATTGGTTTTGGAATTGTTTTTGTGTATTCTTCCATTCTTGTTCCATACCCGCCTGCCAGAATTACAACTTTCATAAGCTCCAATCATATTCTATAGAATTCAATTCTATATTCATATATTCCATAGGATCATTTATATAATCACTAATATTTGCTAATATACTAAATGGATCATTTAATCCTTTAAATCCAAAAAAAGAATTTGGATAAATTGTAAGCAACTTATAATCATCAACACCTATGATTTCTGAAAAAAAAGTTTTACTAATATCATCGTATATTACAAACTTAATTTTTCCAAATGGAACCACTATATTCATAGTTGCTTTTTTATGAATTTTCCATCCTTTAATATTGTCGTAATGAATTTTTGAAAAGTATAATTCACTAAAATTTTTATATTCTTTATCATTTTTTTTTAAACCTAATAAAATTTCACCCTTTGGATTTTTTATCTTATTTAATTTTCTTAAGGAGTAAAATTTATTTTGCATTTTAAATTAAAATTTACTCATAAAATCTTTGATCTGTTTATAAGTTAAATTTTTTATTCTTTTTTTATTACTGTAATAAGTTTTATACCATGAAATAGTGAATTCACTCATTTCATCAAATGATAATGTTGGTGTCCACTTCAACAATTCTTTTGATTTTTCACAATTTAAACTAAGTAACCTACTCTCTATTATTTTGGAATGATTTTTATCTATACTCCATTTTTTATTTTGCCAATAACTTGACATTTTTTTGACTAAATTTTTAACATTTTTGTTTTGATCCAAATTAGGTCCAAAATTAAACGCCTCACCACTAATTTTTTTATTTTTACTCAAAACATAAGCTAGTTGTAAATATCCTGAAACTGGTTCAAGAACATGCTGCCAAGGTCTAGTTGAATTAGGATTTTTAATTTTTACTATTTTGTCTTTTGACCAAGAACTAATGCAATCTGGTATAATTCTATTTTCAGCCCAATCTCCACCGCCAATTACATTACCTGCTCTGGCAATTGAAAGTCTTATATTTTCTTTTTTATTTAGAAATGATTGATAATAAGAATTAATTACAAACTCTGCAGAAGCTTTTGATGCACTATAAGGATCACTCCCACCTAATTCATCATTTTCTCTATACCCCCAAACCCATTCCTTATTTTTATAACTTTTATCACTAGTAATTATAATAACTATTATTTTTTTCTTATAAGTTTTTAGAGCTTCTAACAAATTTACAGTTCCAATTACATTAGTTTCCCAGGTTTCAATTGTATCTTCAAAAGATTTTTTTACCAAAGGTTGAGCAGCAAGATGAAAAATTATATCTGGATTTTCTTTATTAATAACATTTTTCAGCTTTATAAAGTTTTTAATATCAAAAAAATATTGGTTAATTTGACTTTTGCTAATTGTGGCTTTAAACATTGATGGGTTTGTAGGTATGTCTTTAGAAACTCCAATGATATTTGATTTCATAATTAATAAAAAATTAGTAAGCCAAGTACCTTTAAAACCAGTATTTCCAGTTATTAGTATTTTTTTCTTTAAAAAATAATTATTAAACATAAATCAATAGACTATTATTCTTTTGAGTAATCTTTATCAAATATCCTGTCATCATTTCCAAAAATAATTTTTTTGTTATATTTATCAAATAAAGTGAAATAAATTATCATTTTTTTTAATTTTTTATGAATGTTTGGATAAAGTAAATTTTTATTTTTCATTTTGTATTAATGTTTTTACTTTTTTTGCATCACTAACCGTATCAACAGCAATTGTACCTTTTTGAAATGTAAGCATTTTAACTTTTTCACCCATTTCAATAAATCTTAAAATTTCTATATCTTCAATATTTTCAAAAAAAGTTTTTTTTCTTTTCAAGCCAAAGTTTTTAAGACTTTTTTTAGGAAAACTATATATACAAACTTGCTTCTTAGCTTTTGAAAAAGAATTATCTTTACTTCCAGGAATAGGTGATCTTGACATATAAATTAAATTATCTTTTTGATCATGAACAACCTTAGGAACATTTAAACTTTTAAATTCTTTTAAAGTAGAAATGTTCGTCATGGCATTTACAACAGTATTTTTGTGAAGTAATGAAAAATTAATAAATTTTTTAATATCCTTAGACCTAATCAAAGGTTCATCACCTTGAACATTAATATAAATATCCGATTTTACTTTTTTAGAAAATTCGTAGATCCTATCAGTTCCTGTTTTGCAATTTTTAGATGTCATCACAACCTGTATATTATTTTTCAAACAATGTTTTTGTATTCTTGAGTCATCAGTTGCTACATATACTTTTTTTTCATCGATAGAGTTTATACATCTTTCCCACACCAGCTGAAGCATAGTTTTTTTACCAAATAAATACAATGGCTTACCTGGAAATCTAGATGATTGATATCTTGCAGGAATTACAATTACTACTTTAGTCATAAGATTTTTAAATTAGTTTTAATATCATAAATTGAGGGTGTTAAAGATAAAAGCTTAATAGATTTATTATCTGATTGGAATTTTTTAAAAAAATTATTCATTTCATTATTTTTTATGTCACCTTCTTCAAAGCCATCAAATCCTACTATATTAATATTTTTAATATTTGAATTTAATAATATTGCAAATGCATATGGAACAACAAGAGGTTTTGGCAATATACAATAATTCTTATAGGCTTTAAATTGGTTATCTTTTATATTTAAGCCATAATCATAAACGGTACAATTAAAATCATTATTGGGTAGTATTTTATTAAAACTTTTTTTTGGTAAAATTAATATTTTATTTAAATTTTTATATTTTATTGAATCAATTATTACTCTTGTTTCATGACAAACAATTGTTGCATTTATATATTTCTCTTTAATATAATTGTTGATATTTAAACCTATAACAAATGGTTTATTTTTTTCTATGTATGATATTATTTTCTTCTTATTTTGTTTTATACTTGGACCTGTTCCTATAACTAAAACTTTATTTTTGTTAATCCATCCTGAAGAATTCCAATCTCCATAATTAGTTAATTTTGCACTAAATATCGACGCCCTTAATTTTTCTTGATTAAAGGATGTTGATTCTTTTTTTGATAAATAAAATAAAGAATCTAAAATCTTATTTTTTTCATATCTATCATCTGTCAAGAGGGTTTGTGTATAGGTTGGATGAATATTTAAATTAGCAGAAAGATGATAATATAAATTACTACCCCATTTATATTTTTTTTGAAGACGTTCAAAATCTGTAATTATGTTTTCAATTTTATAAATATCGCCATCATGCATACCCATACTATTCATTTCTAATATGATTGATTCTGTAGTTACATTTCCTGACCCCCTTCCCATACCTAAAATAGTGCTATCAATCCAATCAACACCAGCTTTAGCAGCATAAATTGCGTTGATAAGTCCAAAACCTTTATTATTATGAAGATGTACCCCAACTTCTTTTTTGAAATTTTTCTTAAAGATTTTTGTAATCTTATAAACATCTTCTGGGAGCATGTTTCCAAATGAATCAGCAAAATATAAAATATCAACATTTTTCCAAGAATTAATCTCATGAGAAATTTTTCTATAATATTGATCACTATGATTTGATGCTTGCATCAAATTCAAGCAAATTTTATAACCGAGTTTAGATAGTGCTAGTGTTAATTTTTTACATTTTTTATAATCTCTAATATTTGTAGCAATTCTAAAACCATCAATTAAAGAAAGATCTTTATTAATAAAATTTTTTGAAATTAAATTGGATAAAAATTTATTCTTAATAAAAAAATCACCTGAGTTTATCATCACAAATTTTAAGACATTTTTATTATTTTTTAAGTTTTTTAATAAATTTTCATCAATGAAAGCATATTTACCTAATAATCGTTTTTTATTGATAATTCGATATCCTAATTCAACAGCTTCAATTTTAGTTTCAGAAATTGTCTTTAAATATTTATCTACTAATTTATTTTTAAAATTCCAATTATTATAATATCCCCCATCACGAAGAGTACAATCTAGAATTTTAATTTTTTTATTTGCAATATTCATTTATCTTCATAATTACATTATTATTATTTGTTATCCATTTATCATTATAATTATTAATATTATTCATTCTATTTGCATTCATTAAAATTTTTTTAATTTTATCATGGAAATTTTTTTTATTTAAAAAGTAAATAAATTCTGAATCATTATTCCCTGCGCTTATATGTTGATATTTATTCTTACCTTCATACAATGCTACTGGAATATTTAGATTTAAAGTTTCTTCAATAGTAGTAGATGAATGACTAATTAATAAATTTGAATTTTTCATAATATCAAGAAAACTTTCTTTAATGGAGATATGTGTATTTTTATAATTTTTACTTATTTCAAAAATTAATTGAGAATTTAAACTCTCATCAGGTCTAAACTTTATAATTTTTTTAATATTATCAAATTCCTCTAATTTATCCAAAATTTCTTTTATATTTTTTATGTAACCAAATGAATCTTCATAAATATATGGTATTGTATAAAATCTTTTTATCGTATCAGCTATAACTATAGTAAAATTTTCATTATTTTTCTTTTTATTTAAATTATAATAACCCCACATTATAGGACTTGATTTTATTATTTTTTTTTGATCAAAATATTTTTTATATAATAGATAAGCTTGTTCAGATTGAATTATATTATATGTAGATAATTTGCTATTCAGAAGTCCGTTTGAATTTTGAAATTGTATTTTTTCAGATATCTCAGTATTAGGTATAGAGTGTGTATTATGGGAGATAAGAAAAACCGGGATATCTCTCCTTTTGCAAGCAGCTGCTACCCCAGTACCATCCTTCCATCTTATCTGATCTGTAATTAATAAGTGAATTTTGTAATTTCTTAAAAATTCATAAGTATAACTCTCAATAGATTCTGCATCCTTAATAGAATTTAAAATATTGATAAGAATTATATCACTAAATTTTTTTAGTTGATTATTCAATGATATTAAAATTATTGATTTAATTTTACTTTTGTCAATTATTACTTCTTTTCTTACTGGAAAGATAGGAATAATAGTTTTTTTAATTAGAGAACAGAATAATGATTTAAATATTTTAATAAATAAAGATTGATTATTTTTATAATAATAATAGGCATAAATTCTGTCACTGTTTTTTTTATTTTTGTTCAAACTGTCTAAAAAAATTTCAATTGGTTTCTGTTTTGCAATTATCCAGATCATTTTTTTATTTCTATTTAGAAAAAAAATTAATTTATTCACTAAAATAATAATAGATTTGAATTTAATATTAATTTGGCTGTTTCTTTTAAAGCTATTTTCTTCTTGATTTGAAGAAAATATACTATTGATTACTTTTTCTTTAGAGTTTGTGTATTGTAATGTATTTCCCTCATAATAATAGAAGCCTTTGTATTTACTTATAAATAAGTAAATTGCATTTAATGAGTATAAATTTTGTAATAGTAAGACTTTTATAGTTTCCATAGATGAAAGTGAGACTGAGTAGTTTTGAAAACTATTGATATTTCTAAAATATTCCAATGAAGAAACTCTGGTTATTTCTTCCTCTTCTTCTTTAGTTAATTCAAATTTAATTAAATAAGATTTTTTTATATTATTTATTTTTTTTTTTAAAAAAAAAAATATGTTTGCATTCATGCATAATATTGGATTATTATAATTATCAATCTTTAATTTCTTCGCTTGATTAATTGAAGAAATTACAATTATATTATTTAAGCCGATGTTATTTTTATTCATAATTAATTATATTTTTCGGTTTTAATTTCTTTAAAATTCTTAAAGCATTTTGAGCAGTTTTTTTTCTCATTTCTATAAATGCCTTTTTTGAATAATATGATGTATGTGGATTAATAATTATTTTACCACTGAATTTATCATTTTTCTTCCAAGCATTAATTAATTTTGAACTTTTTATTGGTAAAGTTTCTTCAGGCAGCACATCTAAAGCTACAAAGGATAGTTTTTTAGAAATTAAGCCATTATATAAATGATCTAAATTCTCAACAATCTCGCCTCTTGCTGTATTAATAAAAATGCAATTTTTTTTTAATTTTTTTATAAAATTTTTATTAACTAATCCCTTAGTCTCATTAGTTAAAGGTGTGTGAATTGAGATTATATGACATTTTTTTAGAAGATTATCAAGATTGTCAAATCTTTTTGAATTAAGTGTTTTTTCATAACCACATTCCTTATAAGGATCATAGAAGAAAGTTTTAAAATTTAGAGCTTTAGCTTTTAATAAAACTGAACTTCCTATTCTACCAGCTCCAATAACACCAAGGTTGAGATCTGAAATTCTCTTAATTGATTTAATAATGTTTTCCTGCCAGCTATTAACATAATGTTTTGCACAAATATTGTATTCATTTATTCCTCTAACAGCATTTAAAATCATTGCAATTGATGTATCGCTTACTTCATCAACACCATAATCTGGAGTATTGCAAAAAATTATTTTTCTTTTTTTTAATTCTACTAAATCAATATTATCATAACCAACCCCATATCTAATTACTGCTTGAAGATTTGGAAATTTATTAATGTATTTTTTATTAATTATTTGGTGCCAAACTAATAATATTGATACGTTACTATGTACTTTTGTAGTTAAATCTTTACCTAGTATTTTCTTTTCTATATCTGGATTAGTAATATAATCGGTAATATAAACCTTAGTCATTTTTTTGAAAAAACTAAAATTGCCTAAAATGTTTTACTGCATTTTCGTATGAACTTTTTAATAAATTACAATCCACTCCATACACAATATATTTAAGACCAATTCCTATAAACTTTTCAATTTGATTTAAATTAGTTGCAATTGTCCCTACCCATATACCATTGTCTTGACATTTCTTTGCAATCAGTTTTAAAGCATCAAAAATTTTAGGGTTTTCTATTTCTCCTGGTATATTTAACTCTTTACTTAAATCAAATAAACCTACAAAGATTATATCTACATATTTTACTGAAACTATTTCATCAATATTTTTAATAGCATCTTTACCTTCAATATTTAATACAACCAATGTATTATTGTTAGATCCTTCTAACAATTTTTTTGAATTCAAATTGGTATAATCTCCCGCTCTAGTAAATGGAGAAAACCCTCTATTTCCAATTGGTGGATATTTAGAATAATTTACTACTTTTAAAGCATCATGCTTAGTCTCAATATTAGGAATTTGAATACCGTGAACTCCAATATCTAATGCGTTTTGAATAAAAGATTTTTCGATATCACCAACTCTCATTAATGGTGATACGTTTCTAGCTTGGCATGCTATTGACATTTCTTGAGCAGTTTCAAATGTAATCGGTCCATGCTCTCTATCAATAATTACAAAATCAACACCCGATGAACTTATTATATCAATATTATTTATTGAAGGTACCACAACCCAAGTTCCTATAACTGGTAGGTCTTTCATTAATTTTTCTTTTAAATAGTTAGTTTTAATCATATTTTTTCAATCTTTTATTCTTTATTAAAAGTTTTGCTAATTCAAAATCGTAATTGTCATCAATATCTAAAGATTCGTATCTACTAATTTCATAAAAATGTGGATTTTTTGAAATAACATATCTATTTTTAAGAAAATTTATTTTTTTGGATGCAAACATTGTTCCTGTTATTGTGTAAAGTTTTTCAAGATTCTGAGAGTATTGATGCCAAGGCCCCCATGAATAATTAATAGGTTTTTTATTTTCATTGACTATAAATTCATTAAAAGATGATACTATTACTAAACCATCATTTTTACTTTTTGAAGTATTAAAATAAGTTTTAAAAGCATCGTCGTATCTATCAAAAAGAGGGGTCGTTGTATGACACCAGGCTAAATCATCTTCCATATCTATAGGTAAAGATTTAACAGTATGGTAGATCATTTCACTCCAAGGTATTATATTATTACAATATTTATCTTCTCTATAAATAAATCTACAACCAATAGAATTAACTTCTTTTTCTATTGACGTTTTATTTGAGGAAATAAATATATTTTTAACATATTTGGATTTTCTTAATTTTTGAATTAATAATTGAAAAAGAGATTTTTTTTTATAAAACTCTTTAAAATTTTTATTTTTTACTCTATCAGATGTTTTCTTTACAGGTATTACTATATTAATTTTGTTCATTAATTTTTGCGTTTACATATTTAATAATATCAATAACTCTTGTTGCATATCCCCATTCATTATCGTACCAAAAAACTAATTTTAACAAATGACTATCTAAAACATCTGTCCATCTATGATCAACATTACATGAGTATGACGTTCTTAAAAAATCAAGAGAAACAAGAGGATCAAAAATATTTTGAAAAATATTAAAATCCTGTTTTTTTTGTAAATCGGTAAATATATCTATGATTTCAGATTTTGATGATTTCTTTTTTAATGTTAAGGATAAATCAGCACTGCAAACTATTGAAGTTGGTGTTCTATAAGAAAAACATCCCATTTTTTTTGAATTAATTCCATTAATCGATTTTAATGCAACATCTAGTGCTGTAGTGGGTTTTGGAATTAAGTTTCCAATTATTGATCTTCCAAGTGCATAATGATGATAAATATCCCCAGGGATAGACCATGACGAAGAGGGACCATCAAGTAAATTTTGATAAGATAATAAAGGATGAAGAGTTGTTACATATCCATTTTTTATTTCAAATAAATCATTAATAACTTTTAGTGCAGGAGCTAAAGCTGATGCATCACATATAGATGTAGATATAAGTTTGTGCTTAGATAAATCTAGATCATTTTCATTTGCTCCTAGAACCATAGTAAAATCTTCTATATCGGGAGAAAAAGTACAAAAAACTTTTTTTACTACTTTGTCCTCAATTAATTTTTTTGAATCTTTAACACTCTTAACTACACCCGAAGAATCAATAATATAATCCAAATTATATTCTGACCAATTTACTTCATTTATATTTTTATTTGAAATTATTTTTGTTTTATTATTATTACTACTATTAATTATAGAACTGTTTTCTAGGCTAATTTCATTTATAATTCCATAAAGTGTATCATATTTAAGAGTATAAAAAATATTTTCTATGTCTGGATTAATATCATTTACTACAACAATATTAATATCAGGATTTAAACTATTTACTCTATAAATAGCTCTTCCTATTCTTCCAAAACCATTTATTCCTATCCTCATAAATTTGTTATACTTATATTAAAATATTATCAAAGTCTTTAATTACATCTTTACACTGATTAATATCAATAAATTCTTTCCAATTTATTTGATTTGTATAACCATAAACGAAAATAAAATCTAAATTTAAACTTAAAGATACTAAGTAGTCGTGTTTACTGTCTCCGAAAAATAAAATTGGCTCCTTGGCATTTGATATTTTAAAATTTTCTTCTTTGGTTAATGGCCCACCATAAACATTACTGAAATAATTATCAATTTTCCTAATTTTAATGATTGATTTAATTTCATTTTGATTTCCACCTGATAAAATTAAAATATCTTTATTATTTTTTTTTAATTTAGTCAAAAAAGATATAACTCCCGGAACAAAATTTGATTTTTTATATGTAATTTCTAAATTTTGCTCATATTTATTTTGAATTTTTAAAGAAATACCTGAGGAAAAAAATTTATTAATCTTTTTCTCTCTAGGAATACCGCTGTTATCAATAAAATAATTAACAAATTTTTTAGCATTTTCAATATCAGTGAAATTTATTACAGATTTGTAAATAGCCTCTTTTTTTACAAAGTTTGAATCAAGAATAACTCCATCGAAGTCAAAAATAAATGTATTATATTTTTCAATATCCATCGCTCATATATAAGCCAATCAAAGTAAAATATATATTAAATAAAACAAATTACTTAAAATTTAAAGTTTTAGAATAATTTATTAAAAAAGAAAATATAATTGCAAAATAAATATTTGTAAAAAAATTTTGTATAAAACAACCAATAATAATTATCATTATAATAGTGAATGAAAAATAATTTTTATCATTTAAAAAAGTATTTTTGATGTGGTCAATATAAGATAAGATATAATAAAAAAAAATTATTCCCCCAAAAGCTAGAAAACCAAAATACTGGTTATGATCGGAAAAATTATATAAGTAGTATGAATTAAAAGGAAAAATAAAATTATAAAAAGTAATTGTATCTAAATAGTATTCAATGACAGCTAACCTAAAAAATATATTATGATCATTAATTGTATTTAAGTCAATCAATTTTGAAGAGATAAAAATTAAGATTAAAATAAAAATAATGAAATATAAATAGTTGTCATAGAGGATATCAATAATCTTGGTATTTTTTACAAGAAAATAAAATAAAGTAAGTATTAAAATTAGAATTGTAATAGTTGATGTTGATAAATAAATATAAACTAAAGTAACAAAAAATAATAAAAAAACTATCAATTTATTTAATTTAAAATAAGTTACTGAAAAAGTTGCAATCACATATAGAGAGATTGAAAAATAATTTGAAAAATTAAAAATAACAATATCTTTAATTAAAAAAAAAGCTGTTCCACCTGAAAAATTACTT
>CACNSY010000002.1 GCA_902623255.1 uncultured Alphaproteobacteria bacterium | reverse complement strand
TAGCGATAGAGGTTTGAGTAAATTCAATAAATACTGAAGCAAGGGATAGGCCCATTATACTTGCAAATAACCAGAAAGTTATCTGAGCAGCCGAAACTGACATCCTATTAATCCTAGCACTTAAATAAAATACAAATCCTAGTGGAGCTAGCATAACAACCCATTTTAGAGGGGATCCAAAAAGCAGTGCACCTACTTGAGTTACACCCACTATTTGACCCATTTCATTGGTAACTATTGATGCTTTTCCAAAGAAGTAAGCAATAAATCCAGTAAGTAACAAGCCAATTGTCATGTAGTTGTAGACTTTAAGCATATACGCTCTCAAGCCTTCATCAATTGCTGCCTGATCTACTGATTTAGTGTAAGATCGTTGATTAAAGTCTAAAGCCATAATTTCTCCTTTTAATTATTACTAATATCGCTATAAATCCGACAATTTCAAGGCATTTTATAAAAATAGTATGAAGTATAGAAAACTAGGAACAACAGATATAGATGTGAGTGTTATTTGTCTTGGTACTATGACTTGGGGAGAACAAAATAATCAAGATGATGGCTTTGAACAGATGGATTATGCATTTGAGAGAGGTGTAAATTTTTTTGATACAGCTGAAGTTTATTCTATACCAACTAGAGCTGAAACCTATGGCAAAACAGAGGAAATTATTGGTAATTGGTTTGCTCAAAACAATAAAAGAAAAGACATAATTCTAGCAACTAAAATTTGTGCGAAAAGTGACGGTAATAGTTGGATAAGAGATGGGGGCCCAAATCTTATTTTTGATAAAAAAAATATTAATGCTGCAATTGATGGCAGTCTTAAAAGATTAAAGACTGATTATATTGATTTATATCAACTCCACGCACCAGAAAGAAAAGTACCAAAATTTGGAAAATTAGATTTTGAATATGACCCTGAAGATTCATGGGTTGAGCTAGAAGAAGTCTTATCTTGTCTTCAAGATTTAGTTAAGCAGGGAAAAGTAAGGCACATAGGTGTATCTAATGAAACTCCTTGGGGCGTCATGAAATATATGAAATTATCAGAAGAAAAAAATCTTCCTCGCATGATGTCTATTCAGAATGTTTATAGTTTAGTAAATAGAATTTTTGATATTCATAACTCGGAAGTTTCAATAAGAGAGAATTGTGGTTTACTCGCATACTCACCTTTGGCAGGTGGAAGATTAAGTGGAAAATATATTGGTGGTAAAAATCCACCTAATACAAGATTTACATTATGGGCAAATCGCTTTGATAGACATAATACAATGAGAGGAGAAAATGCTATTGAAAAATATGTTAATCTTGCTAGCAAGCATGGCATAACCCCCTCAACCTTTGCTAACGCTTTTGTGAATGATCGTCCATTTGTTACTAGCAATATAATTGGTGCTACAACTATGGACCAACTTAAAGAAAATATAGATAGTATTGATATAACCCTAACCGATGATATTTTACAGGAGATTGAAAATATTCATCTTTATGATCCTAACCCATGTGTGTAATAATTGTGAATAAAAAAAATGAAATATAGAAAATTAGGTAACACAGATATTGATGTAAGTGTCATTTGTTTAGGTACAATGACTTTTGGTGAACAAAATAGTCAAGAAGATGGTTTTGATCAAATGGATTACGCTGTTGAAAGAGGCGTCAATTTTTTTGATACAGCTGAATTATATGCTGTAATGCCTAGAAAAGAGACTTATGGAAAAACAGAGGAAATAGTTGGCAATTGGTTTCAAGAAAAAAAAAATAGAGACAAAATTATTTTAGCTTCAAAAATAGCTTCAAAATCAGATGGCCTTGAGTGGATAAGAGAAGGATCAAAAAGTTTAGGTTTTGATAAAAAAAATATGAATGCTGCAATAGATGAGAGTCTCAAAAGATTAAAAACTGATTATATTGATTTATATCAATTGCACTGGCCTGAGAGAAACGTGCCAAAGTTTGGAATTTTAGATTTTGAATACGACGCTAGTGATAATGATTGGACCACTGTTGAAGAAGTTTTATATAATTTAGACCAGCTTGTTAAAGCAGGAAAGATTAGATATGCAGGCTTATCTAATGAAACTCCTTGGGGTGTCATGAAATACCTTCAAATTTCAAAAGAAAAAAATCTTCCACGCATGATGTCTATTCAGAATGTTTATAGTTTAGTAAATAGAATTTTTGATATTCATAACTCGGAAGTTTCAATAAGAGAGAATTGTGGTTTACTCGCATACTCACCTTTGGCAGGTGGAAGATTAAGTGGAAAATATATTGGTGGTAAAAATCCAGAAAAAGCAAGGTATACTCTTTGGCCAAGACGTTTTTCCAGACATCATACTGAAAGAGGGGAAAGTGCAATAGAAAAATATTTTAAACTTGCTCAAAAATATGAAATTGCACCATCTACATTTGCTAATGCATTTGTGAATGATCGTCCATTTGTTACTAGCAATATAATTGGTGCTACAACTATGGACCAACTTAAAGAAAATATAGATAGCATTGATATAACGCTTTCAAAAGAAATATTAAAAGAAATTGAAGACATACACTTATCTGATCCTAATCCTTGTGTTTAATCATTATATTTTAATTTTATCTAATAACCTACGAACATCCTCAACATATCTTCTATCCCATAAATAAACATTTAATAATGAATAATACAATTGATAAACTGGTTCATATTCTAAATAATATTTATCAACTTTGATATGATCGTTGTATTTATTTAAAAAATTATTATCAATAAATTTCGGGTTAAACCACCTCAAATAAGAAACTTCTAATTCATTGTGACCATAAAATGATCCCGGGTCAATAAAACCTACAAACTTTTTATTTTTAAAAAGTATATTTCCTTCCCATAAATCACCGTGTAATAAAGATGGTCTTGGATTAGTTGGAATAAAATTATCCATTTTTTTAATCAATAAATCAATTTTAGTATTAATTGATTTATCCATAGGCTTATTTTTGTTAACTAAATCAAAAATGTAAGATAGTCTTTTATCTGTATAGAACTCTTTCCAATTTTTAGATTTAGAATTTATCTGCTTTAAACCACCAATCTGTGTATCAAAATCAAAACCATAATCTTGATTCTTTATTGAATGAATAGAAATTATGGAATTTAACAAATCAACATTTGTTTTTTCTGGTTGATCATCATTATTACTTATGAATGACATGATTAGAAATCTATCATTATAGTTAATGATATTTGGAAAATAATTAAACTTTTGTTTATTAAAAAATACAAGATTATCTTTTTCAGATTTTATAGCATTAAATTTATCATTATTTTTGTAATAATACTTAACAATAAACTCCTTACTGTCATTTGTAATAATTTTTAAACAATTAATACCAAAAGAGTCTGATAATAACTTGCTATCTATAATTTTTTTATTATCTAAAAGTTTTTCAATTTCTATAATGATACTTTTTTTAATCATACAAAATGTCCAAAAAAATTAATTTTCAGTTTCTAATTTCATATTTCGGATTAATACCATATGTTTTAACTTTTTTAGATAAATACTATTTTTTAGTAGTTGAGGAAGAAGACCTACTTAATTTTGTTACTTACTATAGTCTAATTATAATTGTTTTTATTGGATCAATAAACTGGAATTTGAAAAATAATCCACCCACTCATATAGTAATATACGGTTTTTTGCCTAGCTTATTTGCTGTTATAATTATTATATTAAGCCTTCTTAACATTAATATTTTAATAATTTTTATTTTAATAATTCTACTTTTGTTAACTCAGTTATTTTTTGACTATATTATATTATTTGCAAACGAAACAAATAAACAGGCATTTTATTATCTCAGGTTACCTTTAACGATTTTGATTATCCTATTTTTATTTTTTATTTCATTGTAAGGTTGATATGACCAATATTTCTACCTGCATGATTTTTTAACTCAAACTTTTCTTTTTTTTCTAAATTTTTTAATTCTACTTTGCTCATAACTTTAAATTTTTTAAAAATATTTAGTATAGCAATTGGAATAGCTCTTTCATTTCCATCTGTAATTTTAATTATCCCACTAATTTCCTTTTGGAAATCAACAAATAAAAAAACACCCTCAGCCCCACTTTTACAAAATATTTTTCCTTTCGAAGCTTTTATTACCTTTGTATCAAAACTCACTGTTCCTCCAATAAATTCAGGATTTTCCAAAATGGAATTAACCAAAGTTCTTACTTGATCAGTATACTCATAATTATTCTTATAACTTTTAATTAAATTATTTAATGCTCTTGATATAGATTTAATTTTAAATGAGTATTGTGGCGCACTACAACCATCTAGAGAAAAATTTTTCTTTGATAATTTGCTTTCTGTAAACTTATTAAAAATTTTTCTAATATTTTTTTGATGCGCGTGATTATAATCAAGATAGTTTGTAATGCTCTGATTATTGATCAAACAGCTTGTTAACATACCTAAGTGTTTTCCTGCACAATTGTTATGTAGTTCGTTAAATTTTTTTCTAGAATATATTATTTTCTCAGAGGCGTTTTTATCTAATGGTGCATGAATTCCACATTGTAAATTTTTTGTTTTTATATTTATTTTTGCAACCCATTTTTTTAACTCTTTTATATGAAATTTTTCTCCTTTGTGTGAAGCACAAGCTAAAGCTATATGTTTATTATTTAATTTATAATTTTTGATTGCATTTGACATTGCAAATGGAATTGCTTGAAATATTTTAATTGATGATCTAGGAAAAAAATATTCATTATCATTATTTGTAGATAATAAAATTTTACCATTGATATTTGTCACTAACGCCTTAACCTCATGGGTGCTTTCAACTCTTTTACCCCTAACAAAATCTACGTGAATCTTAGACACGTATGAAGTTATACAATAATGGGTTTATTTTTGCTTAAAAAAAGATTTAATAAATGTAAATAAATTTAAGAAAGATCCATACTTGCCAAAGAATATTACGTCTTTTTCGGTAATACTTAAGCATACACAGCCTGTTTCTTTTGAAGCTATTGGGGTATGTTTTATTTTTTGGTCATTTATCTGAATATCACCTCTAGAGTACGTACCATATTCATCACAGAAACTACCTTCTAACACTAATATATACTCTTTTCCACCATGTGAGTGCAGCGGTACAGAAACTCCAGGATCCATTTTTATTAATTTCAATTCATCTTTATCATCAATAGATGCGGTAAACTCTTTGAAACCCTTATAAACTTGTTTCCAATTTAAATTATTTAGGTTTCCAAAAAAGCTAGTTACTGGATCTTTAAGATTTGAATCAGATTTAATATTTTTATTATTCATACAGTCAGTATATTTTAAATTTTTAGGATGAATGTTTTCGTTATCCATAAGGTTTTCACCCAACATATTTTCAAATGTACTACCGATTTTAGAGGCATCTGAGTTTAATTCTAAATATGTTGAGGCAAATAAAGACTTTGCTGGACCTAATATTCCAGAAGCAAAGTCAAATATTAGCTGGTTTTTTACTACTGTTCCGTTCATCTTAAAAATTCCTGCATTTTCGTTAAAATATGCCTTATTCTTGATTTAACTGTCCCTAATGGAATTTCAAGCTCATCTGCAATTTTTTTATGACTTTTGTTTTCAAAAAAGTTCATTTTAATCATTATTTTTTGCTGTTCATCGAGCTCATTATTTATTCTTTCTATTTGTTTTTTTGCCTCATTTTCTTCAATGAGGTCAATTTCTCTATCTTGGTACAAAAATTCTCTTATATCTTCTTCTTTAAAGTTTATTTTTGAATTTTTCCTTAAAAAGTCTATTTTTTTGTTTCTAGCAATAGTAAATATCCATGTTGAAAGTGCTGATTTTGATGAATCATATAGATGTGATTTTACCCAAACAGTACTTAAGACCTCTTGTGTTAGCTCTTCAGAGCTTTCAAACTTGATCCTATTTTGAATAAAATAGGCGTTAACTTTAGGGGCAAAAAAATCAAAAATTTGTGAAAAAGCCATTTCGTCGCGGTCTTTTTGAATCTGTTTCATCAAGTTATTTAAGTTTGATTTTTCCATAATTTAAAAAGACCTTAACATTGATTAAACGCTCTTAACTAATTGCATAAGATATACTAAAAGAAGGTATTGATGAAAATTTTTCTTAAGTTTTTAATAGTGCTATATGTAGCACTTCCTAGTACTTTAATGGCGCTAGAAGTTGGTAAATGGTCTTTTGAGAAAGCTGATGAGTATTGTTATATTGGCAGCTTAGCAATAGAGTCAGATTTACCCAGTGATAAGAAGAGAGGAAACTTCTACGTTTTGGTTTATAAAAACATTGGCAATCCAGAAACAGTGGTACAGATAGAAGCAGGTTATAATTATAAAGTTCCATCTGATATAATTATAAATATTGATAATGGAGAATACAAATTTTATACAACTGAAGACGTGCCTACCGCCGCTTGGACAGAAGAAGATAATAAAGTTATTTTTGCAATGAAAAAAGGACTTGAGCTTAAAGTTAGGGGTGAGTCTTCTAGAGGCACTGTAACAAATGACATATACACACTTAATGGATTTACTGCAGCTTATAATAAATTAACTGAAGAGTGTTAAATGCCTAAAAAAATTGTTTTAGCATATTCTGGTGGATTAGATACTAGTGTAATTCTTAAGTGGCTTCAAAATAAATATGAATGCCCAGTAGTTACATTCACAGCTGATATAGGTCAAGGAGATGAGATTTCACCAATTGAGGCTAAAGCAAAAAATTTAGGTGTAGATGAAATATTCATTGAAGATTTACAAGAAGAATTCGTTAGGGATTATGTTTTTCCAATGTTCAGGGCAAATACTCTTTACGAAGGAACATATTTATTAGGTACAGCTATAGCAAGACCTTTGATAGCAAAAAGACAAATTGAAATTGCAAAAATCGTTGGAGCTGATGCTGTAGCTCATGGTGCTACTGGCAAAGGTAATGATCAAGTTAGATTTGAATTAGGTTATTATGCAAATAATCCTAAAATTGAAGTTATAGCACCTTGGAGGAATTGGGAATTCCAAAGCAGAAAAGATCTAATTGAATATGCAGAAAAAAATCAGATTACAGTTCCGAAAGATAAAATGGGCGAACCTCCATTTAGCACCGATGCAAATCTTTTACATACGTCTTCAGAAGGTAAGCTTCTTGAGGATCCTTGGATTGAGCCACCCGAGTATGTTTTCTCAAGAACTAGTAGTATCGAAGATTCTCCAGATAAAGCAGAAGAACTAATAATAGAATTTAAAAATGGTGATCCTGTCTCAATAGATAATGATAATTTAAAGCCACACGAGCTTTTAGCAAAATTAAATTCAATAGCCGGCAAACATGGTATTGGAAGAGTGGACCTTGTGGAAAATAGATTTGTTGGAATGAAATCAAGGGGAATTTATGAAACTCCTGGAGGAACAATATTAATTAATGCAAGAAAAGCTATTGAGAGCATAACATTAGATAAGGGAGAGGCTCATCTTAAAGATGAGATCATGCCAAAATATTCTGAAATAATTTATAATGGCTTCTGGTTTTCATCTGAAAGATTGGCAATGCAAAGTTTGATTGATTCAACTCAAGCCAAAGTAAATGGAGAAGTTAGGCTTAAAGTTTTTAAAGGAAATGTAATTATATTAGGAAGAAAATCTAATAATAGCCTTTATGATAATTCCCTTGTTTCATTTGATGAGGCAGGTGATTATAATCAAAAAGATGCTGAAGGATTTATAAAAATAAATTCAATAAGACTAAAAAACAGAAATCACTAATTTATGGGCTATGGTGATGATTTTATGGTTACTGCATTAGCATCAAAAATTAAAAAACAGTATCCAGATAGACAAATTATTATTGGAAACTCTTCTGAAAAACAGGCTTATCACTCACTGGTTTATGAAAATAATCCAAACATATCAGATTGTAGGAAGCTCGATGCTAATAAAAAAACACATATAATAGATTATCATCAATATAATAGACCGTATATTGATTATATTAAAAGTACTAATACAAAATATGTATGGAGAAAGTGTAAATTACAGCCAGGACAAATTTTTTTTACTAAAGAAGAAAAATTAGGTGCTAAAAAAATAATTTCTGAAGCAATTGAATATTGGAAAAATACAAACAAAAAAAAATATAGAAATATAATTTTTTTAGAAACATCCTCTACAAAAATAAACAATAAACAATTTGGTATTAAACACAAAAATAAAGATTGGGGATATGACAATTGGAAAGAGTTAATCAATAAACTTAGAAAAGATTATTTAATTATTCAATCAATACACGATGAAAGCAAACGAAATGTAAATGTTTTTAATCCTAAAAATATGAATTTTCGTTTAGCTTGTGCAGTTTTAAATGAAGTTGATTTTTATGTCGGTCCGGAAGGTGGATTTGGTCATGCTGCTGCAGCTTTAAACAAAAAAGCAGTTTTATATTTTGGAGGTTGGATAACTCCTGAAGCAGTTGGTTACGATTTTCATGAAAATATATATTATGAAAGTGAATTATCTCCATGCGGAGAATATAAAAAATTATGTAGTCATTGTGAAGAAGCTAGAAAAAAAATTACAGTAGATGTTTTTTTGGAACATATTAATAAAATTAGTTCTAATTAAATTAAGCCAATCTATTTTTGCATGAAGTTGTAGTGTTTCTCAAGAGGCAAGCAATTGTCATGGGACCTACACCCCCAGGTACAGGAGATATTGCCATAGTATTTTCTTTAACTTCGTTAAAAAAAACATCTCCTACTAATTTTGATTTATTTTCATTTAGCTTAATCCTATTTATACCTACATCAATTACGATTGCACCATCTTTCACCCAATTTTTATTAACTAACTCAGGTTTTCCAATAGCAGCTATTAATATATCAGCTTTTTTACAAATTTTTTCAATATCAACTGTTTTTGAGTGTACGATTGTTACAGTACAAGACTCTTTAATCAATAGTTGAGCCATAGGTTTGCCAACAATATTTGATCTACCAATTACGACAGCATTTTTACCAACTAGGTCAATATTTAATTCTTTTAGTAATAATAAGCATCCAAATGGTGTGCAGGGTATTAGAAGATTTTCATCATTTTTTTGACTTATTGAAAGTTTACCAACATTTATTGGATGAAAACCATCAGCATCCTTTTCAGGTGTAATACTATCTAAGATTTTCTGTTCATTAAAACTTTTAGGCAAAGGAAGTTGTACAAGTATTCCATCAACATCATTATGATTATTTAATTGATTTATCAAATTTAAAAGCTCACCTTGTTCAATAGTATCTTTTAAATGATGATCAAATACATTTATCCCCACTTCATTTGCAGCCTTTGTTTTAGCTTTAACATAGACGCTACTTGCAGCAACATTTCCTACTTGTATTACAGCTAGTCCGGGAACACGTTTGAATTTTAATTTTATATTATCTATTTCAACTTTTAATTGTTCCTTCAATTTTTGTGCTACTTTTTTTCCATCTAATATATGTGGCATGATTATCTAGGCCAATACTCAATTAATAAACTTTTAATAAACCACAAACCCAGATAAACAACTATTGGTGATAAATCTATTGCACCAAAAGTAGGTAAATATCTTCTTACAAAATTTAAACTTGGTTCACATAATCGGTATAAAGCATCTATGATGCTATAAACAAACCGATTACCTGTATTAATTATATTAAAATTAACAAGCCAAGTAATAATTATATAAATTATAAGAACAAATTGAAATAAGTTTATGATTTGAATAATTAAATACAAAAGAGAGTTCATTATATAATTTTTTATTTAATTTATATTATGCATGATGGTTATATTTTAATCAAAAAAAAGCGGCCTAAAAGACCGCTTTTATTAAAACAATAAAAGATTTACATAGAGATATCTCTACCAAACCATTCCTTTGTTATTTCAGCGGTAGTTCCATCTTTAGACATTTCAGCAATAGCAGCATTCCACATCTCTAGGATTTCTGTATCTTCTTTTCTAACCGCTCCACCAACGCCATCTCCAAAGACACCACCAGAAAAAGTTGGGCCAGTAAAAGCAACATCAACACCACCATCAGACTCCATAAAATCAATAATCGATCCTACATCAGCTAGAACTGCATCACATCTTCCAGCAGCTAAATCTAAATTATGATCGTCAACAGCCTGATACAATTTAACATCTACAGCACCAGACATGTGTTTTTCTAGAAAATTTTGGTGAATTGTAGAAGATTGAACACATACAGTTTTACCATCCATTGCTGCAATTAACTGACCAATAGCAGCCTGTTCTTTTCCACCAGCATTATTTAAATTAACTTTTGCCATTCCTGCAATATTTAAATTTGCTAAACCACTATTTTTTAATACAGCAAATCTTGCACCGTCAGTCATATATCCAGTTGTAAAATTTACTTTTTCTTTTCTTTCTTCAGTAATAGACATTCCAGCAATAATAATGTCATATTTACCTTGTAGAAGAGCCGGTATAATTCCATCCCAGTCTTGTGTTACCCATTCGCAAGTTACACCCATTCGTTCACATGCTTCGTTACCAAAATCTATTTCAGCACCTTCTAACTCGCCGGCCGAGTTAAGATTATTCCATGGCGGATAAGCACCTTCTGTGCCAATTCTTATAGTTTGTGAATTTGCAATTGAAGTAATTCCAAAAATACCAACTGATAATAAGTATATTAAAATTTTTTTCACGTTTCCTCCTTAAAGAAGTATTTCTAAATTATAGAGGAACCATATAAGCTAAATAAAAAAAAACAAAATAAATTGTTCAGGCCTTGTTTCTTTTAGTCTTAATTAGTACAAAAAATAAGCCAATTATTAGCAATATAAAAGGAAAACTCCAAAGAAAGATATTATTATAATTCATTAATGGTCTAAAAAGAATGTATTCACCATATCTTTCAACTAAAAATATCTTAATATCCAGCTCACTTTGCCCTTCTTGTAACTTTTGTTTAACTATTTTTTTAATATCATTTGAGAATTCTGCGTCCGAGTCGTAAATACTTTGATTTTGACAAGTCATACATCGCAACTCTAAGGTTAATTTCTTTACTCTCTCATCAATATTTTCAACTGCAAATATTTTTATAGTAAAAAACACAAAACTTAAAATTATTATATGTAAAAATTTATAGAAGTGGCTCAATTTCATTTTTTAAAATATCCATTGTTATCGGACCCATAAATTTATAGATAATTTTACCATCCTCATTAATTAAATATGTTTCTGGTAGACCAAAAACACCAAATTCTAATGCAATTAAACCATCAGAGTCTACACCAACAAAATCGTATGGGTTTCCATCATCCTTTAAATATTTTTTTGCGTCAGAAGTAGGATCTTTGTGGTTAAATCCCAACAAATATAGTTCAGGATATTTTTTACCTATTTCAAAAAAAAGTGGATGCTCTATTTTACAAGGACTACACCAAGAAGCAAAAAAATTAATTAAGGTCTTCTTATTTTTTATATCTTTTGTTTTGATTATATCCTTTTCATTATACAAAGAACTACTTTCAAAAATAGGAACATCTTTATTTAAGAGTGCACTCGGTGGTTTATTAGGATCTTTACCACTTAATAAATAAACTAGTGAAAAAATACATATGATTAAAAGTACTATTAATGGTGTTAAAATAAATATCCTGTTCATCTTCTAAAAACTGCTATTAAACCTGAATACATCATTATTATCACTCCAAGCCATATAAAACTAACAAATGGATTAATTAAAACTTTTACAAACCACTCATTATTTTTTTGATCACCAAGGATAAAATATATATCCTTATTCCACTGATGTAAAATACCAGCTTCAGATGTAATCATCTTTGACACTGGATAATAATTTTTTCCAGCCTGTATTTCTTTTGATTGATTTTTTTCAATATCAAACAAAAATTTTCCTCTTAAAGATTGAAAATTAATCTCATCAGTTGTTTCTATTTTTTCAAACAAAACTGTTTTTCCATTTACATTAAACTTATCTCCCTCATTAAGGTTAAAATCTAGCTCGTTTTGAAAAACACTAGAACAAGTGATACCAATTATAGCAATACCAACACCAATATGTGCTACATGAGGATTAATTATTTTGAAAAACTTAATGTTAATTTTAATTTTATACGAAGAAAATATAGCAATAATTGAAGCCAATATTATCCAAAAACCTAAAAGTAACCCAACAAAACCCCATGTATTAAAATCTAAAAAGTATGATTGAAGTATAACTAAAACACTTAAGATAATAAAAGCTAGAACATATTTTTTTGAATTATTTATCTTATTTGTTTGCCAGGATAAAATTGGTGCAATACTCATTAATAAAAAACCAGGGATCATAATAGGAATTACTGTTGAATTAAAATAAGGGCCTCCAACCGATATTCTCTTGTTATACAAAACTTCAATTATAATTGGGTATATAGTTCCTAAAAGAATAGTTAAGGTAGCTATAATCATTAAAATATTATTTATTACAAGTGCTGAAACCTTGTTAATAAATAACAAGTTTAAAGCATTTGATTTTTTTGGTTCTTTTAACAAAAAAACTAAAAAACCAAATCCAGTTACAATAAAAAAAATTAGTAATATAAATATCCCTCTAGAAGCATCAGCTGCAAAAGAATGTACACTTGTTAAGATTCCTGATCTTACCAAAAATGTTCCAAAAACACTTAATGAAAAGCAAAGAATTGATAAAAAAACTATCCATTTTTTAATAGCTTGCTCACCTCTTACCATCATGAGTGAATGAACTAATGCAAGTCCCGCAATCCAAGGCATCAGTGAAATATTTTCAACTGGATCCCAAAACCACCAACCACCCCATCCTAATTCATAATATGCCCAATATGAACCTAGAGCTATTCCACCAGTTAAAAAAGTCCAACTAATTAATGACCATTTTTTAGCAACATATAGCCATTCATCATCTGTATTTTGAAATAAACCAGCTATTGCAATACTGAAAACTATAGAATAGCCAACATAACCAGCATATAAAATTGGAGGATGAACAGCCAACCCAGGATCTTGTAAAATGGGATTTAAACCTAAACCTTCGTTTACTAATATTGAATTAACGAGAAAAGGATTAGAGGTAAAAACTATAAATAAACCAAACAAAATATGAAGAAAAGCTTGAATAATCAAAGTTAATTTTTGAAAGTTATCTTCTATATTTTTAGTAAAAGAAAAAAAGAAGCTAAAGATAGATAATATACAAAGCCATAAAAGCATCGAACCTTCATGATTCCCCCAAGTGCCTGAAATTTTATATATTAGCGGTTTATTTGAGTGAGAGTTTTGAAAGACATTATAATTTGAGAAATCAGATACCACATAGGCATACATTAATGAAAAAAAAGATAACAAAGTTAATAAGGATGAAAAGCGGATAAATAAATTAAATTTCTGTTTTTGAAATTTAAATATGTATCTAGATAAAAATAAGTAAAAATTAATACCTATCGCAAAAACTAAGCTTAAAAAACCAACTAATGAACTCATTTATATTTTTTATTCCAATAACCTGTATCTTTCAGATCTTCTTTTATTGATGCTGGCATATAATTTTCATCATGCTTAGCAAAAACATTGGTTGCATTAAAAACATCATTATTATTAAAAGCACCTTCTATTACTGCACCTTGCCCTTCTCTAAATAAATCAGGAAGAATTCCATTATAAGAAACAGGTATAGATGCTTTTTCATCTGTAATTCTAAATTTAAATGAGCTTGAGGAAATTTTATTAAAACTATCATTTTCTATAAAACCACCTATTCTTATTGTTTTATTTATTATGATCTCTGACTTATCAATTTCAGATGGTGTGTAAAAATATGATACATTTTCTCTAGTATTATATAAAATTAGTAATACTGCGATTAATATTATAACTAAAGTAAGTAATATCAGGAGCAATCTTTGAAATCGTAAACTCATTTATTATTTAATTTTTTAAATTTTAAGTAACTAAAAAATAATAATAAAAAAATTAAAAGAAATGCTAAAAAATAAGCTACTAAAACATACCAGAAATACATAGTATCTAATAACAAAAATATTTAGGAATGATACTTAATCCAAAGGACTAAAAGTCACAAACTAACCTAGATTGGATTTTCTTGAAATTATCTCTGTTTTTATTCTTAAAATAGCGATTGCTAATCCGATCATCATAAATGCAAATGTCATTATAATTAAGGGTGTCATCATAGAAGGGTCAATACTAGGTTTTGAAAATTTACTTATTGTTGCAGGTTGATGCAGGGTATTCCACCAGTCTACAGAAAATTTAACTATTGGCAGGTTTACTGATCCTACAAGAATAAATATTGCAACAACTTTTTCTCTTACAATCCTATTTTCAAAAGATAAATTCATAAAAATAACAATTAAATAAATAATAAAAAGTATTGCAACAGAAGTTAAACGTGCATCCCATACCCACCAAGTACCCCACATTGGCTTTCCCCATAATGATCCACTTACTATACATATTAGAGTAAAAACTGCTCCTATTGGAGCTACTGCAGTATTAAAAATAAAACCAAATGGTATTCTAAAAGCTAGTGCTGCAATACTATAAAGAGTCATTATTGCATAAGTTAGTAGAGCTAACCATGCACTTGGAACATGTACATACATTATTCTAACCGTTGATCCTTGCTGATAATCATCTGGAGATATAATTAGAGAAAATAATAAACCCAAAGCAAACAATATGATTGATAAAATTAGCACTGGTTTAAATATATAATCAGCAATCTCATTAAATTTGCTTGGATTAACTAAGAACTTCATATTAATTGTTTTCTATTGAAAGTTTAAGACACAATCCACTTGCCCAGGGATTTATAGCAAAAACTATTAACAATATCCCAAATAATATATTAATAAGAGAATTAAAGCTTTCTTCCATATTAATAATACCTATTGAAAAAATAATTACAGGAACACTAAATATCATCACTATGACACTACCAAGAAGAAAATTTCTTTGATTCATTAAATTCATTGAAGATGAAATCGAGCCTAAGCAGGATAGAATTAGAGATCCTATACCAAAACTTGCAGATAGGTAGATGAGTTTATCATTTGCAATATTTAGTAAAATGCAAGCAATTGGTATTGATAGCAAAAAGGGTACCTGTACAAAAAAGAAATGTGAAAAAGTTTTTAAAATAGCAATAAAACCAAAACTTAATCCATTTAGATGTAAAATTAATAAGTTACCATCCTCAAAGTCATCTTGATAAAACTTTCTTAGGGACAATGTTGAACTTAGTAATAATAAAGTCCATACTATGCCTACACCTACTAGAGAAATGATTTCCTTGTTTGGTCCAATAGAGAAAATGAATATTAATATTGAAACGAAAAAAAAAATTATATTTGTTAAAATATCTTGAAAGCCACTTAGGTTTAATTTGTACTCTCTATAATAAAAGAATATTATTTTATTTAAAAATTTCATTTTTTTATAAATTTATTTCATCTGTCACATAAATCCCTGGATTTTGATGTGAGCTAAAAATTATGGATCCTTCCTTACCACAATGATCTTCAAAAGTTTGTTTCATTAATTCAATTGAATCATCATCCAAATTTGAAAGAGGTTCATCTAAAATCCATAAGTTTTTATTTTCTATTATTAATCTCAAAAATTCTAATTTTTTTGTTTCCCCTAGAGATAATCTGCCAACCTTTTGATTTAAATATTTATCTAATTTTAAGGTCTTTAATGCAATTTCAATTTGTGAATTATTAATATTTGACAAAAATAGTTTTTTCCAAATGTTAATATTATCTTTGAGTGTTAATTTTTTTAAACTTGAAGTTCTATCAGCAATATAAGTAACATTATTATAGAAATCATATAAATTTTTTTTCAATAATTTACCTTTCCAATATATTGATCCAACTGATGGTTCTATTATATTCAAGATTGCTTTTATCAGTGTAGTTTTGCCAGAACCATTTCTACCTTTTAAAATAGTAATATTTCCAGATACGACAGATAAATTAATATTTTCAAATATTTTTTTATTTAGTCTTTCTACTGACAAATCCTTAACAATTATCATTATTAAGATCTAATTACTTTTTGATTTAAAACAATAAAAAAACGGGGCTGAACCCCGTTTTATCTTTTGAAAAAGATAAGAAAAAGAAAACTTTAATGTAAAGTTTTCTAGAAAAATCGAGATAATACTATCTTCTCTTTTTCTTCTTTTTAGCAGCTTTTTTCTTTTTCTTTTTAGGAGCTGCTTTTTTCTTTTTCTTAGGAGCAGCTTTTTTCTTTTTCTTTTTAGGAGCTGCTTTTTTCTTTTTCTTAGGAGCTGCTTTTTTCTTTTTCTTTGGAGCAGCTTTCTTTTTCTTCTTAGCCATAAAATACTCCTTGTATTTTGTTACCCCGGAGGAACCCCCCTCCATTATCAAATTATGATAATTATAAAAGGCTGAGTATTTATTCCCAAAACTTACGGTTAAAGTCAACAATATAGCATTTTTTTAAATTTAATTTTGAAATAGAAAAAATTAAATTAAAAATTAAAAAAAAATTAAAATTATTTCTAGTTTTTATATTTTTTGGCAGATTTCTAATAATAAATTAACATTTTGCTATACAAAAAAATATCTTCATACTATTTATTTATTATAATTATTATTCAAATTTAGTATGAAAAACATAAATTCTTTTAATTCTGAACATTTAATTGAAATAAATAACAAAAAATTTAAATATTTTGATTTAAGTAAAGTAGCTAAACAATACGGTATTAATTTAAATAAAATACCCATTTCTATTAAAGTAATATTAGAAAACTTACTCAGAAACGAAGATGGTGAAAATATCAATAAAGATATGATTTCCAAAGTCTTTAACTCATTAAAAGAAACAGATAAAAAAATTGAAAAAATTGAGATAGCTTTTTTCCCAACTCGAGTTCTTATGCAAGATTTTACAGGTGTCCCAGCTGTTGCAGATTTAGCAGCAATGAGAAATGCACTAAAATTGAGAGGAATTGAGCCTAAAAAGATAAATCCTCTTTCCAGAGTTGACCTAGTCATAGACCACTCAGTAATGGTTGATAATTATAAAAATAGTAATGCACTTAATGAAAATGTTAAAAAAGAATTTGATAGAAATAAAGAAAGATACGAATTTTTAAAATGGGGTCAGAGTTCATTTGATAATTTCTATCTTGTCCCACCAGGTGCAGGAATTTGCCATCAAGTAAATTTAGAAAATATAGCTAAAACTATATGGTCAAAAAAAATTAATGATCAAAATTATCTATTTCCTGACTCTGTTGTGGGTACAGATAGTCACACAACAATGGTTAACTCTCTTTCTGTTTTAGGATGGGGAGTTGGAGGAATAGAGGCTGAAGCTGCTATGTTAGGTCAAGCTATTTCAATGAATATCCCTGAAGTAATTGGTTTTGAGCTCAAAGGATCTTTGAAGGAGGGAATTACAGCTACTGATTTAGTTTTATCAATAACTAAAATTTTAAGAGATAAAGGAGTAGTTGGAAAATTTGTAGAATTTTACGGCAATGGTCTAAAAAATCTATCATTAGCTGATAGAGCAACAATTTCTAATATGGCACCAGAATACGGAGCAACTTGTGGATTTTTTCCAACAGATGAAGAAACAATTAATTACCTTAGGCTAACAGGGAAAGATGATGAACATATAAACATAGTTGAAGAGTATTCAAAAAAACAAACTCTCTGGGCTGATTTAGATTATGCACCAGAATATTCTGATAAAATATTATTAGATTTGGATAAAATAGAACCTTCTATTGCTGGTCCAAAAAGACCTCAAGATAAAATTCTATTAAAAGATGTTCCTAAAGAATTTAGCAAAATTGATAAAAATCAAAATATTAGTGATCATAAATTGAAAACTGGTGACATTGTAATTGCTGCAATTACAAGTT
The DNA here is from genome assembly GCA_902623255.1 of uncultured Alphaproteobacteria bacterium. GTDB lineage: Bacteria > Pseudomonadota > Alphaproteobacteria > HIMB59 > CACPNW01. The sequence goes on along the minus strand of CACNSY010000002.1, from coordinate 148,832 downwards.
GTACAAATACATCAAATCCTAATGTGATGATTGCAGCAGGGCTTTTAGCTAAAAAAGCAATTGATCTAGGCTTAGAAGTAAAACCTTGGGTCAAAACTAGTTTAGCCCCAGGTAGTAAAGTTGTAAGTGATTATCTTAATAAAGCAGGTTTAACGGAGCACCTTGATGAGCTTGGTTTCAACACTGTTGGTTATGGATGTACAACTTGTATAGGTAATTCTGGACCCTTAGACAAGTGGGTGTCTGATGAAATTGGATTAAATAATTTAACTGTTTGTTCAGTTTTATCAGGAAATAGAAATTTTGAGGGAAGAGTACATCAAGAGGTAAAAGCAAATTTTCTTGCTTCTCCGCCACTTGTTGTTGCTTATGCAATTGCAGGAAATATAAACATTAATCTTACAACTGATAGCATAGGTCAATCTAAAACTGGAGAAAATATATTTCTTAAGGACTTATGGCCTACTAATTCTGAAATTAATAAAACACTAAGTCTATGTCTAACACCTGATATGTTTAAAGAAAGATATAAAGAAATTTACGAAGGAGATGATAACTGGAAATCAATTAATAATCCTCAAGATACAACATATGATTGGAAAGATACCAGCACTTATATTAAGCACCCTCCTTTTTTTGATAAAAAAAATGACTTTGTTGTAAAAGATATAAAAGATGCAAGAATTCTTGCATTACTTGGTGATAGTGTAACTACAGATCATATTTCACCTGCAGGTAGTATTAAAGAGGATAGTCCTGCAGGTCTTTATTTAACAAATAGACAAATTAATTCTAAGAATTTTAATTCCTATGGTTCTCGACGTGGTAACCATGAAATTATGATGAGAGGAACTTTCGCAAATATAAGAATCAAAAATCAAATTTTAGAAAATGTTGAAGGAGGTTTCACTAAATCATTTATATCAAATACACAAATGCCAATATATGATGCAGCTCAAGAGTATATAAAAAATAACATTGATACTGTTATAATTGCTGGAAAAGAATATGGCACAGGCTCATCGAGAGATTGGGCAGCAAAGGGAACAAGGCTTTTAGGTGTTAAAGCAGTAATTGCTGAAAGTTTTGAAAGAATTCATAGATCAAACTTAATTGGAATGGGAGTTTTACCCCTTGAATTTACTAATAATGATAACAAAACCAATCTCAATATTACAGGTGAAGAAAAGATTTCAATATCTGGTTTCTCTGAATTAAAACCAGGTTTAATACTTATGTGCGAGATTAATTCCAAAAAAAGTAAAAATATAGAATTAAAGTGTAGAATAGAAACAAATAAAGAACTTGAATATTATAAGGCTGGAGGAATTTTAAATTACGTTTTAAATGAAATAATATCCGAAGCTGCATAATTTAATGTTTAATGAAGATGAAAATGTATTAGCTATACTTGGGCCCACAAATACAGGCAAAACATATACAGCATTTGAAAAATTATTTTCATATTCTTCTGGAATTTTTGGTTTCCCTCTCAGACTACTTGCTAGAGAGAATTATGATAAAGCAGTAAAAAGAGTTGGACTTAGCAAAATAGCATTAATCACTGGTGAAGAAAAAATTATTCCAAAAGAAGCTAAATATTTTTTTTGTACTGTCGAGTCAATGCCCAAAAATATTTCTGTAGATTGCGTAATTATTGATGAAATTCAACTAGCAGCAGATTACGAAAGAGGCCATATTTTTACTGATAGAATCTTGAATTTAAAAGGCAGCTTTCAAACTATTTTATTGGGATCATTGAATATAGAAAATATTTTAAAAAAACTTTATCCTAATATAACTATTGAGAAAAAAAATAGATTTTCCAAACTGACTTTTTTAAGGAAACAAAATTTTTCTAAACTGGAACCAAGATCTGCAATAATTGCATTCAATATTAATAAAGTTTATGAAATTGCTGAAAATATTAGAACTCATAAAGGTGGAACAGCAGTCGTTCTTGGCTCACTCAGTCCAAGAACAAGAAATGCACAGGTCGAAGTCTATGAAAATAAAAATGTAGATTATCTTGTAGCTACTGATGCTATAGGAATGGGTCTAAATCTTAATATCAATCATGTAAGTTTCTCATCTCTTGAGAAGTTTGATGGAAGATATAATCGTAATCTTGCCCCAAATGAATTAGGTCAGATAGCGGGTAGAGCTGGTAGGTATAAACAAGATGGTACTTTTAGTTATACAAAGGAAGCTGGAAACTTAGATCCATTAATTATTCAACAAATAGAAAATCATAATTTTGACAGTATTCAAAAAATTTATTGGCGAAATAGTGATTTAGACTTTAGTTCAACTGAAAGTCTATTATTATCATTAAAAAAATATCCTATCCATAATTATTTTATACATAAAAAAAATGCATTGGATGAAACTAACTTTCGTAACTTAATAAATGAAACTGAAATAAAGAAATTTCTCACATCAAATAATAATCTAAAATTACTATGGGATGTTTGTCAAATTCCAGATTTTGAAAAATTATTCAATGATAATTATTTATTACTTTTGAAAGATATATATCTTATTTTAATTAATAATAATTATAAAATTCCTGAAGAATGGATTGAAAAGAAGGTTAATAGACTTAATAATTTTGGTGGTGGAATACCTGAACTTTCAATTAAAATTTCTCAAATAAGAACTTGGACATATATATCAAACAATCATGAGTGGTTAAAAAATACATATTATTGGAGAGAAAAAACTCAGCAAGTAGAGAATGAATTATCTGATCATTTACATAATAGCCTTACTAAAAAATTTATAGATTATTCATCTAAATTTTTTATTGGAAAACAAAAACCCCAGAATATCCAAGATATTCTCATAAAAAATTATAACGAAATATTTCTGGATAATGATAAATATGGAATTATAAAAGGTTTTGATCTTATTCAAGATAAAAAAATATTTTCACACTCTCTTTTTTCGATTAGTAATATAAAAAAAACAGTAAGAAATATGATAAATGAAAAAGTAGAGAATTTTTTAAATGCACCTATAGATTCTATTAGTTTTGGTGATGTGGCTAAATATAAAATTAAGGGTGATACATTTATTTATTGGGGAGACGAACCAATTGGAAAATTAAAGAAGGGTAAATCCATATATAGACCTACTGCTGATGCTTTGAATTCAGAATATTTATCTTCAGAAAATAAATTACTTATTTCAGCTAAACTTCAAAAATGGCTAGAAGACGAAATAAACTCAACACTTTATCCACTTAATATAAATTTAGATGATGCTATGAATCCAGAGATTAGAGCAATCGCATTTAATTGCCTTGAGAATTTTGGAAACTATCCGATTGAACAATTTAAAGATATTTTAAAAACAGTTTCGCAAGAAAGTAAACTTCAACTTTCTAAATTAGGTATTAGAATGGGTGCTAAGTATTTTTTTATACCCAATTTATTAAAGAAAAAACCTCTAGAATATTGTGCAATTTTGTGGAAAACATTCTATAAAAACGAAACAGATGAATTGTTGCCACTACCATTGAATGGAAGAGTCTCTTTTTCAACTGAAATTAATATGCCTGATAGTTATTGGCAATCTATTGGATACATAAGTATTAAAAAATTCGCATTTAGAATAGATATATTTGAAAAAATTTTTTTTCTTGCAAGACAGAAATTTAAAAATGGTCCCTTTTTAGAGTCATCCGATTTAATGAATCCTATTGGATGTAATAGTAATCAATTAAAGGACATATTAACTTTTTGTGGGTATGAATATTTAGTAATTTCTGATGAAAAGAAACTATATTTTCTTAGTAATAAGAAAAACGAAGCAAAGAAAGTTATAAGAAATAAAACTAATAAAAAAATTAAAAAATACGTAGGTAAAGATAAAATTAAAAGAGACCCTAATTCTCCCTTTGCAGTTTTAGAAAAACTTCTTTAAATGTATGTCTGAGAGTAAAAATTGATAAATCTATTAAAAAATATTCTAAACAATCAGAATCCCAAAGAAGATGAAAATGACAATAAAGATCTAGAGCTACTATGTGGACTAATGATAGAGGCTGCATACACAGATGGTCAAATTGATCCAATTGAATTAAATAAAATTAAATTAAGCTTAATTAATGTTTTTAATGAGGACTCAGACGAAGTAGATTTAGTACTTAAAGAAGCAGTAAAAAACAAAAATAATTCAAAATCACTGCACCATTATACATCCGTAATAAATAAAAATTTTAATGATGATAAAAAACTTCTTTTAATTGAAACATTATGGGAGATAGTACTATCTGATGGTGCAATTCATGATTATGAATCAAATTTAATAAGAAGGCTTGCAGGATTATTATACATTTCTGATGTAAACTCTGGAAATGCTCGTAAAAGAGCTCTAAATAAAATAGGGTAATAATGACCTATGTTGTTGATGAAAAATGTATAAAGTGTAAGCATATGGATTGTGTAGAAGTATGCCCTGTAGATTGTTTTTACGAAGGAGAAAATATGCTTGTTATACATCCTGACGAATGCATTGACTGCGGAGTTTGTGAACCAGAATGTCCTGTTGAAGCAATTTTATCAGACACAGAAGATGGAATAGAAAAGTGGGCAGAAATTAATAGAAAATATTCTAATATTTGGCCAAATATTAGTGAAAAAAAAGAACCTCCTTCTGATGCTGAAGAATGGCAAAATGTTAAAGAAAAATATACAAATCACTTTAGTCCAAAACCAGGAAATAAATGAAAACAAAAAAAAATTCAGAATTTAAAATTGGTGAAATTGTAGTTTATCCTAAACATGGTGTAGGTGAAATATCAAAAATAGAAAGCATGGAAGTATCTAATATAAAAACAAGTTTCTATGTTGTTAAAATGGAGCAATCCAAATTAATAATTAGGGTACCACTAGATAAAAAGGACGAGGTAGGCTTAAGAAAAATTTCATCAAAAAAAATTATAGAAGGGGTTTATTCAACTTTAAAGCTTAAACCAAAAATAAGAAGAATAATGTGGAGTAGAAGAGCCCAAGAATATGAAGCAAAAATTTTTTCAGGGGATCCAATAAAAATATCTGAAGTTGTAAGAGATTTATTTAGAAAAAGTAGTCAGTCTGAACAATCTTATAGCGAAAGACAAATGTTTCAAGTCGCAATTGAACGTTTAGCAAGAGAAGTTGCAGCAGTTGAAAAAACTGATTATTTTCAATCTACAGAAAAAATTGAACAAATTTTGAATAAAAAATAATATCTTGGATAAAATAAGCAATTTTGTTGAGTTGAAAAAATCAAATAAGATTTGGGCCATAGGTTCAGTTCATTCTAATCTAAAATCCTTTACTTCAATAAAAAAATTTATTCTAAACAATTTTGAAAAAAGTGACAAATTAATCTTTCTTGGTAATATTATAGGTCTTGGAAATGATTCTAAAGAAACTTTAAATAGTGTGATTGATTTAAGGTTTAAATTAATGTCAAAGTTTACACTTAAACCTGATTCAATAGTTTTTTTAAGGGGAGCTCAAGAAGAAATGTTTAGTAAATTATTACAATTACACCTTGCACCTAATCCATCTGAAATAGTTGAATGGATGTTTGATCATGGTGTAAATGAAACAGTTAAATCTTATGGTTATTCTGAGCAAGAGGTAAGAAATATTGCAACATCAGGCACTATTAAAATTTCAAAATGGACATCAAATTTAATTAAGGTACTTCAAAAAAATCTTGGTCATACCGAATATTTCTTAAATTTGAAACATGCCGCATATTCATGTACAAAAAAAATTTTATTTGTTAATAGAGGTGTTGATATTACTAGGCCTTTATCAGCACAAAGTGATTGTTTTTGGTGGGGTTTTCAAAATTTTTCATCAATGCAACAGCCTTACAAAACTTTTTTGAGAATTGTAAGAGGGTATGAATCTGAACATTTAAATCATTCAAAAATTTCAAAAAACAATGTTGTTTGTACTCTATTCAAACAACCACTTAGCAATAAAAGCGTATTATGTGGAATATTTGGAGAAAATGGAGAAATTTTTGATTTATTTGAAAATAATTGATCCAAAATAAAGATCATACGTATAATAGTATATATGAGTACTAAAAACTTTGTCTTTTCTAATAATTTAATTGAAATTTCAAAAAAGGCAGCAATACTTGAAAAAGATGAGGAATTTTATCTAATTAATGATTGGAGAGATAATAAAACCCCAAAATCACTTCAAAAAATTCTAAATTCGTATCTTCGTTTAGCCGTTTCATACGCAAGAAAATACTCTAGTTATGGGTTACCAATAGATGATCTAATTCATGAGGGGGTTTTAGGTATTATGCATGCGCTTGAAAAATTTGACACCTCTAAAGATTTTAGACTTTCAACTTACGCATCTTGGTGGATTAGAGCTTCAATTCAAGACTACATTTTAAAAAATTGGTCAGTTGTAAGAACTGGTTCTACAGCATCTCAAAAAGCCCTTTTTTTTAATCTCAAAAAAATCAAACAACAAATAAATGATGTTTCAAGAGAGTTTATGGGACAAGAGGAGATAAATAAAGTATCAAATATGCTTAATGTTAAATCATTAGAAGTACAAAACATGGAGTCAAGACTGACTGGCGGAGATTTACATCTAAATCAAAAAGTGGACAATGAAACTGAGAATGATCTTATGAGTTTATTAGCTGATGATCGTCAAAATCCAGAAGAATTTGTTGAAGACTTAAATGATAAAAATCTAAAAAAAGATTTTATTAATAAAGCCATTGATACTTTAAACGAGAGAGAAAAAACAATTATACGTCTAAGAAAATTTCGAGAAAAAAGTATTACTTTAGACGAACTAGGACAAAAATTAAAAATAAGTAAAGAGAGAGTTAGACAAATAGAAACTAAAGCATTGGAAAAATTAAAAAAGTCTTTATTAGATATTTCTCAACAAAATAAAGAATTTTTTGTTTGATAGCTAATTTAATTAATTATAATGTAATTAAGTGTTAAAAATAATATTATCTATTCTAACCATCTCTTTATCTAGTAGCGGATTTACCAAAGGGACAAATGTTTTTGGTCTAGGTATTTATGATGTTAAGTTTGATGGTTCTGAAAAAAATCAAGCTATGGACTTTAGATATGAATATAGAAGTGATAAATCATTACTTGATATTGGACCAGAGGAAGATAATTTTTTTTTCTTAAAACCTTTTTTTGGTGTTGAATACACTAATGACTCCGCATCATATTTTTTAACTGGAATTTACTTTGAGGATAATTTTGGTGAATTAGTTGAAGGTAATAATAGTAAACTTTTTTTAACTCCAAGTTTTGGAGCTGGTATTTATAATGATGGCTCAGGAAAAAAATTAGGAAATGATCTACAGTTTAGAACTTCACTTGAATTAAGTTATGAATTAAAAAATAAAAATAGAATTGGTGTTTCTTTTAGCCATATTTCAAATGCAAATTTAGGTGACAAAAATCCTGGTGTTGAAATCCTAAGTTTTTCTTACCATATACCATATTAAAAATTTAACTTGCATTTCTATCACTAACAAATTTAATTAATAAATCCTCAATTAAATTGATCTTTTGATCTTTCATGTACTCATTGATTTTAGATTTATAAATTTTACTATGAGGAACTGAAAAAAAGATATTAAGTAAAGGGCTTAATAATCTAAATATTGATTCAAAACCTAATTTTGGTTTTATATATTCAAAATAATTATTAATTATTGATTCATCAATTAATTTATATTTCTCTTTAAATATTTTTTTATCAACCTCTTTTAATATAAAAGGATTATTCTTGATTAATCTTCCAACCATTACCCCATCAAATTCCTTTAGTAGACAATCTGCCTTATCGAGATTATCTATACCTCCATTGAGGATAAAAGTTATTTTGGGATATTTATTTTTGATTTTTTTTACAAAATCATAACAAAGGGGAGGTATCGTTCTATTACCTTGTGGACTAATACCATTAAGGATTGCATTTCTTGCATGTACATAAATAAATTTAATTCCAGTTTTTGATATCTCATCAATGAATTCTTCAAAGAATTCATAATTTAATTCTTTACCAAGTCCCAATCTACATTTTAACGTAGCTTCAATTTTATCATCTTGTAAAGCTTCCATACAATTCCTGACAAGAATTTTATCCCTCATAAGACATGCACCAAAACTTCCTTTTTGTACTGCTTTACTTGGACAACCAACATTTAAATTAATTTCATCATAATTGTAATCGATGGCTATTTGAGAAGCTTTTGTTAAATCATCTATTTCAGAACCACCTACCTGAAGAGCAACAGGGTTATTAAAATCATTATCAATAATACTATCTTTACTCTTTGAATAAATCAGTGATTTTGTTGCTATCATTTCACTAAATAAAAAACTATTTTTTGATAAAATTCTATAAAGTTTCCTTGCATATGGCGTTGTATATCCCATCATTGGAGCTACACAGAATTTTCTACTAATTTCCTTTTTCATTTAATTTTGCTATATAAATAATTTCTAAAATAATAATATTATGGAAATACCAAAATTTTTAATTGAAAGATATCAATTCTGGAAAAAGAATACTTTCCAAGATTATAAAGATATATACGAGCAAGCTTCTAAAACTCCACAAAAACCAATTGCTATGATTATTACTTGCTGTGATTCTAGAATTCTTGAAAATTCAATATTTGGTGGAAATATTGGAGATTATTTTATTCATAGAAATATCGCTAATGTAGTACCTTCCAAAAATGATAAGGATCAAAATATACAAACATTATCTGCTATAGAATACGCATTAAAAGTTCTAAAAATTCGAAACTTAATTATTTTAGGCCACTCAAATTGTGGTGGAGTTGAGCATTCTTATAAAACATTATTAGAAAAAAAAAATATAAAAAATTTTGAATACATAAATCAATGGGTAAGCTGTTTAGAAAATTCTTACAACAATATTCCCAATGATTTTTCAGAAACCGAAAAAATAACCTTTTTTGAGCAGGAAAATATAAAACAATCAATTAAAAATTTACGTGATTATGACTTTATAGATAAATTAATTAATGAAAATAAACTGAATGTAATTGGTTTATGGTATCAAATAAATTCTGGTTTAATCAAGTTTTTAGATAATAATAATAACTTTATAGATTTAGGTTAATTGTAAGTAAATTTATTACTAGGAAATTTTTTAAGCTTAACTTCTTGATTGTATTTCTTGACTACGCTACTGGCAATTTTATTAAAATTAAAATAATTTTTTACAAATTTTGGTTTTTTATCATTTGTACTTAGGTTAATTAAATCATCAAATACTAAAACTTGACCATCACAATATCTTGAAGCACCTATACCTATTGTAGGTATCGAAATACTTTCTGTAATTTGTTTAGCTGTATCAGTTGTTATACATTCTAATAATACCGCTTTAGCTCCAAGTGTTTCAGATTCTTTAGCTAATTTTAATAAATTTCGTTTTTCTTTATTAGTTCTTCCTAAAACTTTAATTTTATTAAAATTCTTATAACTTTGTGGTGTTACTCCTATATGAGAAATAACATTTACTTTTTTATCTACTAAGTGTTTTAAAATAACTAATTTTTTTTCGCTAATTTCTATCTTTAATAAATCAGGCCTACAGTGATTTAAAAGTATCTTAGCATTTTTATATGCATCAATTTTATTATCATATGTTTTATAAGGCATATCTAAAACTTTTAAACTTTTCTTAATTTGCTTATTTACAGCTGCCCCATGATTTTTCATCATATCCATAGTAACTCCTTGAGTATTATTCATCCCATAGAGTGTTGACCCTAGAGAGTCTCCAACTAGTATTAAATCAATATTTCCATCTAAAATATTAGCAATTGATGGAGAATATGCAGTCAAACAGCTAATAGGTTTTGAAAAATTTTTATCTAAAATTTTAATTTTCTTCATTTTTAAATTTCAATTAAACTTTTAATAAGAATTAAACTTTTAATTTAAAATTCTTTATATCAATTATTTTATTTTCATAAAAATTATTAATTTCTCTGATTATTGATTCAGTATTCATTTTAATATCTTGATATTGTTCTTCGGGTGTCATATGTTCAACAAAACGATCTGGAAAAATCAAATTCTTTATTACAACATTATCTTTTTTTGATCTTGTATTATGGACATAATGTAAAACATGAGATGAAAATCCACCTATAGAACCTTCTTCTATTGTTAAAATATACTTATGATTATTTATTAAGTTATCTATTAACTGTGTGTCTAATGGTTTTGCAAATCGTGCATCTGCAATAGTAGGATAAATATTATTTTGATTAAGAAACTTACTGGCTTCAATACATTTTTCAAGTCTTGTTCCTAAATTTAAGATTGCAACATCATTACCCTCAATTAGAATATATCCCTTACCTATATTGATATCTGTAGGCTGATTCTCAAATAGTTCATCTGACCCTGTTCCCCTTGGAAATCTAAAAGCAGATGGCGTATCATTAATCTCGCAAGATAACCCTATCATATTAGATAACTCTCTTTGATTGCTAGGTGCCATAATTATAAAATTTGGTAATGTAGCTAAATAAGTAATATCAAATGAACCAGCATGAGTAGGACCATCTGATCCTACTAACCCTGCTCTATCAATCGCAAATCTAACGGGTAATTTTTGAATAGCTACATCATGAACGATTTGATCATAAGCTCTTTGTAAAAATGTTGAATAAATTGCAACAAATGGCTTGAAACCCTCAGTAGCTAATCCAGCTGCCATTGTAACAGCATGTTGTTCAGCAATACCAACATCAAAAAATCTTTTTTCGAAATTTTGTTGGAATAATTTTAAACCTGTTCCAGACATCATAGCTGCAGTTATTGCCACAATTTTTTCATCATTTTCAGCAAGTTTTGTTAGTTTTTCTCCAAAAACATTTGAGTAAGATTTTAAATTTGTTTTTTTAACTGAGTTACCTGTATTAATATCAAACTTTTCTACACCATGAAATTTATCTTCTGATTTTTCTGCAGGACTATATCCTTTGCCTTTTTTAGTTACACAATGAAGAAAAACTGGTTTATCAAATTTATTATCTCTAATGTTTTCCAGAACTGACACCATATCGTTTATATTGTGACCATCTATTGGTCCAAGATAATAAAAACCCAACTCCTCAAATAAAGTACCTCCAGAGATAAGCCCTTTAGAATATTCTTCTGTTCTATAAAGAGTTTTTGAAAGATTTGATGGTAATGTTTTAGAAATTTTTTTAATAATATTTCTTAAGCTGGAGTAAGATTTAGATGAAAGCAATCTAGTTAGATATGTGCTCATAGCACCAACAGGTTTGTCTATAGACATTTTGTTGTCATTTAAAATAACAATCAAACCTTTTTTTTGTGCACCTGCGTTGTTTAATCCTTCATATGCTAAACCTGCACTTAAGGCACCGTCTCCAACAACACATATAACTTTTGATTTGTCCTTATTTATATCTTTTGCGGCTTTAATTCCTAGCCCTGCTGATACTGCCGTTGAACTATGCGCTGTGCCAAAGGGATCATATTCACTTTCTGATCTTCTTACAAAACCATAAACACCATCTTTCTTTCTAAGTGTATCTATATTTTTTTTTCTTCCTGTAATGATTTTATGGGGATAAGCTTGATGTCCCACATCCCAGATTAATTTATCATGTGGAGTGTTAAAGACATAGTGAATTGCTACAGTTAATTCAACAACTCCTAATCCAGCACCTAAATGACCACCAGTTTTTGAAACAGTCTCAATTGTTTTAGCTCTTAATTCTTCTGAGATTTGCTTGAGATCTCTTTTTTTAAATTCTCTTAAGTCAGATGGAAAATTAATTTTATCTAAAAGTTCATAATCCATAATTTAGTTTACTATTTTTGCCTAGATTTGATATTTTTATATATAGAAAAAAACAAGAGTTTGTGGAAAGATTTTATAAAAGAATTTGTAATATTTAAGTTCTTTTTGCTAAAATTATTAAAGATAAATTTTAAAGTCAAAATCTCTAGACTTTTTAGAATATAAAAACTAATTATAATAATAATGTTTTACGAAGTAGATTCAAAAAATCTTGATAAACTTGCATATCTATCAATTAAAAGAGGAGTCGCACTTCAAAAAGGTCAAAACCTTTTAATAACAGCACCGTTAGAATCTTTACCTTTAGTCAGAAAAATAGTTGAATATGCTTACAAAGAAGGAGCTGGACTTGTGACCCCACTTTTCAATGATTCTGATATTACATTATCTCGATTTAAATATGGAAATGATGAATCTTTCAATGTTGCAGCAAATTGGCTTTATAATGGGATGGGTGAAGCTTTTGATAACAATACAGCTAGAATGGCTATTGCTGGTGATGATCCTATGCTATTATCTGAAATTGATCCTGATAAAGTTTCGCGTGCAAATAAAGCTAATGCTGTTGCATATAAACCAGCTAGAGAAAGAATTACTGAATTTAAAATTAACTGGAATATAATTTCATGGCCAGGAAAAGCATGGGCAAAAAGAGTCTTCCCAGATCTTGATGATAGTGAAGCAATTAAAAAATTAGGAGATGCAATATTTCATGCTTCTAGAGTTAGCAATGATGATCCTGTAGCTGAATGGGACCAACATAATAAAAATTTAAGAGATAAAACAGATTGGCTAAATGCAAAAAATTTTCATTCTTTAAAGTACTCTGGTCCTGGAACGTCTTTAACCGTAGGTCTTGCTGATGACCATGAGTGGATGGGCGGTGCCTCAGAAGCCCAAAATGGTATTATTTGTAATCCAAACATCCCATCTGAAGAAGTATTCACCACTCCTCATGCTAGTCGTGTTAGTGGTGAAGTTTGCTCAACCAAACCTCTATCGTATCAAGGAACACTTATTGAAGATATTAATGTTCGCTTTGAAGAAGGTAAAATTGTTGATGCAAAATCTTCTAAAGGACAAGATGTTTTATTAAAAGTTCTCGATTCAGATGAGGGCTCAAGAAGACTTGGTGAAGTAGCCTTAGTTCCAAATAGTTCACCTATCTCGCAATTAGGAATAACTTTCTATAACACTTTATTTGACGAGAATGCTGCTTCTCATATAGCTCTGGGTCAATGTTACTCAAAATGTTTCAAATCGAAAAAAGACTTATCAAAAGATGAAATCACTCAAAGAGGTGGTAATTCAAGCATGATACATATTGATTGGATGATTGGCTCAGGTAAAATTGATGTCGAGGGTGTTGATAAGGATGGTGCTGTTACGCCAATATTTAAGCAAGGAGAATGGTGTAATTAATTCTACTATTCTTTTAAATAAGGCCCAAAGCTAAGATCTAAACCTACACCAACTCTAGCTAAAGAATAAATAATAACTAAGAAAAAAATTACTATAATTAAGTTTCGTATAATCTTTTTTTCATCCATAAAATTACGCTGTTTGTATTTTTGTATTAGATAATGGTTTTTCTCTAATTGGTAAATGGATTATTGCAGAAAATGCACCAACACCTATACCTACCCACCATACAATATCATAACTTCCATAGATATCATAAAATAGACCACCTAACCAAACACCTACAAAAGATCCTAACTGATGAGAAAAAAATACAATGCCATATAATGTACCCATAAATTTTAATCCATAAATATGGCCTATAATTCCTGAAGTTAAAGGAACTGTTGCTAACCATAAAGCACCCATAACTATTGAAAATATAGCAATAGAACTTGGTGTAATAGGGAGTAAGATAAATAAAATTGCTGCAATAGTCCTTCCGGTATAAATTAAAGATAAAAGATATTTCTTATAATGTCCCTTTCCTAAAGCGCCGGCAATCAAACAACCAATTATATTAAATAATCCTATAAGAGCCATAGATAATGCACCTAAACCTTCTACAGAACTACAAACCAAACTTATTAAACTTCCTTCTATAATTGGACTACTAGATTCAACAATAAATGCTGGAAAATGTGCAGTAATAAATGCTAACTGAAAGCCACAAGAAAAAAAACCAAAGAACAACATTGAGTAAGTTGGATCTTTTAATGCAACAAATACAGCATCAGTAATTTTTTCATTTTCATTATTAATATTAGTATTTGATAATTCTGTTTTTAAAATTGGAACAAGGATCAGTGTTATTAATAATATAATAGAAAAGATTTCAAACACTGAAGACCAAGGCAAAAATGATAATAGAATAGAAGCAAGTGGTGGACCAACTACTTGCCCAGCTGATCCTGCAGCAGTTGTAATACCTAGTGCTAAAGATCTTTTTTCTGGAGATGTGGCTCTTCCAACTACTGCTAAAATTGGACCAAAACCACTACCAGCTATACCAAAACCAATTAATAGGTTTAAAGTTTGATGCGCCTCTGGAGTTGTAGCAGTACTACTTATGAAAATTCCAATTGCATAAAGAATTAAGCCTAGCGCTATTGCTTTTCTATCACCATATTTTTCGGCAAAAGCACTAAATAGTGGAGTGCCTACACCCCAAGCTAAATTTTGAATAGCAATGGCAAGAGAGAACTCTGATCGGTTCCATAAAAAATCAGAAGCAATAGGAATTTGAAATAGGCCAAATGTTGAACGAATTGCAAAACTTATTAGAAGAATTAAGCTTCCACCAATCAGAATAGGAGTAAATACAGAATTAAGTCTCTCTTCTTTCATATTTTAATAGATAACAGGAAGAATTTTTATTTCTAGAATTTTTATTATTATTAAATCGTATTATTTAATTCTGTCTTTTCGTTTTCCTCTTTTTCAGGAACAACATATGCAACAGCACAATGATCTAAACAATAAGGCTTATCTTCAAATCTATCTTTACCACAAAAACGAAAGTCAGCTTCATCAGGATGACCTTCAGGCCATTCACAACCTCTCTTCGTAGCTGCAGTGAATATATTTTTAACCACCGGTTGGAAAACAGCAGGCTCTGTAGAGACAATCTCTGGTTCTTTAGTGCTTTCAAAATTTAATTTTGGCATTACTGGAGATCTAGCTTTTTTTCGATCAGGCTTAACAGCTGTTCTTCTTATAGGTGACGGTCTTCTCTCGAGTCCAATTCTGTGAGCTTTTCCAACCACTGCGTTTTTGGTGAAACCTAATAATTTTCCAATTTGAGCTGTTGGTAGACCTTGGTCCCATAAATCTCTAAGTTTTGCTACATTATTATCATCCCAAGGCATAATCAAACTCCATCACTACATTTAGTAGCTTAAAAAAGGTTTAATATACTAAATATATGTATTAAAAAAGATAAAACTGCAAATTTTTAAAAAAAATCAATGATTTCCAGCATTTTTTTTATATACATGTGAATAGAAATGAAAGAATTAAGAGATCTAGACTGTAAAAATAAAAAAATAATTGTTCGAGTTGATTTAAACGTACCAGTTTTGGAAGGAACAATTACAGATCATTCAAGAATACATGCTATTTTACCAACACTAGAAAAACTAATTAAAAATAAAAATAAGATATTCTTAATTGCTCATTTTGGTCGACCTAAAGGTCAAGTTAATAAAACATATTCCATTGAGTTTTTATGTTTAGAATTAAAAAAATTTTTAAATTCAAACACAATTCATTTTTTAGCTAACTGTGAAAAAAAAATAATTGAGACAAAAATTGCTGAAATGGACATGGGGGAAATTTGTCTATTAGAAAATATTCGTTTTAATGCTGAAGAAGAAAAAAATGATCTTAATTTTTCAAAATTATTAGCTTCTAGTTTTGACATATATATTAATGACGCGTTTTCTGCATCTCATCGTAATCATGCATCTATAGTAGGTATTACTAAATACTTACCCTCATACGCTGGATTAAGTTTTTCAAAAGAAATTGAAAATTTAGATAAATTTTTAGAAAATTCGAATAAACCAAATTTAGCAATTATAGGTGGCTCAAAGGTTTCAACAAAAATAAAAGTTTTAGAAAATATAGTTGAAATTTTTGACTCTTTAGTGATTGGTGGTGCAATGGCTAATACCTTTTTGCTATCAAATAATTATAACGTTGGTTCTTCTCTGGTAGAAAATGATTTTATTGAACTATCAAAAAAGATACAAAAAAAAGCAGAATCAAAAAATTGCAAAATACTTTTACCAATTGATGCTGTTTGCTCAAAAACAATAGAAGACAGAGTAAATGTTAAGACTTATTCAATCAATAATATTCCAAATGACCAAATGATATTAGATGTTGGTGAACAAACAACAAAACTAATTTCAGATGAAATATTAAAATCTAAATCAATTTTATGGAATGGGCCTTTAGGCGCATTTGAGTATAGTCCATTTGATAAAAGTACAATTTCAGTTGCAAATATTATACAAAATTATTCAAGTAAATCTCAATTAGATGCTCTAGCAGGAGGAGGAGATACACTTGCAGCAATAAAAAAAGCTAAAGCCAATGATGCATTTAAATATTTATCTACAGCTGGGGGTGCATTTTTAGAGTGGCTTGAGGGGAATAAATCACCAGGATTTATAGCATTAAGAGAAAACAATTTTTAACTTAATCTTCAATTTGATATTTTTTAATTAAAGGGAATTGTGTCATTGTAAAAATAAACGTAATTGGCAAGATACCAAAAACTTTGAAGTTTACCCAAACATCAGTACTTTGTGTTCTCCAAACAATTTCATTTAAAACAGCAAGTGCAACAAAAAAAGCGATCCACCTTTGAGTTAATATTCTCCATCCATCTTCTTCTAGTTTCAGTGCAGCACCTAAAAGATACTTTAAAAGAGGTTTTTTAACAATCACTCCACCATATAAAATTAATGCGAAGACCATATTTATTATTGTTGGTTTCATTTTAATAAAAATTTCATTGTCAAAATAAATTGTTAAACCTCCAAATATTAATACAATCGCAGCCCCAAGAGTTGGCATAATTGGTATTTTTTTCTCAAGTATATATGAAATGATTACTGAAATTACAGTTGCAATCATAAGAGGAAGTATTGCTTCTTGAAGACCACTTCTTGTATAAAAAATAAAGAATACTGCAAGTGGTCCTATATCAATTAATAATTTATAAACTGACTTCATTTTTGTTCTTCTAGATTTAAAATAGATCTCGCAAAGTTTTGAGAATTAAAGGTTACAAGGTCCTCAATACTTTCTCCAAGACCAACATAACTTATAGGGATTTCAAATTTATTTGCAATTGAAATTAATGCTCCGCCTTTTGCTGTTCCATCCAATTTAGTTATTATAAGACTTGATACATTAAGTTCATTTCCAAAGATTTCTACTTGCTTAATCATGTTCGAACCATTCGTTCCATCTAAAACTAACACAGTTTCAATATTAAAAGAGGAATTAACTTTTGAGATAACATTCTTCAATTTAATTAGCTGATTAATGAGGTTAGTATTATTTGATAATCTTCCAGCAGTATCTATAAGTAAAAAATCATAATTTTCTTTTCCAAATTCTTCAGTTGCCTGATACGCTACGCTTGCTGGATCTTGATTACTTTTTCCAGCGATAAAACCATTATTATTTTTTTTCGCCCAATTTTCTAACTGCTCAACAGCTGCTGCCCTAAATGTATCACAAGCTGCAATCAGAATTTTTTTATTTGATAAAATTTTATTTGCAATTTTACCAATAGTGGTTGTCTTTCCACTTCCGTTTACTCCCACAAATATTAATATTTTTTTTTCATGATTTTTTTCATTTATCAGAATATGTTCTCTTGGCAGTAATATACTTTCTATATTTTTAGCTAAGATTTCTAATACATTTTTTATTCCATCATCATTTGAAATTTTTAATTTTTTTATAGAATCTATTAGCTGATTTACAACATCCAAACTAATATCAGATGAAATAAGAACATTTTCTAATTCTTCTAAAGTTAAATCGTCTATTTTTTTGTTTTTTAAAATCTCTAAAATATTAAAAGAAAGTATATTTGAAGTTTTACTTAACTTATCTTTAAATATTGAGAACAAACTCATGCTATTCTTGCTAATAATGTATCATTTTCTACGCCTGTATATATACAGGAAATTATATTCCCCTCTTTAAACTCTTCTTCAAGTTTTACTTTTAAAAAATGCTGATCTTTTCCAAGTGAAAAATTTTCTTTTCTACTTTCAATTAAAATTTGTTCCTTCTTTCCAATATTTTTTTTTAAATGATGTTTTAATTTTTCCATACCTCTTTCTCTAAGTCTT
The DNA here is from genome assembly GCA_902623255.1 of uncultured Alphaproteobacteria bacterium. Taxonomy (GTDB): domain Bacteria; phylum Pseudomonadota; class Alphaproteobacteria; order HIMB59; genus CACPNW01. The sequence goes on along the minus strand of CACNSY010000002.1, from coordinate 130,597 downwards.
CTAGCTCTATCTTTTATAATATTTTTTTGAACTTGAGGCATTCTAGATGCAGGGGTGTTTTCTCTTGGTGAATATGGAAAAATATGAAGATGAGTTAAATTACACTCATCAACTAGTTTAATTGAATCTTGAAACATTATTTCTGTCTCTGTTGGAAAACCGGCAATTATATCAGCACCAAATGTTGCATCTTTCCTAATAGATAAAACTTTATTACAAAAATTAATTGCCATTTCCCTTGAATGTCTTCTTTTCATTCTTTTCAAAATTAAATTGTTTCCAGCTTGTAAACTTATATGAAAATGAGGCATCAATCTTTCGTCTTTTAAAACATCCCAAAAATCTTCGTCTATTTCAGCGCAGTCAATTGAAGACAAGCGTAGCTGTCTTAATTCAGGTACTAATTTTAGAATTCTTTTTATTAAATTAGAAAAAGTAGGTTTTGCTGGAAGATCTTTTCCATAATCAGTTATATCTACTCCTGTTAAGACTACTTCATTATATCCATTGCTAACAATTTTTTTTATTTTATTTACTATCTCTCCAGCAGGCACACTTCTATTATTGCCCCTGCCAAATGGAATAATACAAAAAGTACAGCGATGGTTACAACCTTGTTGTATTTCAATATAAGCTCTCGATTTTCCTTCAAATTTTTCAATTGAATTAGGTACTGTTTTACTTTCTTCTAATATATTTCCTACTTTAAGATTTTTAGACTGATCGATATTTTTCCATGTTAAAGTTTCTAATTTTTCTGTGTTTCCAATTACTGAGTCTACTTCTTTTAAATCTTTATATTTTAATGGATTGATTTGAGCCGCACATCCTGTAACTACTATTTTATTATTAGGAAAATTTTTTTTTGCCTTTCTAATTTCATAAGAAACTTTTTTCTCAGCTTCTTCAGTTACTGCACATGAGTTTATGACTGTAACATTATTTAAATTATTTGTTCTAAGATGGTTTTTAATAATTTCACCTTCATAAATATTCAATCTACAACCTAGATTGACTACGTAGTTTTTATTTTTCATAAATTATATTTCTAAACTACCCCGATAACTTATTTCTGCAGGTCCTGTCATAATAGATTCATTATTAATTATATTTATGTGCAGTGAACCTTTTTCAAGTTTCACTTCAGCGTTATTTTCAATCAATCCTTTTTTCCACGCTGCATATACAGCTGCACAGGCACCACTACCACAAGCTAACGTGATTCCAACTCCTCGTTCCCAAACCCTCATTTCAATTAAATTTGTATTAATAACTTCAACTATTTCAACATTAGTTTTTTTTGGAAAGAGCTCATGATTTTCTATTCTAGGACCTATACTTTCAAGATCTGTATCTTTGATCGATTTCCCAAAAAAAACTACATGTGGATTACCTACATTAACAGCAACTCCATTACTATATCCATCAATCGAAATTGGAATATTCATTGTATCAATTTCTTTACTTAAAGGAATTTTATCCCAAGTATTTTTTATTGAACCCATGTTCACACTTATATTATTATCTATTCTTTTTGATTCTAATATGCCTGCATCAGATTGAATTTTTAAAATTTCTTTATTTGAATCTTCTTCAAATAGTATTTTTGCCACGCAGCGTGTTCCATTACCACAAGCTTCGGCTCTATCACCACCAGGATTAAAAATTTCAATTTCAGCATCAGCACTTTGATTATTTGTATTGTTAATTGTGATTAATTGATCACACCCTGCCCCAGTTCTTCTGTCACTGAGTCTTTTAATAATATCTTCAGTAATTGCGATATTGTTAGATCTTTTATCTATGATAACAAAATCATTTCCAAGTCCATGCATCTTTATAAAGTCTACTTTTTGCATATTTGTTTTATAACCTAATTTATCGATAAATCTCAGTAAATATGGGAAATTTAAGAATACTTGACTTTCAATTATTCAGCTAATAGAGGGTCACCAACAAATCCTATATTTGTAAACGAATTGAGCTTGTTACAATTGTGATAGGTACTCTAGCCCACGAGTTTCGTGCCCTGGAGTTAAAAAGCTATTGGAGATTTATGTTTGATACACTGAACACAAAATTTGAAAAAATTGTTCAAAGTATTCGGGGTAAGGCTGTTATATCAGAAACAGATCTTGAAGTTACATTACGTGAAATTAGAATTGCTCTCTTAGAGGCAGATGTTTCCTTAGTTGTAGTAAAAGAATTTATAAATTCCATCAAGTCAAACATTTTAGGAAAAGAAATTCTCAAATCTGTTAAGCCAGATCAAATGATCATAAAGCTTGTGCAAGATGAGCTTGTAAAAATTCTTGGATCAGAAAATAAATCTCTAAATTTATCTTCTTCTCAATTAACCAAAATATTGTTTTGTGGCTTACAGGGATCTGGGAAAACAACTTCAATTGCCAAACTTTCCTATTTGTTAAAGAAGTCTTCAAAGAAAAAAATTTTACTAGCATCTGCAGATATTTATCGACCAGCAGCACAAGAACAATTAAAAGTATTAGCTGAAGAAACTGGCTCAGATTTCTTTAATCACAATTTATCATCAGCCAGTAAGATTGTTGATGATTCCATAGACTATGCTCAAAAAAATTTATTTGATATTCTTATTTTAGATACTGCTGGACGACAAGTTATAGATAAAAAGTTAATGAGTGAATTAATAGAAATTGAAAATAAGTTTAAACCTGACGAAACATTATTAGTAGCAGATGCTCTAACAGGGCAAGATGCTGCAAATGTAGCTAAAAGTTTTAGTGATGCAATAAATATTACTGGATCAATTTTAACTCGAATAGATGGTGATAGCAGAGGTGGTGCAGCACTATCAATTAAATCGATAACAAACTCTCCTATAAAATTTATAGGACTAGGTGAAAAAGTAGAAAATTTTGAACCTTTTCATCCTGAAAGAATTGCACAAAGAATTTTAGGTATGGGAGATATTGTATCTCTTGTCGAAAAAGCTGCTGAAAATATTGATAAAGAAGAGATGGAAGATATGGCAAAAAAGATCGCTAAAGGAAAATTTGATCTTGAAGATTTTGCCAATCAATTAAAGCAAATGGGTAAAATGGGTGGAGTCTCCGGTTTACTTTCTATGATGCCAGGTGTTTCAAAGGCACAGAAGTTAATGGCAGAAAATAAAATTTCTAATTCAATGATTGATAAACAAATAGCCATAATCAGTTCAATGACAAAAAAAGAAAGGGCTGATCCAGATATTATAAAGGCTTCACGTAAAATTAGAATTTCAAAAGGATCTGGAACAAAAGTTCAAGACGTTAACAGGTTATTAAAACAGTTTCTCCAATCACAAAAAATGATGAAGAGAATGAAATCAATGGGCAAAGGAGGAATTCCCAGTGATTTAATGCAAAAATTACAAGGAAATCTTCCTCCAAACATAAATTAGAAAGGAAATAAAATGCCAGTAAGAATAAGATTATCAAGAGGTGGTGCAAAGAAAAGACCATTTTATAGAATAGTAGTTGCTGATTCTAGAAGAGCTAGAGATGGAAAATTTATAGATCAAATTGGAACTTATAACCCAATGCTTCCAAAGGATAGTGCTGATAGAGTTAAAATGGATTTAGACAAAGCTAAGGAATGGATTGCAAAAGGGGCAAAACCATCAGATAGAATTTCTATTTTTCTTAGCAATCTTGGTGTGATGGAAAAACCAGTTATTACTGAAAAAACAAAAAAACATCTACCTAAGAAAAAAGCACAGGAACGTTTAGCTGCTGCTAAAGAAAAAGAAGAAGCTGCGAAAGCTGCAGCAGAAGAACCAAAAGCAGAAGAAGCAGATGCTAAGCCAGCTGAAGATGCACAACCTGCTGAAGAACCAAAAGCAGAAGCAGATGCTAAGCCAGCTGAAGATGCACAACCTGCTGAAGAACCAAAAGCAGAAGCAGATGCTAAGCCAGCTGAAGATGCACAACCTGCTGAAGAACCAAAAGCAGAAGAAGCAGAAGCTAAAAAAGAATAAAATCAATTTTTGCTTTGAGTAATAAAGATATTATTCTTGTTGGTCAGTTTGGATCTCCTTTAGGATTAAAAGGTGAAATAAAAGTTAATATGATGACTACCTCTTTTGAAGTTTTTAAAAATTTAAAAAACTATTATAATTTTGATGGTTCAGTTGCTTGGAATTTTAAAAATATTTTATTCAAAAATAATAAGTGTGTTGTTCAAGTTGAAAAATACTTTTCTAGAGAAGATGTTTTAGAGCTTAAAGGTCAAAAAATTTTTTCAAACAAGAAATTTTTCCCAAAAACAAAAGATAATGAGTTTTACATAAACGATCTAATCGAATGCATGATTTTCTTGAAAGATAATACTAGTATTGGAAAAGTTTTAAGTGTTCATAATTTTGGGGCAGGTGATTTATTAGAAGTCAAATATAATACCAAACTTATTCTTATACCTTTTGATAAAACAAATATTTTATCAGTTAATATTTATAAAAAAGAAATTATAGCTGATCCAATACCTGGTATTCTTGATTAAAATGAGAGTAGTAATTTTAACTTGTTATCCTGAGATGTTCCCTGGTTCACTAGGATATTCTGTAATTGGAAATGCATTAAACAATAAAAAATTTTCTCTCGAGATAGTCAATCTACATAATTTTGGAATTGACAAAAGAGGAAGTGTTGATGATGAACCTTTTGGGGGAGGTCCAGGAATGGTTATTCGTCCAGATGTGATTGAAAAAGCATTAAATTCAATTACTTTCAAAACCGATAATTACTGCAAAATTTTCCTGACACCGTCAGGTCAGAAATTATCTCAAGCAAAACTTAATAATCTATCAAAACATGATGAAATGCTTATTTTATGCGGTAGATTTGAAGGGGTTGATCAAAGAGCTATAGAAATTCTTGATTTTCAGGAAATAAGTATCGGTGATTACGTCCTTTCTGGTGGTGAGATTGCTGCCCAGGTGTTAGTTGAAGGTTGTATTCGTCTCATTCCTGGAGTATTAGGGCAGCCACAAAGTTTATTAGAAGAATCTTTTTCTAATAATCTGCTTGAATATCCTCATTATACCAGACCACAAACCTGGGAAGATATTCAGGGAAATAAACATGAAGTTCCAGATGTTTTAACATCAGGTCATCATGAAAAAATTGATAAATGGAGAAAAGAAAAATCGGTTGAAAAAACTAAAGAACTAAGACCAGATCTTTATAAAAAGGAAATATAAAATGAGTAATTTATTAGAGACATTTGAAAAACAACAGATTGAAAAGTTAACTTCAAAAAAAAGAGTTCCTGCTTTTCGTCCAGGTGATACTTTAAAAGTTACTGTAAGAATTACAGAGGGAAGTAAGTCGAGACTTCAAGCATTTGAAGGTATTTGTATTGCAAGAAAAAATAATTCAGTAAACTCTAACTTTACTGTGAGAAAAATATCTCATGGAGAGGGTGTTGAAAGAGTATTCCCTTTATTCAGTCCTTTAGTAGAAAAAATTGAAGTTGTTAGAAAAGGCGATGTAAGAAGAGCTAAGCTATATTATCTAAGAGAATTATCTGGAAAAAAAGCAAGGATAGCAGATAAAGATAGGGGCGATGAAGCTGATCAATATGAATATATAGAGGAAGCTCCTCCGGTAGAAGAAACAAAAACTGCAGATACAGATACAAATGCTGCAGAGGAACCAAAAGCTGAAGAGGTAGAAGCAAAACAAGCAGAGACAAAAGCAGAAGAAGCAGAAGCCAAACCAGCAGAAGAATCTAAAGCAGAAGCTGCAGAGGAATCTAGTAAAGAAGAGGAAAAAGCAGCCGAAAATAAATCGGATGACAATAAATAATCCTAAAACTCTTTTTGATAAAATTTGGGAACATCATCTTGTTGATAGACAAGAAGATGGAACTTGTCTTATATATATTGATAGACACCTTGTTCATGAAGTTACGAGCCCTCAAGCATTTGAAGGTTTAAGAAATAATAATCGTAAAGTTAGAAGACCCGAAAGTACTTTTGCTGTAGCTGATCATAATGTTCCAACCTCAGATAGATCTAAAGGTATAGAAAATAAAGAAAGTAGAATTCAGGTTGAAACACTAGAAAAAAATTGCAAAGATTTTGATGTTACACTTTTTCCATTATTAGACAGCAGACAAGGTATAGTTCATATAGTTGGACCAGAACAAGGCATTACTCAGCCAGGTATGACAATAGTTTGTGGTGATAGTCATACAGCAACACACGGAGCATTTGGTGCATTAGCTTTTGGTATTGGCACAAGCGAAGTTGAGCATGTATTAGCTACTCAGACCTTAATTCAAAAACCTGCAAAGAATATGCGAATTTCTGTTGAAGGTAAGTTAAACTTAGGTGTTACAGCAAAAGATATTATTCTTCATATAATAGGAAAAATAGGAACAGCTGGTGGAACTGGTTATGTTATTGAATACGCTGGTAATGCAATTTCCTCTCTTTCTATGGAAGGAAGAATGACAATCTGCAATATGAGTATTGAAGCAGGTGCTAGAGCTGGTTTAATCGCTCCTGACGAAAAAACTTTTGAATATATTAAAGGTAGACCGTACTCTCCATCAGGAGATAATTGGAATAAAGCAATAGAATTTTGGAAATCTCTTCCATCTGATGAGGGCGCAAAATATGATGAAGAAATTTTAATTAATGCTGAAGATATTTCACCACAAATTACTTGGGGCACAAGCCCACAAGACGTTGTTGCTATAGATGGTATAGTACCAAACCCACAAGAAGAGAGTAATCCGAATAGAAAGAGGGCTATGGAACGTTCTCTTGAATATATGGGTTTAGAACCCAAACAAGAAATACAAAAAATTAAAATTGATAAAGTATTTATTGGCTCTTGCACAAATGGAAGAATTGAGGATTTAAGAGAAGTTGCCAAAGTTGTAGAGGGCAAAAAAGTTTCTGTAGACTCAATGATCGTTCCTGGTTCAGGTCTAGTTAAAAAACAAGCTGAAGAAGAAGGTTTAGATAAAATTTTTATTGAAGCAGGATTTGATTGGAGAGAGCCAGGTTGTTCCATGTGTTTAGCTATGAATCCAGATCAATTAAAACCGCAAGAAAGATGTGCATCAACATCAAATAGAAATTTTGAAGGTAGACAAGGTAGAGAAGGTAGAACACATCTTGTTAGTCCTGCAATAGCTGCTGCCTCTGCAATCAAAGGTTCTTTTGCAACAGCAGAGGATTTATAAATGGAATCATTTAAAACAATAATTGGTATCCCTGCACCACTACCAATGATTAATGTCGATACCGATATGATCATTCCAAAACAATTTTTGAAAACAATAAAGAGATCTGGTTTAGGAAAAAACTTATTTCATGAATTAAGATACGATATTCAAGGTAACATAAAGAATGATTTTGTTCTTAACTGGGACCCTTATAAAACTTCAAAAATTTTAATTGCTGGGGCAAATTTTGGTTGTGGATCAAGTAGAGAGCATGCACCATGGTCACTGTTAGATTTTGGTTTTAAGTCAATAATTGCACCAAGCTTCGCTGATATTTTCTATAATAATTGTTTTAAAAATGGAATACTGCCAATTAAGTTAGATCAACAAAAGGTAGATATATTAATGAACGAAGCAGAAAATAAAAATGATGTTTCAGTTGATTTAGAAAATCAAAAAATCACTTATCAAAATGATAAAACAATAGAATTTGAAATTGATGCATTTCGAAAAAAATGTTTGCTAGAGGGTTTGGATGATATTGGTTTGACGCTCCAAAAAAATAAAAAAATTGATGTTCACGAAGAAAAAATACACAGTATCCAACCTTGGATAGTGTAGCCAAAAATGAGAAATAAAAAAATTTTAATTTTACCTGGTGATGGAATTGGCAATGAAGTTATGGCTGAGGTATTAAAAATCATTGATTGGATGGAAAAAACTAAATCTTTATCTTTTGATATATCTGAAAGATTAGTTGGGGGTACGGCATACGATAAAGAAGGTAATTCTATAAGTGATGAAACAATGCAAGTAGCTATGGATTGTGATGCAGTATTATTTGGTGCGGTAGGAGGCGCTAAATGGGATAACGTAGAAAGAGATAAAAGACCTGAAGCAGCCTTATTAAGATTAAGAAAAGACCTTGATCTCTTTGCTAATCTAAGACCAGCTGTTGTTTTAGATGCTCTTTCAGATTCATCATCTTTAAAATCTGATCTTGTTAAAGGATTAGATATTTTGATAATAAGAGAGTTAACAAGTGGTGTATATTTTGGACAACCAAGAGGTATATCAAAAATTAGTGAGACTGAAAGTAAAGCAGTTGATACTCAACTGTATACCACATCAGAAGTTAATAGAGTTTCACGAGTGGCATTTGATTTAGCAAAGTTGCGTAATAATAAAGTTACATCAGTAGAAAAATCAAATGTAATGGAAACAGGTTTATTTTGGAAACAAACCGTAACAGATTTACATAAAAAGGAATATTCTGATGTTAATCTAGAACACATGCTTGCAGATAATTGTGCAATGCAGTTAGTTCGTTATCCAAAACAATTTGATGTTATACTCACAGATAATTTATTTGGCGATCTTTTAAGTGATACTGCAGCTATGCTAACAGGATCTTTAGGAATGCTTCCTTCAGCAGCTCTTGGACCAGTTAAAGAAAATGGAACTAGAGCAGCAATGTATGAGCCCGTTCATGGTAGCGCACCAGATATAGCTGGTCAATCTAAAGCAAACCCTTTAGCAATGATCATGAGCTTTGCTATGATGTTGAAATATAGTTTTGATATGCAAGAAGATAGTCAAATGATTGAGAAAGCTGTACAGAATGTATTACTAAAAGGTTTAAGAACAGCTGATATAAAAGATGGAGCAGAAAAAATTATCTCAACTCAAGAAATGGGCAATGCTGTTATTGAAGAATTAAAAATTCTATCTGGAAATTAAATGATTCAAAAATACAATATAGCAGTAGCTGGAGCAACAGGTGCGGTAGGAACAGAAATAGTTCAAATATTAGAGCAAAGAGATTTTCCAATAGACAATTTATATTTACTTGCATCATCAAAATCAAAAGGCAAAAAAGTAGAGTTTAAAGATAAAGAAATTGTTGTAGAAGACTTATCAGAATTTGATTTTTCAAAAGCTCACATTGGTTTATTTTCACCTGGTGGTAAAATTTCTGCAGAATATGCACCAAAAGCAGCTAAAAAAGGATGTATTGTTATAGACAATACCTCTCATTTTCGAATGCAACAAAATATTCCTTTAATCGTTCCTGAAGTAAACGCTAATGCACTTGATGAATTTTTTGATGATGAAAACAGAACTAATATTATTTCAAATCCTAACTGTTCAACTATACAAATGGTTGTTGCATTAAAACCACTTCATGAAAAAGCAATTATAAACAGAGTTGTTGTATCAACATATCAAGCTGTTTCTGGAGCAGGTAAAACAGGTATGGATGAATTATTTAATCAGACTCAAAATGTTTATGCAAATCAAGAATTAAAAAAAGAAAAGTTTACAAAACAAATTGCTTTTAATGCCATTCCACATATTGGAGCTTTTTTAGAAAATGGTAATACTGAAGAAGAGCAAAAAATGATTGATGAAACAAAAAAAATTCTAGACGAGGGAATTAATGTTTCAGCAACTTGTGTTAGAACAGCTGTATTTATTGGCCATTCAGAGGCTGTAAATATAGAGTTTGACTCACCATTAGATGAAAAAGAAGCTAACGAAATATTATCTAACTCTGAAGGTATTTCAGTAATTGATCATCGAAAAGATGAGGGTTATGTGACTCCTGTTGAAATTGCAGGAGAGGATAAAGTTTATATTAGTAGAATTAGAAATGATCAATCAATAGATAATGGTTTGAATCTATGGGTAGTTTCAGATAATCTGCGCAAAGGAGCAGCACTAAATGCTGTTCAAATTGCTGAGTTAGTAATTGCAAAGTACTCAGAAAAAATAACTATTTAATTGGCGGTCTCGTAGGGACTCGAACCCCAAATCCATGTTCCGAAGACATGTGTGATATCCATTTCACCACGAGACCTTTTATTTATAAAATATTATATAGTATAAACTAAAGCTATAAAATATTATGTCATTTTACCTATCTAAAGTTCTTTGGTTAATATTAAATCCTTTTAATATTTTTATTTTTGTAACTTTGCTCTCAATATTTTTATATTTTATTAAATTGCAAAGATTAGGTTTAATTATTTTTCTGATTAATTTTGTATTTATCGCACTTATCTCTTTTTTACCTATTGGAAGTTATCTAATTTATAATATTGAAAAAGAATATCACTCATACATAAAACCTCCAGACCAAGTTGATGGCATTCTTATTTTGGGAGGTGCAACAAATCCTCTACTTTATAATGAATATGATCAAATCAGTTTAAATGGTTCTTCAGAAAGATTAGTTGAATCTGTTTTTATCATTAAAAAATTTGATAAGGCTAAAGTAATTTTTAGTGGTGGATCAGGGATTTTAAATAGACCTGATTTTGATAACGTACAAGTTGCAAAATCTTTTTACAAAAAAATAGGAATAGAAATTGATAAGTTAATTTTTGAAGATAATTCAAGAAACACCTATGAAAATATAATATATTCAAAAAAAATAGCTAATCCAAAAATAAATGAAAATTGGTTATTGATAACATCTGCCTCGCATATGAAAAGAGCATTACTTGTAGCAAATAAAAATAACTGGGATTTAATTCCATATGCAGTGGATTTTAAAAATATTAAAGAATTTAAATTAATTCCCAATCTTAATTTATTATCAAATCTAAATTCTTTTCAGCAAGGATCTCACGAATGGTTAGGTTTAGTGTCTTATTATTTAATGGGAAGAACTGACAAAATTTTCTAATTTTTTAATAAAATCTTTTAAAATTGCATCCCTTTTGATTTCGTAAACTATTTTTATTGGATGTCTGTTTTTGTCTGAACTCCAACTCATATCATTTAATAAAATTGGAGAAGGTATTATGTTAGTTGGCGCCCAGTCTTCATTTAAAACATAACCAACAGCTGCCATATCCCAAATTTCTTTTGACCAACCTTTATGGATATTGTTGTACTCTTTAAATCGCATTGCAAGAAACTTACCAATTTGACCATGAGGTTCTATATATTTTTCGATTTCTGGAACTGTTGAAATAAGATGTGAAGTTACTCCCTTGCAAGGAACCATCACTAGTGAGACGCCGCAATCAAATAAAACTTGAGCACCTCCAATATCTTGCTTTAGATTAAATTCTGAATTTTGTGGCCAATAAAGTGCATTACCCCCCAACCAAACTACAACAATTTTTTTAATAATTTCTGGCTCTTTCAATAACGCCGAGGCAACATTAGAAATTGCACCGATAGCTATTACGTATAGAGGATCTTCTTCAGAACATTTTAAAGCACTCTCTATGATATTATCTGCTGCAGGTGAATTAATAGGTTTTTTTTCGAAACCTACATATTTTCTTGATCCTTTAAAAACAAAATCATTTTTTTTAAAATTTATTTTTTCTAATAATCGAAAAATTTCATCATAACTGAGCTCCATTCCCTTTTTTGGATTATCTGAACGATTATTCATTGAAAAAGGAGCAGCATTTATACTTTGCACATTTATTTTTTCTTTTGAAAACAACAATTGTACTAAAGCAAATTGATCATCAATTTCATTGTAGGTGTCTGTATCAAGAATAGCTTTAATTTTTCCTTTTTTAAACTCAAGTTGTTTTAAAATATCTGAAAAATCTCTCTCTAAAAGCATATCTTAATCTTACCAAGAACTATTTGGTTGTGTTAAAAATAACTGTTCTTCATTTGTTGATTTTCTATTTAATATTTTATTTCTATGCGGATACCTTCCAAATTTTTTAATTGCCACGCTATGATCATCCCAAGCTTTTTTAATATTAGTATATTCTCGATGATAATTTAAATATTGATCGACCAATTTATGACCAAGTTCATGATCCGTGATATCTTCACTATGAATTAATGGCAGTAATAAAAAATGTATTTTATCAATATCTAGGCTATCTAAATAATTTTTACTTATTGCTTCTTTAACAATTAAAACACACTTAGTATCCTGGTCATAAGCTTTTGAATTATTTCTGAAAAAATTTCTTGATAATTGATCAAGTAATATAATCAAAGCTACACATTCTTCAGCATCATTTTTCCAATTATCATAATTATTATTAATGGCTTTAATGTAATCATCCATAAAAGTACTTTTTAAAATATTATCAAATTCATCATCCTTTTTAAACCATTGTTCAAGTGGAGTTTTGATGAAACAAAATTCTAGAATAGCTTTAGCTCTTTCATTAATCACAGAGCTGTAATATAAATATATATTTTCCAAATGACATTAAGTAATTTAAACAAATCTATCATTCATTGCAGAAAGTGTGAACGCTTAGTTAACTTCCGTGAAAAAATTGCCAAAGAAAAAAGAAAACAATATATTGATCAGAGTTATTGGGGTAAACCAATTACTGGTTACGGAGATGAAAAAGCAAAATTATTAATGGTAGGCCTTGCACCAGCAGCGCACGGAGGAAATAGAACAGGTAGAGTCTTTACAGGGGATAAATCAGCAGATTTTTTATTCTCCTGTTTATATAAAACTGGATTTGCAAACCAACCAGATTCAGTAGATAGAGGAGATGGTTTGGAACTTCAAAATATGTATTTAACTACTGCTCTTAAATGTGTACCCCCAGAAGATAAACCAACTTCACAGGAATTGAAAACATGTTTTAATTTTTTCAATAAAGAAATTACTTTGTTAAAAAAAATAAAAGTCATTGTTGCCCTTGGTAAAATTGGTCATGATGCCTGTGTAAATTATTATAAGCAACAATATGAAATACGAAATAAAGATTTTATTTTTTCTCACGGATCTATGAATATTTTACCCGATAAGAAAATTTTGGTTGGTAGTTATCATCCAAGCCCGAGAAATGTTAACACAGGAAGAATAGATAAAAGTAAAATGGTAAAACTTTTAAATAGTATTAAAAAATTGCTTTAAACCATAATGAAAAAATTTTTTTTACATGATCCAAATCTCTTAGTATACGGATTTGCCATGGTCTTCTTTGCAAGTTTTGGACAGACTTTTTACATTGCATTATTTAATGAAGATATTCGAAATCTATATAAAATAACAGATGGTGAGTTTGGATTAGTTTACGCAATTGCCACACTTGTAAGTTCTTTTTTATTCATTAACTTTGCTAAGTTAATAGATATAATTGATTTAAGAATATACTCCATAGGTGTTATTCTAGGTTTAGCTTTTGCTTGTATTGGTTTTTATTTTATTTTTAAAAATATTTTTCATCTTTTTTTTATTTTATTATTATTACGTTTTTTTGGACAGGGAGCTATGACACATGCTGGCTCAACATCAATGGCGAGATATTTTTTAATTGATAGAGGTAAAGCAATATCAGTTGCAACACTTGGAGGAATGTTAGGCATAATGTTTTTACCAAAGATTGTTGTTAATTTGAACTCATACTTTAATTTTAAAACTCTTTGGTTTTTAACAACTTTGACTCTTTTAATCTTAATTCCAATAATATACTTTATTCTTCATAATCAAAAAAGTAGGGATGCAGCCCTTCAAAAAAATATTGATAATGAGAAAACACATAAAAGTTGGACCATTACAGAAATTTTAAAAGACCGAGTTTTTTTTATCTATCTTCCATTAGCTGCATCCTTTCCATTTATTGGTACAGGGTTAATGTTTCATCAGATTTATATTTTTGATGCTAAAGGGTGGACAATGGAAATGCTAGGGAACGGTTATATATATTTTGGATTATTCTCTATTATAGGATTATTAATAGGAGGGCCTTTAATAGATAAGATAAATACAAAGAAAGCAATCCCTTTTGTACTATTACCTTTGTTAGTTTGTATTACTATTCTTTTTTTTTCTAATAATTTTTGGTCATTCGTGCTTTACATGTCTTTATTTGGATTTAACTTAGGTTTATCAGCACCGTTTATGGGATCACTCTGGGCAGAAATTTACGGAGTGAAAAGTATTGGCACTGCTAAAGCTTTACTGCACGCAGTTGGGGTTTTTGCGAGTGCCTTATCGCCTGTTGTTTTTGGATATATTATTGATTGGGGTTATGGAATATCAGTTATATTTTTAATCAGCTCCATTATGATTGTTGTATCTTCAATTTTACCTATAATTTATAGAACATGAATAAACAAATAATGGAGAGTCTTAATTTTCTAATTAAGGAATATAAAAGATTAAAAAAGAAAAAAGAAAATAGAAGCATCAGCAGTGGTGAACTAGAAACTTTAAAACAACTTGAACAGTACTTAGGTAAAAAATAATGTTTAATGTTATTGATCAATACAATAGTTTTGTTGAAAATAATTTTATTAAAAAAAATAAAGATCAAATTGAATTCTTAAAACAAGCAGATAATGTATGGTCATCTTTTAGTAAAACAAAGTTATTTTTTAAGGATAAAATTTTTGAAGGAATTTATCTTTATGGTCAAGTTGGAACAGGAAAAACATTTTTATTAAATTTATTTTATCAAAATACCAAGATTGGAAAAAAAATTCATTTTAATAACTTAATGAATGAAATCCATGAACAAGTTAAAAAATCAGAAAATAAAGAATTTGCTATTGAAAACTATGTAAAGAATTTAAGTAGAGATTACAAAATAATATTTATTGATGAATTACATATTTTTAATATTGTTGACGCATTAATAATAAAAAAAATATTTAATTATTTTTCTAAATATAAAATATTTATATTATTGTCGTCAAATTTTCATCCAGATAATTTATATAAAGATGGTTTGCAGAGAAATGATTTTCTACCATTTATTGATTTAATTAAAAAAAATTTTTTTCTCTATGATATTAGTATTAAAACCGATTTTCGTCGACAAACGTTAAATCAATCAAAGACATATTTCACACCTATAACAACTGAAACATCAAATGAATTTGAAAAATTATTTAATCGCTTTGTTGATCCTTCCCATTTAACAACTGTAAAAATAAAATCTAAAAGCCGTGAACTAGAGTTTGATAAATGTACATCAAATCTAATGATGATAGATTTTGAAAATCTTTGTGAAGTAAATTTTGGTAATGAAGATTACAAAAATATTGCAGATAAATTTAAGTTGGTATTTTTAAAAAATGTTCCTGAATTTGATAATCAGAAGAAAGATTCATGCAGAAGATTTATTGGATTAATTGATATGTTATATGAAAATAATTGTTCTATTGTAATTTTAGCATCAAAACCTATAAATTCATTAAATAATATAAATGATCTAGCTGAAGAATTTAAAAGAACCGCTAGCAGATTATATGAAATGACTATAGTAAAACCAGATTGATGAAATACATAATCAGATTTTTAGTCAGTACAGTTGTCTTATTAGTAGTGGTTTATTTTACTGCAGGTTTTTATGTTGCTTATCAAATTTTAAAAATAGATCCAACTTGTGGTTTACACGAAGGATCCCTTCCTAATTCATGGAGTACAACAGTTGACTCACATGAATATTCTATTCTTGCACGACAAAAAGTAAGAGAAAATTTTAACTTTAAAGACTATTATTTAGATGAATGGCAAGATGTATACTTTCAATCTCGTGATTCAGACATTAAGATTAATGGATGGCTGTTTAATTATTTTCCAAATAGACCAATTATAATTGTAACACACGGTATAAGCCCGAATGGTAAATGTAAGTCTGAAGCAAATCTTATTGCAAGTTTTTTAGTTAATAAAAAATTTAATGTTCTTACGATAGATTTAAGAAACTACGGCCAAAGTGATACTGTAAGTAGTTATGATGATTTAGGTTTAAAGTCATATAATGATATTCTTGGTGCATTTGATTTTTTAAAAAAAATTGGTTTCAAGTCTAATAGCATTGGATTACATGGAATATCTCTTGGTGCAAGCACCTCTATTTTCGCAGCACATGCAGAACCAGAAATACGTGCAGTGTGGGCAGATAGTTCACTTGCTGAATTTAATATGATTTTAAAAGATGAAATAGCAAGATATGGTCTTGCTATAGAATTTGGCCCAGTAGTTAGTTTAGCTGGAAGAATCTTAACTGGAACAGATCCAAGAGAATTATCTCCAGCTAAAAAATTATCAAAGAACCAATATTATTTTTTTACTCATGGCGACTCTGATACAAGAATCTTAACAAGACACTTTAATTATTTTAAAGAATACACAAATCAAAATAAAATTAATGCTGAGTTTTGGTTAGTTGAAAACTCCTATCATGTAGATGCTATGTTTAAATATCCCGAAGCATACTCTAAAAAGATGGAAGAATTTTTTAATAAAAATTTAAAGTAGGCCGGACTCTAAAACTAGTTTGTACCTTGGCAGACACCTCTCTAGAATAAGAAACTCAACTAATTATCAAACGGCGGGTAAGATAATTAAAAATTCTTGGCGTTCCTCCGAAGCTAAGAAACGAGTATTATCCGGCTTATTAAGAGTAATATCTATCTATTTAAAATTCAAGATTTTTAGTTAAATTTGGCATTAAATTTCGATGATTTTCATAAAATTTGGCACTTTTTATCAACATTTTACAAACTTCCGTGATAGTAAGAAAAAATAACTAAACCATTAATATTTTGAAATTTGAAGAAAAATACTTACTTATGAAACATAAAAAAAATGAAAAAAATGACTGATAATAGACCATTATCACCTCACCTATCTATTCACAAAAGAGTACTTACAGCAGTATTTTCAATTTTTCACAGGATATCTGGAATAGGATTAAGTGTGGGTGCACTATTAATTTCAATTTGGTTTTTTTTAATTAGTTTTGGTCCTGAATTTTATATTTATTTTGAAATTCTTTCTAAGAGTATTTTGTTTAAACTAGTTCTAATGATTTGGACTGTAGGTATTTTTTACCATTTATTTAATGGATGTAGAAAATTATATTGGTCATTCGGTATTGGAATGGAATTATCTCAAGTGTATAAATCGGGTTATGCTGTTATATGTTTAACTTTAATTTCTAGTTTAGTTGTCTGGTACTTAGCATGAAAAATTATGCTTTAAAATGGTTAACCCAAAGAATTACTGCTTCAATTTTAATACCATTGACGTTTTGGTTTATATACTCTGCAATATCATTATCAAAGATGACTTATTCTGAAATAGAAATTTTTTTCCAATCCTATGTTAATGCATTCTTATTTTTTGTGATGATGCAATCTATGCTTCTGCATTCAAAATTAGGACTACAAACAATTATTGAAGATTATGTCACATCGAAAAAGACAGCCAAATTTATTAAAGTATCAATTAATTATCTTGTTTATTTTATCATGATTTTAATTACTTTAAATTTAGTGAGAATGGTGTTTTAAATGACTAATTCATACAAAATTATTGATCACCATTATGACGTTGTAGTTGTCGGAGCTGGTGGGTCAGGACTGAGAGCTACCCTTGGATGTGCAGAAGCCGGATTAAAAACAGCCTGTATATCAAAAGTGTTTCCAACAAGAAGTCATACTGTTGCAGCACAAGGTGGAATTGGTGCAGCACTAGGTAATATGGGTGAAGATAATTGGAAGTGGCACATGTATGATACAGTTAAGGGTTCCGACTGGCTTGGTGATCAAGATGCAATTGAATATTTATGTTCTAAAGCCCCTGAAGCAGTAATTGAACTTGAAGAATATGGCATGCCTTTTAGTAGAACAGATGATGGCAAGATCTATCAAAGACCTTTTGGCGGTCACTTAACTAATAATGGCGAGGGAGCTCCTGCTATGAGAGCTTGTGCAGCAGCTGATAGAACAGGACATGCTTTACTCCATACACTTTATCAGCAATCACTTAAAAATAATGTAGAATTTTATATTGAATATTTTGTTTTAGATTTAATTTCTGATGATCAAGGCAATTGCATTGGTGTGGTAACATGGTGCTTAGAGGATGGATCAATCCATCGATTTTTATCTCATCAAACAATTCTAGCTACTGGTGGATATGGAAGAGCTTACTTCTCATCCACGAGTGCTCACATTTGTACTGGTGACGGTAGTGCAATGGCTTTAAGACAAAACCTACCGCTTTCTGACATGGAATTTATTCAGTTCCATCCAACAGGAGTTTACGGTGCAGGAGTGTTAATCACTGAGGGAGCAAGAGGAGAAGGTGGATATTTAACTAATAGTGATGGTGAAAGATTTATGGAAAGATATGCTCCAAATGCAAAAGATCTAGCATCAAGGGATGTAGTAAGCCGAGCAATGACTATTGAAATTAGTGAAAATAGAGGTTGTGGAGATAATGCCGATCATGTGCTACTTCATCTTGAGCACATTGATGCTGATACATTACATAAAAGATTGCCGGGTATTTCAGAAACTGCAAAAATATTTGCTGGAGTTGATCTGACTAAAGATCCAATACCAGTTCTTCCAACGGTTCATTATAATATGGGTGGTATACCGACAAATTATAGAACAGAAGTTCTAAGGCCAACAAATGAAAATCCAGATAATGTATGTGAAGGTTTAATGGCTGTTGGTGAGGCTGCATGTGTTTCTGTACACGGTGCTAATAGATTAGGAACAAATTCATTAATCGATCTTGTTGTTTTTGGCAAAGCAGCTAGTCTAACATGTAAAGAAAAAGTAAAACCAAATGCTAAAAAAATTGAAATTAGTAAAGCAAAAACAGATAATATTATTGAGCGATTTGATAAGATCAGAAACAGCAAAGGAAACTCTACAACTGGAGAACTTCGTACTTCCATGCAACATATAATGCAGCAAAAATGTGCAGTATTTAGAACGCATGATCTCATATCAAAAGGTATTGAAGAATATTCAAAAGTTGAGAGCTCAATGGATGACATAGATATTAAAGACAAATCATTAATCTTTAATACAGACTTGGTCGAAGCTTTAGAGTTACACAATTTAATGGCACAATCAAAAGTTACTCTTCATTCTGCGTTAAATCGAACTGAAAGTAGAGGTGCACATGCAAGAGAAGATTATAAAGAAAGAGATGATAATAATTGGTTAGTTCATTCTTTAGCCTGGTTAAACGATAAGGGAGATGTGAGTATGGGTTCCAGGGGTGTTCATATGAATACTCTAACTAATCATGTTCAACCAATACCACCTAAAAGAAGAGTTTACTAATGGCTCAGTTTACACTTCCTGAAAATTCAAAAATAACTAAAGGGAAAACTTACCAACTAAAAGAACCTGCAAACGATCCAAAGAAACTTGCAATCTACAGATGGGATCCCGAAGATGATAAAAATCCTAGGATAGATAATTATGAGATAGATCAAGAAAAGTGTGGCCCAATGGTATTAGACGCACTTATGAAAATAAAAAACGAAATTGATCCAACTTTAACATTTAGAAGATCTTGCAGAGAAGGAGTTTGTGGTTCCTGTGCTATGAATATTGATGGTGTTAACACATTAGCATGTTTGAAAAGTATGTCTGATGTCAAGAATGAAATAAAAATTTACCCTCTTCCACATATGCGTGTAGTAAAAGATTTAGTTCCAGATCTTAGTAAGGCTTATGAGCAACTGGCTTCCATTAAACCTTGGTTGCAGCGTGAAAAAATAAATGAAGAAAAAAACTCAGGAGACGAAAAAAAACAATCACCAAAAGATAGAGAAAAACTAGATGGTAAATGGGAGTGTGTATTATGTTTTTGCTGCACTACTTCTTGTCCAAGTTATTGGTGGAATGGAGATGAATATCTAGGACCAGCAGTCCTTTTACAAGCAGCAAGATGGGTAAGTGACTCTAGAGATTCAGAAAGAAAAGAGAGATTAAAAGCAATAAATGATTCATTAAAACTTTATAGATGCCATTCAATAATGAATTGTACTAGGTCTTGTCCTAAAGGTCTAAATCCAGCCAAAGAAATTGCTGGACTTAAAAAGGCTATTGTTACAGAATTGTAATTAAAGTATAAAACTTAAATGAGAAAAAAAATTGCTCTTATTGGATCAGGCAATATCGGTGGGACTTTAGCACAACTTGTTAGTTTAAAAGAATTAGGTGATATAGTTTTATTAGATATTTTTGAAGGGATGCCTAAGGGTAAATCTTTAGATCTTGCTCAGTCATCTTCCATTGAAGGATTTCATGCAGATTTTAAAGGTACTTCAAGTTTTAGAGATATCAAAAATTCTGATGTAGTAATAGTTACTGCAGGTTTTCCAAGAAAACCAGGCATGTCACGAGATGATCTTGTAGAAAAAAATTCTATTATTATTAAAAATGTAGGGAAAAATATTAAAAAATATTGTCCAAAAGCTTTTGTTATATGCATTACTAATCCACTCGATGCAATGGTAAGTGTCCTTCAGAAATCATCAGGCCTTAAAACAAATATGTGTATTGGTATGGCAGGTGTTTTGGATAGCTCAAGATTAAAATATTTTTTATCTAAGGAGTTTAATGTGTCAATTAATGATATCAGCGCTTTTGTCTTAGGCGGTCATGGAGACACGATGGTTCCTCTTATGCGATACTCAACAGTATCAGGTATTCCTGTACCTGAATTAATAAAGATGAAGTGGACAACAAAAAAAAATATCGACAAAATTATTCAAAGAACACGTGATGGTGGAGCTGAAATTGTAAAACTCATGAACACATCTGCCTATTATGCACCAGCTTCTTCAGCTATACAAATGGCAGAGTCATTTTTGTTAGATCAAAAAAGATTATTACCATGTGCCGCATATCTTAATGGTGAATATGGAGTAAAAGGACTATATGTTGGAGTTCCAGTTATCATTGGCAAAAAAGGTGTTGAAAAAATTATTGAATTAAAACTTAATAATAATGAAAAGAAAGAATTTAATCATTCCGTTAAAGCAGTAAAATCATTAACTACATTGTCTAACAAGCTTCTAAGTAAGAAAAATAAAAAATAATTGTATTTTTCATCTAATCTAACTATTACCTTTTTATCAAAATGAATTTGCATGAATACCAAGCTAAAGATCTACTAAGAAAGTACAATTTACCTATACTTGAAGGCAAAAGTTACATTGAAAATGTTGATGATTTAGAAAAAGATTTACAAAATATAAAAGGACCACCTTGGGTTATCAAATCACAGATACATGCTGGAGGAAGAGGAGCAGGGAAATTTTTAAAACCATTTAATACAAAAGGTGGAGTACAAATAACAGAATCAATTGATGATGCACAAAAAATTGCAAAAGGAATGATGGGCAATATATTGATTACAAAACAAACAGGTAAGGAAGGAAAGTTAGTAAATAGAATTTATTTAGAAGCTGGATGTGAAATTGATAGGGAATATTATTTAAGTATTCTTCTTGATAGGAATCAATCAAAATTAATGATGATGGTATCTGATGCTGGTGGTGTAGACATAGAAGATGTAGCTGAGAAAACACCTGAAAGAATTCAATATATTTATTTTGATAACTTAGAAGATTTTACAATTAGTGATAGTCTTCAAAATAAATTAAATTTTTCTATTAACGAGTTTAACCAATTTAAAGAAATTGTTTCAAATTTATGTAAGGCCTACGTTGAAATAGATGCTTCTTTAATCGAAATTAATCCTCTTGTTGTGACAAAAGATGAAAAACTAATTCTTTTAGATGCTAAAATTAATATTGATGATAATGCTCTGTATAGACAGGCTGACATTGAAAAATTAAAAGATACTTCAGAAGAAAATGATTTGGAACTTGAAGCTTCTGAAAACGATATGGTTTACATTAAGCTCGATGGAAAAATAGGCTGTATGGTTAATGGAGCTGGACTTGCTATGGCAACTATGGATATTATTAAACAATTTGGAATGGAGCCAGCCAATTTTTTAGATTTAGGTGGTACAGCAAATAAAGAAAGAGCCATTAAAGCTTTCAAGATTATTCAGTCAGATAAAAACGTGAAATCAGTATTTATAAATATTTTTGGAGGAATTATCCATTGTGATATGATTGCTAATGGCATCATTGATGCAATTAAAGAATTAGAATTTAAACTCCCTGTTGTTGTGCGTTTTCAAGGAACAAATTCTGAAGAAGGAAGAGATATTATAAATAATTCATCATTAGGATTAATTTCAATTGATGATTTTTCAAATGCAGCTCAGAAAGCTGTGGAGTTATCAGAATAGTGTCAATTTTAGTTAATAAAAATACAAGACTCATTTGCCAAGGCTTTACTGGTTCACAAGGAACATATCATTCTGAACAAGCTATAGCATATGGTACAAACCTTGTTGGGGGTGTCACGCCTGGAAAAGGAGGTCAGACTCATTTAAAATTACCGGTGTTTAATACTGTCGCCGATGCAGTGAAACAAACTGAAGCAAACGCAACAGTTATTTATGTTCCTGCTAAGTTTGCTGCTAAAGCAATCCATGAGGCTTTAGATGCAAAGATTGAATTAATTGTTTGTATTACAGAAGGTATTCCAGTCTTAGATATGATTGATATAAAAAAAAGAATTATTAAAAATAAAACATATTTGATTGGACCAAACTGTCCAGGGTTAATCACACCTTCCGAATGCAAGATTGGAATCATGCCTGGCTTCATCCATAAAAAAGGTAAAATAGGTATAGTAAGCAGATCAGGAACATTAACTTATGAAGCTGTTGCACAGACAACAGAGGTAGGATTAGGTCAATCAACATGTGTTGGTATTGGTGGAGATCCAATACATGGGATGGATTTTATAGATTGTATAAAGTTATTTTTAGAAGATGATGAGACCGAGGGAATTTTAATGATAGGTGAAATTGGTGGTGAGGAAGAAGAAAATGCTGCAGAATTTATTTCAAATTCAAAAAGAAAAAAACCAGTTTCAGCATTTATAGCTGGTCAATCTGCACCTAAAGGAAAGCGTATGGGTCATGCAGGTGCTATAGTTTCAGGATCAAAAGGTACAGCACATTCTAAAATTAAATCCTTAGAAAAGGCTGGAGTTTTGGTATCAAAATCCCCAGCATCATTGGGAAAAACAATGAAATTAGCAATGCAAAATGGGAATAATTAGTTTCCATTAGTATGATTGTTATGAGAAATGGTTTTAGTTTAATAGAAACCTATGAATGATACTTTCTTAAATAGTGCTAATGCGCCATATGTAGCTGAACTGTATTCTAAATATAGAAATGATCCTGAAAGTGTGGATACAACTTGGAAAGATTTTTTTAATAATTTAAATGAAGATGACTACTCTGTTCTAAAAGATTTTGGAGGACCAGAATGGAAAGAACGTCCATCAAGTATAATAGATAAAAGTTACATAACTAAGGTTATAAAATCAAATGCGAATTACAATTCTGAGGAATTTAGAATATCAACCTTGGATTCAATTAGAGCATTAAGATTAATTAGAGCTTTTAGAATTAACGGACATTTAATTGCAGATCTTGATCCCTTAGGAATATCTGAAAGAGAGTATCCTCAAGAATTAGATTATAAAAGCTATGGTTTCATTGAATCAGATTTAGAAAAAGAAATATTCATTGATGGAAGTTTAGGTTTAGAAAAAGGTAAATTAAAAAATATTATTAAAATATTAAAAGAAACTTATTCTGCTTCAATTGGTGTTGAATTTTTACACATACAACAAGCTGATCAAAAACAATGGGTCCAAGAAAGAATTGAAGAAGTAAGAAATAAAACAAATTTTACAAATGAAGGAAAAAAAGCAATCTATAAAAGATTAGTTGAATCAGAACTATTTGAGCAGTTTTTAGATAAAAAGTTTTTAGGCACAAAGAGATACGGTATCGAAGGTGGTGAAGCGATGATACCTGGGATAGAACAAATTGTTAAACAGGCATGTTTGTCTGGTATTGAAGATATTATTATTGGAACAGCTCATCGAGGCAGACTAACGCTTCTATCAAGTGTTTTGGAAATGCCTTACAAAAAAATATTATCAAAATTCCAAGGATCTTTAAACGATCCAAATGAGGTACTAGGTTCGGGTGATGTAAAATATCATTTAGGAGTTTCTGCTGATCGTGAATTTGAAAAAAAGAAAATTCATTTATCGCTCACTTCTAACCCATCACATTTAGAAGCAGTTAACCCAGTTGTGGCAGGAAAAGTAAGAGCTAAACAAACTTTAGCTAAAGATAAAACAACAGATAAAGTTATAGGTTTATTAATTCATGGAGATGCAGCAATAGCTGGACAAGGAGTTGTGGCTGAAACATTTGCTATGTCACAATTAAGAGGGTTTAAAACAGGTGGCACCATTCACTTTGTAATTAACAATCAGATAGGTTTTACAACTATGCCACAATATGGACGATCAGCACCTTATTGTACTGAAATTGCAAAAATGGTTCAGGCACCAATATTTCATGTTAATGGCGATGACCCAGAAGCAGTAGTTCATGTTTGTAGACTTGCAACGGAATTTAGAAATAAATTTAAAGTTGATGTTGTTGTAGATATGTTTTGCTACAGAAGATCAGGACATAACGAAGCTGATGAACCTTCTTTTACTCAGCCACTAATGTATAAGGCCATCAAAAAACAAATTACTACAAGAAAAAAATATGAAAAAAAATTAATTGAAAATAATACTCTTTCAGAAGAAGAATCTAGAGACATTGTAGATTCTTTTAAAAATTTTTTAGATAAAGAATTTGAATCAACTAAAAATTATAAACCAAATAAAGTAGATTGGTTAGAGGGAACTTGGACAGGTTTATCTACTGCAACATTTGATGCAAGAAGAGGAAAAACATCTGTAAAAGAAAAAACATTAATTAACGTTGCTAAAAAAATTCATGAAATACCTGCAGATTTTAATGTTCATAGAAGAATAAAAAAAATTTATGGGGATCGATTAACAAGTGTCATCAATGGAAAAGGTATTGATTGGGCAACCTCTGAAAGTTTAGCTTTAGCAACACTTCTTGATGAGGGATACGGTGTTCGAATATCTGGACAAGATGTTGGGAGAGGAACATTTAGTCATAGACATGGTGTTTTATACGATCAAGAAAACGAAAATCGTTTTGTTCCATTAAGACACTTTCAAAACAAGCAAGGTTACTTTGAAATTATAGATAGTTTTTTATCTGAGTTTGGTGTTCTTGGTTTTGAATATGGATATTCACAAGTTGATCCTAAGACACTTGTTATATGGGAAGCACAGTTTGGTGATTTTGCGAATGGCGCACAAATTATGATTGATCAATTCATTAGTTCTGGAGAAAGAAAATGGTTGAGAATGTCTGGTTTAACGATGCTTCTTCCCCACGGACATGAGGGCCAAGGTCCTGAGCATACAAGTGGAAGATTAGAAAGATTTTTACAGATGTGTGCGGAAGATAATATGCAAATTGTTAATTGTACAAGTCCTGCTAATTATTTTCATGTTTTAAGAAGGCAACTACATAGAAACTTTAGGAAACCTCTAATTATATTTACACCAAAATCTACTCTTAGACATAAATCTAATGTTTCTAATATTGAGGATTATATTAATGGGTCAACTTTCCATAGAATTCTTACTGATAAATTATCTGTTAAAGAAAAAAGGAAAAATAAAAGATTAATCATTTGCTCTGGTAAAATATATTTTGAACTTGCAGATCACATAGCAAAAAATAAAATTAAAAATCTTTCCATAATAAGATTGGAGCAGATTTATCCATTTCCTTATGAAAATTTTAGAGATGAATTAAAACATTATACGGATGCTGAAATCATCTGGGCACAAGAAGAGCCAAAAAATATGGGTGCCTGGGGTTTTGTGAAAGGTAGATTGGAAAGTGTTATGCAGGAAGCCAAAGTTAAACAAGAAAAAATATTCTATGTTGGTAGAAGTCCAGCTGCGTCTCCTGCCGCTGGTTCTTTAGAAAGACACTTAAGTAACCAAGAAACTATTATAAAAATGGCAACTGAAGATTCGATTAGCAAAATTATCAAATCTTGGGCAGGTATTTCAACAAAATTAAAGACTAATCTGCCAATTGAATAAATTGACGTAAATGTTATTAAGCATTTAATTAATGAGCACTGAATTAATAGTTCCAACACTTGGAGAGTCAATTACGGAAGCAACTGTTTCAAAATGGCTTAAGAATATAGGCGATAATTTTGAAGCAGATGAACCTTTAGTTGAAATTGAGACTGACAAAATTACAGTTGAAGTACCAGCACCTCATGCAGGTTCTCTAAAAGAAATAAAAGCTTCTGAAGGCACTGACGTTGAAATTGGTGGTATTTTAGGAATCTTAGATGAATCAAAAGGCAAAATTCCAAGCCCTAAAAAAACTGAAACTAAAGAAGAAAAAATAAAAGAAGAAGTAAAAGCAGTTAAGGTTGAAACAAAATCTTTACCTGCCAAATCTTCACCATCTGCAAGAAAAATAGCTGAAGAAAATAATATTAAACTTGAAGATGTCATCTCATCCCGTTCTGATGGAAGAATTAATAAAGAAGATGTAGTTTCTCATCTTTCTTCTTCAAATAAAACAAACACTAACAAAGGTGAAAAAGAAGAAGTTGTTAAAATGTCTAAAATCAGACAGACAATATCTAAACGCTTAAAGGAGGCTCAAAATACAGCAGCCATACTTACAACTTTCAATGAAATTGATATGTCCAAAGTTATGGAAATTAGAAAATCAAAAAACCAAGAATTTCAAAGTCGGTATGAGGTCAAATTAGGTTTCATGTCATTTTTTGTAAAAGCGGTAGTAAAAAGTTTGCAAGTGTATCCAGCTGTGAATGCTGAAATTAAAGATGAAAATATAATTTATAAAAATCATTTTGATATAGGTATAGCTGTTGGAACTGAAAAAGGATTAGTCGTACCAATACTTAAAGATGCCGATCAATTGAGTTTTGGAGAAATAGAAACTAAAATTATTGATCTTAGTACAAAAGCCAAAGATGGAACGCTGACCATGGACGATTTGACTGGTGGAACTTTTACAATTTCAAATGGTGGCGTTTACGGATCAATGCTCAGCACCCCAATAATCAATAGACCTCAATCTGGAATTTTAGGGATGCATAATATTCAAAAAAGAGCAGTAGTTGTAAATGATGAAATAGTAATTAGGCCAATGATGTATGTTGCATTAAGTTATGATCATAGAATTATTGATGGAAAAGAAAGTGTTGGATTTTTAGTGAAGGTGAAAGAACTTCTAGAAGATCCATCCGAATTAGTATTAGGAATATAAAATGGAAGATTTTGATTTAATAGTAATTGGTGCGGGACCTGGTGGATATGTAGCTGCAATCAGAGCAGCTCAACTTGGAATGAAGGTTGCTTGTATAGAAAAAGAGCCATCACTAGGTGGAACTTGTTTGAACATTGGATGTATACCTTCTAAAGCATTATTAAACTCATCTGAAAAATTTGTTGAAATTTCAAATCATGCTGCAGAGCATGGAATTAAAACATCAAAGATAGATTTAGATTTAAATGTTTTGATGGATCGCAAAACTAAAATTGTAAAAAAACTTACAACAGGGATTGGTTTTTTATTTAAGAAAAATAAAATCACGTATATTCCTGGTATGGCTTCATTTGTAGATAAAAATACTATTTCTATTACAAATGGAAAAAATGAAATAACTGCTAGTGCTAAAAACTTTATTATCGCAACAGGATCATCTTCGATTGAGATACCAAATATTCCTGTCGATGAAACAAAAATAGTATCTTCAACAGGTGCTCTTTCTCTATCTAAAATACCAAAATCACTCCTAGTTATTGGTGGTGGATATATTGGATTAGAGATGGGTTCAGTATGGAGTAGATTAGGTTCAAAGGTAACAGTTGTTGAAGCTCTTGACAGAATTGTTCCAACTATGGATGGTGAAATTGCAAAAGAGTTTATGAAAATGTTAACTAAACAAGGGTTAAAATTTAAATTATCGCATAAAGTGAGTTCTGCAAAATCTGGTAAGTCTGGTGTAGATGTTGAAATGGAAACATCAGATAAAAAGAAAATAAAAGAAAACTACGAAATAGTTTTAATGTCAGTAGGAAGAAAACCAAACATAGAAGGACTGGGTCTCGAAAAAATTGGTATTAAATTAACCGAAAAAAAATCCATTGAAATTAAAGATAACTTTCAAACTTCTGTTGAGGGAATCTATGCAATCGGCGATGTAGTACCGGGACCAATGCTAGCACACAAAGCTGAAGAAGAAGGAGTTGCTTGTGTTGAATTTATAAATGGTCAAAAACCTCATATAAACTATGACGCTATACCAGCCATTGTTTATACCAATCCAGAGATTGCATCAGTTGGAAAAACAGAAGAACAACTCAAACAAGAAAATAAAGATTTCAAAGTTGGCAAATTTCCTTTTATGGCTAATGGTCGTGCCTTAACTACATCCGCATCAGAGGGATTTGTTAAAATATTAGTTGATAAAAAAACAGATAAAATCTTAGGCGCTCATATAATTGGTCATGATGCTGGACAATTGATTGCAGAAATTGTCACAACAATTGAATTTGGGGGTAGTGCAGAAGATATTGCTAGAGTG
Source organism: uncultured Alphaproteobacteria bacterium (assembly GCA_902623255.1). Lineage (GTDB taxonomy): Bacteria > Pseudomonadota > Alphaproteobacteria > HIMB59 > CACPNW01. The sequence goes on along the minus strand of CACNSY010000002.1, from coordinate 101,978 downwards.
TGTCATGCTCATCCAACAACTAGTGAAGCAGTAAAAGAAGCAGCTCTAAGCGTTGATGGTAGAGCAATTCATATTTAATATTATTTAATTCAAATAGTTTAAATATATTTAAAAACATTAATATAAACATTTTATGTCTGAAGAAAAATCATATTTTAAGGCACTCTTTTCTTGTTTTCAAAATGCATATGTTTTCTTTTTTACACTTGGTATAGCTTTTGTTTATGTGCCATGGAACTTAGATCGTTTAAATCTTAAAGAAACTGATTTAGGGTTATGGTTGTTTATTTTTGGAGTAACTAATCTAATAAGTAATCAAGTTACAGGTAGAATTATTGTACCTAAAATTGGAACTAAAAATATAATAATGATAGGCACTGCAGTTCTTGCCTTCTGTCCTTATTTTCTTCTTACAGTAAACTCATATCTAAATTTTATGCTTGTTGCTTTACCATTCGGAGCAGGAATTGGATTTATGATTCCAAGTAATCAAACCCAAATTTCAAATATAGAGAGTAAAACAAATAAGATTTATACACCAATGTACCAAGCATTCTTTAGTGCAGGCTCTCTTTCAGGTGCATTAGCTGCAGCATATTTGATACGCAATGAAATACAACCTGAAGATACTTTTCTTGTAATGGGTATCGTTATTATTTTATCAATAACTTTGATATTTTTTTTTAGCTTACCAAGAAGTGAGGATATGAATGATCCAATAGATAAATTCCAATTTCCAAAAAAAAGAATTTTAATTTTTGGAATTTTACTTATGTTTAATTTTGCAACAATAGGAATTATTATTGATTGGTCCTCTTTATGGTTAACTAAAGATTTAATGGCCCCACTTTTTTTAGGTGGTCTAGTTATTGTTTTTTTTAATACTGGAGAAATCATAGCTCGGCTTACAGCTAGTTTTTTCATTAATAATTTAGGAGAAAAAATAGTTGGTGGTCATTTATCAATTTTAGGTGCTGCAATTCTGTTTGTTAGTATTCTAACTGGTAATTTATATTTTATAATTCCTTCGTTAGTAATTTTTGGTTTATTTACTGCAAATTTTATAGCTATTGTAATTAGGCAGGCAATAATTGTTTCTTCAGATCCCATTTCTCTAACGGTTTCAAATCTGACAACGTTGGGTTTTTCTGGTTTTATATTTGGCCCTGCAATTGTAGGGTATACTGCTCAATATATAGGTTTAACATTTAACATGTATCTACTTTGTGTCATTTGGGGATTTAATGGTTTATGTCTTATTTATCTTATGAATAAGAAATAATTAAAATTTCTTGCCTAAATTTTAAATTTAAAAAAATTACACATTACCTAAATCCATACCTTTTTTATATTTTTTTGATGACCTTTTTACAATTGCTTGACCACACCTCATAACTTTTCTTTTATGATCAAAAGTCATTTTTGGCTCTCCATGTAATTTCCAGCCATTAGATAATGCCTCTGTTACTCTTTGACAAAAATCAATAGTATCATCATCTGTAATAAATCTATAACCTTTCATTTATTCTCCTTTAATTTTTATTTTATATTCAATAAATTTATTTCTATAATTTTAATTAAATATTCTACAAGATCAGTTTGCATATTAATTGTAAATTTATTTTTATCTTTTGATCCCATTGCCAAGATAATACTATCTTCATGAAATTTAATTTTTAATAATATATATGATTTTACTATTGCTGATTTATTAGGAAAAAATAAAAGTAAACCTTTTGGATTTTGGTTTAAATTTGTAACCATTTTGTTTTTAAAATAACTATTTGCAATTTTAGTATCAAGTTGAGACAAGTTTTCTGCATTAATATTTTCATTTGTAACAAAACAATTCATTTCATCACAACCTAAAATTATTTTAAGATCATTTTTAATTAAACCTATTAATTTTGGTAAACTTTTAATATTTAAAATTCTAATTGTAGATTTAAGAATTCTTTTCTGAGCATTTAAATGACTTTTTCCTGCAAGTAGTACTTCTGTCATTTGATTTTGTAAGTCTATATTTTGTTGAGATATTTTTTTGTATCTATAAGCCTCCAAATCAATAACCTTATCTGAACTATTATCTAGATTTGGAAAATTTAGTTCATTAACTAATTCTGAATTTTTAATAAAAAAATTTTTATTTTTTTTTAAAAAATTTATTATTTCTTTTTCTCTAATTTCATCTTCATTTGCCATGATGATTATTTTGGCAAAATTTGTTGTCCTGTTTTTGCCCAATCATCAAGAAATGCTTTAAGCCCTTTATTTGTGAGAGGGTGTTTATATAATTCATGAATAACTTTAGGTGGCAGGGTTGAAATATGTGCACCAATCACAGCAGCATCAATCAAATGTTGTGTGTTTCTTACCGAAGCAACTAATACTTCAGTATCAAACCCATAATTTTCATACATTATTACTATATCTGATATCAGATCCATTCCCTTTTCACCAATATCGTCCAGTCTTCCTACAAAAGGAGAGATAAATGTTGCTCCAACCTTAGCAGCTAATAATGCTTGAGCAGCACTAAAACATAATGTTACATTTACCATGATATCTTTTTCTCTTAGAGCTTTACACGTTTGAAGACCAGCAGGTGTAAGAGGAACTTTTACAGCAACATTCTTAGATAATGATGCTAAGTACTCACCTTCTTCAAGCATTTTTGAATACTCGGTTGCTGTCACTTCTGCACTTACTGGACCTGATACTATAGAACAAATTGTTTTAATTGTTTCTCCCATATCCTTACCATTTTTTGCAATTAGAGATGGGTTTGTTGTAACACCATCTATTAATCCACTAGGCATTAACTCTTCAATCTGTGGTATATCGGCAGTGTCTATAAAAAATTTCATTGTTTGTTGTATACCATATACAAGTTATTTAGAAAGTTAACATATAAAAAATACATAAATATAATGTTGTACGATGTAGTAGTAACAAGACCTTTCGACAAAGTTTTCACTTATTCTTCAACAAATGAGCAACTTGAAATTGGTCAAATAGTCTTAGTTCCATTTGGAAAAAAAATAGAAGCTGGAATTATTTGGAAGAAGAATGTTAAAAACCCTGGATACGAAATTAAAGAGGTTACTAAAATTTGTAACGATCTTATCCTTCAGAATTCTTCAATCGATTTTATAAATTGGATCGCAAGTTATACCTTAGCTCCACTGGGAGCAGTTTTAAAATTATTTCTTATTAACAATGATATAGTTGAATTTGATGAAGAGAAATTAGATAGTTTCAATAACACTGAACCTTCTTTAGTGTCTTTGAGTGAAGAGCAAGAAAATTCATTTAAAGAAATAACCCAATCATTTAATAAATCAAACAAACCTGTTTTATTAGAAGGTGTAACAGGTTCTGGTAAAACTGAAGTATATTTTGAAATAATTGATAAATTCTTAAAAGAAAAAAAACAAATATTAATAATGGTTCCAGAAATTAGCTTAACACCGCAATTAGAGATTAGAGTAAAGAAGCGTTTTGGAATCGAGGTGTGTTTGTGGCATTCTAAAATTACAAAAAAAAATAGGCAAAAAATTTGGCATCAATGTTTTGCAGGAGATCCGGTTATTGTTATTGGTGCTCGTTCAAGTTTGTTTCTTCCTTTTACAAACTTAGGATTAATTGTTGTCGATGAAGAACATGATTCTAGTTATAAACAAGAAGACAATATTCGTTACCAAGCAAGAGATCTTGCAGTTGTAAGAGCTAAAATTGAAAAAAATTTTATATTATTAGCTTCGGCAACGCCGTCTTTAGAAACAATAAATAATGTTAAAATTAAAAAATATGATCAAGTCTATTTATCAAAACAATTTTCTGGAACTCCATTACCTGAAATTTCTATAATTGATTTAAATAAAGATAAACTTGATAAAGATAGATGGATATCACAATCAATAATAGATTCTATTTCTCGGTGCTTAGAAAATCAGGAACAAACACTTATTTTTTTAAATCGTAGAGGATACTCACCATTAACCTTGTGTAATAGTTGTGGATTCAGATATGAATGTGATCAATGTTCATCTTGGATGGTTATGCATCAACACAAAAAAGTTTTCTTATGCCATCAATGTGGAACTATAAAAAAACTAAATTTAGATTGTCCTAAATGTAATGAAAAAGATAGTATAAAATTTATTGGTCCTGGAGTTGAGAGAGTTGCAGAGGAACTAAAAGAATTCTTTCCTAGGAAAAATATTTCTATCATGTCTAGCGACAACGTTAATACACCAAACAAAATTAAAAAATTTATTACTGATATAAACAACAAAGATATAGATATAATTGTAGCCACACAAATTATGGCAAAAGGATATGATTTTCCAAATCTGTCATTAGTAGGAATCGTTGATGCGGATGCAGGTTTATTTGGTGGTGATCCTAGAGCTATAGAAAAAACTTTTAACCTACTTCAGCAAGTTGGAGGAAGAGCTGGTAGAGGAAAAAAATTTGGTAAAGTTTTTCTTCAAACATATTTTCCAGATCAAGAAATAATTAAGTCGATTCAACTTCGAGAAAGAGAAGCTTTTATTGAAAGAGCTTTAGAAGAGAGAAAGAATTTTAATATTCCTCCTTTTGGTTTTATGACTTCAATAATTCTTTCTAGCCATACAAAACCTTTAGTTCTTAAGCATGCTTCAAGACTGGCTCAACAAGATCAAAATAGTCAAAATATTAAAATTCTAGGTCCAGTTGAAGCTCCAATTTCTTTGCTCAGAGGCCAATACAGATACAGAATTTTATTGAAGAGCAATAGTAGAAAAAATCTAAATAAATTCACAAAAAAAATTGTCGAAAAGACTAAATTACCCTCTTCTGTAAAGTTGATTATTGATGTTGATCCCTACTCATTTATGTAATTTACCCACAATTTTAAAAATATCTTCGATTTAACTCATTTGACGCACAAACTGACAGTTTACCTACTTTTTCTGATGTGTTAATAGCCTAATTCTAAACATCTAATGAACTTAATTTATGGCATCTAATACATTATCTGGAGATCTTATATCTGAGAGGTACGGAGCAGCTCTCTATGATCTTGCTTCCGAAAAAAAATGTATTGATGATATTCTAAATGACTTTGAATTAGTTCAAAAAGCATTGAAAGAAAGTTCAGAATTGAGACAAGTAATTAAAAGTCCATTAGTAAATTCAGATGAGAAGCTTAATATTTTGTTAAAATTATTTTCTAAAGCAAATTTACATAATCTTACGACAACTTTTTTAAAAGTTCTTGATAAAAATAAAAGAATTTCAAATATCGGTTCTATTATTTTACAATTTAAAAAAATAAACTCTGAAAAAAGAGGAGATATTACTGCTGACATAACATCAGCAAACATATTATCTGATGATGAAAAAAATAATATTACAAATCAACTTAAAAAATCTTTAGGTGAAAAATTATCTTTAAATTTTGATGTTGATGAAGACATTATTGGCGGCTTAATTGTTAAGGTTGGTTCCAAAATGATTGATACATCTATAGCTAATAAAATTAATAAACTTAAAATTGCAATGAAGGGGGCATAATGGAAATTAAAGCTGCAGAAATATCTTCTGTAATTAAAGACCAAATAGCTAATTTTGAAACTAAAGCGGATGTTGCTGAGGTTGGAACAGTACTAAGTGTTGGAGATGGAATTGCACGTGTGTATGGTCTTGATCAAGTACAAGCTGGAGAGATGGTAGAATTCCCAGGCGGCATTAAAGGTATGGCCCTCAACCTTGAAATGGATAACGTTGGTGTTTCAATCTTCGGTGATGATACTGGAATTAAAGAAGGTGATACAGTTAAACGTACAGGAGAAATTGTTGACGTTCCTGTTGGAAAAGAATTGTTAGGACGTGTTGTTGATGGTTTAGGAAATCCTATTGATGGTAAAGGTCCTATTCAATCTTCTGAAAAAAGAAGAATTGAATTAAAAGCCCCAGGTATTATTCCTCGTCAAAGTGTATCCGAACCTATGCAGACAGGTATTAAAGCACTTGATGCTCTTGTTCCAGTTGGAAGAGGACAACGTGAATTAATCATTGGTGACAGACAAACAGGTAAAACTGCTGTTGCTATTGATACAATCTTAAATCAAAAATCTGTAAATCAATCAGATAATGAAAAAGAAAAGTTATATTGTATCTATGTGGCAATTGGTCAGAAAAGATCAACAGTTGCTCAAATTGTAAAAACACTAGAAGATAATGGTGCAATGGAATATACAATTGTTGTATCTGCAACTGCATCAGAGCCTGCACCGTTGCAATTTTTATCTGCTTATACTGGCTGTACAATGGGTGAGTATTTTAGAGATAACGGTATGCATGCATTAATTGTTTATGATGATTTATCAAAGCAAGCTGTTGCTTACAGACAGATGTCTCTATTATTAAGAAGACCTCCAGGACGTGAAGCATATCCCGGAGATGTATTTTACATTCATAGTCGTCTTTTAGAAAGAGCTGCCAAAATGAGTGATGAACATGGTGGTGGAAGTTTGACCGCCCTTCCAATTATTGAAACTCAAGCAGGAGATTTATCTGCTTATATTCCAACAAATGTTATTTCCATTACTGATGGACAAATATTTTTAGAAACAAACTTATTTTTTGCTGGTATTCGTCCTGCGATTAACGTTGGTCTTTCCGTAAGTCGTGTTGGTTCTGCAGCTCAAACAAAAGCAATGAAAAAAATTGCTGGTCCTGTAAAACTTGAATTAGCTCAATATCGTGAGATGGCTGCTTTTGCACAGTTTGCATCAGACTTAGACGCTTCAACGAAACAATTACTTGATCGTGGTGCAAGACTAGTTGAAATCTTAAAACAAGGTCAGTATTCACCACTAACGGTTTCCGAGCAAGTTGTATCTATTTATGCAGGTGTGCGCGGATATCTTGATAAAGTTGCAGTAGGCGATGTAGTAAAGTTTGAAGCAGAAGTTTTAAATGAGATTAGAACTAAGCATAGTGATTTATTAGATGCAATTGCCAATGAAAAAGAATTATCTAAAGAAAATGATGATAAATTAAAATCAATATTAGATAATTTGGTTGGAAACTTTGCAAGTAACTAATCTATGCCAAGTTTAAAAGATATCAAAACTCAGATCAATTCAGTTGGATCTACAAAAAAAATTACATCAGCAATGAAAATGGTTGCTGCAAGTAAGTTACGTAGATCACAAGAAAAGGCTGAAGCAGCAAGACCATATTCATCAAGACTAGAGGAGATGCTTTCCTCTCTTGCATCATCTGCTGCATCTGGGGAAGGTATAATTAAACTCTTAACAGGCACTGGCAATGATCAGAATTATATCGTAGTTCCAGTAAGTGCTGATAGAGGTTTATGTGGTGGATTTAACAGCAGCATAAATAGAGAAACTTTTAAGTTAGTTAAATCACTTGAGAGTAATGGAAAAAAAGTTCAACTAATGCCAGTTGGGAAAAAAAGTAGAGACTTTTTTAATAGAGTAATGAAGGATCAAATTATAGAGAGTTTTGTCGACTTAAATGTTTCAAGTACTGGTTACGAGTCTGCATTAAATATTTCTAATAAGCTTCAAGAATTATACTTTGAGGGTAAATTTGATAAATGCATATTAGTTTTTAATAAATTTAAATCAGCTATTTCTCAAGAAGTAACACAACAACAATTAATCCCATTAGATGTTTCAAATTCTGAAAAGAAAGAAGAAAAAGAAAATTCTTCAAATGCAATTTATGATTATGAGCCTGATGAAGAAACAATTTTAAAGGATTTACTTCCAAAAAATGTTTCTATTCAAATATTTAAAGTACTTTTGGAAAGTGATGCAGGGGAGCAGGGAGCAAGAATGGCTGCAATGGACAACGCAACCCGAAACGCAGGTGAAATGATAGATAGTTTAACGTTAAAGTATAATAGAACGCGACAAGCGTTCATTACAAAAGAATTAATAGAGATTATTTCTGGAGCTGAATCAATATAAAGGGGGATATATGGCTAACAATTTAACTGGAAAAATATCACAAGTTCTAGGAGCTGTTGTTGATGTAGAGTTCGATGGTGAACTTCCTGCAATCATGAACGCTCTAGAAGTTGACAATAACGGAACAAGATTAATGCTAGAGGTTGCTCAGCATTTAGGAGAAAATGCTGTTCGTACAATTGCTATGGATACAACAGATGGACTAGTTAGAGGTCAAACAGCTACTGATACAGGTGCCCCTATTTCAATGCCTGTAGGCCCAGAAACTCTAGGCAGAATTATGAATGTTGTTGGAGAGCCAGTTGACGAAAGAGGCGACATTGGAACAAGTAAATCTTATCCTATTCATAGACCAGCGCCAGAGTTTGTTGATCAATCAACAGAAACTGAAGTTCTAGTAACAGGAATTAAAGTAGTTGATCTACTAGCACCTTATGCAAGAGGTGGTAAAATTGGGTTATTTGGTGGAGCTGGAGTAGGTAAGACAGTTTTAATTATGGAATTAATTAACAACATTGCAAAAGCTCATGGAGGGTATTCTGTATTTGCTGGTGTAGGTGAAAGAACTCGTGAGGGTAATGACTTGTACCATGAAATGATTGAGTCAGGAATTATTGACCTAAAAGGTAAGGACTCAAAAGTTGCACTTGTTTATGGTCAGATGAACGAACCGCCAGGAGCAAGAGCTAGAGTTGCTCTTTCAGGATTAACCCAAGCAGAATATTTTAGAGACGAAGAAGGACAGGATGTTTTATTCTTTGTAGATAATATCTTTAGATTTACTCAAGCTGGTTCTGAAGTGTCAGCTCTTCTAGGACGTATTCCATCTGCAGTTGGATATCAACCAACACTTGCAACTGATATGGGTGCCCTACAAGAGCGAATTACAACTACAAAAAAAGGATCAATCACATCAGTGCAAGCAATCTATGTTCCTGCGGATGACCTAACGGATCCCGCACCTGCTACATCTTTCTCACACTTGGATGCAACAACAGTTTTAAATAGGGCCATTTCTGAAAAAGGAATATATCCAGCAGTTGACCCACTAGATTCTACTTCAAGAATTTTAGACCCACAAGTTGTTGGTGATGACCATTACAGAGTAGCCAGAGAAGTGCAGAGAGTCTTACAAACATATAAAAGTCTTCAAGATATTATTGCTATTTTAGGAATGGATGAACTTTCAGAAGAAGATAAGCTAACAGTTGCTAGAGCAAGAAAAATAGAAAAGTTTTTGAGCCAACCATTTTTCGTAGCAGAAGTTTTCACAGGTTCACCAGGTAAATATGTTGATCTTGAAGATACCATTAAGAGTTTTGATGGACTGGTAAAAGGAGAATATGATCATATGCCAGAAGCTGCATTTTATATGGTAGGTGGCATAGATGAAGCAATTGAAAAAGCTAAAAAATTAGAAGCTGAAGCCGCATAATGGCAACAATTTCTTTTGATTTAGTTTCTCCAGAAAACCTTGTCTTCAATGATGAAGTTGGTACTATAATTGTCCCTGGTAAAGATGGCGACTTAGGTATTTTACCAGGACATAGTAAGGTCATGTCCTCTCTTAGACCAGGAAGAGTTATGGTATACAGTGAAGATAAAAATTTAATTAAATCCTTTTTTGTTTCTGGTGGTTTTGCAGAAATCAATCCCGAAAAATGTATTGTTCTTGCAGAAAGTGTTGTTGAAGTTAATTCTTTAGAAAAAACATCAATTGAAAAAGAAATACAAGAATTAGAAAACAAAGAAGGTAAAGAATCAGAGGAACAACTATCTGTAGCTAAAGCAAAATTAGAAGCAATAAATGTAAATTATTACGATAAAATTTAATTTCTTTCTAAATTAAACTTTAACTAAATTCCTTTTAAATTCTTTTTGAATTTTTATATAAACATTTCTTTTAAATGGTACTGCGTTTTGGCTAATTTCATCATAGTCCATCCATTTCCATTCACTAAACTCAGGATTTTCTGTTCCTACATTTATGTCGTTATCAATTCCTGTAAAACGAAATAAAAACCACTTTTGAATTTGACCTATGTATTTACCACCCCATGGTAATGTCTTTAGTGTTTCTGTAGGTATGTCATAAGAGATCCATTCTTGAGATGAATTAATCAAAGATGCATTATTCGTACCAATTTCTTCCATCATTTCTCTCCAAACTGCTTCTTCAGGATTTTCATTTTCATCGATACCACCTTGAGGCATTTGCCAATATCCACTTGGATGATCTAATCTTCGACCAACTAAAATTTGATTTCTTGCATTGAGAATCATCATTCCCACACATTTTCTATATTTTTTTTGCATTATTATTCTTGAGTTTGATTAAAGAGACTTACACCTTGCACAAGATCAAAGGCTCTTCGAAGTTGATAATCAATCTCTATACGTTTTTCAAATTCACTTAATTCATTATCTGCATTTTCTTCTACATCTTCTTCATTATTTTTATCAAGAGAGTCTTTTAGATCTGATTCAGAAAATCTTCTATAATCAAAAGATTCAAATTCTCCTTGTTCAATGATTATATCTGGTACGATCCCCTTACCTTGGATTGATTCACCTGAAGGAGTATAATATCTGGCGGTAGTTAATCTTATACCAGTTAGATTATCACTATTTGAAACTTGAAAAGGAATTATTGTTTGAACTGAACCCTTTCCAAAAGATTGTGTACCTATAATGATTGCTCTTTTATGATCTTGAAGTGCGCCTGCAACAATTTCAGAAGCTGATGCAGAACCACCATCAATAATTACAACAAGTGGTTTTCCATTAGTTCTATCAGATTTTTTTGCACGATATCTTCTTATGTCTTTTTTATCTCTACCTCTTGTTGAAACAATTTCTCCTCTTTCCAAGAATATATCCGTTACCTTAACTGCTTGTGTAAGAAGACCGCCTGGGTTTGACCGTACATCTAAAACGTAACCTTTTATTTTATTTTCTTGTTCAATCTTTTTTATAGCATTTAGAAGACCACTTTCTGTTTGTTCATTAAAAGATGTTATTCTTAAGTATCCAATATTGTTAAGCACTTCACTTTTAACTGATCTAATTTTGATATAATCTCTGATAATTTCAATCTCAAAGGGTTCAGTATTTGCTCTTGAAATAGTAATTACTATTGGCTCACCTTTTTTGCCTCTCATTAATTCAACAGCTTCATTTAGAGTTAGACCAAAAACAGGTGTTTCGTCTATTTGAATAATATAATCACCTGCGAGAACTCCAGCATCATATGCCGGTGTGTCTTCTATCGGAGCAATGACTTTCACAAAACCTTCCTCCATGGTAATTTCAATACCTAATCCACCAAATTTACCCTCAGTATCCATTTGCATTTCTTGAAATACTTCTTCATTCATAAAACCAGAATGAGGATCTAAACCTGACAACATTCCATCAATCGCTTTTTCAATTAATTCTTGATCCGTAACCTCTTGCACATAGGAAGATCTTACCCTATCAAATACTTGTCCAAATAGATCTAAATATTTATATTTTTCTTCATCTGAAGAAGATCCATATGTTTTAGGTGCAAGAAGTGTAATGAGGGTGAACAGTAGTATTACTTTTAAAAATACATTTTTTGAAATTATCATATATTTTAAGCTAGTTTAGTTTGTGAAGAATCAAAGCTTACTTCCCATAATTTTTCTAATGCATATAATTCTCTAATTTCTTGTCGAAACAAATGAACAATGATCTCACCTGCATCAACAATTATCCAGTCACATTGAGGTCTTCCTTCAGGATTCGGACATTTTATCCCTGCTTTTTTTAATTTTTTTACCATTTCATCTGCTGTAGCATCTGAATGTCTAGTTGATCTACATGTAGCAATCACAAAGGCATCAGCAACGGATGATTTATTAGATAAATCAATTACTTTTATATCTTCAGCTTTTGCATCACTTAGTATTGATACAATATTTTCTGTTAATGAAGTAATTTTATTAATATTTGCCTCTTAATTTATTTCTTTGATTTCTAATTTCAGATGATGAAATTTTAATTTCTTTATTTTGAATCAAAGTCCATGCAGGAATTTTTTTTGAAACATGTTCTATGTCTTGAGCTATATATTTGTGATGAATAAATTTTTTTGCTGCAACACTTTTCAAAGCATTCGTATTATATCCATGTCTTCTAAAAATAACAATAGAGATAATATGAAAAATTGATTGCCATTTTTCCCATTCGTGGAAATTAACTAAATTGTCTGCACCCATTAACCAAAAAAATTTAATATTTTTATAATATTGAATTAGAAATTTAATTGTTTGATAAGAGTATTGAGATTTAATTTTTTTTTCTACTTCTAATATTTTTATAGGAAAATTTTTTGTAATTTGTTTACAATTTTGTAACCTTTCTTCGTATGTTGCAGGTTTTGAAATCTTCAAAGGGTTCTGAGGTGTAACTAACCACCAAATTTCATCTAGATGTAATACTTTTTTAGCTTCATTTGAAATAAATAGATGCCCTCGATGTGGCGGATCAAAAGACCCTCCCAGAAGTCCAATCTTTTTCAATTAAGGTCTTTCCTGACCACTACCATTAACTACATATTTAAATGTAGTTAAATGTTTTGTTCCCACTGGTCCTCTTACATGTATTTTGTCTGTTGAGATTCCTATCTCAGCACCAAAACCAAATTCACCGCCATCTGCAAATTGTGTAGATGCATTTTTAAGTATTATTGCGCTGTCAATTTTATTATAAAATTTTTCAAAGGTTTTTTCACTTTGTGTAATTATACTTTCCGTATGTCCAGAAGAATAATTATTTATATGCTTAACCGCTTCATCAACTCCTGAAACAATTTTTACTGATAAAATTTTATCTAAATATTCTAATGACCAATCTTCTTCACTTGCCTTTTTAAAATCACTATCTAAAGACTGAATATATTCATCGCCTCGAATTTCACAATTTACTTTTTTTAGAGGTTTTAATATTTTCATTGCTTCGTCTTTAATTTTTTCATCAATTAAAAGTGTTTCTGCAGCACCACAAATTTCAGGACGTCTCATTTTACTATTAAAAACTACTTTTTCAGCAATGCTTAAATCAGCATCTTTATCTACATACACATGACATATACCGTCTAAATGTTTGATAACGGGTATTTTGCTTGCTGAATTAATTTTTTCAATCAAACCTTTGCCACCCCTAGGAATAATAACGTCAACATAATCTCTCATGCTTAGTAAATGATCAACTGCTTCTCTTTCAGGTGTATTAATCATTTGGACACAATGTTCTGGGAGGCCAGCTTCCGTGAAAGCATTTGTAATATTATTTACCAATTCTTTAGAGGAATGAAAACTATCACTACCACCTCTTAAAATTATACAATTACCAGATTTTATGGAAAGACAAGACGCATCAACAGTGACGTTCGGTCTGGATTCATAAATTACCCCTAATACACCAAGTGGTGTTGAAATTTTACGAAACTTTAAACCATTAGGTCTTTCCCATTCTTCTAACGTAATGCCAATTGGATCTGGTATTTCAATTATATCTTCAATTGATGTAATCAATCCATCAATAGATTTTTCAGTTAATGTAAGTCTATTTATTAAAGGCTTAGCTAAAGATTTTTTTTCACCATTTTCTAAATCTATTTTATTTGCTTCAAGAATTTTATTTCTATTTTTATCTAAATTTTTAGTGAGTTTTGTTAAAGCAAGATTTTTTTGATCACTGCTACAGACTTTCATATTTAGAGAGGCAGATTTTGCTTTTTTGCCTAATTCAATAATATTATTTTCAATACTCATGTAGAAAGCTTAACTAAATTATCTTTATGTACCACTTCCTCTCTTCCTTCGAAACCTAAAACTTTATAAATTTCTTTACTTTTCTTTCCAATAATTTTTTTTGCATCATTAAAATCATAAGCAGATATACCTATTGCTACCTTCTGACCATTCTCAACTAAGATAGATATTACATCACCTCTTTTGAACCTTCCCTTGATATCTATTACACCTGCAGGAAGAAGACTTTTATTTTTCAAAATTGCATTTTGAGCCCCTGTATCAATAATAATTGATCCTGATGGTTTTAAATGATTTAATAACCATTTCTTTTTGGACGAATTGGTAGAAGTTAAGGGATAAAAAATTGTTGAATTTTTTTTATTAATATTACTGATTGGTCTGTTTTTATCACTATTAGTGATTATTGTAGCACAACCGTTTCCAGCACATATCTTTGCTGCTAAAATTTTTGTGGCCATTCCTCCACTACCTAACTCAGAAGATTGATAATTACCAAGTTCTTCAATTTTTTTATCAATTTTAAATACCTCTGAAATTTTTTTGACATCCTTATCTTTTTTTGGATTACCTTGATATAAACCATCAACATCACTTAATAAAATTAATAAATCAGCTTCAATCATTTGTGCTACTCGGGCTGCAAGTCTATCATTGTCACCATAGCGAATTTCCTCAGTAGCAACAGTGTCATTTTCATTAATGATTGGGATTATGTTTTTACTTTGTAATGATGATATTGTATTTCTAGCATTTAAATATCGTCGCCTTTCTTCGCTATCTTCTAATGTTAATAAAATTTGAGAAACACCTATCTTGTATTTTCCTAGTTTATTTCGCCATTGATGGGCTAATTCAATTTGACCAACTGAAGCTGCTGCCTGTTTATCTTCTAATTTTCTTAAATTTGTATTTGAAATACTTTTCGCACCTAAAGCAATAGCTCCAGAACATACAATCACAATTTTTTTTGTTTTATTCAATTCCGCAATGTCTTTACATAAATTATCTAACCACTTAGATTTGATCTTTTTTGTTTTCGAATCAACAATTGAATTTGAACCAATTTTTACAACTACTTTTTTATATTTTTTAATCATTTGTGATTTCATTATATTTGAATAAATAATCAATTAGATCATCTATACCTTCATTATTAAAACTTGATATAAAAAGAATATCAGAATTTAACTTTTGATTGATCTTAATTTTTTTTTGCTCTAAATTTTCATTAAGTAAATCAACTTTGGTTAAAACAATTATTTCTTTTTTTGAGGATACTTTTTCACTATATTTTGAAATTTCGTTTCTTACTGTGATATAGTTTTCGTACCAATTTTCGTCATTTATATCTACCAAATGAAGTAAATATTTACATCTCTCAATATGTGCTAAAAATTTATCTCCCAAACCTTTTCCCTCATGCGCACCTTCAATCAACCCTGGGATATCTGCTAATACAATTTCTTTATCAAAGCGCTTCACGGTACCAAGCACAGGATGTAAGGTTGTAAATGGATAATCCCCAATTTTTGGGTTAGCATTAGAAATTGTTGATAACAGAGTTGATTTACCTGCATTAGGTAAGCCTATTACTCCTATATCTGCAAATAATTTTAGTGATAACCATATCCATCGTTCTTCTCCTAATTCACCTTTTGTAAATTTTCTTGGAGCTTGGTTAACTGATGATTTAAAATGATTATTTCCTAAACCGCCATTACCACCCTTTAATAAAATGTATTCTTCATCAATTTTTGTTAGATCAGTTAGCAATACCGTTTTATCTTCATTGTAAATTTCTGTTCCAGGTGGAACTTTAATAACCATGTTGCTTCCATTCGCTCCTGTTTGATTTTTTCCCCTTCCATTTTCACCTTTTTTTGCTTTAAAATGTTGTTGGTATCTAAAATCAATTAGTGTGTTTAAATTATCATCCACTTTAAAAATAATATTTCCACCTTTGCCTCCATCGCCTCCATTAGGGCCACCAAACTCAATATATTTTTCCCTACGAAAACTAGCGCAGCCATCTCCACCATTACCAGATGCAATATATATTTTTGCTTGATCTAAAAATTTCATAATAAATTTTTAATTAATTGGGATTATTGTTCTGTGGGAACAACTGATACAAAAGTTCTTACTCTTGTTTTTTTAAAAGCTACTTTTCCATTTATTGTAGCAAATATTGTGTGATCTTTACCTATGCCAACATTATCACCTGGATGAAACTTTGTACCTCTTTGCCTAATAATAATGTTTCCTGCTATTACGTTTTCACCGCCAAATTTCTTAACTCCAAGTCTTCGACCAGCCGAGTCTCTTCCATTCCTAGAACTACCACCTGCTTTTTTCGTTGCCATTATTTATCTTCTTTTTTAGTTTTAACAGTTTTTTTAACAGTTTTCTTTACTGATTTTTTCTTAGTAGGTGAAGCTTTATTTACTGCTTTTTTTGCAACCGTCTTCTTTTTTGCAACTTTTACCTCTTTAGACTCAATTTTTTCTTTAGTAACTTTAGTTTCAGTTTTTTTAACTTTTTTTGTTTCAGGTTCAGCAGTGGATTTTTTTCCACCATAAGAAATTGATTCTATTCTTAATACAGTTAGATATTGTCTATGACCTTGTGTTAGTCTGTAATTTTGTCTTTTTCTTTTTTTAAAAACTATTATTTTTTTATCTCTGATTTGATCAACAATTTTTGCTTCAATTGAAGCATCTTTTAGTAATGGCTCGCCTAAGCTATTTGTGCTTTTATCACTGATCGCTAATACATCAGTAATAGACACTTTATCACCTTTGGATCCCTCAAGTTTTTCTACCTTAAGTATCTGACCAGCTCTTGCTGAGTATTGCTTTCCACCAGTTTTGAAAATTGCTAACATATCTTTAGATGGCGGGGTTTATAGTGAACTATGCTAATAGTCAAATTAAAAATATGGCGTAAATACTGGAAATAAAGACCTTAAAAGCTATCCTTTGCTTTTCGCAAATAAGCAAATAATTCAAAGTCTGTAAAACCTAGCTCTTTCTTAATTATAGTACCTATTTTTGAATTTTGATTCAGGAATAAGTTATAGCGTTGTTCATCATCTAATAAAAAAGGTACGGATTTTCCTTTATTATTTAAATCATCATTAATTTTGTTTCTAACTGTTAAATAAGAACTTTCTTTTTTGAGTGTTTTCTCAAGAAAATTTAAATTGTTTAAAGTATATTCATGACCACAATAAATAATTGTATTTTTATCAAATTCATTAATTTTTTGTAAACTGTTAAACATTTCATTTAATGTTCCTTCGAACACACGACCACAACCAAGTCTGAACAGTGTATCACCACAAAATAAAACACCATTGTTTTCATCATAATAAATTATATGATCTAATGTATGCCCGGGTGTTTTTATTATTCTAAATGTATTTAAGCAGGAGTTGACTTCATCTCCATCACGTAAAACGAATCTTGTATTTTCAATCTGAGCATTGGGAGAGTGAATATTAACTTCTGGAAAAGCATTAAGTATTCCTTTTACACCTGATGTATGATCTTTATGATGATGTGTAATAAATATATCTTCTATGGTTAAATTGTTTTCAAGAGCAAAATTTAATATAGGATTACTGTCAGCAGGATCTATAACACAACTCTTAAGTGTGTCATTATATAAAACAAAAGAGTAGTTGTCTTTTAATTGATTTATAATTTCAACTTTCATCTAATAACTAATTTGCAATAACAGAATTTTTTGCAAAAACTTTTTTTGATGATTTAATTTTTATTGGTTCAAAATTTTTATAACTTAATAAAAAGATAGCTTCGTGAGTGAAAAAATTAACTCCAGTAATTGATTCACTTATATCAAATTGCTTACCTTTTGATGTTAATCCAATACTTTTTTCAATTACAATATTCATTTCATTACACAAATTCAAAAAATCCTTAATTGTAAAAAAATGAATGTTAGGTGTGTCATACCATGTATAAGGTAAACTTTCTGTTACTGGCATTCTTCCAGATATTAAAAGCTGTAATCTTATTTTCCAATGTCCAAAGTTAGGAAAAGAAACTATTGCTTTTGATCCTATTCTTAATAATTCAGACAGAATATCTTTAGGCTTCATCATTGCTTGTAAAGTTTGACTTAAAATTACATAATCAAAACTATTATTTGAATATTGGGACAAATCTAATTCGGCATTTCCATGTACAACATTGAAACCTCTTGCAATAGCATTTGCAGCTAGGTCTCTATTTAATTCAATGCCATGAGTTATCGCATTACGATTATTTTCTAATTGTTCCATAAGACCGCCATCACCACATCCAATATCTAGGATTTTTCTATCTTCTGCGATAAGTGTTTCAATAAGAGACCAATCTTTTCTTATGCTATTAATTTTATTCATCTATTTTCGCAAAGTTGTTTGTTAGGAAACCTTTTATTACATTATCTAACTGTGGTTCCTCTAATAAAAAACTATCATGCCCTTTATCAGTATCAATTTCTAGAAAGCTTACTTCTCTTGATAGAGAATTTAATTGATTTACAATCATTTTACTTTCTATTGTAGGGAATAACCAATCCGAGGTAAATGAGACAATTAAATATTTTAAATGGTTATTTGGATTATGACTAAACTCAATATTTTTTCTAAATGTTTCATCATGATCAAAATAATCCATAGCCCTTGTTAAATAAAGATATGAATTTGCATCAAATCTTTCAACAAATGATTTACCTTGATATCTCAGATAACTCTCAACTTGAAAATCAGCATCAAATCCAAAAGAAATAATATCTCTTGATTGAAGTTTTCTTCCAAATTTTCTATGCATCGCATTTTCGGATAAATATGTGATATGCGCAATCATTCTTGCTACTGATAGACCTCTTTCTGGCACTTCATTATTTTCAAAATACTTTCCATTTTTCCAAATAGGATCACTCATTATTGCCTGTCGCCCAACTTCATGAAATGCAATATTTTGAGCCGAATGTTTTAACGCGCCCGCAATATGTATTATATTTAAAATTTTATCTGGAAAATCGATTGCCCATTGAAGCGCTTGCATTGCTCCCATCGAACCACCAATGACAGAAAATAACTTCTCTATATTTAAATTTTCAATCAATAAAGATTGAGCCTTCACCATATCTTTTATTGTTACGGAAGGAAAATTACCACCATATGCAACATCACTTCCATTTTGTAACTCTTTAGGACCCGTTGAGCCAGCACAACCGCCGAGTACATTTGAGCAAATTACAAAAAATTTGTTTGTATCAATTGGTTTATTAGGCCCAACCATTCTAGACCACCAACCTTCTCTCCCAGTAATGGGATTATTCCCAGCAACATATTGATCTCCAGTTAAAGCATGGCAAACAAGAATAGCATTAGTTTTATCAGCATTTAATTTGCCATATGTTTTGAATGCTAGTTTAAAACTATCTATTATATCTCCTGATTCTAGTTTTAAATTAATATTCTGGAAATAGGCTATTTCGCTTTCAAGTTTTGTGTCAGTAGTAAATTTTGTTTTCATATCTTTTTAGTCTAACACTATTTGAAAGAATGAAGGAGGAGTGTAAACGCTTTAGCTGATTATTGCTCCACCCGCAAGCTGTCTCAAATCGGTGATAATTGGTCTTATATTTATATATCTTTCTAAGTCAATAAATCGTCATTTTTTAAATTAAATACTACTTTATTTTGATTTATCGTAAGATAGTTTGTAAAGAAACGTCCAAAATTATGAAAAATAAAGAATTAGACAATTTAAGAAGCAAAATTAATAACATTGATGATGAAATTTTATCTTTATTATCTAATCGATCTAAAATTGTTTTAGAAATAGG
Organism: uncultured Alphaproteobacteria bacterium; assembly: GCA_902623255.1. Classification (GTDB taxonomy): domain Bacteria; phylum Pseudomonadota; class Alphaproteobacteria; order HIMB59; genus CACPNW01. The sequence continues at coordinate 82,321 of CACNSY010000002.1, read as the reverse complement.
AAAACACAAAAAAGATAATTCAGTTGTTGATCTAGATAGAGAACAAAAAATTCTCGACAGATTAAGTTCTAAATTTACAGGATCTTATCCAAAAGATACTATCGTTAGACTTTGGAGAGAAATTTTTCAATCTTCTGAAAAACTTCAAAAGTTAACTAAAGAAAATATTCAATCAAAAAGATCTATAGAAAACATTAATGTTTATAAAGGTGGTAAGGCAAAGTTAAATAACAATAAAAGAGTTATCAAACTTTCTTCAAATGAAAATCCCTATGGTGCTTCACCGAAAGCAATTGAATTGTTGGAAACAAAAAATATTAATCATGATTTACATAGATACCCAGAAATTGATGGATCATCATTAAGAGAAGCAATAGCTAAAAATTTTTCTATTGATAATAATAGAATTATTCTTGGCTCTGGCTCAGATGAAGTATTATTATTTGCAGCTTTGGCATTTTGTCAAGATGGCGATGAAATTCTCCACGCAAACCACGGCTTTGAGATGTATTCAATTGTCAGTAAAGTAGTTGGTGCAGTTCCAAAAAAAATTAAGGAAGATGTAAATTTCAATTTAAATATTGAAAATCTCATAGATCAAACAAATGACGTTACCAAAGTAATTTATATTGCATCACCTAATAATCCAACCGGCACTTATTTGTCTAGAGACCAACTTGTTAAATTAATGAATAGTATTTCTAAAAATATTATAGTTGTTATAGACGGAGCATATGTCGAATATGTGCAAAAAGACGATTATGATAAAGGATTTAGTTTAACGGATGAATATGAGAATATTATTTTAACAAGAACATTTTCAAAAACATATGGACTCGCAGCTTTAAGAGTAGGCTGGTGTTATACCAGTCAAAAAATAGCTGATATAATTAATAAAATAAAACCTCCTTTTAATACGACAACTATTTCACAGTCTCTTGCAATTAAAGCTTTGGAGGATAAAGAACATATTGAAAACTCTGTTAAATTAAATTCTGAAATTAAAGATTGGTTTGAAAAAGAGCTCAAACTCCTAAATATTAAAACCAGACAAACTGAAGGTAATTTTACTTTAATTGAAACTTCAGAAGAAGAAGCTGAGAAAATTAGTAATCATCTTATGAATGATGGCATTATTATAAGGCGTTTAAATAGTTATAATCTGCCCAATTTTTTGAGAATTAGTATTGGTACAAAAGAAGAAATGGATTTGACAGTTGAAAGTTTGAAGAAATTTAATGTCTAAAATAACTTATGATTCAGCACTGGTCATTGGTATGGGATTAATTGGATCATCCATAGCGAGGGCAATCAAGGAAAAACAAATATCAAAAAAAATTTTTGCTATTGATAGAGATAGTGAGGTAATAAATATTTCAAAAAATTTAAATCTTGTGGATGCAATAGAGAGTGATTTAAATAAATATAATCAACAATTTGATATTATTTTTATTTGTACGCCTTTGAGCTCATATAGGGATATATTTAAGCAATTGAATAGCTATGTTAATAAAACAACACTAGTAACAGATGTTGGTTCAACAAAAGTAAGTGTTATAGAAGATTTTAAAGAATCAATTAATAATAAAAAAATTTTATTTGTTCCTGCTCACCCTATTGCTGGATTAGAGAAAAGCGGACCAGAATTTGGTTTCGCAAAGCTGTTTGAAAATAGGTATTGTATTTTGACCCCAATAGAAACTCAGAGTGAGATAACAAGATCAATTTCAGATATTTGGGAGTCATTTGGAATGAATATAGAAATCATGGAACCTAAACGTCATGACAGAGTACTAGCTATGACATCTCATATTCCACAACTCATTGCATATTCTGTCGTAGGAACTGCAACAGAGCTTGAATCTCAAATGAAAGATGAAGTAATTAAGTATTCAGCTGCAGGTTTTAGAGATTTCACAAGATTGGCAGGTAGTGATCCAGTAATGTGGCGTGATGTTTATGAAAAAAATAAAGAAGCCGTTTTAGAAATGCTTGGTCGTTTCAGTGAAGATCTACTTACTTATCAAAAAGCAATAAGAAATAATGATTTAAAATATTTGGAAGAAAAATTTATAAAATCAAAAGAAATTAGAAAAATTATTGAAGAGATTGGTCAAGCAGGAACTTTTGATCCCACAGAAAAGAATTAGTTATCCAATAATAAATTTGAAGCAGTTTCTATTCTATTTTGAACTTCGTTTAATAAAACTTTTTTATCTAAACCTTCATCAATCGTCGGTAAAAATTTTATAGTAATTAATCCTTTTTCTAATACCCATGATTGTTTTGGCCAACATAAACCTGAATTTAAAGCTACAGGAAGGATTTTTCTTTTCGTATGATTATAAATTCCAATAAAACCTGTCTTATAATCAGGTTTGCTCCCAGGCAGCTTTCTTGTTCCCTCGGGGAAAATAATAATTGAAGATCCAAAAGATAATTTTGATTGAACTTTTTGTAACATATCTCTCATAGCTTTTGTTCCACCATCTCTATTAATTGCAACCATATTAGACTTGAATAAATATTGTCCAAAAATTGGTATAAAGAAAAGCTCTCTTTTATGGATAAAGAAACAATCTTTTAAATAGTAATAGAGTGCAAGTGTCTCAAATGCGGACTGATGTTTAGACGTAATTAATACACTTTCATTTGGAATATTTTCTAAACCCTCAATTTTATGTTTAATATTACATATAAGATTAAGAAAAACAAAAATAATACGTATCCAAAGTTTTGTTGGATATTTAAGTAAATAACTTGGTAATAAGAGAAAAGGTAAACATACAATACCCATCAACACAGTCCATATAACCAAGGAAATATAAAATATTATACTTTTTAAAATTAACATACTTAATGATTTTGTTTTATATACTAGCCTGACTGATCTATATATAATTTATGTTCATTGTTTGCTCTAATTGTGAATTCAAGTATTTAGTAAATTCTGCAGATCTTAAACCAAATGGTAGAATGGTTGAATGCGCAAATTGTAATCATCAATGGTTTCAAGAATTAGATGATACTGACATTACATCATCAGTCCCATCTACAAAAAAAGAAGAATTAGATCAAAATATAAAAAATAATAACCAAAAAGAAAAATTAGAAAAAGATCCAGTCAGAAATTTACCAAGTACAGTTGTAAGACAAGAAAAACCAAGTGTTATTAATTCAACGATAGTAATTGCTCTAGCTATAGTTGTAATTTTAGCAATATGGATTTATCGATCCTACGGTGTAAATACTTTTATTATTATTGATTTCTATATTAGGGAATTTTTCTTTAATTTAAATTTGATAATTTCAGACTTAGCTAAAATTATACACAATACTCTAAATTAGTTACAACCAGCTAGGAATAATATCAGCTTCAATTATTTTCTCAATTTTTTCTGGAGAATAAATAATTGCATAATTATCATTGTTTATTAAAATTTCAGAGGGCAGTGGCCTAGAGTTATAATTTGAAGACATTACTTTTCCATAGGCTCCTGTATTTTTTATAACCAGTAGATTGCCAATTTTTTGTTTAGCCAATTTAATATTTTTTAAAAAAACATCTGAACTTTCACAAATTGGACCAGCAATAGCATAATCCATAATTTCCTCTGATTTTACATCAATCGCTAAAATTTCATGGTGTGCACCATACATGGCTGGACGTATCAATGTATTCATTCCTGCATCAACAATTAAATAATTTATACCTCCATTATTTTTAATTGTAACAATAGAAGTGACTGTAAATCCAGCCTCAGCAATTAAATACCTACCAGGCTCAAATGATAATTCATAGTTTGTTTGCGTAAAACAATTATCAAGTTCTTCTTTTACCATCTCAATATTAAAGTCAGGATCAGATTCTTCATATTTAACATGAAAACCTCCACCCAAATCTACATGCTTGATATTAATACCTGATTCAATAAACTTATTTGCAGCCATTTTCATTTGAGAAAACGTATTTTTATATGCCTCAATTTTACTAATTTGACTTCCAATATGACAACTAATACCAATTAAATTTAAATTTTTACAACTTTTAACTAATTTGATAATTTTATCTAAATTTTCAAATTCAATACCAAACTTATCAGTTTTTTTTCCTGTTGAAATTTTACTTAAAGTCTCACCATCAACATCTGGATTAAGTCTAACACCAATATCAACGTTTTTATTTTTTTCATTTGCTAAACTATCGAGTAGTTTTATTTCTTCTAAAGATTCAGTATTAATTAAACGTATGTTTTTATGCATAGCATAGAGTAAGTCTTGTTCAGATTTTCCAACACCTTCAAAAATTATTTTTTTTGGATCGAAACCAGCTTCCAAGGCCCTTTTTAATTCACCAACTGACACTACATCTGCTCCAATATCTAACGAGTTCATTAATTTCAAAATAGCTTGATTTGAATTAGATTTAATTGAATAAAAAATATTGTTACCTAAAATTTCTTTAGTTTTATTTACTTGATTTATAATTTTTTGTTGTGAATACACATAAAAAGGTGTCTGACAAACTTTAACTAAGTCATATAAAGAAGTACCCTCAATATACGGGTCGTTATTTTTATAAGTTAACATTTATTCAGTATTTATAATAACGGATTGTTGACGTTTTTTCTCTTCTTCTAATTTCTCTAAACATGCTTCATCACATGGATATGTAATTACAGATTTGTCTACTTGATCTTCTGGCAAACTTAAAGGACCAACTTTACCACAGCTAAAAGTAAACAACAAAAATGATAATAATATTAATCTGATCATCATAAGTATTTTTTTATAACAAGTTTTATAATTTTTTTAGTAATTTCAGGAGCCGTACCCCCAAAACTTGATTTTGATTTAACACTGTTAGTAGCTGATAGCACTTTTTTTGCGTCAGCTGTTATATTTTTGTCAAATTTTTTTAATTCTCCAAGAGATAATGAATCTATGTTTCTATCTTGTTTTGAGCAATAAGAAACAATCTTTCCTGTAACAACATAAGCATCTCTAAATGAATATCTAAGATTTTGAACCAACCAATTAGCCAAATCGGTAGCGGTTGCATTTGAATTATCAATCAACTCTTTCATTCTAGTTTTGTTGAATGTAGATTTTGATAAAATTTCATTCATAACTTTTATACATAAAGTAACATTGTCGTATGAATTAAATGTTATTTGTTTATCGTCTTGTAAGTCTTTACTATAAGAAAGTGGTAACCCTTTAATAATATTAAGCATTGAACTTAAATTACTAATGATAATACTTGTTTTTCCTCTAACAAGCTCTGCACCATCTGGATTTTTTTTCTGAGGCATAATTGAACTACCAGTTGAAAGATCATCTGGTAAATTGATAAAATTAAATTGTTGATTTGACCAAAGTACTATTTCCTCTGCTATTTTTGATAAATGAACAGCAATTAGTGATAGAACAAATAAAAATTCTATTACAAAGTCTCTATCTGAGACAGTGTCCATAGCATTTTTTGTTGGCTCTCTAAATCCCAACTCTTTAGTTGTATATTTTCTATCAATAGGAAAAGAAGTCCCTGCAAGTGCAGCTGCACCTAATGGGTTTTCATTAAGACGATATAAACAATCTTCAAGTCTTGTTCTGTCTCTACCAATCATTTCAACGTAAGCTAAAACATGATGAGCCAATGTTATTGGTTGAGCAATCTGTAAATGAGTGTAACCTGGCATAATTGTTTCAGTATTTTTTGTTGCAATATTAATTAAAGTTCTCTGAAATTTTTTTAGTTCACTATCTAAAATTTTAGATTCTTTTTTAACCCATAATTTTAAATCAGTTACTACCTGATCATTTCTAGATCTTGCAGTATGAAGCTTTCCTGCAATTTTTCCAATTTTCTTAAATAATAAACTTTCAATGTTCATATGAATATCTTCAAGTTTTTTTGAAAATACGACCTTGTTTTTTTCAATATCTCTTTCAATTGCTTTAAGTCCAGAGACTATTGCACTTTGTTCTTTTTTATTTATTATTTTTTGTTTACCGAGCATTCTAGCATGCGCTATTGACCCAGTTATATCTTCTTTATACAGACGTTGATCGATATCTATAGACGTATTAATTGCATCTAAAATCTCACTAGGTCCTTTTGAAAAATGGACATTTCTTGAAGGATTTTTTTTCATTTTGCGCGCCTATAAGAGATATTTATATTAATTTCCACCCTTATGCTTAAATTATTTTCATACGGCAAATTTTTCTTATATAAGCTCACCTTTATAGAACTCACATGAATATTAAAAAAGTAGTAGTAATAGGATCTGGCACTATGGGCAGCGGAATCGCAGCCCAAATAGCAAATGCTAATATTGATGTTACACTTCTAGACTTACCTTCAAAAGAAGGATCTAGAAACCAAATTACAGAAAACGCTAAAGAAAGAATTAAAAAATCACGACCTCCACTTTTAGTAGAAAAAAACAAAGCAGAATTAATTAAGGTTGGAAATATTGAGGATGACTTTAATGAAGTTGCGGAAGCTGATTGGGTTGTGGAGGCTGTTGTTGAGAGAATAGATATTAAACATAACATTTATGATAAAATTCAGACTACAAGAAAGAACAATTCTATAATTTCATCTAATACATCTACAATTCCATTAAAAATCCTATCGGCAAATATGTCAGATGAAATGAAAAAAAATTTTTGCATTACTCATTTTTTTAACCCAGTTCGATATATGGCATTGCTCGAGATAGTAACTGAAGAAGTTAATGACATTGAAAAAATAAATTTATTAAAACAATTTTGTGATGAAAAACTTGGTAAAGGTGTAATTATTTGTAACGACACTCCAGGATTTATTGGAAACAGAATTGGAGTTTATGCAATGCAAGTTGCTATGACTGAAGCTTTTAAAATGAAGATATCAATTGAAGAAGCTGATGCTGTATTTGGAAGACCAATGGGTATCCCGAAGACTGGAATTTTTGGGCTATACGATTTAATTGGTATCGATTTGATGGCTGATGTTTTAAAAAGTTTTATCAAAGAACTCCCAAAAGAAGATCCTTTCCAAGAGGTTGCACAAGAAATTCCATTGGTCACAAAACTTATTGAAACTGGGTATACAGGAAGAAAAGGTAAGGGTGGTTTTTATAGAATGAATAAATCTGATGGTAAAAAAATTCTTGAAGCAATTAATTTAGAAACTGGCGAGTATCACCCAAGTCAGAAAATTAATTTAGGCATGGGAAATAAAATTGACATAAATAAACTCATTCAAAGAAAAGACAAATACGGTGAATATGCAAAATCAATTCTGACAAAAGTAATTAGGTATGCTGCATATTTAATCCCTGATGTATCATCAAAATATATAGACATAGATGATGCACTAAGATTAGGTTTTAATTGGACTGTTGGCCCTTTTGAAATGCTTTCAAATATTGATACAAAAAATTTTATTGATCAAAATACTGATATTAACTTCTTTAAAGATCTAAAGGGAGTTTTTGAATTTAAAAAAAGACCTGGATATTTAGATTCAAGTGTTGATAATTTAAGATCGTTAAATTTACAAAAAACTTTTGAGAACCCTTCTGCTAATATTAAAAATGCTTCATCATATCAGGTTGTTGAATTTACTACTAAGGCAAACGCTTTAGATACTGACTCTATGTTAGCGTTAAAAGAAGCTGCTCAAAATAATAAAAGCACAATTGTGATTAATGATGCAATGCAATTTTCTGCTGGTGTAAATTTAAATTATGTCATGGAATTTGCTAAAAATAATGAATGGTCTAAAATTGAAAAATTTATAATTGATTTCCAACAAACGTGTAAAACAATAAAATATGCAGATAAGCCTTTTATTGCTGCGCCATCAGGACTTGCTATTGGCGGTGGTTTTGAAGTGGTATTGCATTGTGATTATAACGTTGCTCATACAAATGTTGTTCTTGGACTAGTTGAATCTTTAGTTGGACTCATTCCTGCTGGTGGGGGTTGTAAGGAAATGCTGTGGCGTTGGTTACAAACTCCAGAAGGTAAAAAAAATTCTGAACATGCGTCTATGAAAGTTTTTGATCTTATTGGTTACGCTATTACTGCTACCTCACCAAATGAAGCGCTGCCAAATCAATTCTTTTTAGAAAAGGATAAGGTGGTAATAAATAGAGACAGACAATTATCAACAGCTATCGATTTATTAAATAATATTGAGGGAGGTTATGAAAAACCATCTCAACCTAAATTCAATTTAGGCGGTAGTGCTGTCAGAGATAAAATGTTTGAAAAACTTGAAGCACTATATAATGAAAATAAAATTTTAGACCACGGATTAGAAGTAGGTAAGCAAATTGCTTTTGTACTTAGTGGTGGAAATACAAATATTGATAATGAATTAAGTGAAGATGATCTTTATAATCTTGAATTGGAAGCTTTCATGAGACTTATCCAGATGCCTAAAACTCAAGAGCGAATAAAACATACACTTGAAACTGGAAAACCATTAGTAAATTAAATTAATTTCTTGTAGTATTTGATCCTTTTAGGAAACAGATGAGTAATTTTGATACAAACCTAGATAAAAATTCAGCCAATTTTGTTCCACTATCACCATTAAGTTTTATAACTCGCGTGAAAGATATTTATCCAAACTATGACTCTTTAGTTTATGGAAAAAGAAGTTACACTTGGCTTGAAACCTATAATCGATGTACCAAGTTTGCTAGTGCATTAGCAAAAAAAGGAATTACAAAAGGAAGTACCGTTTCAATCATAGCGGCAAATACTCCAGAATTATTCGAAGCACATTATTCTATCCCAATGACTGGTGGCGTTATTAATACGATCAATACTAGACTTGATGCAGATACAATTGCGTATATTCTAGATCATAGTGATGCAAAACTTCTTATAACTGATACTCAATTTTCACCTACAATGAAAAAGGCTTTAAAAATATATGGGAAGAATATTCCTATTATTGACATTCATGATGATCAGGCAGTTTTTAAAGATGGTGAGGGTGAACAAATAGGAGAAATGACATATGAAGAATTTTTACAAACAGGTGATGACAATTATAATTGGTCTTTACCTGAAGATGAATGGCAAGCAATCTCACTAAGCTATACATCAGGCACAACTGGTAAACCAAAAGGTGTTGTGTATCACCACCGTGGATCATATTTAATGTCTACAGGAAGTGTTACGGCATGGAACATGCCTAATAAATTAACATTTCTTTATACTGTTCCAATGTTCCACTGTAACGGATGGGGCTACCCTTGGACAGCCGCTTTAATACATGCAAAAATTATTTGCTGCAGGTACATTGTTGCAAAAGATATTTATAATTTAATAGATAAATACAAAGTAACTCATTTTGGAGGCGCTCCTATAGTTTTAAGTTTAATTGCTAATGCTGATGAAAAAGATAAAAAAGAAATAAATCATAAAGTATATGTATTAACTGCTGGTGCTCCACCAACGAGTGCAATTCTTGAAAAGATGGATAACTTAGGTTTTGAAGTTATGCATGTATATGGATTAACTGAAACATACGGTCATATCCTTCAGTGTGCTTGGAATGAAGAATGGGAATCACAATCAAAATCTGAAAAAGCTGATATTAAAGCAAGACAAGGTGTTCGTTACCCAAATACTGAAGAAGTATGTGTTGCTGATCCAGAGACCTATGAAAAAGTCCCGATGGATGGAGAAACCATGGGAGAGATTTTAATTCGAGGTAATGTAGTAATGAAAGGATATTATAAAAATAAAGAGGCGACTGAAACATCCATGAATAATGGATGGTTTCACTCCGGTGATTTAGCGGTTGTCTATCCTGATGGATATATTCAAATAAAAGATAGATCGAAAGATATCATAATTTCTGGAGGAGAAAATATTTCATCTGTGGAAGTTGAAAATGTTGTTGCTAAACACCCAGCTGTTTCCTTGGTTGCAGTAGTTGCCAAGCCAGATGAGAAGTGGGGTGAAACACCATGTGCTTTTGTAGAACTAGCTCCTGGAAAAAATGCCACAGAAGAGGATATAATTCAGTTTTGTAAAGAAAATATGGCTGGATTTAAAAGACCAAAGCATGTAATCTTTGGTGAATTACCAAAAACATCAACTGGGAAGATACAAAAGTTTGAATTAAGAACAAAAGCAAAGGAGTTATAAATGGATCCAAAAACTTATAAATTTGACACACTAAGTCTACATGCTGGTTATCAACCAAGTAAAAACGCTGGCTCAAGGCAAGTACCAATTTATCAAACAACTTCATATATGTTTGATGATGTTGATCATGCGGCAGCACTTTTTAATTTAGAAAGAGGTGGTCATATTTATAGTCGTATGTCCAACCCAACAGTACAAGTTCTAGAAGAAAGAGTTTGTGCACTTGAAGGAGGAACAGCTGCTCTTGCAACTGCATCTGGAATGAGTGCAATATTTTTAACTATTATGACCCTTTGTAACGCCGGTGATCACATGGTTGTTTCTTCTCAGCTTTACGGTGGAACTGTAAATTTATTTAGATTAACCCTTCCTAAGTTTGGTATTAAAACAACTTTTGTAAAACCAAGAGATACAGAAGGTTTTAAAAAAGCAATTCAACCAAATACCAAAGGTATTTTTGGTGAGCTTGTTGGTAATCCTGGTAATGAATTGATGAACATGCCTGAAGTTTCAAACATAGCAAAAGAAGCTGGTATCCCACTAATTATTGATAGTACTTATCAAACTCCTTATTTGTGTAGACCTTTTGAACACGGAGCTGACCTTGTTGTACACTCACTAACTAAATGGATGAGTGGTAATGGTTCTTCTATGGCAGGAATATTAGTTGAAGGTGGAACTTTTGATTGGATGCAAAATGATAAATTTCCCTCTATGACAGAACCTTACGAGGGCTATCATGGATTATCATTTGCAGAAGAATTTGGCCCAACAGCTTTTACAATGATGGCAAGAGCTGAGGGTATGAGAGATATGGGGCCTTGTTTAGCACCACAAAATGCATGGAATATTTTACATGGTTTAGAAACTCTCTCTCTTCGAATGGAAAAACATTGTTCTAACGCTTTGAAAATGGTTGAGTATTTATCAAATCATGAGAGTGTTGCTTGGGTTTCACATGCTAGCGCACCAGGACATCCAGACAAAGAACTAGCAGAAAAAATTCTACCTAAGGGTACAGGATCAATGATCGCCTTTGGAATTAAAGGTGGCAAAGAGGCTGGAGCTGCATTTATTAATAATGTTAAACTTGCATCGCATTTAGCAAATGTAGGTGATGCGAGAACACTAGTTATACATCCAGCATCTGCAACGCACTCACAAATGGATGAGGCAACTTTAAAATTTGCTGGATTATCTCATGATATGATTAGATTATCTGTTGGTTTAGAAGACTTTGAAGATATTGTAAACGATTTCGAAGATGGATTTAGAGCAGCAAAAAAACCACGTTTAGTTGCAAACAAATAAATGAAGTTTAAAGTTCGCGGAATTGATACGTTTGCCTCCACTGGAGGCAGACCTTTTGATAAAAATAAACCTCTTATAATCTTCGTTCACGGTAGTGGACTAAGTCACATGGTTTGGGTTTTACAAACGCGCTACTTTGCATTCCGTGGATACAGCGTTTTAGCCGTTGATTTACCAGGTCACGGACTTTCTTCTGGTGAAAGTTTAAAATCTATTGAAGAAATGGGAAACTGGGTTGGCGATGTAATTGGAGCAGTTGGATGTAAAGAAGCTTCACTAGTTGGACATTCTCAAGGATGTCTTGTAACAATGGAATGTGTTGCCCAACACCCAGAAAAAATTAAAACGTTAACTCTTATGGGTGGTGCATCTGCAATTCCAATGAATCCTGAACTATTAAGGCTTGCTGAAGAGAGTAATCCTAAGGCTGTTGATCTTATGATGGATTTTGCGCACGGGCCTGCAGGACATTTTGGAGGTCATCCTGTTCCTGGTTTATATCACCTAAATGTTGGATCTATGATAGTTCAAAATAAAGAAATTAAAGATACCTTAGGTGTCGATTTTAGAGCATGCGATAATTATAAAAACGGACCTGAGATTGCTAAAAAGTTAGATTTACCAACTCTTTCTATATTAGGTGCACAAGATAGAATGTGCCGTTTAAAAGATGGAAAAATTCTTGCTGATTATATTAAAGGCTCGGAAGTAAAGATTATTGAAGATTGTGGTCATATGATGCTCCTAGAAGAAGCAGATCAAACATTAGAAATTCTAAAGAAGTTCATAGCTGAACATTATCCTTTACCCAGTTAGTAAATTTTAAAAATTTTTAGTAATTAATATTACTGCTATTACTGATTTTCTTCTTTATCAGGTCTTGTAAGTTCTTCAAGTTTGCGCATTTCCTCTTCCATTTTAAGCTTTTCTTGCTCTTCACGTTTTCTTTTGCGTTCTTCAGCTTTCATTTTTAGTTTAAGCTCTTTCTGCATTTTGCGGTCTCCCGCTTTAGATTTGTGATTAAAGTGAATGCCCATATAAACCTACCAACTGTATACTAAATATTATAAAATTTTTCTAGAGTCTAAATACTAATTTCTTGCCAGCCAGACAATTAAAACAAAAACAAATATAGCTATAGCTTGAAAAAGTACTCTTAAACGCATTAGTTTATTACTATGATTTTTATTAAGTTTTCCATTTACTGCCATGGCTATGACCCCAATGACAACAACCGCTAAAGTTGCGGCCATAAATAAAACAAGTACTATCTGCATTGTGCTCATATTATATCTATATAAAACTTTTCTTGAATGAAGCAAGAAATCATACATAAGGTCAATATGGACAATATATTATTAGGCCCATCAATATCAAAACACGACAAACCTAAGAAACTAATGGTAATGCTTCATGGTTATGGTGACAATGCTGCTAATTTTATTCATTTAGCAGAACCTTTAGATCAAGATGAATGGGGAATGCACTATGTAGCTTTAAATGCACCAAGTATTATGCCTGGCAACCCAATGGGGTATCAATGGTTTGATTTATATCTGAACGGTGTTTATATATCTGATGTTGGTCCAAAAGAATTTGAAAATGTTAGAAATTTAATAAATGAAAATGTTAAAAAAATTTCTAATACGATATCTCTGCTTACAAATGATTTAAATATTGAGATGAGTGATTGTTTTGTTATGGGTTTTTCCCAAGGAGGAATAATGGCGTTTGAATTGGGTCAATCTCTTAATAAAAAATTAGCTGGCATAGCCATTATTTCTTCAAGAATAATTTCAAGAGAATTTGTTCCTAAAAATTCATTTTTAGAAACACCAATATTTATTTCGCATGGTGGACTAGATAATGTATTGCCAATTTCAAATTTCAATCAATCAGTTGAAATTCTAAAAAATTATAATTTCAAATTTGAATCTCATCTTTTGCCGAATGATGAGCATACAATGTCGCAAGAAACAATAACTTTATTCCAAAACTTTATTAAAAAAAATATTTAAAGTAATCGAATCTTAATATTATATTACTATCTGAATAATATGATTTGGGTGAGTAAAAACTAAAATGAGTACTGCAGAAAATCCAGCTTTGGTCCTTAATGCTGATTTCCGTCCACTATCTTATTACCCACTTTCTTTATGCTCATGGCAAGATGCTATTAAAGCAGTATTTCTAGAAAGAGTTTCGGTAATTGAAAATTATGAACATGAGGTACATTCTCCAAATCTGACTTTCAAGCTACCAAGTGTTATTGCTTTAAAAGACTACGTTACACCACAAAGAAGACCAGCTTTTACTCGATTTAATGTGTTTTTGAGAGATAACTTTACTTGCCAATATTGCACTAATCGTTTCCCTGCTAATGAACTAACATTTGATCACTTAGTGCCTAAATGCTTAAATGGTAAAACTACATGGGAGAACGTAGTTTCTGCTTGTACATCCTGTAATTTAAAAAAGGGAAGAAAATTAATTCACAATACAGATATGAAACTTTTTAAAAAACCACTTCGACCATCTTCTATTCAACTACAAAATAATGGCAGAAATTTTCCTCCTAATTTTTTACATGAAACTTGGAGAGATTATTTATATTGGGATACAGAATTAGAAAATTAAATTTTTTTTGATATTGCAATCGCTGTTTTACACCCAAGCTCAATTACTTTTGACATAATTTTATAACCTGGAGCACTTTCTGCGTCATGCTCTATTCCTATATCATGATGTTCTAGTTCATCATCTCGGAATTTAGAAATTGTTTTTTTTAAATCTTTATGATCATCACCTAAAAGATCCAGTTGTTCTTGATAATGTTCACCAATAACTTTTTCTACAGCAACAGTACACGCCATAGCAGCTTTTTCACCCATTAAGGCAGTGGATGCGCCAAGCGCATAACCTGCAACATTCCATAAAGGAAGGAGAGCAGTTGGTCTAACTCTATGTTCCAATATTAATTCATTAAATTTATCAATATGCTCTTGTTCTTGGTCAGCCATATGTTGAATTGTTTTGCCAAGTTTTGAGCTTTTCCCGAATATTGCTATTTGGCCATCATATATTTTAGTAGCACCATACTCACCAGCATGATCAACTCTTATGATTTCTTCCAAAACCTCCCTATGAGTAGTTTTATTCGACGAAGATTTTTTTTTAGATGCTTTTTTCTTTTTTAATGCCATAGTATCTAAATAAATAAATAGCATTAAAAATAAAAATAACTAGTAAAACAATCGTATTAATTGAAGCAGCAGAAATTCCAAAAAAACTCCAAATAACTTCATCACAACTAATTACCTGCTTTGATAATATTTGCGCTTTGAGATCTGAAGCATTCTCACTGTTTGTTAGCATTGCTGAACAACCTGCTGGCCCTTTAAGAATTTTATTTTCTACTCCTACGTGCCATATAGAATAAAATAACCCGTAAACTGATGCAAACTGTATTACTAAATAAAGCCACATTTTATTAAAATTTTTTAATAAAAATATCAAAATCAAACATATTAAAATTAAATAATATGGATGTCTTTGCTTTAAACACAATTCGCATGGCTGAAGATTAAAAAAATATTCTGCAATTAATGCTGATGATATAGAGATAAGTGAAAGAATAAATAAAAGTGTTGTCCAATTCCGAATTATCATAAAAATCTAATTATAAAAACACTTCCAACAAGTAAAATAAAAAACACAATAGTTAAAATATTAAAATATTTATCAATAATTAACTTAATTTTTTCACCAAAAAAATAAAGAAGTATTGCTATTAAATAAAATCTGAATCCTCGACCAATAATTGAAACAATAATAAACAAAAAAATATTTAATCCAAATACACCGCTTGCAATAGTAATAAACTTATAAGGAAAGGGTGTTATTCCAGCACCTAGAACAATTAATATGCCAAATTCTTTGTAGTAATATTCAAAAATATTAAAAGAATTTTCTAAATGATAAAATTCAACAATGTAAATACCGACCGAATTATAAAAAAAATATCCTATTGCATATCCTAGTATTCCACCTAGAACTGAAAACAGTGTACATATGAATGCGTAAAATAGAGCCTTTGCTTTCGATGCTAATGCCATTGGAATCAACAGTATGTCTGGTGGAATTGGAAAAAATGAGCTTTCTGCTAATGATATTAAACTTAAATACCACTTTGCATTTTTATGTTGCGCTTTTTCTAACGTCCAATTGTAAGTTCTTTTAAGAAAATTCATTTAATTTATTTTTTTTAATAATTTTGATTTATACTATTAATGATTTTAAATCTAAATTATCATAAATATTACCTAAATGGAAAATATAGAGACTAAAGAATTAAAAACCGCATTTTATGCAACCTTTTCACAAGGGTTCTTTGCTACATTAACCTTCAGTATGTTCATGGTAAATTCACCAATTCTTTTTGATTTGATTGATATGACAAA
The DNA here is from genome assembly GCA_902623255.1 of uncultured Alphaproteobacteria bacterium. Lineage (GTDB taxonomy): Bacteria > Pseudomonadota > Alphaproteobacteria > HIMB59 > CACPNW01. The sequence continues at coordinate 66,383 of CACNSY010000002.1, read as the reverse complement.
AACAGAATTTTCTATGGGATTTATTTTATTTGGTATTTTCAATGTAGTTACAAACCAACTAACTACCCGTTTTTTATTACCAATAATAGGAAGTACAAATTGTTTAATTATTGCAAGGTTATTGTACGCATTTATTCCATTTTCTATTTTTTACTTATCTTCTTATAATTTTTTTATTTTTATATCTATGTTGTGGGGTATTTCTATTGGCATACAAGCACCAAATATTTTTACGCAAGTTGCGATAATAGAAGAGAAAACAAAAAAAATTCTTAATCCAATATTTAAATCATCCTTTAATTTTGGTTTTCTTTTTGGGGCAGGAATATCTAGTTTATGTCTAGGTTTAGAAATTGACCCTGTCTATACTACTTTTATTGTAGGTATGTTTGTTTTTATATCAACTTTGACTATGCATTTCTTTGGATTGAATATGAAATATGATGTTGTTAATAACAATCCAAGATTTTCAATTCCAAATTATAAAATTATCATGTTTGCATCAATTAACATGTGTATTATTGCATTTATGGGAATAATAATTCAATGGTCACCTTTATGGCTCGTTACTGATCTTTCTGCGCCAATTTTTTTAGTCGGTTCAATAGTTATTTTTTTTAATTTAGGTGAGATCATAAGTAATATCTTTGCGTCTAAACTAATTACAAAACTTGGTGAAATAATTGTAGGTCCATGTTTTGCAATGGTTGGATCCACAATATTAGTATTAAGTATTTTTTCTCAAAATATAATTATCATTTTTATAGCCATAACACTTTTTGGAATGTTAATTTCTAACGTTATGCCTATAGTATTTAGACAGGCAGTAAAAAATTCACAAAATCCAATTCCAGTTACTATTTCTCATGTATCAAGCATTGCTTTTGTTGGAGCCATATTCGGGCCTGCTATTGTAGGAATTTCTGCAGAAACTTTTGGCTTAACATTTAATATGTATGCATTAGGCGTAATAATGTTTTTAATTGCATTCCTAATGTTTTTTATAATGCGTGAAGATAAATTGGTAGGAGTAGAGGGAATCGAACCCACACCACCGAAGTGACCGGATTTTGAATCCGGCGCGTCTACCAGTTCCGCCATACTCCCTTGTCTATTTTACTTGCATATAGAAATGTCAGTATATAACAATAATGTGAATATTATGAACTTTATTTCTTTTTTAAACAATAATGAAGAAAGATTCGGTATAGTATTTAACAATAAAGTAACTGATCTTACAGGACAAATTAATAATATAAAATCTCTTAAAGAATTAATTCAATTTAATTGCCTTGAAGAAGGTAGAAGTTACGCAAAAAATAATCCCGGGGATATTGATATTAATTCTATAAAACTTTTGCCAGTTATACCCAATCCTAGCAAGATTATATGTGTAGGATTAAATTATCATGAACATGTCAAAGAAACTGAAAAAACTATTGCAGATAACCCAGTAACATTCCAAAGATTTAATGATAGTCAGGTAGCGCATATGGAAAATATGATAATACCTAAAGCTTCAGATAATTTAGATTTTGAAGGTGAAATGGCACTAATAATGAAGGATTCTGAAAGTCATTTAAGTGAAGATGATGCCCTAAAATATATTGCTGGTTATTCTTGCTATAATGATGGCTCTGTAAGAGATTGGCAACGTCACACTAAATCTACATTTGGAATGGGAAAAAATTTTAAGAAAACTGGAAGTTTTGGTCCCCATATGGTTTTGGCTCAAGACATTGATGATTATAAACAGCTTACAATTAAAACATATTTAAATGGCGAAGTGATGCAAAGCGCTTCTTTAAGTCAACTAATTTTTGATCTTCCCTTTTTAATATCTTATGTCTCTAAAGCACTTCCATGGAGAGCTGGTGATGTTTTAGTTACAGGAACACCTGGTGGTGTTGGTTTTAAAAGAAATCCACCAATTTATCTTAAAGAGGGTGATAAAGTTGATATCACTATTTCTGAGATTGGAACTTTATCTAATACCCTGCAAAATGAAGTTTTATAATAAAAACAAATGACAATAAGTTCATTAAGCTACATCGGTGTTAATTCAGATAAGATAGAGGATTGGTCAGAATTTTCTCAAAAATGCTTAGGTATGCAACAAGTTGATCGCGGCAAAGGTGCTCTTAGTTTCAGAATGGATGATCATAAACAAAGGCTTGCTATTACTGGTGATACTGGTGACAACATGGCATTTATGGGTTGGGAAGTTGAAACTAAAAATGACATTGAATTTTATGCAAATAAGCTAGAGAAAAACAATATAGAAGTTATTTGTGCTGATAAAAATTTATGTGATAAAAGATTTGTTGAGGAATTGATTTTTTTTTATGATCCTCAAGGTAATAGAATTGAAATTGTTTACAATCCCATGAAGGATGAAGAACCTTTTGTTCCAGGACGTCCAATATCTGGTTTTAAAACAGGCCCGTATGGAATGGGGCACATTGTTATTAATGTTAAAGATGTAAAGTCTCTAATCCCTTTTTATAAAGATTTATTGGGTTTTAAAATCACTGATTATAGTAATACTCCAATATCACTTTGTTTTTTTCATGTTAATGGAAGGCACCACAGTTTCGCTTTTTTTGAATCTGGCAAAGAAGGATTTCATCATTTTATGGTTGAGTATAATAGTTTAGATGATGTTGGTCAGGGTTATGATCTTTTACAATACAAAAAAGATGCAATTGCTTATACTTTAGGCAGGCATACAAATGATTATATGACATCATTTTATTCTAACACCCCATCTGGATTTTTTGTTGAAAATGGTTGGGGGGGAAGAATTATAGATCAGCATACATGGAAACCAGTAGAGACATTTGATGGTCCAAGTTTTTGGGGTCATGAAAGACTTTATATGTCTGACGAAGATAGAATTAAATTCAGAAAAAAAAGATTGGATACAGCTTCAAAAGGTAAGCAAGCTCCATTATTAATTGATTGTCCTTGGCTTTATTCAAATATTCAAAATAACAAATAATCTTTACGGATGAATAATTTCTTTGATGTAATTATCATAGGTTTTGGACCAACAGGTGGAACGCTTGCAAGTTTGCTTGCGAAAAGTAATTTATCAATTCTTATGTTAGAGAAGGAAAAAAATTTATATCCCTTACCACGAGCTGTTCACTTTGATGATGAAGTTATGAGAGTATTCGAGACTATTGGTATTAAAGAAAAATTTAAAAATTATACTATAATTAATAAGGGAACTAAATTTGTTGATAATAAAGGTAATGTTTTATTAGATTGGCCCAGACCAAAAGAAATAACTGAAAATGGATGCTATCCAAGTTACCGGTTTCATCAGCCGGATTTTGAACGTGTAATACGCCATAACTTAAAGTCATACAAAAAATTTAAATCTATACAAAATGCAAATGTAAAAAAAATTATAAATTCAAAAGATTTTGTTAAAGTAGTTTTCCAAGATACCGAAACTTTGAAGATTAATATATTTAAAAGTAAGTATTTGGTTGGTTGTGATGGTGCTAACTCGATTACAAGAAAATCAATCAAGTCTAAATTCAGCAATTTAGGTTTTACTCAAAAGTGGGCTGTTATAGATCTTATTCTTAATAAAAAGAAAAATCTTCCTGATAGAACAATTCAATATTCTAACCCAAAAAGACCAGCAACATATTGCAGAAATGTTGGAAAAAGGAGAAGATGGGAATTTGCATTAAAAAAAAATGAAAATGAAAAAAAAGTTCTAACAGACAAATTTATTTGGAAATTTTTGCAGCCTTGGTTAAAACCAAATGAGGCAATAATTGAAAGAAAGGTAATTTATACATTCAAGTCTGCTATTGCAAATAAATGGCGTAATGAAAGAGTATTTATAGCGGGTGATGCTGCTCATTTAATGCCACCTTTTATGGGACAAGGAATGTGTGCTGGTATAAGAGACGTATCAAACCTAAGTTGGAAAATAATTCATTGTGTTAAAAAAAAACATAATGAAAAAATCCTTAATTCTTTCCAAAAAGAACGATTTTCAAATGTAAAAGAATATATTGAAACTACAATGAAAATGGGTGAATTTATAAATGCAATGAGGTCTTATAAAATATCAAATACAATATCTGATCAGAGTAATGGTTCTAAAACTATGAAATCTATTAAACCAGAACTTGGTCCTGGATTAGGATCTACATTGGATAAAAATAGAGGAAGAATTTTTCCTAAATTTAATATTTCAAAATCAAAATCTTTTGATGAATTATTTTCATTTGAACCAATATTAATAGTTTCCAAAAAGTTAAAATTAAAAAAAATGTCAAAAAAAATTAAAATAGTTAAAGAAAGTTCATACAAGGAATTAACTAAAATCTTAAAAAAATTTAATGCAGATGCAATCCTTGTCAGACCTGATCGATTTATTTTACAGACTTTCAAGAAAAATAACTCTTTAGATAATTTAATTATAACTAATCTAAAAAATTTTAATTAATATATTCGAATACTTCTTTTACTTTTGATTCATTATTAAGAGCTATGCTACCATCAAACATATGAATAGAGTTTTCAAAACCTACTCTTATGTTACCATTTAGGCTAATTGCTTTTTTAATACATTCTTTTTCTTCAATACTAAAAGCACAAATAGCCCAATCACCATTTATCTGATTTTTTTTCTTAGAATCTAAAAACATAGGTATTAGGTTTGGATCACTTTTACGTCCTGTGTAATGACCAATTGCAAACATACACCATGTATTTTCATTTGGAAGTTCTGCTACTTCTATTAATTTTGAAAGTATTTCTAGTTCTTCAGGGAAGTAACAAATATGTTGAATTTTTGTATTTTTTTCAACTAAATATTTATAAACTTTAATATCTTCATCTGTAGGATTCCCAGAAGGAATCATTTCTTTAATTCCTATTGAAATTCCCGGGGCATCAACATTGTAAATTAAATTTCGCATATGTTCTGGAGAGTAAATTCCAATTGCCTCAGTTGTAATTTGTAAATGCATTTTTGGAACAATCAAATTAAGCTCTGCTAAAGCTTCTTTATAAAGTCCAGAATCCAAAACATGCAAACCATCATTATTTCTAACGTGAAAATGTAGTGCTTCAGCACCTGAATTATAACAAGCTTTAGCTGTGCTACAAATTTCGCCAATTGTTATTGGAATACTTTCATGATCTATTTTCATTCTTTTTGAACCGTTTGGTGCGACCATTAATTTTGGAAGATTGAAAGGTTTATAAAAGTTCATATTATTTAATCTTCAATTATTTTTTTGGACGCTTTAAATTAAACTTAGAAGAAATTGTTGAATATTCAGAATAGCCCATACGTGAAATATAACGCATTGATACACTATCTATTCTTCCATTTTTTATAAATTTATTGTTAATATATATTCCAATAATCTCCCCAATAACCATGGTAGAAATTTTTTTAGTATTTGTTTTAAGTTTTAATGTTTTAAGTAACTTACACTCTAAATTAACTGGACTATCATCTACTGATGGGGGTTTAACAAGTTTAGATTTTCTCTTTTTTAACTTTGCAGCAACAAATTCATCTTCATTAGGCTCATAGTTTGACGAACTTATATTCATTGCATCTCTTGTATTTGCAGTTGCAAAATTAACAACAAACTCTTTTGTTGAAAGTATATTTGTAAGTGAATCCTTGAAGCCACCATAGGCAGAATCTCCATTTGAACAAAACATTACTTGCGGAGGTTCATCTGCTACAGCATTGAAGTAAGAATAGGGAGCTAAGTTCGGAATTCCCCTTTTACTTAATGAAGAAATCCAACCGATAGGTCTAGGAAAAACTAAGGCTTTATATGGATCTATTTTAAATGGATGACCATTTTTAGGTTCGTAAAACATTCTAATTATTTGAGTATGATTTTGCGTACTCTTTTATTTTTTCTAGCATTGAATAGACACCATTTCTTCTTCCCGGTGTTAAGAGTGTATCCAATTCAAGAATATTTAGCATATTAAAATCAGAATTTTTAATCTCAACAGGATTTCTATCACCATAAATATCACATAAAATGGTTACCATTCCTTTTGATATAAAAGCATCAGAGTCATAATAAAAAGAAAGAATATTTTCATTTAATTTAGGAACAAGCCATACCTGCGCTTGACATCCAGAGACTTTAAAAGTCTCATCTCTATATTCTTCCGGAAATTTTTTTGCTTTTTTTGCTTGGTCAATTAAAAATTTATATTTATCCATTCCATCATCGAACAAATCTAGGCTGTCTTTGTAATAATTTATTTTTTCTTCTATTGTTTTCATGACATAAATTTTCTTAACACTTTAGCAGAATCTTCAGGCAATACATCCATTATAAATACACCAGCCATTGACTCTGATCCTGCTAAAATTTTTGGTTTATCCCCGTGTCGTAAAGGTGGATAAAATTCTACATGAAAATGAAAGTCATTATCATTTAATTCAGGAGATGCGTGTAAACCCATTATATAAGGACATCTTTTATTAAGAAAATTATCATATCCTTTAACGACTTGCTGAATACATTTAGAAAAATCTTCAATTTGCTCATCATTAAATTTCCAAGGACCTTCAATTCGATTTCTAGGTATTATCCATACTTCATAAGCATATCTAGCAAAAGGTGGTACAGCTGCAATAAAATTTTTATTTTGATACACATAATATTTTTCTTCTAGTTGACTCATAATATTAAATAAAAAATTTTCTTTTTTAAATGATCTTATTTCTTTTTCTATTGCAGGAGGAATAAAAGGGTATGCATATATTTGACCATGAGGATGATGTAGAGTAACCCCACATTCTTCACCTCTGTTTTCAAAAGGTAGAACATATTTCACATCTGGTTTTTTTTGTAACTCCATATACCTATCTATCCAAACTTTAGTTAACAATTGTATTCTTTCTAGAGGCATTTCAGAAATTGTATCAAGATGTTTAGATGAATAGACAACTACTTCACATTCCCCTTTTGAGGGTTTACTCAAAATATTTTCTAAAAATATATTTTCACCTTTATGATTAAAACTTGCCCAACGATTTGGAAAGACTGCAACTTCGAAGTTTGAAAATGGTATTTCTGTTGGATAATTTAAATTTGCTCCTGGGCATAGTGGACAATATTCTTTTGGTGGAAATGATGTTCTATTTTTTCTTCCCGCAGAATAGGTAACCCATTCTTCCCTTGATGGGTTCCATCTCATATGAGGTTTTGGAATTTCTGATACCTCAAGTTGTTGGCTAGGGGAATCTATATGTTCTTTATATCCATAAAGATAAAGTTCCTTGTTATCATTTCTGATAAAAATTCTTTTATGTATTTGATCCATTAATTTTTTCTTCCCACTTAATTGATGAATTAATAATTTCGCTTAGATCATTATATTTAGGTTTCCAATTAATATGTTTTAATATTTTTGAAGTTTCTGCAATTAATTTTTCAACATCTCCATCTCTTCTTTTTGTAAATTTATAATTAATTTTATTTTGTGTGATTTTATTTGCAGTATTTATAACATCCAAAACACTAAAACCATTTCCATAGCCACAATTAAATAAATTAGATTCTGAATTTTCTATTAAATATTTTGCTACTTCTAGATGGATATCAGCAAGATCGGAGACATGTATATAATCTCTAATAGCTGTTCCATCAGGCGTATCATAATCATTTCCGTATATTTCAATATGATCTCTTTTACCTACAACAACTTCAGATAAAATTTTAATTAAATGTGTAGATCTTTTAGATATTTGTCCTGCTCTTAATTTTTTATCTGCACCAGCAACGTTGAAGTATCGTAATATTATAAATTTGTAGTCATTCTTATTTTCAAATAAAAAATTTTCTGTTTTTATTTTAGATTCAGCATATGGATTTTGAGGATTTAAATTTGTATTTTCATCTATTAATTTATTTTCATTTACTGCTCCGTATGCAGCAGCTGTTGAAGAAAACACTATTTTATTTAATCCATTACTTTTACAAGTTTCAAATAGTTTAGTTGCATTTTCAGTATTATTGTCGAAATATTTTTGAGGATATTTCACTGATTCCTCAACTTGAATAAAACCAGCAAAATGCATTAAAACATCAAAGTTGTTTAATTGTATAAGCTTCGAAATTACTTCTTCATTATTAATATTACATTTTGTAAATAATGCACTTTTAGGAATAAGACTTTCGTTTCCAGTAGATAAATCATCAATAATATGAACACTATGACCAGCATCTAGAAGAGAAAGAGCTGCATGACTTCCGATATATCCTGCGCCTCCAGTTAAAAGAAAATTCATATTAGTATCTAATAAATTATTATTTATTAATTTAAAATTGATATATTTTATAAATGACTAATATTATAGGCTTCTTTATTTATTGAATTCAAAACAAAGTCTGTTAATGCTAAAAAAATACATATCATTCTGACATATGAGATTAGATAAAAAAACTATTATAGTCACTGCAGCTGCACAAGGTATCGGAAGAGCAACCGCCCTTAAATTTGCAAATGAAGGGGCTAAAGTTTTAGCAACTGATATTAATGAAGATAAACTAAATGATTTAAAAAATGAGAATGCGAGTATCCAAACTATGAAATTGGATTCAACAAACAAAAAAGATGTAGAGACCTTTTGTTCTTCTGTAGACAAGATTGATGTTTTATTTCACGCAGTAGGTTTTGTTCATCACGGAACAATTCTTGATTGTGATGAAGATGAGTTTTCACGATCAATCAATGTTAATATATTTTCTGCATATTTAATGACCTATAATCTTTTGCCAAAAATGTTGAAAGAAAAGAAAGGTAATATAGTTATTGTTTCTTCTGCTGCATCTAATGTTAAAGGTGTTCCTAATAGGTTTATTTATGGAACTACAAAAGCAGCATTAAATGGTTTTGTAAAAGCTATAGCTATTGATCACATTAAAGATGGAATTCGCTGTAATGCTATTTTACCAGGAACTGTTGAAACACCTTCTTGGGAGGGTAGAGTTAATATGGCCGATGATCCTATTAAAGCAAGATCAGACTTTATAGCAAGACAGGCAATGGGAAGATTAGCACAACCAGAAGAAATAGCATCTCTTGCAACTTATTTAGCAAGCGATGAATCAGACTTTGTTACAGGAACATTAAACTTAATTGATGGAGGGTGGACTTTATAATGAAAACTTTAAGATACAGAATTGGAAATGAAGTTAAACCAGGAATACTTGATCAAGAAGGAAATATTCGAGATGTATCATCTCTAGTTAAGGATTGGGATAATAAAAATTTAACTATTAGCAAATTGAATGAAGTGAAAAAAATTAATCCTACATCTTTACCTGTAGTTGAAAACAGTGATGGATATGCACCTTGTGTTTGTAAAGAAAGCATTGGAAAATTTATCTGCATCGGTCTTAATTACTCTGATCACGCTGAAGAAACAGGTCAGAAAGTTCCTCCTGAGCCAATCATTTTTGCAAAAGCAACAAGTGCCGTTATTGGACCAAATGATAATGTAGAGATTCCAAAAAAATCAGTAAAATCTGATTGGGAGGTTGAGCTTGGAGTAATTATTGGAAAAGAAGCAAAATATATTTCTGAGAGCGAATCACAATCTCATATTGCAGGATACTGTGTTATCAATGATTTAAGTGAAAGAGAATTTCAAATAGAACATTCTGGTCAATGGGTTAAAGGAAAGTCTTGTGACACCTTTGGTCCAATTGGTCCTTATTTAGTAACTACCGACGAAATACCAGATCCTCAAAACTTAAAAATGTGGCTCGATGTAAATGGTAAAAGAATGCAAGATGGCTCAACAAGTACAATGGTTTACGGAGTAAACTTCTTAATAAGTTATTTAAGTCAATTTATGTCATTACAACCTGGAGATATCATCTCCACAGGCACACCTCCCGGAGTTGGAATGGGAATGAAACCACAAGTGTTTTTAAAAGCAGGTGATGTAATGAAACTAGGCATTGAAGGTCTAGGAGAGCAAACTCAAAAAACTATTCAGGCGTAATGTTTGGCAATATTAATAACTGTCATAACGTTAAAGACTTTAGAAACTTAGCAAAAAAAAGACTACCTAGCCCAATATTCCATTACATCGATGGCGCAGCTGATGACGAAATAACTTATAAAAGAAATACAGATGCCTACGAGCAGTGTGATTTGATTCCAAATGTATTAAGCGGTGTTGATAAAGTAGATATGTCAACTACTGTAATGGGACAAAAGTTAGATATGCCTTTGTATTGTGCACCAACTGCTCTTCAAAGATTGTTTCATCATGAAGGTGAAATTGGAGTTGCAAAAGCTGCAGAAAAATTTGGAACAATGTTTGGAATTTCTTCTTTAGGGACTGCCAGTATTGAAGAAATATCAAATTTAGTCAAAACACCTAAATTATTTCAACTTTATGTTCACAAAGACAAAGGCCTGAATAAAGCTCTTATAGAAAGATGTAAGGAATCAAATTTTGAGGCAATGGCTGTGACTGTAGATACTGCTGTTGGAGGAAACCGTGAACGAGATTTATATACGGGTTTTACAATTCCAATGAAATTAAAACTCAATAGTGTTTTAAGTTTTATGCTTCATCCAAAGTGGGCAGTAGATTATTTTACAAAACCAAAATGGGAATTAAGTAATCTAAAGGATCACATTAATGAGGGCACAACAGTAATGACAACCATAGGAGATTACTTCACTAAAATGCTTGATAATTCTATGAGTTGGAAAGATGTGGAAAATATTAATAAAGAGTGGGGCCGTCAATTTGCTATTAAAGGTGTGATGTCTGTAGACGATGCAAAAAAAGCTGTTGATGTGGGTGCTTCAGCTATAATGGTTTCAAATCATGGAGGTCGACAATTAGATGGTTCAAGATCACCATTTGATCAACTAGCTGAAATTGTTGATGCTGTGGGAGATAAAATAGATGTAATTTGTGAAGGAGGAATAAGAAGAGGCACTCATGTTTTAAAAGCACTGTCACTTGGTGCAAAAGCCTGTTCAGGTGGAAGAATGTATTTATATGCATTGGCAGCAGGAGGCCAAAAAGGTGTCGAAAAAAGTTTATCTAATTTACGCAATGAAATTGAACGAGATATGAAATTAATGGGAGTTTCTAATGTAAAAGAACTCACAAGAAAAAATCTAAAATTCAGATAAATCAACAACTTTCTTAAAAAAAATATTTATTCTAATTCAATTTTATTTTACAAATTTTTTATGAATGATGAAATTGATCCAATACTAGTTGGTGAAACTGATGATATCGAAGTTGGAACTGTGGAAAGTTTTGAACATGACGATGTTAATTACGCAGTTTATCATTTAGAGCCAGGATTTTTTTGTACACAGGGAAACTGTAATTGCGAGGAGAAAGCACCTTTGAGTGAATCTGAAATTGAAGGAGAAGAGTTAGAGTGTGTTGGTTGTGGTAATACTTATAGTATTGTTTCTGGTGATTGTATTAGTGATCCTGATTTAGATGGTCTTAAGATCTTTGACATCTCTGAAGAGGATGGAAACATTTACTTAAATATCTAACTTATAATCTTAAGATTTATAATATTATTTTTGTTTAAATTTTTACTTTTAGTTAAAAAATCAAAAACATTTTCACACGACTCTACAGACATCCTTTTTCTGCATTCTAGAGTTAAAGCAGCATTATGTGGTGTCAACAAAGTATTACTTAAAGAAAATAGTTTATGATTTTCTATTGGCGGCTCTTTTTCAAATACATCAACACCAGCTCCAAAAATTTTTTTATTTTTTAAAGCTTCATATAAGGCATCTTCATTAATTATACCGCCTCTTGCGGTATTAATTAAAATCATATTAGATTTAAAGGTTTCAAATTGATCAAAAGAAATCAAATTTTTAGTTTCTTCATTTAAAGGTAAATGGATACTTATATAATCAGCAATCTTAAAGCCTTCTTCTTTATTAATTGGAATACATTTATGATTTTTTATTTCTTTATCCGAAAGAAATGGATCATAAACATAAATTTCCATTTCAAACCCACTACATCTTTTTGCTAGAGCTTTTCCTATTCTACCAAAACCAAGAATTAAAATTTTTTTATTATAGAGTTCAAAGAAGTTGGGTAGATTACCTTTTTCTTGAAATTTACCTAATTTCACTAATCTATCTGATTCAAAAATATTTTTTGTTAAACAAAGCATCATTGTCATTACATGCTCAGCTACGCTGGTCGCATTTGCTTTTCCAGTAATGGCCATAGCTATCTTATTATAATTTAAATATTCGGTATCTACATTGTCATAGCCAACACCATGTCTTGCAACAATTTTTAGGTTCTTTGCTTGAGAGAGTATATTTTTATTTATTTCTGCCGTTCTTACAACAATACCATCCACATCTTGTAATTTTTCTATTAGATGATCTTCATCAATATTATTAGTGACAAAGTATTCAATATTATTTTTATCAAATATCTCATATCCACTAGGATGAATTTCACCAACAATCCCAACTTTCATGGATAATTTTATATTCTAAAAAATTAGAAAAATAAATTGTTTAACTCTTTAAATTATTTTTTTATTGTAATAGTATCTATTTTTTTTGTGAAAGGAACATATGAAAACAGTTAGGATGTCATGTTCACATGCATTAATTAAATATTTAACTATGCAAAAAATTTTAATTAATGGAAAAAAAGAACCACTATTTCCAGGAGCTTTCGGTATTTATGGCCATGGTAATGTTGCTTGTATTGGACAAGCTATGGAAGAATATCAAAATGAACTTCCTGGATACAGAGGGCATCATGAACAAAATATGGCACTAACAGGTATTGCATATGCTCGTGCCAAAAGAAGACAACAAATATTTGTAGCAACTTCATCTGTTGGACCTGGTTCTACTAATATGGTTACAGCTGCTGCAGTTGCTTTAAGTAATAGACTTCCAATTTTACTTTTACCAGGTGATACATTTTCTAGTCGTTTTCCAGATCCTGTTTTACAACAAGTAGAACATTTTAATTCTCCTTCAGAAACTCAAAATGATTCATTTAAATCTGTATCACGATATTTTGATCGAATTACTAGACCTGAACAAATTTTAACATCTTTACCGCAAGCAATTAATGTAATGCTAGACCCTGCAGATTGTGGTCCTGCGGTAATCTCAATGTCACAAGATGTTCAAGGAGAGGCTTATGATTATCCTGAAATCTTTTTTGAAGAAAAAATTCATGAGATAAGAAGAATTCATCCTGATCCAAATCAAATACAAAAAGCTGCTGAAAAATTAAAAAAATCTAAACAACCAATTATTATTTCAGGTGGAGGTGTTTTGTATTCAGAAGCTGAAGAGGAAATTTCTGCTTTTGCAAAGAAACACAATATTCCCGTAACAGCAACTGTAATGGGTATTGGATGTATGAATAAAGATGATCCATATTACATAAGTGCAATTGGATGTTTAGGAGAAGGCTCATCTAATAACCTTGCTACTGATACAGATTTAGCACTAGCTGTAGGGACAAAGTTAGGAGATTTTACAACTGGCTCTTGGACAAATTTTGAAAATGAAAATTTTCAACTTGTATCAATAAATACTTCACGATTTGACACAACAAAACATCGCGCAACTCCTGTTGTCAGTGATGCAAAAATTGGACTTCAAGAATTATCAAAGGCATTAGGAGATTGGAAAGCACCAGATAATTGGTACCAGCGTTCAATTGAGGAAAGAAATAAATGGGATGAATATGTCGCCAAAGAAAGTGGACCAACAAACCAAGAATTACCATCCTATGCTCATGCTGTAGGTGCAGTTTATAGAAACTCAGACCCATCAGATATTGTCGTAACTGCAGCTGGAGGTTTAGTTGGTGAAGTGGTTCAAATATGGAAACCAAAAGAACTAAACACTTTTGAAACTGAATGGGGTTTTAGTTGCATGAGTTATGAAATATCAGGTGCACTTGGAATCAAAATGGCAAAACCTGATCAGGATGTAATTGTATTTGTAGGTGATGGCTCATACCTTTTACAAAATAGCGACATTTACAGTTCAGTTTTATATGATAAAAAATTAATTATAGTTGTTTGTGATAATGGTGGTCACATGGTTATTAATAGATTGCAACTAGCAAAAGGTGGAAATGAATATCTTTGTAATCTCAATGCAGCCAGAGCGACAAATGTACAGTTTGTAGATTTTGAGGCTCACGCAAAAAGTATGGGGGCAAATGGTGAGACTGTTAAATCCATTTCAGAGTTAGAGGCTGCTTTCAAAAGAGCAAAAGAATCAGACAAAACATATGTTATTTCTATGAAAACAGATGGGTATGAATGGTTAGAGGGGACAGCTTTCTGGGAAAACCCAACACTTGAAGTAGATAATACCGAAGGTAAGAAATCAGCTCTTAAAGAATTTTTAGAAGGAAAAAATAAACAACGTAAAGGCGTATAATAATAAAATTTTTTTTCTAAAAATTTAAAGTTCGTATGAATAAAAACAAGCCTATAATTTTATTAGATCCATATCCAAGGACAATGGACCTACTTTTTTCAAAAGAGAATTTAAACTATCTAAAAAAAAATTTTAAACTCATTACTGCTCCAAATAAAAATAAAAATAATTTTTATAAAAAAAACTTACCCAGTGCAGATTATATTTTTGGACAACCAAACTTACCTTCATCTTTAATTTCTCAATCAACAAAACTTAAAGCTATATTTAATGTAGAGAGTAATTTTATGGACAATATGGATTATGATTATTGTTTTAGAAATGGAATACACGTTTTAGCAACATCTCCTGTGTTTGCTCAACCTGTTGCTGAAATGGCAATTGGCCTTACTTTATCTATAGCCAGAAGTATCCATATTGCTCACTCAGACTTTATTTTAAAAAAAGAAAAATATGGAGGAGCAATTAGTCAGAATAATTTTTTATTAAAAAATAAAACATTCGGTTTAATTGGTTTTGGAGATTTAGCCAAATCACTTACTCCTATACTAAAAGCATTCTCTAACAATATCATTGCCTATGATCCTTGGATTCCCAATAAAGAAATTGAAAAATTTAATGTTAAGCCAACCAGTTTAAATTCATTACTCAAAAATGCTGACATCATTTATGTATTAGCTTCCATTACTTCCTCTAATGAATCTATGATTAATAGCTCTAAACTTAAATTAATAAAAGATGGATCAGTGTTTGTCTTAATGAGTAGAGCAGCTATAATAAATTTTGACGATTTTTTTAATTTTTTAAAAAATAGAAATGTGTTTGCTGCTATTGATGTTTTTCCACAAGAACCATTTCCTAAAAATCATAAATTAAGAAAACTCAAAAATGTAATTTTTTCTCCGCATAGGGCTGGTGCATTAGACAGTGCATTTAAAGAGATGGGTGAATTAGTAATTCAAGATTTAAAACTTATTTCAAAAGGCCTGCCTCCTAAATTATGTAAAAAAGCTGAAAGAGAAACTGTTAAATATTTACGTTCAAAACCAGTTGATATTAATTAAAATTTATTTAAAAACACACTATGTCAGATAACTTAGTACTAGAAGCTAAATCAGTTTCAAAATTTTTTGGTACTATCACAGCTCTTCAAAATGTAGATCTTCATTTAAATAAAGGTGAAGTTCTTGGTGTCGTCGGCGATAACGGTGCTGGGAAATCTACATTAATGAAAGTTTTATCAGGATTATATAAGCCAAGTGAAGGTTCACTTTTTTTTGATAAGGAAAAAGTAACTTTAAATAGTCCCAGAGACTCACAAAATTTGGGCTTAGAAATGGTTTATCAAGATTTAGCGCTAGCTGGGAATCTCCCTATTGGTGACAATATTTTTTTAGGAAGAGAGCCAACAAGAAAAGTTGGCCCTTTCAATTTTTTAGATCATAAAAAAAGAAAACAGTTAACCGAAGAGCATCTTGCAAAACTAAAAATAAATGTAAAAAGTGCTGATCAAAAGGTTGAAGAATTATCAGGCGGACAAAGACAAGCAGTTGCAATTGCTAGAGCTACAGCTTTTAATGCAAAAATTGTATTGATGGATGAACCGACAGCTGCACTTGCTGTTAAGGAAGTTGGGAAAGTTTTAGATTTAATTTTAAATCTTAAAAAGTTAGGTGTTAGTGTAATAGTAATTAGTCACCGAATGGATGATATTTTTACTGTTTGTGATCGCGTAATGGCACTTTTTCAAGGAACAAACTTCGCTGAATCAGAATTAAAAAACACTTCAAGAGACGAAGTGATTGGATGGATCATGGGGAAAAAAGATTAATGGATAAGAGTCAAGAATCTTTATTTGTCAGACTTATTCCTTTTTTTGAAAGATATGGAATCTTATTACTTATCCTAATAATGATTGCTGTTTTGCATTTGTTGCAACCTGATGTTTTTTTATCATGGAGAAATGTAACAAATATTTTTAAACAAGTTTCTTGGCAGTCTATGTTAGCACTTGGTGTCTTTATGGTCATTGTAACTGCAGGTATAGATCTATCAGTAGGTTCAATTATTATGTTATCACTAATGGGGCTTGCTATTGCTTCAAAAGCAGGAATGCCTTGGTACGTTGTCATGTTAGTTGCACCGGCAATAGGATTTTTGTGTGGTATGTTTAATGGTATTGGAATTACCTTACTTCGCATGCCTCATCCATTCATTATGACATTGGGAACGCTGTATATATTTAGAGGAATTGGAAACCTTATTTCTGGAGGTGTGCCAATAACAGGTTTTGCTGAACAGATTAGAGTTATCGGAAATGGTAAAATTAAACTAGATGTAATTTTTGGAGAAGGGGCGCGAGAGTACATTCCTACAAGTTTAATTTTAATGATTGTTATATTCTTTATCTTTTGGATATTTTTAAATCATACAAGAATAGGTAAATGGATTTATGCGATTGGTGGTAACCCTGGAGCAGCAAGAGCAGCTGGTATAAATGTCGATCGTATTTTAATTGTAGTTTACACCCTTTGTGGTTTCTTAGCTGGTATTGGAGGTTTAATTTTAGCAGGAAGAACGAATTCTGCTTATCCAAATGCTGGTTTACAATCTGAGTTAGATGCGATTGCAGCAGTCATTATAGGTGGTGCAAGCTTCTTTGGGGGCAGAGGAACCGTTTTAGGTGTGTTTGCTGGAGTCATGATTATGGGCATACTCCGAAATGGTCTAAATCTAATGAATGTTAGTGTTTTCTGGCAACAAGTTCTTATTGGGTCAATTATTATTTTGGCTGTTTATATCGATGTTCTAAGAAGACAAATTGCGACCAGAACATAATATTAAAAAATAACTACTTTCTGACAAACAGTCACTTGATTAGATTTCATTTTTGATTAATGGTTAAAAAAAAATTTTAGGAGGAAAAATGAAATTTTTTATTTCTTTAATTACTACTTCTGTATTGTTTTTTTCAGGTAGTCTTTTAGCAGGCTCACATGCAAAAACAATTATGCTAAGTACTAAAGGACCAGGTGCTGGAAACCCTTTTTGGGCTTCAGTTGAAGCTGGTGCTAAAGATGCTGCTGAAGAATTAGGTGTAAACCTTATTATCCTTTCACCACCACAAGAGAGTGATGTTATGGCTCAGGTAGCACAAATTGAAGACCAAATTGCTAAAGGTGTAGACGGTATAGCGATTGCACCAACTGACCCTAACGCAGTTGCACCAATTCTTGATGATGCAATGGCTTCAGGTGTTCCAGTTGTATACATTGATACTAATGGAATTAATGAAGGTGTAACTTTCATTGGTACAAACAATATCAATGGTGCTGCTTTAGCTGCTCAATACATTTGTGATAATGTTCCAAGTGGTTCTGATGTTGCAATCCTTCAAGGAATGATAACACAAACTACTGGTCAACACAGAGCTGAAGGATCACACAAAGGTCTTGAAGCATGCGGCATGAACATTGTTGCTGAACTTCCAGCTAACTGGGATACTGCACAAGGTATGTCAGTAACTGAAGATATCATCACCGGTAACCCAAATCTAAAAGCAATCTTTGCTTCTAACGATAATATGGGTCTAGGTGCTATCCAAGCATTAAAAAATGCTGATATGCTAGATGATGTTGTCGTTGTTGGATTTGATGCTAACCCTGATGCTGCTGCAAGTGTAATGGCTGGTGAAATGTCAGCAACTATTGCTCAATTCTCATACAACATGGGATACATGGGTGTAGAAAATGCACTTAAATTAGCTAATGGTGAGAGCATTCCAGATAACATTGATACTGGAACTGTATTAGTTACTAAAGAAAACGCTGCAGACTTTATGTAAGTCTAAGCAAAATTATTTTTAAAAGGCCGTAATTTTTTACGGCCTTTTTTTTTACTATTCCATTTTTTACAATTGATTTATAGAAACAAATTATGAAAAATATTGGACTGATTGGTTGCGGTAATATTGCAGAGACCTACTTCCGGGCTCAGGAATATTTTAACAATATAAATTTTGTTGCTTGTGCTGATATTAATTTAGATGCCGCAAAAAAAACAGCTGATCAATATAATATTATTCCTTTATCAGTTGATGAAATACTAAATGACAAGAATGTAGATATTATTCTTAATCTCACAATTCCTCAAGCGCACTATGAAATATCTAAAAGAGCTCTTGAGGCAAATAAACATGTTTATTGTGAAAAACCAATGAGTGTTAAGTTTGATGAGGCAAAAGAATTATTAAATTTAGCAAAAAAAAATAGTCTCTACATTGGGAATGCACCTGATACTTTTTTAGGAGGAGGAGGACAACTTACACGAAATTTAATTGATAATAATGATATTGGACAAGTTCTTACCGGTAATTTTATTTTTGCTTTTCCAGGTGTTCAAGATTTTCACCCAAGTCCTGAGTCTTGGTTTCAAGAAGGAGGAGGACCTGTAATAGATATGGGTCCATATTTTTTCACCACACTTGTTAATCTTCTAGGTCCCGTAAAAAATATACGAGGAAGAGGAGCTAAATTTTCTGATAAAAGAGAATACAAAGCTGGTCCAAAAAAAGGAGAAACTTTTAATGTTGAAATTCCAACTTCTTATATGTTTAATATTGAGTTTCAAAATAAAGCTATCATTCAAGGTTTTATTTCATTTGATGTTTTAAATCATAAACGTAATCATATGGAGCTTTATGGAACGAAAGGTTCAATAGTAGTTCCTGATCCAAATATGTTTGGTGGTCCAGTATCCATATCTGGTGAATTTGGATCTGAGTGGAAAGATATTAGTGTCGAAGATAAACCCCTTGGAAAAACAAATATCGTTAATCATAGTGGGAGAAGTAATGAGGCACCAGAACAAGCAAACTACAGAGGTATTGGGCTAGCTGAAATGATTGACGCCATAGAAAATAATAGAATGCATAGATGTAATGGGGAACTTGCTCTTCATGTCTTAGATGTAATTGAATGTGCGATGATTTCATCAATTTATAAAGTAGAGGTTGAACTTCGATCCTCATGCATGAAGCCTGAACCTATGCATGACGATTTCATAAGGCAAATCCTTAAAAAAATATAAATTTTTCTAAGCTACTAATTAGTGCGATAATTTTACTGCCCAATTCCCAATATTTCTGCTTGTTTTACATACCTATTCTTGTTAGGAAAAAATTATTTATAGGAGGAATGCATGAAAAAAATTGCTTCAATTATTCTTGCCTCTGTAGCGCTTTTTGCTACTTCAGCGAAGGCAGAATACAAATTTAACTTCGTAATGCACAGTGATACGAACAATGCTTTCTGGGCAGCTGTTCACAAAGGTTTTAAAGACGCTTGTGCACAAATTAATGCTGATTGCCAAATGTTAACTCTTTCAGGTGATGGAGACCAACAAGAGCAATTACAAAACTTAGAGTCTTCAATAGCTCAAGGTGTTGATGGTATCGTAACTACAATTACTAACCCAACTATCTTTGATGCTGCAGTTGATGAAGCATTAGCTGCTGGTATTCCAGTAATTACAGCTAATACTGATGATCCAGAAGGTGCTGCTGGTAGTAACAGACTAGCATATGTTGGACAAGACTTAGAAGCAGCTGGTTATGAATTAACAGCTAATCTTTCTGAAATGTTTCCTGATGGAGATATTCACGTTCTAATCGGTGTTGCAGACATGAACCAATCATGGGCATATACTAGAGGAAACGGTATTGCACGTTTCATGGAAGATTACAAAGCAGCTAACCCTGACAGAAAAGTAACTTATGAGAAAATCGAGTCAGGTCTAGATCTTTCAACTGTTGGAAACAGAGTGGCAGCTTATGTTCAAGCTAACCCAAATACAACTGCATATCTTGATGTAGGTTTCTGGGAAGCTGGTGCAGCTGCAGCAGTAAGAAACTTAGGTTACGGACCTGGTGAAATACTTCTTGCTGGTTTTGACTTAGTTGACGTAGTTTTCGAAGAAATGGACAAAGGTTATGTTCAACTAACAGTTGACCAACAACCATACTACCAAGGTTACATGTCAGTTCACCAATTATACTTAATGAACAAGTATGGTTTAAGTGCACTAGATATCAACACTGGTAAAGCTATGATTGGTCCTGATGATGTTGAAACAATCAGATCATTCAAAGGAATGTCAGTTAGATAAATATCTTAACCAGGCTCTTTAAATAGAGCCTGGTTTTTTTTAAAATAAAAAAAATATGAGTAAAAATTTTAGTCTTAGAAGTTTATTAGTAAGACCAGAAGTAGCAACCTTCTTAATGTTTCTAGCAATAATGATTGGATTTTATATTGCTAATGAAAGATTTTTAGATGCAAGAAATATAAGAATAGTTATGGGTATTACACCCGAATATATTATTGTTGCTATTGGCATCGCAATATTAATGATCTCAGGTGAATTTGATTTATCTGTAGGCTCTGTTTTTGCATTAGTCCCGATGACTATTGTACAAATGGTGCATCAAGGGATACCACCTTGGTTCGCTATTTTTCTAGGATTAATGATTGGTATTATTGTTGGTTTTGTTAATGGATTTATTACTTTAAGATTTGGTATTCCTTCTTTCATCGCAACTCTTGGAATGCTCTATATTGCTAGAAGTCTTACAACTGTAGCTACTGCAGGATTTCCACCACCATTTCCTCATATTTTACCAAATGAGTTATTCGTTTATCAATTTGAGTTATTTAGAGCTTCCTTATACTGGGCTCTTTTAGTTGCCGTAGTTTTAGGTGTTATGCTTCACAGAAGTAATGTTGGTAACTGGATCTATGCAACTGGCGGAGATCAAAACGCAGCATCTTCAATGGGAATAAAGACTGGAAACGTTAAAATGTTTTGTTTCATCTTATGTGGTTTTTTAGCTGGCTTTGCAGGAATGATTCAAACATTTAGATTGGAAGCACCATTGCCATCTCAAGGATACTTATTAGAACTAGAGTCAATTGCTGCAGCAGTTATTGGTGGTGTCAGTTTATTTGGAGGTATCGGAACAGTTTTTGGTGCCGTTATTGGTGCAATACTAATTAGGTTTTTAGAAAGTGGAATCATTATGGCTAGAATAGATGCTGAATGGTTTAGAGCAGGTTTAGGCTCTTTAATTATCATAGCCGTAGTGTTTAATACTTATATAAGTAGAAGAGCGACACGAATTGGTCAAAACAAGGCAAAGGATTAAAGATGGAAGATATAATAGTTTGTGAGGGTCTAAACAAATACTATTCAGGAGTTCATGCTTTAAAAGATTTAAGCTTAAAGATAAAAAAAGACTCTGTTGTTGGTCTTATTGGAGACAATGGTGCTGGTAAATCAACATTAATTAAAATTTTATCTGGTGCACATCAACCTGATTCAGGTCATATATATTTTGAAGGTAATAAGGTTAAATTTAAATCTACAAAAGAAGCCATGAATTTAGGTATTGAAACAATTTATCAGTATTCAGCTTTGATCCCTGAAATGTCTATTGCAAGAAATATTTTTATTGGACGTGAACAAACTCAATATAATGTTGGCAATTTTGGTTTGATGAAAACTAAAACCATGCAGGACGATGCGATGAAAGCATTAACAGATGTTGAACTACATCTTCGATCTCCAGATACACCAGTTAACCAATTATCTGGAGGTGAAAGACAGGGTGTTGTCATTGCAAGAGCAATGTATTTTAAATCAAAAGTTTTAATATTAGACGAACCAACAAACCACCTATCAGTAAAAGAAACAAATAAAGTACTAAGGTTTGTAGAAGGATTAAAAAGCCAAGGCGTGACATCAATATTTATTACTCACAACTTGAGTCACGTGTATCCAATTGCTGATCATTTATGTGTAATGGCAAGAGGTGAAAAAATTGCTGATTTGGATAAAAAGGATACAACAATAGATCATCTCACTGATTTATTAGTAAATGGATAATTTTGGGAGGAATTATGATTAGTGATGCGCAAATAAAACAATATAACGAAGAAGGTTATACGATCGTTGAAAATGTTTTTAGTATGGATGAGTTAAATCCAATATTAAATGAATTTGAAGAAATTGTTGATGATTTTGCAGAAAAAGCTTTTCAAGCTGGAAAAATTACAAACAAACATGATGATAAAGATGTTTTTAAAAGACTAGCTGCTCTCGAAAGAGATTTTAAAGGTTCTTCGGTTTTAATTCATCATAGAGGTGAATTAAAACCAGCACTTGCTAACTTATGGGGATCAAAAAAACTTTTAGATATGGTTGAAAATTGGGTTGGTAAAGATATTTCTGGTCATCCAGTTTGGAATATTAGATCTAAAACACCTCAGACAGCTAGGATGACAGTTCCATGGCACCAAGATTCTGCTTATTTAAAAGATGGAGCAGAAAAAACCACTCAGCCTGCTGCGTGGATTCCATTTATAGATGTAAATAAACATAATGGATGCATGCAAGTTGTTCCTGGGGGACATAGACCTGAAAGAGTTTTAAATCATAAATTAGAAAAGAAAGATGGTTCAGTAAAAGATTCTTGGTATTTATTTATTGAAGACAAAGATATTCCAGAGGAGAAAGTCGTTACTTGTGAAATGAAGGCTGGTTCAGTTTTATTTTTACATCAATTAGTTCCTCATCGATCACTTGAAAATTTATCTGAGGATGTAAGATGGAGTGTTGACCTAAGATTTCAAAATCCAAAAGATGAAGCTGGTTTTCATACTGGTTTGGTTGATCCAATCATAATGAGAAAATCAGAAGACCCAAGCTATACAGCTGATTGGGATTCTTGGTTTAAAGGTTATGAAGAAGAACACACTAAATTTAGAGGGACTTCAAAAAAAGACCAATTTGACTCCACAGTTGATGGGTCATGGTTAGAGCGTTGGGATAATTAATTTAATTATCAAGCATGGAAATTAATCTCGATGATTGGTACAGACCAGAAGTCGACAGAAAAAAATTAAAAGCCTTAAGTAAAAGAAAAGATTTACCTGGACTAATCCATTTCTTCTTTTATTTTTTATCTTTATTTATTTCAGGATATTTAGCATACATTACTTTAGGTACGTGGTGGACATATCTATTCTTTTTTATTTATGGTACAATTTACGCGTTCAGTGTAGCAAACTGGCATGAAACTGTTCATCGAACTGCATTCAAGACTCGTTGGATAAATGAATTTTTTTACCACATCAGTTCTTTCATGTGTGACTTTGAAGGTTTTAGATGGCGCTGGAGTCATACTTTTCATCATTCAAAAACCATGCAAACAGAAGATGACTATGATCACGAAATACAAGTCTCAAGACCAATAGAATTATTTGCATTTTTTTTAAATTTTATTCCTCTAACAGATTTATTATACCCACATAAATTAATTAAGTTTGAAGTTCTAAAACATGCTTTTGGAAAATTCACTCCAGTTATTGATATAACAGCACCTAAAGAAGAAAAGAAAAAAATTCTTTGGAACTCAAGATTATATGTTTTTATTTGGTTAACAGTTATTGCATATTCTTTTTACTTAGGTTCTTTCTTACCAATAATTTATATTATTTTACCAACTTATATTGGGAAGCCAATTTGGTTTGCTGTTAATGTGACTCAACATCTAGCTGCTAAAGTTGACACAAAAGATCACCGCTTAAGTACTTACTCTGTTAGAATTAATCCAGTATTAAGTTTTCTTTATTGGCATATGGAATATCATTTAGAGCATCATATGTTCCCTATGGTGCCTTCATATAATTTAAAAAAATTACGAAAAGAAATTGATAAAGAGTTGCCACAACCGTTTACAAGTCTTTTTGATTTTTATAAAAAAGTTTTGCCAGCTGTTATAGCTTTGGCTACTGATCAAAATAAATATTATAAAGTTAAATTAAATAATTAAACTACCAAGAACCTGAATTTTCCATAGACTTCCATGGTTCTTGTTCAGGTAAAGATGCCCCTTCTTGTAAGATCTCAATGGAAATTCCATCGGGAGAGCGAACAAAAGCCATATGTCCATCACGAGGTGGTCTATTAATTGTGACGCCGTTGTTCATTAATTTTTCACACACTTCATAAATATTGTTAACACTGTAAGCTAGATGACCAAAGTTTCTTCCACCAGAATATTTTTCCGGATCCCAATTGTAAGTTAATTCAAGAAGACCCGTTCTTTCATCACTATTTTCAGCTGCTAAAAATATTAAGGTGAAACGACCTTTTTCATTGTCAACTCGTCGCACCTCTTTTAATCCAAGTTTGTTACAGTAAAAATCTAGAGAAGCATCAATGTTCTCAACCCTCACCATTGTGTGTAAATATTTCATATAAACTAATAAATATTAACACATTTTTAAATTTATTTTCAATTGTTATTTTGCTTATTTCACGTAAGATAAAAATCAAATAGGGAGGAATTAATGAAAAAGAAAAAAGAATTAAAAATCTCTAGACGTACAGTTATGAAAGGAGCTCTTGCTGCAGGTGCAATGATGTCAGCAGGATCTATACCTTCAAAACTATTTGCTGGAGAATATAATATTCCTGATCCACTAAAACCATTACCAACAACTGGTGGTAATATGCGATGGATTGATAGTGGTGATATGAAGGGTGTCTTTTGGAAAAAATTATTTCCAGAATATGCAGCTTCAAGAGGTATCACTATTGAATATGATGGATTACCATGGAAAGAAATAAATAAAATTGTTCCAATCGCTATAAGAAATGGAACTGTTCATGATGTATTCCAATTACCGTTAGGAATGGATCCAGGTGTTGCAGTAGCTGAAGGTTGGGTTCAACCATGGGATGACTACATTGAAAACATCGATGAATGGTTAGCTGCATTTCCTAGTGGTGTTTATCTGCCTGGTGTCAACCAATTCAATGGAAAGACTTATGGAACATGTTTAACAGCAAATAAGAGAACTGGAACATGTCTTCTTTATAGTGAAAAATATATGAGTGAAGCTGGTTATGATCCTCAAGCTGGTCGTATGACATATTCTGAAATCAGAGATGCTGCTAAAAAAATTACTAAAAATGGTAATGGTCAGTATTATGGTTGGATTATTGGTGGAAACCAAGTTAATCGATGGGAAGATGTTGTCCATACATTTGGACAAGTAGGTGGAGCACATAGTGGAAGAGGTGGTTTTACAAATAGACACATTAACTTCCAAAATGGTAAATTCCAAATTGCATCTGATCAATATATGGAAGCAGTTGAATTACTTCTTCAATTAAAATCAGATGGTAGCGCTTTCCCAGGAGTTATGAGTATGAATGCTCCTCAAGCTAGAGCTTTGATGCCACAAGGTGCAGCAGGAATGATATTCCAGGGTCCTTGGTGTATTGGAGTTTGGGGAAGAGATGCTCCAGATTGGAAATATGGTATTGCAAGTGAACCAGTTCCAGATGGAAAAGAAGCACAACCACTTTACATTGCAGAAGGTGGATCAAATACTTTTTGGTTAAGTGCTAATAGTACAATGGGACCATTTGCTGGTGACCTGATTAGATTTATGGGAACTGAGCAAGGTCAAATTTACTGGGCTCAAACTGTTGGTGCCGCAGATCCAGCTGTTAATCCAGATGCAGTTGCTAAAGCTGGTTTAACCGGACCATCAGCACAAGCTTTATCTATGTTTGCTGAAAACATACTTGTTGGACCTAATCCAATTGTAAGAAATAAAGATGTTGGTATTGTAGCTGCAAAGTCTAGAGTACCAGATCCTTCTTTGGCTCTAGTTATTCAAGGGTTGTATACTGGACAACTTAAAGGTGTGGAAGCACAGCTTAAAGATTGTAATCAAAGGTATGAAGATGCTCTTGATAAAGCTGTTGAAGAGGCAAGAGCAGATGGTGCTAATGTAACTCGTGATGATTGGGTCTTCCCTAATTGGGATGTATACTCAAATTACGGTGCTGAAAAGTATCAAGAACTTTAAA
Organism: uncultured Alphaproteobacteria bacterium; assembly: GCA_902623255.1. Taxonomy (GTDB): domain Bacteria; phylum Pseudomonadota; class Alphaproteobacteria; order HIMB59; genus CACPNW01. The sequence goes on along the minus strand of CACNSY010000002.1, from coordinate 39,968 downwards.
CAAAATATCTAAAGGCGAATTTTTTAAATTCGCCTTTTTTTACTATGCACAAAAAACCTCTATCTAAACAAATATATGATGCAAGATGGTGTTACTTATTTGTTTTACCATGCTCAATTCTTACAGGAATGTTTGTCATTTATCCTATTGGAATGTCTTGGTATTTTTCTTTATTAGATTGGAGTGGTTTTACAAAAGAAGCAAAATTTATTGGCCTTCAAAATTATTATGAAGCTGTCAACGATGAATTCTTTTGGGATGCATTCATTCGTTCTTTTATTTTTATGTTTGGAACAGTTCCAGTAAAAATAGTTTTAGGTTTCATTATTGCAGTATTTTTAAATAATCAGGTTTTAAAACTTGCCCCTTTCTTTCGTACTGTAATCTTTATGCCTGTAGTTACTGCAATTGCTATCATTGGTATTGTAATGACTTTTGTATTTAGCCCTTTTAATGGACCTGCTAATAAATTTTTAATGTCTACTAATTTAACTTCTGCTCCAATTGATTTTCTTGGAAACCCAGATACGGTGCTTCCAACTGTAATGGGAGTGTATGTATGGAAATGGCTAGGGATAACCATGATGTATTGGCTTGCTGCTTTACAAACAGTCCCACAAGATGTTTACGATGCCGCAAAAATTGATGGTGCTGAAGGATATAGATTATGGATCCATATTATTTTACCAATTGTACTACCTTTTGCTATTGTCATTATTCTTGTGGAGGCAGTTGGAGCGCTAAATGTTTTTCCTTTAATTGAAACTATGACTGCTGGAGGACCATTCTTTAGTAGTGAAGTTATGGAAATATATATTTTTAGAACAGCTTTTGTAACTGACTCTGGCACAATGCCTAGACTTGGATACGCTTGTGCTGCAGGTGTATTTTGGGGTGTTGCTGTTTTATTTATTACAGTGCTTCAGGGATTATGGATGAGGAGAACTCGAAGAATATGAGTAGATACTTAAATTTTATTGCTGAAAAAAACCAAGTTAAATATTTAATTATAACTATAGCTTTTATTATTTTCTCTTTCTTTTGGATCTATCCATTACTGTGGGTACTTTCAGCTTCTTTCAAAACGGATTTTGAAATTTGGGGAGGCTTAGGCTTAATTCCTGATCGGCTTGTTTGGGAAAATTTCGAAAGAGCATGGTTTGGTGCAAATATGGGTAGGTATTTTTTTAATACCCTTATTATTACAGTTGTTTCTGTAATTATAGTTGTCGTAACAACTGGTATGTTTGGTTACGTAATTGGAAGATATTCTTTTCCAGGAAAAAAAATACTTATTGGAATTTTAATTAGTACAATTTTTATTCCTCAAGGTTACACAATTATTCCTGTTTTTGATTTATTAAATAATTTAAATATTTCTAAAAACTTAATTGGACTAACACTCGCAACAGCAGGGCACACCCCTGTAATATATATTTTATTGTTTGCAGGATATTTTTCGAGAGTTCCTGTAGAGCTTGAAGAAGCAGCTAAAATGGATGGAGCGGGTTTTGTTCGAACATTTATTTCAATTATGTTACCTTTAACAAAACCAGTTGTAGCCACTGTTTCTATTTTACAAGTTTTACATGCATGGAATGATTTTTTATTACCAGTCGTCATCACATTAGGTAATCCTGATATACGAACACTATCCGTAGGTGTGTACGCTTTTAAAGGTGAATACTTTGTCGATTGGTCTGGTATGGCAGCTGCATCTGTTATAACTATTTTGCCTATAATTATTTTATTTTTGTTTATGCAAAAATATTTTGTTGAAGGTGTTCAAGGAGCTGTAAAAGGGTAAATATGAAAAGGCCAAATATTTTATTAATAACTTCTGATCAACAGCATCACGATACTATCGGAAAATTTAATTCAAAAATACAAACACCATATTTAGATAAGCTTTGTGATGAAGGAATGAATTTTACAAGAGCTTATTGTCCATCACCAGTTTGTACACCATCAAGAGCAAGTATTATTACTGGACAATATCCGTCTTCTCATGGAGCGTGGACAATTGGTGTTAAATTAGATGAAGAAGTAGAAACTATTGGAGAACTTTTATACAAAAATGGTTACTCTACTGGTTTAATTGGTAAAGCACATTTCCAGCCATTAACTTCAGTTCCAGGTCAGGAATCTATAGAAGGACAACCAACTTTAAGAGATTTAGAATTTTGGAAAAATTTTAAAGGTCCTTGGTATGGCTTTGAACATATTGAGCTAGCACGTAATCATGCAGATGAAAGTCATGTAGGTCAACATTATGCAATTTGGATGGAACAAAACGGTCTTAGTGATTGGAAAGAATATTTTCAACCAGTGCCTGGTGAAACTTCTAAATATGCTCCTCCAATTGCTCGCGAATATGACTACTGGGCAAGACCGGATAGGGTATGGAAGTTAGACGAAAAACATCACTACACAAATTGGACAGCCGAAAGATCAATTGAATTTTTAGATCAACAAAAAGATGACAAGCCATTTTTTCTTTGGACAAGTTTTCAGGATCCACATCCACCATATGTATTAAGTGAACCATGGGCATCAATGTATAATCCAGAAGACATGTCACCTGGAACGTTAAAAGAAGGTGAACACGAATTAAATCCACCACATTTTGGAAAAACACAAACGACAAATCCTGATTTTGAAAATTGGCATTCACCATTTAACGCTCATGGATGCATGAGTCATCTGTATCCTATGGAAGAATTAAAAAAAGACATGGCAATTTATTATGGCATGGTTAGTTTTATGGATAAGAATATTGGAAAAATAATTAATAAGTTAGATCAAATGGGTGAACTTGATAATACTATAATTATTTTTACTACTGATCATGGTCACTTTATAGGACAGCATGGTTTAATTGCTAAAGGACCTTTCCACTATGAAGATATGCTCCGTTTACCATTTATTGTTAGATGGCCAGATAAAGTTCCTCAAAATTCATCATCTTCATCTTTATTGAGTTTAGTTGATCTTGCGCCAACATTTTTAAAAGTCGCGGGCATTGATATACCAACTCAAATGCAAGGAGTGGATCAAACGGATGTATTTTATGGCAACAAGGAAAGTATCCGTTCACATATATTTGTTGAAAATAGACATAATCCAAGAATGCCACATTTAAAAACTTACATTAATGATAATTATAAAATTTCTATTTACCGAGAAGCTAACTACGGTGAACTTTTTGATTTAGAAAATGATCCAAACGAATATAATAATTTATGGGATAATACGAACGCACAAACATTAAAAAAAGATTTATTATTTAAGTTTGCGCAAGCCACATTAAAAGATGAAACATCAAAAATGAAAAGAGTTTCAGGCGCTTAATTAAGAAAGGATAAAGATGAGAATTTTATACGTAGACATAGACTCTTTAAGACCTGATCATTTAGGATGTTATGGTTATCATAGAAACACATCTCCTACGATTGACTCAATAGCAAAAGAAGGAGTCAAGTTTACAAATTTTTATTCAACTGACACACCATGCCTACCTAGTAGAACTTCTTTGTTCGGTGGTAATTTTGGTTTCAAAACTGGAGTTGTTAATCATGGCGGTGAATTCTCTGATATTGCTCCTAGAAAAAATATTTGGAATAGAGAATTTAAAGGTGGTTTAAGAGGAGAATATGCTTTTACATCTCTTGGTAAAGTTCTTCGAGATGCAGGATATTATACAGCTAGTATTAGTCCTTTTCCTGAAAGACATACGGCCTATCAAGTTTGGTTTGGTTTTACCGAAACATATGACACTGGAAAAGGTGGTTTAGAAAATGCTGATGAAGTCTACCCTGTTATAAAAAAGTGGTTAGAAAATAATGGAGAAAAAGAAAATTGGTTCTTACATGTAAATATGTGGGATCCTCATACTCCGTATGATACGCCTGAAGACTTTGGAAATCCTTTTAAAGATGATCCTATCGAAGAATGGGTGACAGAAGAATTAATTCAAAAACAAAGGAATAGTTTCGGACCGCACAGCGCTAGAGAAGTTCCAGGATTTGATGAAGATCTTGGAGGAAAGTATACAATGGGAGTAGGTGAAATTAAAAATACTTCTGATGCTAAAGAACAAATTGATGCATATGATACTGGAATTAAGTACGCTGATTTTTATTTAAATAAAGTTTTTGAAGACTTAAAAAAAATGAATCTTTGGGATGATACAGCAATAATTATTTCAGCAGACCATGGAGAAAATCAAGGCGAGTTAAATGTTTGGGGAGATCACCAAACAGCTGATCATATAACTAATAGAGTTCCATTAATAATTAGATGGCCGGGGATAACAGATACAAATAAAGGAAGTACTGTAGAGAATAAATTTTATAATTTAGATTTAACTTCAACTATTTCTCAAATTACTTCATCTAATCAACCTGATAGATGGGATGGTATTAATTTCACTGAAAATTTAACTAATAGTAAATCATCAAATGGAAGAGATTATTTAGTTATTAGTCATGGTGCTTGGAGTTGTCAAAGATCTGTAAGATGGGATAATTGGTTACTGATAAGAACGTACGATACTGGTTTAAAAGATTTTCCAAAATATATGCTTTTTGATATTGAAAAGGATCCGCATGAGTTGAATAACCTAGCAGATCAGTATAAAGATCTCGTAGCTCATGGAATGTTTTTAATCGATGAGTGGATTGAAGAAAATATGTATGAGGCTGATAGAGGAGATCCTCTTCAAGGTGTAATTAGAGAAGGCGGTCCTCATCATGCAAATATTTATTCAAAAGTCTGGAATACATATGTTGAGCGTCTTGAAAAAACAGATAGAAAAAAACACGCTGACAATCTTAGGAAATATAAAGGAAAACCTTTTAGTAAATAAATCTAAATCATAATGAATACTAAATCTAAACCAAATATCATTGTATTTTTTACTGATCAACAACGTTGGGATACTTCTAGTTTACATGGCAATCCATTATCATTGATGGAGAACTTTGATCATTATGCAGTTGAAGGTACACATCTTTATAATTCATTTACATGCCAACCAGTTTGTGGGCCTGCAAGAGCTTCATTACAATCAGGAATGTATGCAACAAAAACTGGATGTTTTAAAAATAGAATTCCTTTAAAAAAAAATATTAAAACTCTTGCAAAATATTTATCAAAAGAAGGTTATGCCACTGGATATATTGGAAAATGGCATCTTGGCTCTTCTGAACCAGTTAAAAAAGAGGATAGAGGGGGTTATGATTATTGGTTGGGATCAAATCTATTAGAATTTACTTCTGATGCTTATGAAACATATGTTTATGATGGACAAAATAAAAAAGTATTTCTTCCAGGATATAGAGTTGATGCTATAACTGATGCAGCTATAAATTTTATAAAACTAAATCAAAAAAAACCATTTTTTCTTTTTGTTTCTCTTATTGAGCCACATCATCAAAATAACACAGATGATTATCCACCACCTATTGGATACAGAGAAAAATATACAGGCAAGTGGTCACCACCAGATCTTTCAACTCTAGTTGGATCTTCTCCTCGCCATTTAGGTGGTTACTATGGAATGGTGAAGAGAATAGATGAAGCTTATGGCAGAATGATTGATGTCATCAAAAGTTTAAAATTATTTGATGATAGTGCCATTATTTTTACATCTGATCATGGAAATAATTTTAAAACACGAAATAGAGAATATAAACGTTCATGTCATGAAAGTTCAATACGAGTTCCTACATCTTTGATTGGAAACGTTTTTCAGCAAGGTGGACGTATAAAAGAACTTACCAACATTCTAGATATTCATGCAACAATATTAGATTTAGCAAAAGTCAAAAATACTTCTCATTGCGATGGTAGATCAGTATTGCCTTTAGTGAATAAAACTTCCAAAAAATGGGATAACGAAATTTTTATCCAAATTAGTGAAAGTCAATTAGCTAGAAGTTTAAGAACTGAAAAATGGAAATATTGTATTGCTGATCAAGATTCTAATGGAAGTGACAAACCTTCATCAAATCAATACACAGAAACAAATCTATACGATCTTGATGCTGATCCGTACGAATTAAATAACTTAATTGGTATTAGTACTTATGATGAAATAGTAAACTCCTTAAGAAAAAAGATTAAAAGTAAAATTAGAAAAGTTGAAAACATTACAACTAAAATTACAAAAGCTAAAAATGTAAATAATCCTGGTCAAATGGGATTAAATCCTGATTCTTTTCATAGATTAAAGAAAAAACTTTAATAATTTTTTTTTTCGTATTAATCTAATTTTTATGAAAACAGTTTTCCTTTTATTTGATTCATTAAATAAAAGAATGTTAAATTCTTATGGTGGTAAATATATTGAAACACCAAATTTTAACCGATTAGCAGAAAAATCAGTTCAATTTAATAATCATTATATTGGAAGTATGCCATGTATGCCCGCAAGACGTGATATGCACTCGGGACGCTTAAGCTTTTTGCACCGTGCATGGGGTCCTTTAGAACCATTTGATAATTCATTTCCAGAAATCTTAAGACTTAATAATACATATACTCATCTTGTAACTGATCATTATCATTACTTCGAAGATGGTGGTGCAACATATCATAATAGATTTAATTCTTGGGATTTTATTAGAGGACAAGAGAGTGATCCATGGAAAGCTATGGTTCAACCACCTCTTGAAAAATTGAGAGAAAAATATCATCAATCTCAATTAAATTTAACTGATAGGGAAACAGGTTATTATCATTACGCAATCAATAGTGAGTTTATTAAAGCAGAAAAAGATTTTCCTTCAGTCAAATGCTTTCAATCTGGATTAGATTTTATTAATATCAATAAAGATGCTGATAACTGGTTTCTTCAATTGGAAACTTTTGATCCACACGAACCTTTCTTTGCACCTGAGCGCTTTAGAGAAAAATTAAAAACTAATTACAAAGGTCCAAGATTAGATTGGCCTCAATATGACAGAGTTAAAGAAACAGATGATGAAGTTGCGGAATTAAAAGCTAACTACATTGCTTTAATTGGTTTATGTGATTACTTGTTAGGCACTGTCTTAGATTATTTTGATAAAAATAATTTATGGGATGACACTGCATTGATTTTAACTACTGATCATGGCTTTATGCTCGGAGAACATGATTGGTGGGCTAAAAATAGAATGCCTTTATATAATGAAATTGCCAATATTCCATTCTATTTCTATCATCCTGAATTTAAAGATCATTCTGGTGAACAAAGAAATGTTGTAACACAAAATATTGATCTGATGCCTACGTTTATGACAATGCACGGCCATGATGTTCCTAAAGAAGTAAAAGGTAAGTCCATTTTGAATTTTTTAGATAAAGATAATGAAAATGATTATTTTGCTTTGTATGGATATTGGGGCGGTGGAATTAATATCTCTGATGGAAAATATTCGTATTTTCACTATCCTGAAAATTTTGATCAGTACGATAGAAGTAGATTCCAATATACTTTAATGCCTACAAATATGAGACAATTTTTTTCACATGAAGAGTTACAAACAGCAACTATGCATGAGCCTTTTGATTTTACTAAGAACATACCAGTAATGAAAGTAAACAGAATACTTCGAAAGACTGATCCTCATAAATCTTTAGAAGATACTAAATGTGCACTTTATGATTTAAAAAAAGATCCAGGTCAATTAAGCCCAGTTAATGATATTGCCTTAATGACTAAATATAAAAATATCATGTTGGAAGAAATTAAAACTTATGATCCTCCTGAAGAATTATTAAAAAATTATTTCTAAAAAATACAAGAAATCTAACAAAAATATCTTTATTTTAAAAAAAAATTGCCATTTTAAATTATTGTATAAATTTCTATATCGGCTAGATTAAATTCATCATTTTAATAATTTGGGAGGAAAAATGAATTTTTTAAAATTTATTACTAAAAAAATTTACTTATTTATTTTCTCATTATTTTTATCATTTGGTTTTATAACTTCAAGTTATGCTGTTGATATAACAATATGGGATTTAAGTGGTAGGAACGGACAGGATGAATTTTATGATAATCTTAATAAAGAATACAAAAAAATTAATCCTGATGTAAACATCATTTTACAAACATTTGAAAATGAAGCTTATAAAACTCAAATTCAAGTGGCCTTAAATGGTAATGATGGACCAGACGTATTCTTTAACTGGTTTGGGGAAGATAGTGCTCGTTTAGCAAGAGCAGGATTAGCATTAGATATAACTCCTTACGCAAATGTTGAAGGTGGATATGGTAATTACATTAGTGAAGGATTATCAAACACAACTGCTGTTAATGGTAAAATATATGGAGTACCAAATACTTCAGTCTCAAAATATTTTCACTATGACCCTGCTTTTTTTGAAGCAAACAGTTTGGCAGTACCAAAGACATTTGATGACTTATTAAATCTTTGTAGAGATATTAGAGCAATTGATTCATCTATTGTTCCATGGCCTCTAGGAAACTCAGAAAGATGGAAACTCAATCACGTTATAACTATGTTAAACCAAAGAGTTGTAGGTGAAGAAAATACTGCGGCAGATTATAACTTATCTGCATCAGAAGATGAGTTATTTACTAACCCAGCGTATGTTGAGGCTTGGCAAAAAGTTGTAGATCTGCAAGATGCAGGTTGTTTCCAAGATGCTCCAAACGCTACACATCCAGATCTAACAAGATCAATGTTTGCATCACAAATTTCACCAATGATTTATTGTGGTACATGGTGTGGAGGTATCTTTAATGGTGAAGGTTTTTCTGACTTTAGCTATTTTAGATTCCCAGAAGTAGTTGGTGGTGCTGGTGCAGCAACTGTAGGTTTCCTTGTTCCATCTGGCATGATGGTATCAGCAAAAACCGCACATCCTGAAATTGCAGCACATGTTGCCTCGTTTATGGTTTCAGATGATATGGCATTGCAAGCAGCTGAACTAATGGGTTTCATGCCTTCTAATCCAACAAAAATTGGCGAAATGAGTAATCCAACTCATTGGTTTAATTTTTATGTTAATGATATTGCAGACAAAACAGGTCACGTAAATGTTTTGGATGTTTTATTAGAAGCTAATGTTTCAAATGCTTATCTTGATATGGGTACTGAAATTCTAAATAGAACGAAGACTCCACAAGAAGCTATGGATTTTATTAGGCAGGTTGCTTTAGAAGCTAAAGCAGCGATGTAAATATTTTATTAATTTCGGCTATTTCTTAATAGCCGAAATTTTTTATGAACAAAAATAATACACAAACAAATAGTTTTTCTTTGTCGAATGACAAAGTATCAGCCACTATACTTCTTGTACCGGCTTTAATATTTTGTACGATTTTTATCTTTATTCCTGCCATAGGTACAATTGTAGGATCATTTTATAGCTACAGCCTTACTTCAATGAACAATTGGAAATGGGTTGGCTTTGGGAATTACATTAAAGCAACGCAGGATGAATATTTTTGGGTAGCGTTGAAAAATAACTTTATAATAGTTTTTGCTTCTATTGTTCTTCAGGTAGGTGTTGGAACAATTTTAGCAGCAATCCTTGATCGAGGAATAAAATATGGAAGAGTAATTTTTCGAACCATAATATTTACTCCAATGGTCATATCATCAGTTGCAGTGAGTTTAATTTGGTTAATAATCTATGACCCAAATGTTGGTATATTAAATGCTATTTTTAAATCTATTGGTTTATCAACACCGTCTAAGGGGTGGTTAGGAGATCCTAATATTTCAATTTGGATGATAATGATAACAGCTGCATGGCAAAATACAGGATTCATGATGGTCTTAATTCTTGCTGGTCTGCAAGGAGTTTCTAAAGAGGTGTATGATGCAGCCGAAATAGATGGTGCAACTGGAGTTAAAGCTTTTTGGTATATTACGCTTCCAATGATTAGAAATGTTTTGATTGTTGCAATTTTGATAACAACCATCGGAGCATTTAAAGTTTTTGAATTTATTTTTGTATTTACTCAAGGAGGGCCATCCAATGCAACTCAAGTTTTAGGTACTTACATTTATTTACAAGCATTCAATTTGTTTCATATGGGATACGCCAACGCATTATCTGTAATACTTCTTCTCATCGCATTATTTTTAGGGTGGTTACAACTTAAATCCAGTAGGAAAGCTTAATGAGTCGATTTAAAATAGCAAATATAATAGCTTATGGTTTTGTAACACTGTTTAGCATCTATGTTTTAATGCCAATTTTAGTAATGGTATTAACAACATTTAAATCTAAAAGAGAAATTTTTTTAGAACCTTTGGGCATTCCTAGTCAATTTGGAATTTCTTCTTTTGAAAAAGCTCTAACTGTTGGACTGGGAAGTTTTATGTTGAATTCTTTCATAGTATCTTTTTTTGCCGTCTTTTTAATTGTTACAATTTCAGGAATGGCAGCGTACGTACTATCAAGAATCGATTTTAAAATTAATAAATTTGTTTATCTATTGATAGTAGCAGGTTTTGCAATTCCACCTGCTGCAGTTCTTGTTCCCTTATATACGATGGTTTCAAACTTAAATTTATTAAACAGTTTATTTGGAGTTATTATGCCTCTTACTGCATTTGGAATTCCTTTTACCGTTATACTTTTTTATGCTTTCTTTCTGGATTTTCCAAAAGAAGTAGAAGAGGCTGCCACTATTGATGGTTGTACAAAGCTTCAAATATTTTTCAGAATTATTGTACCCCTGTCTGGACCAGTTATTGCAAGTGCTGCAATTTTTCAAACTGTTTGGATTTGGAATGAATTTTTATTAGCACTAATAATGTTAACTTCAGACGACTTTAAAACTTTGCCTATAGGTCTATTAAAACTAAGAGGAGAGTGGACATCTGATTGGGGGGCAATTATGGCAGGACTTACAATAGCGGTAATTCCAGTGTTAATAGTATTCCTAATATTCCAAAAGTATTTTGTTAGATCATTGGCAGGGTTAGGAAAATAGTATAAGTTTATTAAATGGCAAAAAGACAAAAAGTTTTAGTTCTCTATTTAAAGTTTCCAAGTTTAGAAGCTGAAGTTATTTCTTGGGCAACTTTTGATGGTACCGGAAAAAAATTGCATATGACTGGAGACAGTGACACTCCACCATATCCTACTGGTCTTGATGCATTATTAGATGGGTGGAGATTGTTTCAAGCAAGTCAAGCTATACCAGAACAACCTGGTGAGGAATATAGAACATCATATTTAAAACATGAATTTTTTTTTGAAAAATTAGAAGAAGGAGATTTTTAGTATGCCAAAATTATTAACAACAGAGCAAATGGCAGAATTTGCTAGCAGTGGATGTTTATTTTTTGATGAATTAATTGATGAACAAACCAATAAAGAATTTTTAGATGATATTGGTCATACAGATATTGATAAAGCTGATAGTGTTAATGATTTTTATAAAAATATTAAAGCTACCAGTAGTATTCCAAGAATACCTGCGGGCACACCACTTAAAGAAGCATTTCCCAAAAACTCACCTCTCGATAAAATTTTCAAAAATGAAGTAGTTGAAGGCGCTATTACAAGTTTAGTAGGAAGTAATACAATTGTTGATCACCAATTTCTTCATATAACATTTCCAACAAAATATTTTAATCAAGCAAATCAACGCCAAATGTCTCAAGCAAACCATCAAGATAGTACGATCGATCCAAGAAGTACCTTTGATGTTCAATTATTTTATTTTCCAACTGAAGTAACGAAAGAAATGGGTGGAACAAGGTATCATCCAGGAACACACTTACGTATTGTTAATGAAATGGCTATTGCAAAATATCAGAACATTCTTGGGCAAAAAAGTATAGTATGTAAACCTGGTACCATTGGTATTTTTCATAGCGGTCTTTGGCATGGAGCTGGAGTCAATTTTTCAGAAAATATTCGTTATATGTTTAAAGTAAGACTTCAACCTACAGAAAAACAAGAATTGTTATGGGATCCTGAAAAAAAATATCAACCTTTACCAAACCGTGCTTTGTATTGGACTGATGAAACTAAGGATCAAACTATTAATGATATTTTAATGAGGCCCTATCCTTGGCAAGAAGCAGATACTAATAGACTTGATAAAATAAATGTTGTCAAGTTTTGGAGGTTATTAACTGGTCACAAGAAAATGGATGTCGACTATTGGCTTACAAGAATTGAAAACGAATTATATTAATTGAAATCTCTTTCATCACCTTTTAATGGAACAACATCGCAAGTTTCTTGATACCATGAAAGCATTTTATCTTTTAGTTTTTTAAGTTCTGACGCATATTGAGGATCATCAATAACATTATTAATTTCTCCAGGATCTTCGATTAAATTATAAAACTCATCTTTTTCGTAAGCTCTTTTAATATATTTAAATTTTTTATTTCTGCACATTGTTGCTTTGGTATGCATTAAAATTTCATCCTCTTGACCTTGTAAACTAACTCTTGGATAATAAAGACCATGGGGTAATTGAAGACTTTGATTTTCACTTGCTTGTCTTTCTAATCTAAGTCTACCACCCTCCGTAAATACTTCTTCTCTATGATTATCAGTTTTCTGTTCAATAAAATTTTTAATACTTTTTCCAAAATGCCAATATGAGGGCTCGATATTACTGTAATCATATATGGTTCCAGCAATATCAATTAATTCAATCATTGTATCGCTTACACCATTTAATGTATTTTCACTTTTTGGTGGTTTAATAATAAGAGGAACATTAGTAAGACAGTCTTGAAAAGTATTTTGCGTTTTTTCAACTAAATTATAATCACCTGTAAAGTCACCATGATCAGATAAAAAAATTATTAAAGTATCATCATACAAATTATTTTCTTTTAGTTGATTGACCAAAAGTCCAAATTGATAATCTACTCTTGCACACATACCAAGATATACCGCTCGTAATTCATTCCAACGTTCATCAGTCCAATCTTGCATTCTTTGTCCATCCATAATTCCTTTTAAAAGACTTGGCTTGTCTTCCCAAGTTTTGTATTGATATCTATTAGGTATTACGCTTCGATCAATTGAAGAGAACCATGGATCCTCTACACAGTAAGGAGGATGCGGATAACCAAGTGGTAGAAATAAACAGAATGGTTTATCTTCTTTATAATCTTTTACAAAATCTAATGCTCCATAAACCATGGACCAATCGTCATCGAAATAAATATCTTTATCTTTTTTATCTAATTTTCCTTTGAAGAAACTATAATAATTATGTCCATCTTCAGGTCCTCGCCATGATAAATCTCCCCCATGTGTGCCTGGTTGTTGAGTATAGCCCCATTTTTGAAAATCTCTATTAGTTGGTTCAAAATAAATATCACAATGATTACGATAACCCTCTTGTCCTGCTATCAAATCATTTTTTCCACCCCACCATATAAAGTAATCTTTATTTTTTAGTTCGGATAAAATACTAGAGTCTCCTTGATCAGTATGTAGCATATAATGCATTGTTCTATGACCATGTACATGTGGATACCAGCCAGTCATAAATGAGCAACGACTTGGTGTACAAACTGTCGCTTGGCAAAAAGCATTCTTAAATGCAACTGCGTCTTCTTTAATTATATTATCTAAATTAGGAGTTTGTGCGCCTGGGTAACCAAGATATCCAAGCATATCTCCTCTCCATTGATCTGGATTAAATATAATGATGTTTGGTTTATTTTTCATTAAAAATTTTTGCTTAATCTTACAGCATAAATAGATGGTTTTAAGCCTAAAAATTGCCTTTTTTAGTTTAAAAAAATCCCTTTAGTGTTATAAATTTCTTATTACGATAATCTTAGGGAGGATTAAATGAAATTATTACTAAAAATATTTTTCTCACTAACTATTTTGATGTCATTTAGTTCTGTTAAAGCAGATACTATAAAGTGGCTTCACTTATTTGGTGAAGACTCAAGTTCATATGCTAACATGGTTAGGGCTGTTGAAGAATTTGAAGCTAAAACAGGACACACTGTTGTTATGCAGTATTTAGAAAATGAATCATTCAAAGCAAAGTTACCTACAATGCTTCAATCAAATGATAGACCAGATATATTTTATAGCTGGAGTGGCGGAGTTATGTATGATCAAGCCAGAGCTGGTTTTTTAAGAGATATCTCCAATGTTGTACCAGATAGTTATTTGGATACTGTTAGTGCAGCAGCAGCAGATGCTTTTACATTTGAAGGTCAAAGAGTAGGTTTACCTTTACAAGTATCACAAGTTGCTTGGTGGTATAACAAAGATCTTATCAATCAAGCCGGAGTTGACGTTTCAGCCATCAAAGAATGGGATGATTTAATTAGTGCTGTAAAACAAATCAAAGCAGCAGGAATTACTCCTATTTGTATGGGTGGTAAAGATAAATGGCCTGTTCACTTTCTTTGGACACACCTCCACATAAGAAATGGTGGAAAAGGATTATTCCTTGAATCACTTAATAATGGTGGTTGGGATAGACCAGAATACTTAAAATCAGGTGAGCAAATGCTCGAGCTAGTTGCTTTAGAACCTTTTCAAAAAGGATTTTTATCACACACTTGGCCAGATCAGGCAGGTTTTTTTGGAGATGGTAAATGTGCAATGGCACTTATGGGTAACTGGATGTATGGTTCTCAAAAAGCTAACAGTTCAAGTGGTGAAGGTTTAGGAGACGATAATATGGGAATGTTTAATATGCCAATGACGAGTGGTGGTCTCGGTGATGCTGGGGATACACTTGGCGGTATAAATGGTTGGTTATTCTCAAGTAGTGCTCCTGACTCAGCAGTTGAATTTATTATGCATTATGTATCTCTTGATATTCAAAAAGATGATGCAGGAAAAGGTGCTTATATACCTATCGTGAAAGGTGCTGATGTATCTCTTACAAATCCTTTCTTGCAACAAGTTGCACAAAATATCTCTAACTCAGAATATCATCAAATATTTTATGATCAGTTCTTGGGTGCAGATATTGGTAGGGTTGTTAATGACGTATCTACTGATTTAGCGGCAGGAATTATTACTCCTGAAGAAGCTACTCAAGCTGTTCAAGAAGCTTGGGAATTTAATCAATAATATAAATATCAGGGCTCTTTTTTAATTAAGAGCCCTGTTCATAGCTATGAGATCAGCAAAATTTGATGCACTACTTAGTAGGTATTATACAATAATAATTTTTTTAATACCTGCCTTAACAATATTTACTTTGTTTGTAGTTCTTCCAATAGGTGAAGCAGCCTATTACAGTTTTTTTAGATGGAATGGCTATGGCGCACCTGAGAAATTCGTTGGACTTAAAAATTATGAATTTTTATTCAAAAATAGAGTGTTTATTATGTCACTCAAAAATAATTTTTATATAATTGCTATATCACTATTTGTTCAATTACCATTTGCTCTTTTAATTGCTTTAATGATTTCAGATAAACTCAGAGGAGCAGCTTTTTTTAGAACAGTTTTTTTTCTTCCATTTATTTTAGCAGAAATAGTAACAGCGTTAATCTGGGCATACATTTATGATGGTAATTATGGTTTAGTTGCTGCAATTTGGGGTTTCTTTGGTGCAGAAGCTCCATTCATACTTGGTGATAAAGATTGGGCACTCTTAGCGATTTTAATTGTTATATTTTGGAAATTTTTTGGAATCCACATGATGATTTATATTGCAGGATTACAAGCTATTTCAAAAGAAGTTTTAGAAGCTGCTAAAGTAGATGGGGCAGGCCCAATAACGACTGCCTTTAGAATTAAAATACCAATGCTTATTCCGACAATTAAGCTTTCAGTATTTTTATCACTATTAGGTAGTTTACAGCTATTTGATATTATTATGCCACTAACAGGAGGAGGACCTTCAAACGTAACGCATTCGATGGTCTCTTATTTATATTATTTTGGTGTAATGCGTATGAAAGTTGGTTTTGGAAGTGCGGTTGGAGTTGTAATATTTTTAATTTGTTTATTTATTGCAATTGGCTATCAAAGAACACTAATGAGAGATGATAATGAAAACAAATTTTAGAACTTATTATTTGTATCTTATTTTATTTTTTTTAGCAGGAGTAATTATTATTCCATTATACGTTTCTGTAATGGGAGGCTTTAAACACACTGGTGAACTTAGAACAAACTCTTTAGGCTTACCAATAGATTGGAAATTTGAAAATTATACATCGCTTTTAACTAATTCAGATTTCTGGTTATTTTTATGGAACTCTACTGTGTACGCAGTCGGAACTACTTTTTTTGTAGTCCTGTTTGCCTCTATGACAGCCTTTGTTTTTGCTCATGTAAAATTTGCAGCAAATAAATTTCTTTATAATTATTTTTTACTAGGACTAATGTTTCCTTTTGCTACTGCAATTTTACCTTTATTTTTAAGAGTTCGTGACTTTGGTTTATTGGGTACTAGTTGGGCTGTTATAATTCCACAAATTGCATTTGGGCTTGGTTTTTCTATAATTCTTTTTCGAGGATTTTTTAGGCAAATGCCAAAAGAGATATTTGAAGCTGCTGTTTGTGATGGCTGTAGCTATACCCAATTTTACTTTAGGTTTACTCTTCCTTTATCAACTCCAATATTAGCTACTGTTAGTGTTATTACTCTTACGGGAAGCTGGAATAATTATTTGCTACCTCTTATAATGATTAATGATGAGTCACTTTATTCATGGCCAATGGGTATAATGGTCTTTAGAGGTGAGTATTTTACTGATTGGGGTAAAATATTAGCTTATGTATCACTAACTCTTGTTCCAGCAGTAGTTTTCTTTTTTACTTTACAAAAATATATTGTTGCAGGTTTAACAGGTGGAGCAGTTAAGGAATAGTTTTATGAAAGTAGGAATTATAGGTTGTGGGAATATTGCTGATATTTATTTTAGTAATTCTCAGAAGTACTTTAATAATTTTCAAATAGTTGCATGTGCTGATATTAAAAATGAAGCTGCAAAAAACTATTCTGAAAAGTATGGGGTAGAACAATTATCTGTAGACCAGATATTATCTAATAAAGAAATTGAATTAATTATAAATTTAACAATCCCAGATGTTCACTTTGAAGTTTCAAAATCAATTCTTGAAGCTGGTAAACATTCTTATTCAGAAAAGCCACTTTCAATAAAATTTGAACATGGTCAAGAGTTGGTTAATTTGGGTAATTCAAAAGGTTTACATGTGGGTTGTGCACCAGATACTTTTCTTGGAGCGGGTATACAGGAAGCAAAAAAAATTATTGATCAAAATGAAATAGGTAAAATAAATCTTGGAAGTATTTCAATGGGTGTAGCTGGACATGAAATCTGGCATCCTAACCCAGATTTTTACTATAAATATGGCGGTGGCCCAATACTTGATATGGGTCCATATTATTTTACAGCACTAGTAAACTTACTCGGTCCTGCGAAAAATGTTTTTACACAATCAAGAACAGTTTATCAAAAAAGAGTTATTGGCAGTGGTGATAGACAAGGGCAGGAAATAGAAGTTGAAATCCCAACAACATTAGTTTCACAAATAGAATTTCAAAATGGCGCATTAATTGATTCATTTTTTTCTTTTGATGTTTGGAAACATAGTAAGAATCACATAGAATTATATGGCGATAAAGGTTCAATAAATATTCCTGATCCAAATATGTTCGGTGGTGATATTCTAGTTTGTAAATCAAAAAATGGAAGTTGGGAAAATATAGATACCAAGAATAACAATTTAGGGAAAATAAATATTAAAAATAAATCTGAAAAAGCAAATGAGTCAGCAGGTATTGCAAACTATAGAGGTATAGGTGTGAGCGAAACAGTTGATGCAATAAAAAATAATCGTTTAAATAGATGTAGTGGAGAATTAAGTCTTCACGTTTTAGATATACTAGATAGTATAATTAAATCATCAAAAGAAAATACGAAAATAGAACTTAGAAGTTCTATTAAAAATTTAAATTACTTCTCTGAAGATGAGGTTAGTAATTTATTAAAGTGAAAGGAATAAAATGAAAAAAGCTTTAATAGTTTATGGAGGTTGGCCAGGACATGAGCCAGAAAAATGTACTGAAATAATTAAAGGCATGCTGGAGCCTGAAGGATATGAGGTAAGAGCAGAATATCAAACTTCTGCATTTGCAGAAGATTATGTTCACGAAATGGATTTGCTTATACCTATAGTGACTATGGCTTTTCATTTTGATCCAAGAGGAGAAATAAAAAAAACTGCTGTTAATAATGTTATTAAAGCTGTTCATAATGGATGTGGTCTTGCTGGTCATCACGGTGGAATGTGTGATGCATTTAGACAATCAATTGATTGGCAGTTCTTAACAGGAGGTCAATGGGTAAGTCACCCAAATGGTATTCATGATTATAAAGTCAATATAACAAAAAAAGATGATCCAATCATGGAAGGCATTGAAGATTTTGATTATCATTCAGAGCAATATTACATGCATGTGGATCCATTAAATGAAGTTTTAGCAACGACGACATTTAAAGGTAACGAAGTTTGGAAGCTTGAACAAGAACCTGGTTCATCAAGTGGTGACGCATATACCACAGAATGGTTAAAGGGTGTAGAAATGCCAGTTGCTTGGAAAAGACGAATTGGGAAAGGAAAAATTTTTTATATTTCTCTTGGTCATTTTGCTCATGAATTAAACCATCCACAAATGAATAAAATTTATAAACGTGGTTTACTTTGGGCATCAAGATAGAGTAATATAATATAGGTAATCATATGACAGAATACTTTAGTAAAATACCAGAGATTAAATTTGAGGGCGAAGAAAGCACAAATCCATTAGCGTTTAAGTTTTACGATGAAAATAAAAAAGTTTTAGGCAAGTCAATGAAAGAGCATTTAAGGTTTGCTACTTGTTATTGGCATACATTTACTTGGCCTGGTCTTGATCCATTTGGTGGTCAAACATTTGATAGACCGTGGATGCAAGCAGGTGATGAAATGAAAATGGCTGAAATGAAACTTGATGCTGCATTTGATTTTTTCACTAAAATAAAAACACCCTTTTTCTGCTTTCACGATAGAGATATTTCTCCTGAAGGTTCAAATTATGCAGAGACACAAAAAAATTTCTTTCATATTATAGATTTAATGGAACAAAAAATTAATGACTCGGGAATGAAATTACTATGGGGAACAGCAAATGCTTTTTCTCATAAAAGATATATGAGTGGTGCATCTACCAATCCAGACCCAGAAGTTTTTGCATATAAAGCTGCACAAGTAAAAGATTGTATGGATGCAACGATGAGATTGGGCGGTCAAAACTATGTTCTTTGGGGTGGAAGAGAAGGATACGAAACTATTCTAAATACTGACATGACTAAGGAAACAGCTAATCTACAAAGATTTTTAGAATTAGTCGTTAATTATAAACACAAGATAGGATTTAAAGGTCAAATTTTATTGGAACCAAAACCTCATGAACCAACTAAACATCAATATGACTTTGACTCTGCAACTTGTTTAGCATTTTTACGAAAGGCAGGTTTAGAAAATGAGATTAAACTAAATGTTGAAGTTAATCATGCAACTTTATCTGGTCATAATTTTGAACATGAAATTGCTTACGCAACTTCAAATAGCGCCTTAGGAAGCATTGATATTAATAGAGGTGATACTTTAATAGGTTGGGATACGGATCAATTCCCAAATAATCCTGCCGACTTAATTATGTCCTTTTATTTTATTTTTAAGAATGGCGGCTTAGGCCAAGGAGGCATGAACTTTGATGCAAAAATAAGAAGACAATCTATTGATGCTGAAGATTTATTTCATGCTCATATTGGAGGCATGGATGTATGTGCAAAAACACTTATTGCTGTTGAAAAATTAATGAATGATAATGTTATTCCTAAGTTTATTGAAGACAGATATGAAGACTGGAATAAAAATTTGGGTCAGTTTATTCATAATAAAGATACTGGATTAGATGATATAAATAAAAAAGTAATTGACGATAATATTGAACCAGAACCTCGTTCAGGAAGACAAGAATATCTAGAAAATATCTTAAATAAATATTTGTAGTTACTAGCCATAAGTTTCTATACTAATTGATTTATAAATATTATGAAAATTTATAAATTAGATACAGCATCAGATTTTGAAAAATTAAACCTTTGTCTTGCAATAGGTAATTTTGATGGAATACATAAAGGGCACCAAGAAATAATAAATAAAATTAAGGAGATTGCATCAAACAATAATTTATTATCTTCTATAATGAGTTTTAATCCTCATCCTCGTATTTACTTTAATCAAATTAATGAGCCATTTAATATTTATACTCAAAGTGATAAAATAAATTTTCTTGAAAGATTGGGTTTAGATATATTTATAGATTTTTCTTTTGATAACAATCTATCAATATTATCAGCTGATGATTTTGTAACTAAAATTCTAATTGATAAATTAAATATTAAATACTTAGTTATAGGTTCTGACTTTAAGTTTGGAAAAGACAGAAAAGGTAATTTTAAAACATTAGAAAAGTATGTTGAAAAAAATAATTTTAATATTCATTTAATCGATCCTATTATGCTTGCTGATAAATCTGATAAATATTCATCTTCAATAATTCGATCACAAATAAAAGATGGTTATATGGAAGATGTTACTGAGTCTTTAGGTAGACCCTGGCATATGCATGGAAAAATAATTGAAGGTGATAAAAGAGCTAGAGAAATCAATTTTCCGACTGCTAATATGATACCAGATCAACATATATTACCCAAAAGAGGTGTTTACTGTGTAGAAGTGCTGTTAGAGGGTAAAAAATACAAAGGTGTTTCAAATTTTGGTTTAAGACCAACAGTCGATGGAAGCAAACTCCTTCTAGAGACACATATGTTTAATTTTAGTGAAGAAATATATGGTAAAGAATTGACTGTTGAATTCCTTACATTTATTAGGTCTGAACAAAAATTTAATAATTTTGAAGAACTAACTAAGCAAATCAACAAAGATATAAATAAAGCTAAAGAATATCATCAACTATAATGGAATATAAAGATACAATTTTTCTTCCCAAAACATCTTTTGAAATGAGAGCTAACCTTCCATCAAAAGAACCTGCACTAATAGAGGAGTGGGATAAAGAAAATATTTTTAAAAAGCTAAGAGATAAATCTAAAGGTAGAGAAAAATTTGTTCTTCATGATGGTCCACCATATGCAAATGGACATATTCATATGGGGACAGCTCTTAATAAAATTTTAAAAGATGTCATTGTGCGAACTCAACAAATGGCTGGTAAAGACTCTATCTATGTTCCTGGATGGGATTGTCACGGTTTACCAATTGAATGGAAAATAGAAGAAGAATATAGAAAAAAAGGAAAGAACAAGGATGATGTCCCGACTGTTCAATTTAGAAATGAGTGTAGAGAGTTTGCAGAAAAATGGATCGATATCCAAAAAAAAGAGTTTAGGCGACTTGGTGTTGAAGGAGATTGGGAAAATCCTTACCTCACAATGTCAAATCAAGCAGAAGCACAAATTGTTCGAGAGCTTGGAAAATTTTTACTTGATGAAAGTTTGTATAAAGGAGCAAAACCAGTTCTCTGGTCTGTTGTAGAAAAAACAGCTCTAGCTGACGCTGAAGTTGAATATGAAGATCATACATCCAACACTATATATGTTAAATTTTTAATTAAAAATTCTACGGATAAAGATTTAATTGATTCTAATATTGTTATTTGGACAACAACTCCTTGGACGATTCCAGGTAACAGAGCTCTGGCTTATGGTAAAGAATTAGACTATTCACTTATTGTTGTTGAAGAATTAGAAGAAAATAGTTTAGTCAAAAAAAATGATAAATTAATATTTGCATCAGAACTTTTAAAAAGTGTAACTGAAGAAATTGGAATAAAAAAATTTAGTACAAAAAAGAAATTTAAAGGAGATAATTTATCTTCGTGTGAATGTGAACATCCATTTAAACAATTGGGATACGATTTTATTGTAAAACCATTTCATGGGGACTTTGTAAACTTAGAACAGGGTACAGGTGTTGTACATATAGCTCCTGGACACGGAGATGACGACTATGTTTTAGGGATAGAAAATAATGTTGATATTATTCAGACAGTTCAAGATGATGGAAAATATAATCAACATGCTGTTGGTTTTGAAGGTGAGCATATTTATAAAGTAGATCACAAAATTGCAGATAAATTAGAAGAATTTTCAAAACTATTATTTAAAGGGACGCTTCGTCATAGCTACCCACATTCGTGGAGGTCTAAAGCTCCTCTTATTTATAGAAATACTCCTCAATGGTTCATTTCTATGGAAAAAAATAATCTAAGAGACATTGCTCTTAAATCAATTGATGAAACTATTTTCTATCCTCCTCAAGGTCAAACAAGGCTTAGATCAATGATTGAAACTAGACCAGATTGGTGTGTGTCTAGACAAAGAGTTTGGGGTGTGCCTTTGCCATTATTTGTAAGTAAAAAAACGGGTCAACCTTTAAGAGATGAAAACATTATTAATAGAATAGCTGATATATATGAAAAAGAAGGAAGCAATACGTGGTTTACCGAAGATCCACAAAGATTTTTAGGGGATGAATATTCAATTGATGATTACGAACAGGTAAGAGATGTGGTTGAAGTATGGTTTGATAGTGGTTCTACACATGCTTTTTGTCTAGAACAAAGAGAAGATTTGAAATGGCCTGCATCTATGTACTTAGAAGGCAGTGATCAACACAGAGGATGGTTTCATTCATCTCTTTTAGAATCTTCAGGCACTAGAGGCAAAGCACCTTACGAAAGTGTTCTAACACATGGATTTGTTGTTGATGGAAGAGGACGTAAAATGTCTAAATCTTTAGGTAACGTTATTTCTCCAGATGATATATTAAAAAAATATGGAGTAGATATTTTAAGATTGTGGGTCGTTGCTTCTGATTATTATGATGATCTGAAACTTGATAATGCCATTCTCCAATCACAAGCAGAGTCTTATAGAAGAATAAGAAACACCTTTCGTTTTTTAATTGGTAATTTAAATAATTATAAGAATGAAGAGTCGATAGATGAGAAAGAGTTTCCAGAATTAGAACAATATCTTCTTCATAGATTATGGGAAGTTGATCAAACTATTCAAAAATGTGTAAAAACTTTTAATTTTCACTTAATGTTTACCACACTTTTAAATTTTTGTTCTAATGATCTTTCAGCTTTTTATTTTGATATTAGAAAAGATACTATCTACTGTGATAGTATAAATTCAATCAAAAGGCGATCTACAAGAACTCTTTTAAATATTATTTTTAACCATTTAGTTAGATGGTTTGCTCCTTCTATTTCTTTTACTTCTGAAGAAGCTTGGAAAGCTATGGGAAATACTGAAAGTATACATCTTCAAGATTTTTTAAATTGTAAAAAAGAATACCAAAATCATCAATTAAATGAAAAGTGGAATTTGATTAAGAATATAAGAAAAGTTTCTACGGGTGCTATTGAAAAAATAAGAGAAGAAAAAATTATACGTTCAAGTTTAGAAGCTCATTTGGATATATTTGTATCAAAAGAAAATTTTGATAAAGTTAATGAAGTAATGTTTGATGAAATTGCTATTACTTCATCATATAAACTGCATGTACTTGATGAAAATAGCCAGGGCTTTTCAATAGATGAAATTGAAAATGTAAAGGTACAAGCATCAAAAGTTAATGGTCAAAAATGTCAAAGATGCTGGAAATATGAAAAAGAATTAGTGAAAAATGAAATTTGCAATCGTTGTAATGATGCAATAAGTTAAGTGATAAAGATAGCTATACTAGTATCATTAATTTTTTTTGATCTTCTAACTAAGTATTTAATTCAAGATAATTTGTTTTTAAATCAATCAATAAAAATCAACGAATATTTTGATTTAGTTTATGTTCAGAACTTTGGTGTTTCTTTTGGTTTATTCTCTGGTTATGTTTCTCATTGGATATTAATACTTATAGCCTTAATAGTTGTTATATTAATTTTTTATTTATTTATTAAATCAGATAAACAACTAGAAAAACTGGCTTATTTCTTTGTTATAATTGGGGCTTTATCAAATATCATTGATAGATTGATAAATAGTTATGTTGTTGATTTTATCTTACTACATTATGAAAATTTTTATTGGCCAGCATTTAATCTAGCAGATATCTATATTACAATTGGAATTATCATGTTAATAATGAGTTTTTTTATAAAATCAAAAACAGTAAAATGAAAAAAGTTATTTTTGTAATAATCATTTCCTCAATTTTTCTATTTTCTTGTAATACTATAAGAAGTAGTGCCGGTGTAGAAAGAAAAGTAATAGATGAATATAATGTAGTTGAAAATCCTCCATTAGTAATTCCACCAAATTTTAATTTACTACCACCTGATCAAATTGAATCAAAAGATATTGATGATACCGATACTGAGCTTGCAAAGGAAATTCTCTTTGGTCTGGATGAAGAAAGTGATGAAACACCTTCTGAAAATTCTGTTATCGACAATATTTTAAAAGAAACTGAAGCAGATCAAGTAGATAATAGTATCAGGGAAGATCTTGATGTAAACTCAGAAGATGAAATAAGCCAAGATAATACAGATGTTGAAAGTGAAAATATAGAAGAGTCAAAAAAGAAGAAAAGATTTTTCTTTTTCAAAAGTAAAGAAGAAAATGAAGATGACGAAGAAGGTGAACCTAAAAAGAAAAAAAGATTTTTCTTCTTTTAATTTTATAAATGGAAATAAGATACTTTAATTCAAATTTTGACAAAATCACTCAAAATAAAGATACTGATCAAAGTATAACTAATTTAATAGAAAAACTTCCTTCTCTGAATATTGTTTCAGATAAAAATTTATTAGAAGAAACCATAAAAATTTCAAATCAATTTAAAGAGAAAAAAGAAAAAATAATTGTATTTGGTACAGGAGGTTCAAATTTAGGAGCTAGAGCATTAAATAATATTATTTCCAATAATAAAATTATCTTAGAATTTTATGATAATGTTGACCCTATTAATTTTGAAAATAATTTTCAAAATATTAATTTTGAGCTAACTGGTTTCTTAGTTATTTCAAAATCGGGTACTACACCAGAGACATTATCTCAATTTTCATGTCTCTATCAAAAGGCAATAGAAGCTAACAAAGTAGAAGATTTCTTTTCAAATACTCTAATCATAACTGAATTTAAAGAGTCACCACTTTTTAAAATTGCAAAAGATAATAATTGTTTACTATTAGAGCATCATAAAGATGTTGGAGGCAGATATTCTATATTTACCAATGTTGGTATAGTTCCTGCAATCATTTCTGGATTAAATATAGATGCACTTTTTGGTGGAGCATCTGAAGTAATTAATAATATTGACAATTACAAACCGTACGATCTTGGAAGATATTTAACTCAAAAAGAAAATGTAAAATTTACTAATAATGTTTTAATGACATATTCTGATTCACTTTATTTTTTTGGAAAATGGTATCTGCAACTTTGGGCAGAAAGTATTGGAAAAAATAATAAAGGTATTACAGCAATTCATTCGGTAGGGACCACTGATCAGCATAGTCAATTACAACTATATTTAGATGGACCTAAAGATAAATATTTCACCTTTATCACTACAGATCATTCAAATAAGGGCATAAAAATTAATTATAATATGTTTGAAAATACCGATATTGACTATTTTAAAGATAAAACAATGGGAGATCTAATGGAAGCTGAACAGCGCGCAACCATTGAAACTTTTAAATTAAATAATTTTAGTTTTAGAGAAATTTATATTCCTAAAATAGATGAACAAAACTTAGGTAAATTATTATCTTTTAGTATAATAGAAACAATTGCCTCCTGTATGTATTTGGATGTTGATCCTTTCGATCAACCTGCTGTTGAACAAGGTAAAAAACTAACTAAAACTTATTTAAGATAGTTTAAAAATATAAATTATTGTTTTACCGTAAGTCTTTTTTTGAAGCAGATTTAAATTTTCTGGAATTACAATATTATCTTTCACACCCGTTTCTAAACCAATCACGGTAGTATTTTTAATATTACTTGATAAATTTTCTAAAATATTTGTTAAATTATATTTTGCATATGGTGGATCAATATAAACAACTGATATATTTTGAAATTCTATTTCTAATTTAGAATGAATAAGGTCTTCTTCATAAATTTTAAATTGATTATTTTTACAAATACTTAAACAATTTTTTTTTAAAATTTTAAGAACTTCAATATTATTCTCAAAAAAAATTACTTCACTCATGCCTCTAGAAATTGCTTCTAAACCCATTGTGCCAATTCCTGCAAAAAGATCTAAAAAAATTTTATTTTTATATAATTCGATAGAATTCTTGATTGCATAACTTTCAATAATTGAAAAAAAAGCTTCTCTTTTTAGAGAAGAAGTTGGTCTTACAAAATCATTAATACTAGCTAATTTTTTTTGCTTAAACTTTCCTCCAGTAATACGTATCATTTGCTAATTGAATTTAATTTTTGAAATTGCCCTTCTTTAAGTCTTCCAAGCTTATAAGGTCCATATCCAATTCTTATTAATTTAACTATATTCCATGAAAAATAATTACAAATATTTCTAATTTCTCTATTTTTTCCTTCTTTAAGTTTAAAAATTAACCAATTATGGTTTTTTAATTTTTTTTCAAAGGCAACTTTAATTTTTTTATAATTTATCTCTTTAATTGTAATGCCTTTATTTATTTTTTGTAAATCATTATTTTGTACATTGCTATTTATACAAACTCTATAGATCCGCTCAATGTTTGAAGACGGATGTTCTAAATATCTTGAATAATCACCATTATTAGTTAGTAAGATCAATCCTTCACTCATATAATCTAATCTTCCAACGCTTATTAATTGACCGACATTTTTTGGTAATAAATCAAAAATTTTTTTCCTACCTAAATTATCTTTTGTACTACAAATATATTTAATTGGTTTGTATAACTTCCATACTTCAACTTTATTTGCTTTTTTTACAATTTTATTATTAACTTTAATTATATCTAAATTACTTACTTTATGACTTGGATGAAGGCATACTTGATTATTAATTTTAATTTTTTTTTCTACAATTAATTTTTCTGCATCTCTTCGTGAACAAATTCCAGCACTTGATAGATATTTTGAAATTCTAATATTCACTTTGTTTTACTAATAAAATTTTTGATTATTTTTATATCATATTTTGTTATTAAAAATTCAGGATGCCATTGTAAGCCAATACACCATTTGTGTTTTTTATGCTCTATACCTTCAATAACACCATCATTTGCTGCACACGAAACATTTAAGTCCTTACCCACTTTTTTTATTGACTGATGATGTGCACTATTAACATTTATTTTTTGAACCCCACATATTTTATGTAGTTGAGTATTTTTTGAAATATTAACACTATGACTAATTTGATTTCTTGGATTCACTTGTTCATGGTTTATTGGATCTCTTTTTAAATCTTGTATTAATGTTCCACCACATGCAACATTGATAAGTTGTGCACCACCACAAATTCCTAATATAGGTTTGTTGTATTTTAAAAATTTATTGAAAATATTTAATTCAAAATTTGTTCTCTTATTTTTAATATTTTTAGATTGAGTATTACTTGTTTTATATAATTTAGGATGAATATCGAAATCTCCTCCAGTAATAATTAAACCATCAATTAAATGACAAAAATCATCAATATATTTTATTTCATGTAACAAAGGAAATGGAATAGCATTAAATTTTGTTAAGGAAGTTAAGTAATTTTCCCTCAATGCATACCATGGAAATTTTGAGTATGTTTTCTTTTTTTCACTATCAAGAGTTATTCCAATAATTGGTTTTTTCATTATAATTCAACTATAATGTACAACATAAGTGTGTTCCAGAATGAACGTTGATTTTTTTATGAAAGAAGCAATTATTGAAGCAGACAAAGCTTATAATCTAAATGAGGTTCCAATTGGAGGAATAATTGTTGATAATACAACAAACAAGATTGTAGCCAGAAGCTACAACACAATAAATAAAAATAAAAATGCTATCAAACATTGTGAATTAAATCTTATTCAGGAAACTTGCGAAAAACTAAAACTTAAATATTTAGAAAATATGACATTATTTGTTACCTTGGAACCATGCACAATGTGTGCTAGCGCAATAAGTGAAGTACATATTAAAGATCTATATTTTGGAGCGTATGATGAAAAAAATGGAGGAATTGAAAAACTTCGAGTTGCTTTTCAAAGACAAAATATATTTATGCCAACTATTTATGGTGGCATTATGGAAAAAGAATGTAGTAATTTATTAAAAAAATTTTTTAAAAATAAAAGTGATAGATAAAATTAATATACCAGAGTTTGAAGTTTCAGAATTTAATCAAGCATTTAAAGAAGTAATTGAGTCCAATTTTAATTATGTAAGAATTAAAGGAGAAATTTCTGAAGTTAAAACTGCAACAAGAGGGCAAATTTATCTAACACTTAAAGACGAAGATTCAATTTTAAGTGGAGTTATCTGGGATCAGAAAAAAAAATATTTAGATATAAATCCAGAAATAGGACTAGAAATAATAGCAACTGGGAGAATCACCACTTGGTCTCGCTATAAAACTACTTACCAAATAGATATTGATAAAATTGAAATTGCAGGAGAGGGGGCACTTTTAAAACTTATTGAAGAAAGAAAAAAAAGACTTCAAAAAAAAGGCTATTTTGATGAAGATAAAAAAATCCCATTACCTTTTTTGCCTGAGAGATTAGGTATTATTACCTCTCCCACTGGCTCTGTAGTACATGACATAATTAATAGGGTGAATGATCGATTTCCAATGCCATTAGATATATGGCCTGTTTCTGTTCAGGGTGTTGATTCAGCAGATAGTATTATAAATGCTATCGAAGGTTTCAATAAACTTAAATCTAGTAAACCAGATATTCTTATTGTTGCTAGAGGTGGAGGCAGTACTGAAGACCTAATGGCATTTAATGATGAAAATCTTGCTACAAGTGTTTTTAAATCAGAGATACCAATTATTTCAGCAATAGGTCATGAAACAGATACAACAATTATTGATTTAGTATCAGATTTGAGAGCTTCTACACCAACTGCAGCAGCTGAAAAAGCTACCCCAGTTAGATTTGAATTAATAGAAAAAATTAAAAATTTAAAACTTAGATTAAACACAAAAGTAAATTCACAAATTCAATCCAAAAAAGAAAATTATGAATATTTAAATAAATTTCTTAAATCTCCAAGCTTGATAGTTAATAATTATAAGGAGAAGCTTTTAGATGATTTTAAAAATTTAACTTTATCAATTGAAAATAAATTTAGTATATCAAAATTGAAACTTCTTAACCTGGGAAAATCTATTATTTCACCAGATTCATCAATAAACTTAAGACAAACAAAGATTAATAATCTTTCAAAAAATCTTAATTTGAATATAGCCAATAATTACAAAGATAAGCTTGAAAAATATAAGTCTAATATAAGATTACTCAATTCCAATTCTATTTCTTCAAATCTTAAAAAAGGATACTCAATTTTGATGAATAAAAAGAAAATTGTTAAGACAAGTAAAAAAATTACTACAGACGATCAATTATCAGTGAAACTTATTGATGGTACAATTGATATAAAAGTAACAAAAATTAACTAAATCTTTTATGCTGCCAGAACCACTGACTAGGTTCTGCTTTAATCCACTGTTCAATCTTAATATGAATTTCCTCCATCATCTGAGTATCATTAATTTCTAAATTATTATGATAAAGTGGCTCTAAAAATGTTAGCTCAATATTCCCATTATCAATTCTTTTATTTTGTATTGGAATTATTGGTAAGTTATATTTTCTAGCTATTTTTAAAAAACCTGTTTGTGTTTTAACTTTTTTATTAAAAAACATTACTTCTTCTCCTGAGGAGTCTTTTTGATCTATTAATAATACAATTGATAAAGAATTATTTATTGCATCAACAACATCTTTAGCACTTTTCTTACCTTTGGGAGTGTAAAAGCTATTTTTAGAAACAAGAGAATTTTGTCTAATATTAAGTATTAGTTTATCAATAAAATTATTGTTTATATGCCGATAAATGCCACCAATATTAATTCCAATTCTATCTAAACCTGGAACTAATACTTCCCAATTAGATTGATGAATACTAATAAAAATTGCTTGTTTTTTGTTTTTAATAAAATCTTCTATATTTTCAAGATTGATATATTTAATTTTATTTTTAATAAAAATATCATTTATTCTTAAAAGTTCACAAATTGTAATTCCAAGATTGTTCCAACTTTTTTTAATAATATTCTGTATTTCTTCATCTTTAAGATTTGGGAAAACATACTTACAGTTATTTATAGCTGTTTTGTTGGCTCGTGAAAATTTGCCAAAAGTTCTAAATAAAAATGATGAGACTTTCAAAGATAGATTGAGTGGTAAAATCTTATATAAAAAATAAATAAAAATAAATCCAATATACTGTAGAAAGTAAATTATCTGTTTCATATTGCTAAATCATTAATTTTATTTTCTAGTACATTACTTAAAATCTCTTTTAGCAAATTTTCATCTTCAAATTTGATTTCACCATTAAGTGTGCTGACTAAAGAACGATATGATTTTGGTATTCTTACAAAATCTTTTTTTGTAGTAACCAATACAGATTTTGTAAGATTGGCATTTTCTGCAAGATTTAACATGTCATTTTCATCAAATATATGATGATCTGGATAGCTAATTTTTTTTTCTAAAATAGCGCCTTGTTCACTTAGTGAATTATAAAATTTTTCAGGATAAGCAATGCCTGCAAAAGCTGTTACTTTTTGGTTTTTATAAATTTTATTATCTGTACTAATTTGAAATTTTGCATGAATAATAGGAACAGTGCTAGGAATTTTATCTTTAACATCTTGAGCAATTTCACCAATTACAATTACTAAATTTGCTCTGGAAATACCTCTTGATATGCTTTCCCTAAGAGGTCCAGAAGGAATAACTCGTTTATTTCCAAATCCTTGTTCACCATTAATTACTATAATTGAAAAATCTTTTTGAAGAGTTGGATTTTGAAAGCCATCATCCATAATTATACAGTCAGCACCTTTTTCTTTAGCTAAAATAAAAGATTTATTTCTATCTTGACCAATCCAAGTTGGAGCAACTTCAGCTAGCAACAAGGATTCATCTCCAACACTTTTTGCCGAATGCCACTCTTTAACGAGAACATTAGATGTTTCAACTCCACCATAACCCCTTGAAACAAAGTGTGGATTGTATCCATTAAGTTTTAATAAATTTCCAATTTTTAATGCAACAGGTGTTTTACCAGCACCTCCCACCACTATATTCCCAATACAAATTACAGGAATTTCAGAAGATGTTTTTCTACTTACAAAATTTCTTATTTTAGTTCCAAATCTAAATAGTAATGAGAGTGGGTATAAAGAATTTGATAAGTATGTGTCATTTTTTTTATACCAAAATTTAGGAGCTTTAAGCATTTTAATTAATGTACTTTTCTATGTTTTTGAAAAGCATTTCTTTTTCAAAGAAAGATCTATTAGAAAACTCAATTGCATTTGCTTGAATTTTTTTTACTTCAAAATTATTATTTAGTAATTCTTTCATCTTTACATCAATATCTTCAAACTTATTTACCATTATACATGAATTTGCTTTTACCATATCTTCATAAATATTAGTCCAATTATCAACATAATTACCGCTAATAATAGCACATCCATAACTTGCAGGCTCTATAGGATTATGTCCGCCAATATTTTTTAAAAAAGAACCACCTAAAATAACTAAATCACTAATTTTAAAATATTGATCTAATTTTCCAAAACTATCAATTACTACGATATTATTTTCTTCAATTTCTTTTTTAGATTCTATAGAAATATTAAATCCCTCTTTATTTAATTCTTGCTTAATTGTACCAATTCTTTCTGGATGCCTTGGTGCAAGATAAATTTTTAAATTAAATTCATGTATTGTTTTTTTAATACATTTAATTATTTCTTTTTCTTCATTAGAATGAGTACTTGCAATCATAATTGTATTTGATTGATCTTTATTTATTGAAGAATTATTTTTATTCTTAGCTAATTTTAAATTTCCAATATAGTCAATTTGTAAGTTTGTTAATTCTTGAATTCTTTTTTTGTCATCTTTGCTTTGTGCAAAAATTTTTTTAAAACTCTTTAATGAATTTCTGTAGAAATTTTTTGTACTTTTCCATTTTTTAAAAGAAGTTGGAGAAATTCTTGCATTTACATATAAACAATTGATATTTTTAGCTCTAATTTTATTAAGCATATTTGGCCAAATATCTGACTCTATCCATAGAATCAGATTTGGCTTCCAAAAGTTTAAAAATCTTGAACACCACAGAGAGACATCAAATGGGATGTATTGATGGATAATTTTATTTTTATAAAACTCCTCAATATATTCTGCTGAAGATTTTGTTGTTGTAGTAACTAAAATATCAAATACTTTATGATATCTTTCTATAATTAAATCTGAAGATTTAAATTCACCAATACTTGCTGCATGTATCCATAAAATTTTTTTCTCATTATTTTTTTTTACTGTTGGTTTTCCAAACCTTTCAATAAATCTTAGTCTATCCTCTTTTTTTCTATAAATCCTAATCAATATATTCAAAATAATTACTGGTATGAGAAGAGTACTGAGTATTTGATATATTCTAAGCATTTAGATTTTTTTCTGCTGACTCCATGCAATCATTAATTTTTTCTTCCAAGAAATTCTTATATTTGTCTAAATCATCATCTTTAGTAGAAGAAGGAATAGTAATTGGTTCACCCCAGACAAATCTACATCTTGAAAATGGATATGTAATTAAAAATGAGTCCCAAGATTTAAGTTTAAGATTTTTATTTGAAGCAAAACCAAGTGGTATAATCGGGACTTGAGAATGAATTGCAATTTTTATAACTCCTTCTGAAACTTTTTTATTGGGTCCTCTTGGTCCATCAGGAGTAATACCAATATAATTTCTATCTTTTAATATTTTAAATACTTTCCTTAATGAAGGTGATTTATTTTTTGACATTATAGAAACATTTTTTAAATTAAAATGACCTGCAATATATGCACCAAATCGACCATCACTATGGCTAGATGCTAACATATTTAACACAGCTTTACTTTTCCATACATATCCTATCATCATCAATTGACCATGCCAAAATGCTAAAATAAAAGGTTTATTCTCTCTCCACAATTTTTCTGGTAACTCAGAGTTTATAATCTGTATTTTAGAGGTGAAACATACGAATAAGATATATAGATAACCTATAAATGCCAAAATTTTCTGAGATATAGAAAATTTAAAAATTTTTTTTTTAAAACTCATTTTCCAACTGTTCTCGTAGTTGTAACTTTTTATAAATGGTTGATTTAGAAATTAACTCTTCATGTCTTCCTTGACTTTCAATTTTGCCTTTATCTAAAACATAGATAATGTCTGCGTCTTCTATCGTGCTTAATCTATGTGCAATTATTAATTTGGTTTTATTATTCATAAGATTATTTATTGTTTCATGAATTTGATTTTCAGTTATATTATCTAAAGAAGATGTAGCTTCATCCATAATTAAAAGTGGTGCATCTTTTATTAGAGCTCGGGCAATAGCAATTCTTTGTCGTTGTCCACCTGATAATTTTATACCGTTTTCTCCAATAACAGTGTGTAGTTTTTGATCCAATTCTTCTGAAAAACTATTTACCCCAGCATTTTTAGCAACTAAACTAATCTCTTCATCAGTTGCTTCAAGGTTCCCATATTTAATATTATTAAATATACTCTCATTAAATAAAATTGTTTCTTGAGTAACTATTGAAACACTATTTCTTACATCTGTTAGATCTAGTTCTTTTATATCTTTAGAATTAATTAATATAGAGCCTGAATAATTATCATATAATCGCAAAATTATATTTGCTATCGTTGATTTACCAGATCCTGATAAGCCAACTAATGCAATTTTTTTTCCTTTTGGTATTCTTAAACTTATTTTATCAAGTACTGTATTATCATTATATGCAAATGAAACGTCTTTAAAAACAATGTCTCCATCTAGATCTATGGTTTTTTTTGGAGAAATATTTTCCATATTTTTTTCGCTTGTATCTAAAAGTTTAAAAATTCTCTCAGCTCCAGCTAGTCCTTCTTGTACACTAATATTTAGATTGCCAAGTGCCTTTACCGGTTGATAAGCTAGAAGAAGACTTACTAAAAAACTCATAAATTGACCTGTTGTCATACTTTCATTTAAGACAAAAACACCCCCAGCATAAATGGAGAGTGCTACAGCTAAACTTCCAATAAATTCCATCAAAGGGCTTAAGCGATTGCTAATAAAAGCAGATTTTGTAAAATATTTTTGAATGAAACTAATTGTTTCAAAAGCTCTTTGTTTTTCATAGTTTTCTCGTGAGTATGCTTTTACTTGTCTAATACCTTTAATGCTCTCCGCTAATACATTAGAAAAAACTGCAATTTCGTTTTGGATAGTGTAAGTAATTTTTCTTATACTCTTTCCAATTTTTCTTATGGGCCATATTGCTAAAGGGAATGCAAAAAAAGCAAAAAGAGTTAGAGTCCAGCTTTGGTAAAACATATTACCTAGTAAAAAAATAATAACTAAAACATCTTTTATAATTCCTGTTACAGATTTAACTATTGCAAGTCTTAAGTAGTAAGTATCATTGATGAGTCTTGAAATTAAATTACCTGACTTAGAGTCATTATAAAATTTCATATTCAAATACATAAGTTTTTCAAACATCTGAGTTTGTAGTTTTGCAATAATAGAATGTGCAACTTTACTCATTTGATAAGAGTGAGTATATGTTGCCAATCCTTTACAGAGTGTCACTATAATAATTGCAATTGGAATTAAAAATAACATTTCTTTATTCCCTTTGATTAAGACTTCATCAAGCGCAGGTCTTACTAACCAAGCATGTAAACCTGTTGCTGCTGCTGAGATAACCATCATCAATAAAGCTAATATTATTTTAAGTTTATGACTCATTAAGTAATGAAAAACTATTCTTGAAGTAACTGACTGTTTTTTATCTGAAGACATTAAAAAGTATGTAAAAGTAAAAATAACATAATTGCAAAAATATTATTTTGTCTGAAATAATAATTTGAACTTAACGGTGATGTTATATCCCATTTCTGAATTGCTATATACGTACAAATTGCAATAGTGGCTATAATAATTGAACTAAGTAAAAAATTTGAGGAATTCCATACGAAATAAGACAATATAAATAAGATAATAAGATAGCATGTTTGAACAAATCTTTTACCATTTTTATCAAAATAAACTGCAGTAGATTTGATTTTATTTAAAACATCATCTGACCTATCTTGGTAGGCATAAATTGTATCATATGCTAATGTCCAAAAAATACATACAAAATACAATAAAAGAAAATCAAATGTAATGCGCGTATTAAATTGCATTGAAACTATTAGCACACCCCAACTAAAAATAATTCCAAGGAATAATTGTGGGAAGAAAGTTATTCTTTTCATAAAAGGATATAAAATAACAAATGGCACACTTAACAAACCTAATACAATTGATTTAAAATTAAACTCGAGAAGAATGAAAAAACTAATTACCAATAATATTAATAATAATAATATCGCTTCAGTAATAGAAATCTTTTTTGATGCTAAAGGTCTAAATTTAGTACGTGTAACTTTTTGATCAAAATCAATATCAGTAATGTCATTAATTATACAACCCGCACTTCTCATTAAAAAAGAACCAATTAAAAAAAGTAAATACCAAAATATTAGTTTAGAAGTTTCTGTTTTTAGTAGCGCTAAACCAAACCAGCAAGGCCACATTAATAGAAGGAAGCCAATAGGTTTGTTAAGTCTGATTAACTCACAGTAATCAAATATTTTTTTTACAACTAAGTTATCCCACATATATGAATATAATGTTATAATTCTAAACTATTGTAATGAAAATGTCTAAAACACGATTATTTGTATCAAAAAAATTATCAGCTAATATTTTAATTTATATAAAAAATAAGCAGCACCACTTTCTGAAAAATGTTCTTAGAATCAAAAAAGAAGATAACATAAATTTATTCGATGGTTTGACAGGTGAATGGCTATCTAAAGTAATTTCTATCAATAGAGATAACATTGTTTTACAAATACAAAACAAATTGAGAGATATTCCTAAAGAATCTGATTTATGGCTAATATTTGCTCCAATCAAATCTTATAGAATGAATATCACAATTCAAAAAGCTACCGAGCTTGGCATCTCTAGATTTATTCCAATTTTGACAGAATATACAAATCAATCAAAAATAAATTCTAAAAATTTTGAATTAAATATTATTGAAGCATCAGAACAATCTGAGAGATTGTCAATTCCGACTTTAGAAAAAACAATTAAACTAGATGATTTAGTTGACAATTTTCCATCTGATAGAGGGTTAGTATTTTGCGACGAAGGAAATGAAAATTTACCAAATATTTACAATGCATTAATTAATGAAGCAAAAAAATACAAAAAATGGTCTGTCATTATTGGACCTGAAGGTGGTTTTTCTGAAAAGGAACGAAGAACCATCTCTTCTTTGTCTTCATGTATATCCGTCTCTTTAGGAAAAAGAATTCTACGATCAGACACTGCAACTACAGCTGCAATTTTTTCTATTCAATCGGTTATAGAATAAATCATAATGAGCGACAACCTGTCCTAGAATTTTGCCACTAAATCACTGGTTAATTTACTGAATAATTTATTTATTAGTGTATACAATAACTAATTAAGATGCGCATTTTATCCTTTATTACTGCTATATTTATGACCTTTGCTTCTTCAGCAAATGGTATTTCTGATTGGCAGTTAGGTTTTCAAACACCTGCAAGTGACGTTATGAGAAATGTTTATGATCTTCATAATTTTGTATTAATTATGATGACTGCAATCACGATATTTGTTCTGTTCCTAATCTTTTATGTTGTATTTAGATTTAGAAGAAAAGTAAATCCAGTTGCTTCTAAAACTACTCATAACACATTTATAGAAATACTCTGGACTGGAATTCCAGTAATAATATTAATTTTCATGGCAATCCCATCTTTTAAGTTAGTATATCAACAAGATGTAATACCTGAAACAGATATGACAATTAAAGTCATAGGCCATCAATGGTACTGGGAGTACCAATATCCAGAACATGACGACATTTCTTTTGAGAGTTACATGATTCCTGATGATGAATTAGAACCAGGAGACATTAGATTATTAACAGTAGATAACCACTTAGTTTTACCAGCAAATAAAAATATTCACGTATTAGTTACTGCTGGTGATGTGCTTCATAGTTTTGCTATGCCTTCTTTAGGTGTAAAAAAAGATGCGGTTCCTGGAAGACTTAATGAAACATGGTTCAATATAGATGAGCCAGGAATATATAGAGGTCAATGTTCTGAATTATGTGGAACAGGTCATGGTTACATGCCAATTGTCATAGAGGCACTTAATGAAAAAGATTTCAATAATTGGATAATTGAACAAAAAAATAAATTAGCATTAGCAAACGAAATAACTACTAAAGAGAATATAATAGAATAGGAGAAAAATGAGTTACGCAGATTCAGCAAGTCACAACCATCATGATCATAAACCAGGATTTATAAAAAGATGGTTTTTTTCTACCAATCATAAAGATATTGGAACTCTCTATATTATATTTGCTATACTAGCTGGATTAGTTGGAGGTTTCTTCTCATTATTAATGAGAGCTGAATTAGCTGCACCGGGCTTAGACGTTGTTGCAGATGGACAAGTTTGGAATGTAATTATCACTGCTCATGGTTTGTTAATGGTATTTTTTGTTGTAATGCCTGCTTTAATAGGTGGCTTTGGAAACTGGTTTGTCCCATTAATGATTGGTGCACCTGATATGGCTTTTCCAAGAATGAATAATTTTAGTTTTTGGATACTTGTTCCTGCTCTAGTTTTACTAGTTGTTTCAGCAACAATAGGAACTGGTGCCGGTACGGGGTGGACAATCTATCCTCCACTCTCAAATAAACTTGGACACGCAGGACCTTCTGTTGATATGGCGATTTTTGCTCTTCATTTAGCAGGCGCTTCCTCAATCTTAGGTGCAGTTAATTTTATAACAACAATACTCAATATGAGAACACCTGGAATGACCCTTCATAAGATGCCTCTATTTGTATGGGCTATGTTAATTACAGCATTCTTACTTTTGTTAGCTGTCCCTGTTTTAGCTGGAGCAATTACAATGCTTCTAACTGATAGAAACTTTGGTACAACATTCTTTAATCCTGCAGGTGGTGGAGATCCAGTTCTTTTTCAACATTTGTTTTGGTTCTTTGGACATCCTGAAGTTTACATCATGATATTACCCGCTTTTGGAATTGTAAGTCAGGTAATCTCTACTTTTTCAAGAAAACCAGTATTTGGATATCTAGGAATGGTGTATGCTATGATAGCAATAGGATTTATAGGTTTTATCGTGTGGGCACACCACATGTTCACAGTTGGTATGAGTGCAGATTTAAGAGCATATTTTATGCTAGCTACAATTATTATTGCTGTTCCAACCGGTATAAAAATCTTTAGTTGGATAGCAACTATGTGGGGTGGATCACTTACATTTGAAACTCCAATGTTATTCGCAATTGGATTTGTTTTCTTATTTACACTCGGAGGTGTAACCGGTGTTATTTTGGCCAATGCTGGAATAGACACTGTAATGCATGATACATACTATGTCGTTGCACACTTCCATTATGTTCTGAGCATGGGAGCTATGTTTGGAATCTTTGCAGGTATTTACTATTGGTTTGGTAAAATGTCTGGAAGAAAGTATAATGAATTTTTAGGAAAACTACATTTTTGGTTATTTTTTATTGGGGTAAATGTAACATTTTTCCCTCAACATTTCTTAGGACTTGCTGGTATGCCTAGAAGAATTCCAGATTATCCAGACGCTTATGCAGGATGGAATCTTGTATCAACTTACGGTTCTTACATTTCTTTTGCTGCAACTTTGATATTTCTTTTCGCTATTGTGTATGCTTTATTTTTTGGAAAGAAAGAAGTTGCAAACCCTTGGGGAGAGGGAGCTGATACTCTTGAATGGACACTTTCTTCACCTCCACCATTCCATCAGTTTGAGACTTTACCTAAATTCAAAGGATAATTTAAGTGGATGCTAAATCCTTAGAAGCTGGTTATAGCAATAATTTTCTTTTAAGAAAATTGAAAGGCTATTTCGAACTAATGAAACCAAGGGTTATGTCCTTGGTTATCTTTACAGCTTTTGTTGGAATGTTTTTGGCGCCAGGGCAGATAACATTTCTAAACAGTTTTTTTGTAATTGTTGCTATTGCACTTGGAGCGGGTTCTTCAGCAGCAATCAATATGTGGTTTGATGAAGACATTGATAAAACTATGGAAAGAACAAAACTAAGACCAATTCCACTCGGAATAGTTTCAAAAAATGAAGCCTTAGTAGCAGGAATACTAACAGGAACTATTTCTTTAATTTTGATGCAATGGTTCTCAAATTCATTAGCAACAAGTTTACTTCTTTTTACAATTCTTTTTTATGTATTTATCTACACATTTTGGCTTAAACGAACAACCTCATTAAATATAGTTATTGGAGGAGCAGCAGGAGCAATTCCTCCAATTATTGGATGGACAGCAGTTGTTCCTGAATTAAATTTCTTACCAATTAGTTTATTTGTAATTATATTTTTTTGGACCCCGCCTCATTTTTGGGCTCTATCAGTATATAGATACAATGATTATAAAAATGCTAATGTGCCTATGTTGCCAAATGTAAGCAGTATTGAAGATACAAAGAAACA
>CACNSY010000001.1 GCA_902623255.1 uncultured Alphaproteobacteria bacterium | reverse complement strand
TTTTAACTATACATTTAACTGACCCTGAAATAATAATTCACGAAATTAATAGATTTATTTAATTTAAGCATGAGTGAAACTTTTGATATTTTAGTTATTGGTGGAGGGATTAATGGTGCTGGAATTGTTAGAGATGCATCAGGCAGAAATTTGAAAGTTTGTTTAGTTGAAAAAAACAAAGTTGGTTCAGCAACCTCGTCCTGGTCTACAAAATTAATACATGGTGGATTAAGGTATCTTGAAAATTATGAATTTCGCCTTGTACGTGAATCTCTCAAGGAAAGAGAAGTAATTAAAAAAATTGCCAGCAATATAACAACACCATTACCTTTTATTATACCTTATCAAAAATCTTTAAGACCTAAATGGTTAATTAAATTAGGATTATTTTTATACGATAATATTGGTGGTAAAATAACTATACCAAAATCTTCAACTGTAAATATTAAAAAGGAAATGCCAAATATTTTAAAAGATCAATTTAAAATTGGTTTCCAATATTATGATTTACAAGTTGATGATAAAAAACTTGTTCAATTAAATGTTGAAGATGCAAAGAAAAAAGGTGCTATGATTATTCAAAATAGAAAAGTAATAGACGCAAAACGAAATAAAAATACTTGGGATATAACTTTAGATGATAATACTATACTTCAATCTAAAATACTTATAAATGCTGCCGGGCCTTGGATAAATGAAGTTTTAAGCAATGTCATTAAATTAAATTCAAAAAAATCAATTCGACTTGTAAAAGGTAGTCACATAATAACTAAAAGTCTATATAGTCAGAAAAAAGCTTTCACTTTACAAAATGAAGATAACAGAATAATTTTTGTCATACCTTATAAAGATGAATATTCTCTTATTGGCACTACCGAAACAGAAGTTGTTTCACCAGAAAACCCAAAAATTGATGAAAGTGAAATTGATTATTTATTAAATTCAGTAAATAAATATTTCATTAAACAAATATCGAGAGATGATATTGTAAATTCTTATTCTGGAATTAGACCACTTATTGAAGATTTCAAAGAAGCATCAAAAGTTACTAGAGACTATATATTCGACTTAAATGAGGATGGTTCACAGGCACCATTATTAAACATCTATGGAGGAAAATTAACGACGTATAGAAAATTAGCTGAAAATGTTCTTTTAACTCTTAATAAACACATTCCAATAAATAAGGAAAATACTTGGACTGCTAAACAAAAACTATAATTGGTATCCCTCTTAAATAACTTTTCAAATTTGGTGGGCAGAAAAGTTTTATAAGAGGAATACTTCTTATAGGAGGAAATAATATGAACCCTCTGCCCATCATTATTTTAGTTTAAATTTATGATATTTATTGAAAATTTTTAAAAAAGGGATGTATTGCCCCTTATATTAGGGGCAATATTCAATACGATTCTATTATTTAAATGCTTGTCCTGAACTGTCAAATAACTGGCATCTTCCAGCAGGAAAACCAACTTTTACAGTATCACCAACTTTAATTTCTGAATGTCCTTCAGTTTCAGCAACTAATGGCTCTCCGTCTTTTTCAAGGTATAGGTAAGTAACGTCACCAAGTTTTTCGACAACAAACACTTTACTCTCCCAAGATCCATCTGAATCTCCATTTACTACTAAGTGTTCGGGTCTAATACCTAGAGTTACGGAATCACCCTCTGAGGAGGATGCTGACATTTTAGAGACTGATATTTTTGACATTCCCATTATATCAACTTCAGTAGCATCCGAACTTTTGCTTAATATCTTACTTGAAATAAAGTTCATTTTTGGTGATCCAA
This sequence comes from uncultured Alphaproteobacteria bacterium, assembly GCA_902623255.1. Lineage (GTDB taxonomy): Bacteria > Pseudomonadota > Alphaproteobacteria > HIMB59 > CACPNW01. The sequence continues at coordinate 234,843 of CACNSY010000001.1, read as the reverse complement.
TAAATCCACCTACGAACATATTATTTGGTCTATCATAAAGTTCTAATGGGGATCCTTTTTGTGAAACGATACCTGTATCAAGAACAACAATATCATCAGCAAGTGTCATTGCTTCTGTCTGATCGTGTGTAACATAGATCATTGTTGCTTCTAGTTCATTATGAAGTTTTGCTAATTCAACTCTCATTTGAACCCTTAATGCAGCATCAAGGTTCGAAAGTGGTTCATCGAATAAGAAAACTTTTGGCTTTCTTGTAATTGCTCTTCCAATAGCAACACGTTGTCTTTGACCACCTGAAAGTTGTTTTGGCTTTCTTTGAAGATAATCTTCTATTTGAAGAATTCTTGCTGCCTCGTTAACTCTTTCATTAATTTCATCTTTTGATCTTTTTTCTAATTTCAAACCAAAAGCCATATTATCAAATACAGTCATATGTGGGTATAATGCATAAGATTGAAACACCATTGCAATATTTCTTTGCTTTGGTGGTAAATCATTAACTACTTGACCATCAATAGAAATTGTACCTGAATTTATATCTTCAAGTCCTGCTATCATTCTTAACATAGTTGATTTTCCACAACCACTTGGGCCAACTAGAACTGTGAATGATTGACTTTTGATGTCTAGAGAAACATCCTTAATTACATGGACGTCTCCAAAATATTTATTTACAGTATTTATATTTATATCTGCCACTTCATCCTCCTTTGAGCGATTTTTCAAGTGCTAAGATCACTATAATCTTGATATATCTTAGAATAAATTAAATTTTAAATCTATAAAAAATTTAACCTTTTATACTACCAGCTGTTAATCCAGACATAATTCTACCTTGTAAAAGAAGGGTAATTATTACCAAAGGAACTGTGACTATAACTGAAGCAGCCATAATACTTCCCCATGGCACCTCATACTCTATCGTTCCATTGATAAGAGCTATACCTACAGTAATAGTTCTATCACTATTAGTAGCGGTAAAGGTCAGAGCAAAAAGAAATTCATTCCACACTGCAATCATTGCCATAATTGCTGTAGTAAAGATCGCTGGGGTCATTATTGGGAGAAAAATTTTTCTTAAAATAAGAAACGAAGATGCACCATCTACAATTGCTGCTTCTTCAATTTCCTTAGGGACTCCTTTCATAAAAGTAGTTAATACCCATACTGTAAAAGGTATATTAAACATAGTATATGTAAAACATAACCATAACAGAGAAGTCACACCCTTGACCCTTAGATCAAAAATATTAAAATAGAAATCTTTAAAATTTAAAAATAGCTGATACATGCCTGTTAGAACAGCTATTTGCGGAAACATTGAAATAGCTAGAATTACAAATAAAAACATGCTTCTGCCTTTAAAATTTACTCTACTTAATGACCAAGCAGCAAAATATGAAATTGTAATTGAGATTGAAACAGTAACAGTTGCAACAAATAATGAATTTAGAATTGTCTGTGGGAAATTATGCTCAAATAAAAGATAATTATAATTTTTTGGATTTATTTCTGTAGGGAAGAAATTTGGTTCAAAAACTGCTGAACTTCCCTCTAATGATGTCATTACAGAATAATAAAATGGAAAAACACAAAATATAATTACTATCATTTGAAGACTGTATTTAAATATTTTATCGTAAACTTTATTCATTATTCCATTTCATCCAATTTATGTAATCTTGTTCTTTGTATAAATATAACTGCTATTACGCCTATAATTAGTGTCAACATTGTAGAGGCGGCTGCACCAAATCCGAAATGAGAATATTCAAACATTTCTCTTCTTGCATATACTGTCATCGACATAATATCTTTGCTGCCAGCATTAATTAAGTAGATTAAATCAAATACTCGTAATGCATCCAATCCTCTAAATACTATAGCAACTGCAATTGCAGGAAGTATTAAAGGAAAAATTATATAGTAAAATTGTGTAATTCCATTAGTTCCGTCAACTTTTCCTGCCTCTAATACTTCGTTTGGAAGTGCTTTTAGTCCAGCATAAACTAAAATTGCAACAAATGGAGATGTTTTCCATGCATCAATAATGATAATAACAATCATGGATGTCTGGGGATCAGTTGTCCAAGCTTTACCCTGTTCAATAATGCCTATTCCAATGAGAATATAATTAAATATACCAAACTGATCTTGCAACATCCACTCAAACATTCTTGCACTAACTATTGTTGGTATTGCCCACGGTATTAAAACTGCAGCTCTAACAAACCATTTTAATTTATTTTCAATTAGCATAATGAGTGCAAAGCTAATTCCTAAAATAACTTCTAGACTTACTGAAAAAACACTGAAAACTATAGTGTTTCTTACAGAGTTCCAAAATAAACTGTCTGCGAGAACCCCGTACCACATACCTTCATAGTTTTCTAAATAGTTTATGAAGCCAACATAATTTGGATCTAGAAAATTTTCTAACTCTGCATCAGTAAGGCTTAAATAAAGCGTACTAATTAATGGATATAAAGCAGAAGATAATAATACTATTGTTACAGGTATTAAAAAAATTAATGCTGTTCTTTTTCTTAATTGACTAACTGATTTCATACTTCAAAATTAAAAAAAAGGGGATATAAAATCCCCTTAATTTTTTTATATATAATTACTACCAGCCTTTGCCTTTAATTTTTTTCAAAGCTTTTTCAAGCTCAGCAACAGCTGTAGTACCATCTTTTTTACCAGTAATAACTTCATGTGCAGCAGTATAAAATGCTACTGTTACTTGAGGCCATTTACCTGAAGTTTGTGCTGATGGTCTAGGTAATAGAGCTTGAGACGGACCCTTTAGAAGAGGTAAAAGAGTATACGTTTCAGCATGCTCTTTATTGTCATAAATCTCTATATATACTGGAGGCATTGAATATTCTGCAATAGTTGCATGCTGCGCATCTCTATTTGATAGAAATTTAACTAGATCAATAGCAACTTCTTGTTTTTCAGAATATTTTGACACTGCGTAACCCCAGCCACCCATAGTACTTGTAGATTTACCATTAGGTCCTCTAGGTAGTTGAACAACATCAAATTTACCTTTTACAGCTGACTCATCTTTATTACTTAAGCTCCATGCATAAGGCCAATTTCTCATGAAAACAGCATTACCTTGGTCCCAGATACCTCTTGCATCTTCTTCTTTATAACCAATAACACCTTCTGGAGAAATAGTTCCTACCCATTTAGCAGCCATATCTAAAGCTGCAGCAGCATTAGGATTGTTAATAGAGATTGTTCCATCTTTCTCAACAATCATTCCACCGCCATGACTTGCAACCCACTCTAATGCATCACATGTTAGACCTTCATAGGCATTACCTTGCCATACAAAACCCCACATTTTGTCATTGCCAGCAGCTCTTTCTTTATCTTGAATAAATTGAGCTGTTTCAGTCATTTCATCCCAAGTTTCAGGAACATCTCTATTATATTTTTCTAATAGATCTGTTCTGTAATATAACATTGGTATACCAACACTATAAGGTAAACCAATTATTTCACCTTTAGCTGTAGTGTATGCTGAAAGAACATTAGGCATTATTTCTAATTGCTCATCTAAATATGGTTTCAGATCAATTAGCTGTGTTCCAAACTCTCCAGCCCATACATTATCAACTTTATATATATCAACATCACTATTTTGTGCTGATAGCCAAGTTTTATATTGTACATATTGATCAGAAGTACTTGCAGGCATTTCTAAAAAATTAACTTTATGTCCTGTCTTTTTTTCCCATTCAGCTGTTAACTCCATTGTCATTTGTCCCTGAGAACCACCACCTTGAGCGAAGTTTAATTCAATCGCAGTAGCGTTTAATGAAAAAAGAAAAGCTAACGAAGCAAATAAGGATAATACTATATTTTTCATAATGTTTTCCTCCTAAATTTGATTTTTCAAATATAAAAAAACGGTAATTTCGAAATAAAAAATAATCAAGAAATAATTAATAAAATTTAACAAATTTTACTATTTAATCCTGACAGTTTATAATAATTTCCGGGTTTTCTGCGTTTTCTGGTGTTAATTGAATTTCTTTTGGCCACTTAAAATTCTTTTTTAATAATGGATCATTTGTATTTTCCATAAATTTTTTTAGATCTTTATTTAGTTCTTTATAACTTTTTAATCTTTTATAATCTTTAATTGGGTTTCTTTCCAATGGATCTAGAAATAAATCAAAAAATTCTTCTTTATTTTTTCTCATTTTTTTCAAACCATGTTTTAATAAAAAACTTTTGGATACACTTTCATCAATATTAGATAGATTTAGTTTTTTCCTATTATTTAATCTTTTTAATAATCTAAATCTTTTTGATCTTATACTTCTGCAAGGTTCTACTGATGTATGAATATTAACTTCAGAATAAACATATTTTCTTTTTTTTGTTTTATATTTTTTATTTGGTAGAATGTATGGGTTTAAGTATTTTGGTTTTTTAATATCTAAAATTTTACATATTGTTGGAAAAATATCTATATTAGAGGTTAAATCATCATAGACAACACCACCTTCAAATACATTTTTAAGATATGCTATAAGAAATATTCCAGTTCCATGATCATTTAAATTACATTTCATTCCTGGCCAAGCAATACCATGATCGGTCGTTAAAAGTATTAGTGTATTATTTAACTTTTTCTTTTCTTTGAGAGTATCATATATTTTTCCGATACCTTTATCTATTTTCTCTAAAGAAGAATAAAATTTTGCCATATCTTCTCTCATTTGTTTATTATCTAAAAAAAGTTCAGGTGGTCTAATCCAATTAGGATTAAAATTTTCTGATATTTTTTTTACATACTCTCTATGAGTATCAAAATATCCTATTGAAATAAAAAACGGTTTTTTAGAATTATATTTTTTAATCCACTTTGAAGCAGTTGAAGATATTTTGACTGAGTCATTTGTAGTTGTACAAAATGTTTTATTATATCCAAGCTCATTAACTTTTTTTTTATCTATTTCATGCTGAATACCAAATAACGCTGTTTCAAAATCTTTATTCTTTAAATAATTTGATAAGTGTAGACTGTAATCATGTAATCTACTACCTCTATGAGCCAAACCATACATCCCATTTTGATGAGGATATAAACCAGTCATTAACGAACTTCTGCTTGGTGAGCAAGTGGGTGCAGTAGTAAAAAAATTTCTATATACGCTACCCTTATTTGCTATTTTTTGAATATTATTTGTTTTAGCGTTGTATCCATATGGAGAAATATATCTTCCAGTATCATGTGTATGTATTAAAACTATATTTATGTTCTTCATTTAATAAAAAAGGGTGAGGTCCAACATATTTGATTATTTTTTTGCTTTATTTTTATATAAACATTATCATCTTTTTTTAATGGTAGTGTAATTTTTTTTTGAAAATTCCATTCTTTGAAGTTAGGAATTTTATTAAATAAAATTGCCGGTGTATCTATTTCTCCTAAATTAAAAGAAACAGATCCTTTAAATAAATCTTTAGTTAAAATATCAAATTTTTTATTATTGGTTATAGTTGTTATTTGTGAATTTTTTTTTAATTTTGCTAAAATTGTAAATCCGCTTGTTTCATTAGTATAATTATTACTATTTCCAGATGTTAAAAATTTAAATTTGACTTTATTTTTAAATTTTTTTACTTTTGGAATGAAAAAAGAATACTTACTTTTTTTATCTAAAGGAGAAACAATTTCTGGTCCTCTAAATTTATTTTCAATTGTAATTATATCAAAATTTTTAAATAGAATTTCTCCTTTCCAAAGAAATTCTTTATTTCTTTCTCCCCAACCAAAATCTATATTTATAATTGATATATTTTTTTTATTTTTAATATTTTTTTGATCATCACAATTAAATCTTTTAAATAAATTTGTATTCTTTATTATATCTATGTATTCTATTGGAAATCTACCTTCTACATTTATATCTAATAAATTACTTTTTTGAGTCTTTACATCAGAGCCTATAACTTTTTTATTTAAATATATATTTGGAATAATTTTATCACCAGTTAAAGCAAACGTTTTTCTTTCATTTATTGATTTAAATATCGAGTTTCTATTTTTTGATTTAACCAAAACACCAAATCTTCCATGGCCATAACTTCCAGGAGATGCGCTATGGTGATCAGTATTAGCAATAAATCCCAGTTTAATCTTCTTTTTCAAAGCATATTTAATGGTATTTTTATAATTTCTAGGACCCATTGAATGCAAAAAAGGATATTCTGATTGATCACTCTCTGAACATCCATGCATTGAATAAAGTTCAACAACTGGTGAAATATTTTCCTCAAATATTTTCCAGTTCACACCTCGTCTTCCCTGCTTATAGGATAAATGATGTGGCATAAAAATATAGTTTGTTAATTTTTTTTCTATAAATTTCTTTTTTAAAATATCAATTTGATCAACTAAGAGCTCATGTTTTTTTATATCCTTAAATACAATTGTTTGATCACCATATTTATTTGAATGCACTTCATATCCTGGATATATAATGATTCCCCTCTCTTTTTTGATCTTTTCTAAAATTTTATTCCAATTTTTCTTTAGTTTTTGAAAACCAACTTTATGAAAATCAATGATATGTTTTATTGAAGGATCTTTAGTATTCATATCAGGCCAACCAGCATGACCTGTAATTGAGACAAAATCTAGGGATAATTTTGAAAATGCAATTGCTCTTTCTAAACTTCCATGAGCATAAGAGATATTACAATGATTATGTAAATCACCAAAAAGAATTAATTCATTATTTTTTGATTTTGTTTTCAATTAATTTTCCTTTTTTTGCAATCGATTTATTTATCATATCTATTATTTTTAAAGATTTGATACCGTTTTCTGCTGAAACTTCTGATTTTCCATTTTTTAAATAGTTTATATAACTTTTCAACAATCTTATATCTGCACCAAAATGTGATGTTTGATGATAATTATCTTTCGCATCAATACGTTTAAATTTTTTTCCATTATCATATGTTAATTCAATTATACCTGTAGATCTAATCAGTTTTAATTTGCCTTTTATGCCTACAACTTCAAGTGTTTCTTGATCTTCAGAAGCTGGACCAAAACAGGAAAAATTTATATTTCCAATAACTTCATTTTCAAAATCAAAATTACAAGTAAAATGAGAAAGAATATCACTTCCATCAGCCCACACACAATGATCATCTATTTGCCTTTTATCATTTAGAGATGAATAATTATTTTTGAATTTTTTTAAGTTTTCTCTGGCATCACCTAATGCATCATATCTTCGATAGTTACATTTTTCATAACAATCTTTACATCTTATATTTTTATTCTTTTTTGATGTAAAATGTGAATGTCTGCTTCCAAAACTTGAAAGAGATACAACTTCTGAATTAGCAAACCATCTTAAAACATCAACATGATGAGAACACTTATCATTAATACCGCCACCAGAGAACTTATTGTATCTATGCCAAGTCTGAAAATATCTTGTATAGGGAACGATAGAATTAAGTTTAATTAAATAAACATCACCAATTAGTTTTTTATTATAAATTAAATCCCAAGCTTTAATCCATGAAGTTTCATATCTTCTAGTAAATGACATTAAAAATTGAAATTTGTTTCTTTTTTCAAGCTCTACAATTCCTTTAGCGTGTTTTAAAGTTACAGATATTGGCTTATCTAAAATAGATTTAATTTTTTTTTCTGCTGCAAGTTTTGCGTGTTCGAAATGTTGGTCTGTATGGGAAGTAATTATTAAACCATCCAATTTTTCATTATTAACTAGACTCTTTGCATTTTTATAAATATTTATTTTATTATCATTAATTTCTTTTTTTACTTTGTTGCATTTTTCTTCAATTAAATCACACAAAGCTACTATTTTTAATTGTTTTTTGAAATACTTATTAATAAGAAAAGAAAGACTTGCGCCTCTAACTCCAACACCAATTATACCAATTTTCAATGACATCATTTTTTATAAACTCAAAAAAAAAATGAATAAATAAAAAAGTAAAAAAAGATTATATATTTGGTACTTCTTTTTGAATAAAATAATTATTATCTTTATGCTGCTTTATTATTGCAGGAATTATTTCTTTATAAGCATCAAATAGACTTGAATTAGCTTTAGGCAACTGATCTTTAATCAAATTACTTAGCTTTGGTAAGTTATATGATGGTACAGAGGGAAACATGTGATGTTCAACATGATATTCCATGTGCCAATATAAAAAACTAAAGATCGGATTAAAGCGTACTGATCTTGTTGTATACCTATGATCTTTTACATCTTCTGGAAGACCAATATGTTGTGTTTGATTGAAAAGTTCAATTATATTTCCCCAGTATCTTGGAAAGAAAATTAATAATGCAGGAAGTGGATTCATAAAATATAAAGACATTAAAAAAGACGCTATCCATATTGCAACGTGAATCCTTGATATAAGTCTACATTTCCAAATTTCATTTTGAGGTATGCAGTCTCTCATAACTGGGGTGGTAAGTCCTATAGCATGTTTAATTGTTTCAAATTTCCATGAGTCTTTAAATTTTATTAACTCAGCAAATGGTACGAAACTAAAGAGAAAACTTTGTAAGGTTGGATATTGATGGAATAATGCAGCTTCGTAATCATGAGGGTCCGCTACTGAAGCAGTGTTACTATGATGTCTAAAATGACTCCATGTCCACCTTGTAGGTTCAAAATCAGTCATAAAGGAACCTATTTGATAAAAAATTTCATTTAAATATTTTGATTTGAAAGCTGTTCTATGACCACATTCGTGCCAGATTGGATTACTTGCATAGAATAAAACTCCATACAACCATAACCATAGAATCGTCCACCATGTACCCCAAGTTGCGATAGACATGTATCCGAAGAAAAATAGTAATATGAAATATAAACTAACGTGCTGTAATCCCTTAAGATCACTTTTTTTTGATAATAATTTTAAGTCCTTTTTACTTATTTCGGCTCTAAACCATTTATCACTTACATTATCGAGCTTTTCTACCATTCCTTTTTATACAATTAATTTAGGAATTTTTTAATACAAAATTAGCTATTTTTTGTCACAATGAATAATTTCCAAATTTATTGATTTTTTTGTCTTTTTAGATACGATATTTAAAAATCATTATGCAAATAGATAAAACACATTTTGAACTAAATGGATATCTTGTTTTACCAAACATTGTTCCTAAGTCGACTTTAATTAAACTTAATAAAAATGCAGATCAAATGATAAAGGATTTTAAAAAAAGAATTAATAGAGAACAATCAAATAATAATAGAAAAAAATTTGGCGATATTAGTCAAAATGGAAAAATATTTTTTGCTAATCAATGTGAATATTATTCTCATATAAACGCTTACGCTAAAGGTAAATTTATGAAAAAAATTGCCTCGAAACTTTTAGGTAATAAAATTTATTTGTTTAATGAACAGTTAGTAAATAAAAATCCTAATACTCCTAGTTCATTTAGCTGGCATCAAGATTCAGGTTATATACATTTCAAACATAAACCATATATATCTGTTTGGCTTGCCCTGACAGATACTACAGAAAAAAATGGAGCATTAAGCATTATTCCAATAAACTTAAAAAAAATTAAGAATGCGAAGACACATATATGGCAAAACAAATCAAAAGATTTAGGTATAAAAGTTAATGAAAAAAAAGCTGTCCAGCTTTGTGTAAGTGCTGGAACATTAGTAATTTTTTCAAGTCTAACACCTCATTCTTCTGGAGCAAACATTACTAAAAAAAATCGTAAAGCTTATTTATCTCAATATTCATCTGAGCATATCATAGATCCTTTTAATGGAATTCAAAGAGGTAGAGCATATTTAATGTAGTATAATTGTAATTTGAAAGCTTTTATTATTTATAGAAATTATAAATTTAATTTTTTGAATTTGTAAAAGGGTTATTTAATATCAATCCAATGACCTAATTCACTACTTTCATAACATTTATCAAGTATATTTTGAATTTCAGCACCTCGACTAAAATCAGGTTCGTGGTTTTTATTATTTTTAATTGACTTTATAAATTTTTCAAAATTAGTTAAAGAAGGTTCACATTTAATTTTTTCCCATCTAAGTTTATCTTCTTTACCTGATAACTCTCTTTGTATATCTTTAGTAAACATAAACTCATTACCTTCATTTATTGCATCATCAAATTCGATTTTTACTGCTCCTTTATCGCCAAATATTCTTAACTCTAATCTATTTTTATAACCTGTAGCAAATCTAGTTGCATTAACGGTGCCAATAGCACCATTTTCAAATTCAACCATAGAAATAAAAGTGTCGTTAGCATCTAATACATAATCTCTAATTTTTTCACCCTTAGATTTAAATGTTTTTAAATGAGCATTTAATTTTTTTATTTTACCAATTGGAAATGAGGCAAAATCAAATATATGAACACCTATATCACCAAGAGTACCCTTACTGCCATGCTTTGTGGATAATCGCCATAGCCATTTATCTTCTTCTTTCCAATTACCCCAGTAATTTGAAGTTAACCATGATTGATAATAACTGGCATCCATGTGAAATACATTTCCAATTTTGCCAGATTTGACCATTTTACATAATTCTTGGTACCCAGATGAATTACGGTAACTAAAATTAACCATATTAATTAGATTTTTTCCTTCAAGTGCTTCACACATTAATTTTGCATCATTGAAATTTTCAGCTAGTGGTTTTTCACAAAAAATGTGTTTATTTTTTTTAATTGCCTTGATCGATATTTCTTTATGAAAAGCATCTGGTGTTGTATTTGATACAGCATCTACATCTTCATTTTCTAGAAGTTCATCAACGTTATTGTATCTATTTTTAATACCAAATTTATTACAAAACTCATTCAGTCTATCATTATTAACATCGCATGCCGCAATCACATCAGAGTTCTTATCATTTTTAAAAGCGGATGCATGCCATTCGGCAATACCACCTGTTCCAACTATAGCGACTTTAATCATTTTTTATAGGTATGATCAGTCTGAGGTCCTTTAATTTCAATGGGTTCTACTGGTTCTTTTCTTTCCATATTATTAATTCCTCTTCCAAAGTAATCGATCCATTTACCAGATGTTTTTTCTGGGCTTACCCAATGCACTGCATTTTTAATCACTCTTTGTACATCTTTGTTATGATAAACAGGATATGCTTCGTGACCTGGTCTAAAATAAAAAATTTTACCATTTCCTCTTTTATAGCATAAACCAGATCGAAATACTTCACCACCTTCAAACCAACTTACAAATACAGTTTCATCAGGGGCTGGAACTTGAAATGGCTCACCATACATTTCAGTCATTTCTATTTCAAAATATTCACCGAGACCATTCGCAATTGGATGCCCTGGATTACAAACCCAAATTCTTTCTTTTTCTCCTCTCTCCGCCCAACGAAGATTAGCAGTAGTTCCCATCATTCTTTTAAAAATTTTTGAATGATGACCCGAATGCAAAACTAAAAGTCCCATACCTTCTAATACTCGTTGTTGAATTCTATCTACTATTTTATCTTCAACCAATTTATGTGCTTTATGACCCCACCAAATTAATACATCCGTTTTTTCTAATAACTCTTCGGATAAGCCATGTTCTTTTTCTTCAAGCGTTGCAGTGGATATACTAAGTTCTTTATCTTTTGATAAAAATTCCTTTATGCATTCATGTATACCTTTTGGGTAGATAGATTTAACTTGATCATTTTCTTTTTCATGAAGAAATTCATTCCAAATTACTAAATTTATCATTATCTAACTCTTTCCCCGTGTAATCGATGTCCTAGTAATGCAAGCAATATGATTAAGCCGTTAAAAAATTGTCTCCATTCACCACTCCAGCCTATAGCAATTATACCTATTTCCATGTAAGCGATAATTCCAACACCAAAAACTGCTCCTATAATTGTACCTAATCCTCCCCAATAAGGAGTGCCACCAACAAAAACAGCTGCAAGAGCTAATAATAAATAACCAAATCCCTGCGTTGGGAAGAAAGTATATGTTATCATTGTTGTAAAAATTCCACCAATAGCAGATCCAATACCTACAAACATGAAAGTTTTGATTTTTACAGCATTTACATTGATACCCATCTGTTCAGCGCTAACAGAATTATCACCAACATGTTGAATATGAATTCCAAAAACATGTTTATTAAAAAAATAATAACAAAAAATTACAAATATTGCCGCCCAAAATATTTGCATTGGAAAGCCATAAAAATTTCCAACTAGAAGAGGGTAGATCCAGTGGTTCTCAACTTCCATAATTGTAATAGATCTACTATTTGTTAATAATAGTATTACACCTCTTAATAAAAATAACACACCAAGTGAAGCAACAAGAGATGAGAGCCTAAATACTACAATTAAAGTTCCTACAAGAGCACCAATAGCTGCTCCAGTAAAAACACCAAGAACAAAACAAATAGCCGGATCAACGCCGTTCTTAACTAGTAATGCAAAAACATAAGCTGCTACTGCATAAGTAGAGGCAAACGAAAGATCTATTTCACCAGATGCAACCAAAAAAACTAAAGGGATAGTTAAAAATATCAAAGTCGGCATCATTACAAACACTGATTGATGAAGGTTGGGTCTAATCCATGCTTCGGGAGCACCGATAAAAAAAATTACCATTAAGAGTACAAAATAACCAATACTGCCTAAGGCTCTTCCATTTTTATGAAAGTAATTACTTAAATATGAATTATTATTACTCATTAGTGTGTCCTAATTGTATCTCTCATTATTTTCATTAATTCCTCTGGGGTAGATATATCATTCTTATTCAGTTGATGAACAACTTCCCCTCTATCTAAAATTACAAATCTATCTGATATATCATAAACATGATAAATATTATGACCAATAAATAGTACTGATCTATTTGATTTTTTCACATTTAAAACAAAATCAAAAACTTTTTGTGTTTCATTTAGTGATAAATTATTGGTTGGTTCATCAAGAACAATTAATTCTGCATTATTATAGATAGCTCTTGCAATTGCTACACCTTGCCTTTCACCTCCTGATAAATTTCCAACTGGAGACTCTGCATTAATTAATTTTGATGTAAAACCTATTTCTCTAATTAATCTATTTGCCTCAAAAATTTGTTCTTTTTCTTTTATAAAACCTAATGGATACCTTAGTTCTTTACCCATAAAAATATTTTTAACTATCGATTGTTGTGGGGTTAAGGCTCTATCTTGGAAAACTGTTTCAATACCTGACTCTCTAGCTTTAAGAGCATTCCAACCATTTATTTTTTCTCCTCTTATCAAAATATCACCTTCATCAGGACTATAGACACCAACTAAGGTTTTTATTAAAGTTGATTTGCCTGCACCATTATCACCAATTAGACCAACAACTTCTCCTTTAGTTACTTTTAAAGATGCTTTGTTTAAAGCAGTTATACCGCCAAATCTTTTTGTAACTTTATTTAGTTCAATGATATTTTCCATAAATTTCTGAATGCTAACCCATTAAAATGGGTTAGCAATATAATTTTTTCTATCTTAAACCTGCATCAGCAAGAGCTTTAACAGCTTGATAATTATTTGTATCAACAAATCCTGCACCAGTATCTTGGTTTATAGCACCAGTACCAAGTACAGCCGTTTGACAAAGTGATAAAACTGGAAGATACCCTTGAAGGAAAGGTTGCTGGTCTGAAGTTAGATGAACATATCCTTTTTCAAACGCCGACATAATTTGTGGGCTTGTATCAAATCCAATTTGAAGTAACTCATTTGGTCCATAACCAGCAGCTTTTGCTATACCTTCAGCAACATTCATGATGTCACTTCCAGAGTGTACAATTACTTTTGTTTCAGGATTAGCATTTAGTGCTGCTGAAAAAATTGGAATTGTCATATTAGGATCTGAAGCGTATTTTGGATCACCATCAAGTACAGTAACTGTCATGCCATGTTCTTCAAAAATGATTCTTGCACCATCTTCTCTTTGTGCTCTAGCATAATCTCCTAAAGGAACCATAACAATTGCGTGATCTCCAGCTTTAAATCCAAATTGTCTAATTGCTTCTCTAGCAAGAGCCTTACCTTGAGTTGCTAGATTTGCTCCAACGTATCCACCACCGAATTTTGCTCTTACTTCGGATGGATCAACGTTTTGATAAGTCATCAAGATACCTTTTTCAGCTGCCTGTTTAGCTAGAGGCATTAAAGCTTCATTTCCTGGATGACCCATCATTGCAATAGCATCTACTCCAAGCCCAACTGATTCTCTTAATTGACGAACCATTTTTTCAAAATCCCATTCAGAATATAAGATTTCGGCATCAGCACCTGTATCTCTGATAGCATTCATAGCTCCAGCTGCAACTATTCCAGCAAAACCGCCTGCTTCAGGACCACCAGCATAGAAATGCATTTTTACATCTGAGCACCATTTATCACCAAGATCTTGTCCAGTTGGAGCTGCGTATGCATGCATAGAAACTGGAAGAAGAAATACTGTGATTAGAAATAATTTAATAAATTTCATAATTCCTCCCATGAATTAATTTAAAAGTATTATTACGATATTGTTAAGATAATATTTATGAATGTCAACTAGTAGAGTCTTTTACTTATGCGCTTTGTTTGACCATGACTATAAACACCGTCAACTCCGCCATCTCTTCCATAACCAGATCTTTTGTAACCACCGCCAGGAAGGTTATTTCCATCGACAAACCAATCATTTTGCCAAATAATTCCAGCTTGAATTCGATCTGCTGTCCATTTAGCTTTTTGATCATCTGAAGTGAATACTCCAGAAGCTAGACCATATTTAGTTGAGTTGGCTATATTTATTGCTTCTTCTTCATCTTCAAAATCAAATACTGATGTTACAGGACCAAAAATTTCTTCTTGAGCAATTGTAGCATCAACTTTAACATTATCAAAAATAGTTGGTTGATAGAAATTTCCATCAACTCTTTCAGCTTTATCTCCGCCTATTGTTAAAGTAGCTCCAGATTGTATTCCTGATTTGACATAATTTGATACCCTTTGCATTTGATCAGTTGAAATTAAAGGTGTCACTTCAGTTCCATCTTCGTCTCCCGCACCTATTTTTAGTTTTTGAGTTTTGGCAACTAATTTTGTCATATATTCATCTTTGATTTTTGGATGAACAATAACCCTAGACATTGCCACACATATTTGACCAGCATTAGGTTTAAAAATTCCTTTAACTGTACTATCAACAGCTTTGTCAATATCGGCATCAGGATAGATTATAGCTGCAGACTTTCCTCCTAATTCAAAATGAGTAGGTATAATTCTATCTGCTGTTTCTTTTAGAATTTCTGAAGCAACTTCAGGCGATCCTGTAAAAACAATATAATCACTTCCAGGATGTTGAACTAGTTTTCGTCCAGTTGTTTCACCATAACCATGAACAATATTTATAATTCCATCTGGCACGCCAACATCTTTAAAAATTTGACCATAAAAATTAGATGATATAGGACACAATTCAGGAGGTTTGATAACTATTGTATTTCCAACAATCCAGTTTTGTGCAACCATTCCTGAAAAAATAGAAACAGGGTAATTCCAAGGAACAATTTGAAGAGCCACACCAAAAGGTTCAAGGACAACATAATTTAAAGTATCATTTCCAGAAGGTATAAGTTTATTTTCTATTTTATCTGTTAGTCCAGCATAAAAATCGAAAGTATCGGCAGCACCTTTAAATTCATCTATACATTGTTTAATCGTTTTACCATTTTCTTGGCTAAGGAGTTTACCTCCTTCTTCTTTTCGTTCTCTTAATTTTTTAGCAATAGCTCTCATCATATTTGATTTATCTTTTGCATCCATATCGACCAAAATTCTTTTATCGAATGCTTTTTTTGCAGCTTTGAAAGCTAAATCAATTTCTTCATCCAAGGCCTCATCAATATTACCTACAATTTTTTGATTAGCTGGATTTAAAACAGGAATATTTTTCTTAGAGAGTGAATCAATAAATTTACCGTCAATAAAATTTCTTAACTCCATATAAAGATATAGATAAAACTAAAGCTAAAGATGTGTCAAGTATAGTTTAATTATTTGGAACTTGAACGGGAATAAAATAGTCAGGATTTTTTGATTTTTTAATAACCGCTGGTATTATTTCCTTATATGCAGAATACAATGTTTGTGGTTCTGGCATTTGATCTTTTATTACTTCATACAACTTAGGAAGATTGTAGGAAGGAACCATAGGAAACATATGATGTTCAATATGATATTCCATCTTCCAATATATAAAGCTAAAGATTGGGTTTAATCTTACTGATCTTGTAGAGAGGCGGTGATCTTTTGTATTTTCCTGTAAACCCATATGCTGAGTTACGCCCCAAATACCATTAATCGCAAAGAATTTTGGTACTAAAAATAATAAAATTGGAAGTAATGATGCAAAGTAAATTGAAAAAGCAATTATTGATATCCAAAGAAAAACAAAAATTCTTGAACTATTAATGCAATTCTTAATTTTATCTTCAGGAATACAATCTCTCATTACTTCTGTTTTAATTCCAAAGGCATGTTTTATAATTTCAACATAAAGTGATTTATGGATACTAAAAAAACCAATACCAGGAATAAAATTGATCAAAAAACTAAAAAGTGTATGCTTGGAAAATATACTTGCATCTACTTCATAGTCATGGGGATCAACAGATGCTGTATAACTATGATGAAGAGAGTGACTCCATCTCCATCTAACAGGTTCAAAAGTATTCATAAAGCTTGCAATATGATAAAAGAAGTCGTTTAGTTTACGCGTTCTAAATGCTGTTCTGTGACCACACTCATGCCATATAGCATCTGCACCTCCCCAAAACATACAGTAAGCAAGATATGCAGGAATAAACCACCAAGTTTGCCAGAAGTAAGCTGAAAGTAGGCCTAATCCAGTTAAAGTTAGTGTAAATATTATAATATGCTTCCACCCCTCATAATCTGTTCTTTTAGACAGATTTTTAAGTGTTTTGCGATCTATATTTGCCCTAAACCACTCGTTTGATATGTTGTTAATACCTGTTTGTATTTTTTTACTATTTGACATATTTTCTTTATAATTAATAAAAAATTAAAATTTTTCCAGTAATTTTCTAAACATTATTTTATAACAAATGAGTAATATTTAGTTTATTTAGCAAAAAAAAGAAAAATCTTAAAATAATGAATCTTACTATAGTTGGGACCGGTTATGTTGGGTTGGTAACAGGAGCATGTTTTGCCGAATTTGGTTATTCTGTAACATGTGTAGACAAAGATGATAAACGCCTGGAAATGCTCAAATCAGGCAAGTGTCCATTTTTTGAACCTGGTATGGATGAACTTCTAGACAAGCATATTAATAAAACAAAATTAATATCTTTTAAATCAACTATTAAAAATAACTTAGATAATACAGATATAATCTTTATTACTGTAGGAACCCCAACAAGAAGATTAGAGGATGAGGCTGATTTAAGTTTTGTTTATCAAGTTGCTGAAGAAATTGCTCATAGCATAAAAAAATATTCTTTAGTTGTAACTAAATCTACTGTTCCAGTTGGAACTACTAGGGAGGTTAAAAAAATTATTTCAAATAAAATAGATCAAAAACTTTTTGATGTCGTATCCAATCCAGAATTTCTTCGAGAGGGATCTGCAATCAATGATTTTATTAGGCCAGATAGAATAGTTATTGGAGCAGAAAATACAAAATCTGAAAATATAATGAGAGAACTTTATAGACCATTATTTCTTAAAGAAACTCCAATCGTGTCTACATCATTAGAAACATCTGAGATTATTAAATACGCATCTAATAGCTTTCTAGCAACCAAAATAGCCTTTATTAATGAGGTTGCTGATTTATGTGAAGTTGTTAGTGCTGATATTCAGCAAGTTGCATACGCCATGGGTATAGATAAAAGAATTGGGTCTAAATTTTTAAATGCTGGACCAGGATTTGGTGGCTCATGTTTTCCAAAAGATGTTAAAGCATTTGCTTCAACTGCTAAAAACAAAAATATTAATTTATCAATTGTTAATGCTGTTAATAAATCTAACCAAGATCGTATAATAAAAATTTCAGATAAAATAGTTTCCAATATTGAAAATAAATCTACTATTTGTTTTTTGGGTTTAAGTTTCAAGCCTAATACTGACGATGTTAGGGATTCTACTTCTATGAAAATTGCATCTAACTTATTTGAAAAAGGATATAATGTTCAATGTTATGATCCCAAAGCAATGAATAATGCCAAAAAAGAAAATTCAAATCTTATTTTTTTCAATTCTGCTTATGAAGCTTGTGACGGAGCATCGGCAATTATTATCGGAACAGAATGGAATGAATTTAGGGCATTAAATTTCAAAAAAATATCAGAAAATTTAAAAGAAAAAATAATTTTTGATCTAAGAAATATTTATATCCCTGAAGATTTAAAAGAATTGGGTTTTAAGTACTATGGAACTGGAAAATAAATTGAAAATTGAAAATTTTGATAAAGAGGTCCTCAGAGAGTATGACATCAGAGGAGTAGTTGGAGATAATATTAATCAAAATACGGCATATACAATAGGAAGAACATTTGGATACACTGTAATTAATCGATTAAAATCTAATAAAATAGCTACTGGCTATGATGGAAGATTAACATCACCAGATTTACATAAAGCACTTTGCGAAGGTTTAAAAGATTCAGGGGCTAAAGTTATTAATATTGGTATGGGTCCTACGCCAATGACTTACTTTGCCCATTTTCACCTTAAAGCAGACGCAGTTATAATGGTAACAGGGTCTCACAATCCTTCGGAATACAATGGCTTTAAAATGGTTTTAAATAAGCATTCTTTTTATGCTGAAGACATTCAAAGTCTTCAAAAATTAATTGATCAAAATGATTTAAAATTAATCGAAGGTGAAATTATTAATAAAGATATTAAAATTGAATATACCAAAAGATTATTACAAAATATTAATCTCAATAAAAAAATTAAGATTGCTTGGGATATTGGTAATGGTGCGATGGGAGCTGTTATTAAGGAAGTTACAAATAATTTAAATAATTCTGAAAACATATTAATTAATGAAGAAGTTGATGGAAATTTCCCTAATCATCATCCAGACCCAACTGTTCCAAAAAATATGGAACAATTGATTAAGGCAGTCAAAAATAACAGTTGTGACATAGGTCTTGCTTTTGATGGAGATGGAGATCGTTTGGGTGTTGTAGACAACTTAGGGAATTTAGTTTGGGCAGATCAGTACATGTTATTACTATGCACAGAAATTACTAACTTATACGATAACCCAAAAATAATTATGGATGTTAAATGTAGTAAAGTTTTTTTTGATGAAGCAAAAAAAATTAATTGTGATCCTATTATGTCTAAAACTGGTCACTCTCCAATAAAAGAAAAAATGAAAGAATTAAAATCGCCTTTATCAGGAGAAATGAGCGGTCATGTATGTTATGCAGATGATTTTTATGGTTACGATGATGCAATGTATGTTGCGTTACGCTTATTGCGAATATTATGTAATCAAGAAAAATCCTTGAATGAGTTAATTAATATATATCCAAAAACTTATTCGACTCCTGAAACAAGGTTTGATGTTGATGAAACAAAAAAATTTTTAATTATTAAAGAAATAAAAGAAAGAATAAAAAATACTGAAGGTAAAATAATAGATATTGACGGTATAAGAGTTGAAAATGATGATGGATGGTTTCTAATGAGAGCTAGTAATACCCAAAACCAACTAACCTGTAGAGCAGAGTCAACTTCTCAAGAAGGCCTTAAGTCTTTGATAGCAATTATCGAAAATCAGTTATCTCTAAGCGGTGTAAATTATAAGTTTACAGTCTAACAAAACAATCACGATTATATTTTTTCAGTCTTTTACAGGCTGTATACGCTTCTTTTTTAGAAAAATTTTCAAATCTAGATTCATAAAGTTGTTTACCGCTAACTTTTATCAGCACAACATTTGAAATTTTATCTTTAGTAGAAACTGGATATTTACTTTTAATTAATTTGATTTGTTTTTCTGCATTGTTTCTATACTTAAATGTTCCAACAACAATGGAATAAGCATTTTTTTTATTTTCAATTTTTTTCTTTGCAGTCTCGTCTTTTTTAACTATTTTCTTATTACTACTTTTTGTCTTAATATTTAATTCGGCAAATTCTTTATCCATTATTATTTTTAAAGATTTGTTCCGTTGGCTTCCTGTATCACCTCCAAAAATAATTCCTATTAATCTCTTATCATCTCTAACAGCAGAAAAAGCTAACTGAAAACCAGATGCTTTTATATATCCAGTTTTAATTCCATCAGCGCCATCGTAGCTTAACATTAATTTATTATGCGTTTTGTAAGTATTACCCTTATAAGTAAATTTTGTTTTGCTAAACAATTTATATTCTTCTGGAAAATTTGAAATTAGTGCATGTGAAAGTTTTGCTATATCTCTTGCAGTTGTTAATTGCGCTCTATTGGGAAGACCTGACGCATTTTTAAATGTTGTATTATTCATGCCTAAATTTTTTGCATAGCGTGTCATAAGTTTAGCGAACTCTTTTTCACTGCCTGATATATTTTCAGAAACTACAGTTGCTACATCATTTGCTGATTTAATTATAAGGGCATTAATTGCATCTCTAACTTTTATACTTGATCCTGCTTCTAAATAAAGTTTGCTTGGTGATCTTGAAGCAGCAATATTTGATACACTTAATTGACTATCATAACTAAGCTTTCCTTTATTAATATAATCAAAAACTATGTAGAGAGTCATTATTTTTGTTAAGGATGCTGGATAATTTCTTGTATCGGCGTTAACTTCGAATAGCACTTCTTCTGTGTCAAAATCAATAACGATTGCTGCTTTTTTAGCAGAAAGATTTGATGAAAAACCTAATATTAAAAAGCTATTTAAAATTATGATTAATAATAAATTTTTTTTCATTTTTTCTTGATTAACATAAGATTTTCGATGCTTTCAAACAGAAAAATACTTTAAAATATTCTAAAACATATTATTTAAGAAATATGGCAAATGAAGATCAAAATAATAACAATAATAAGGACGATTTTCAAAGAGGACTTTTATTAGATACAAAGCCTAAGACAAAAAAACCATCTATGTATAATGTTTTGCTGTTAAATGATGATTATACACCAATGGAATTTGTTGTTATGATATTAGAAAAAATATTTAATAAAAAACAAGAGGAGGCTACTCAAATTATGTTACACGTTCACAAAAATGGTATTGGTGTTTGTGGAACATTTACTTATGAGGTTGCTGAGTCTAAATGTAAATCAGTAATGGATATGGCAAAAAAAAATGAACATCCTTTACAATGCACAATGGAAAAAAGTTAATGTTGTCACAAAATTTAGAAAAAACATTAAGAGAAGCATATCAACTAGCAACTACTTATAAGCATGAATATGTAACTCTAGAACATTTATTATTTTCTCTTTTAGAAGACCAAGATGCAATTAGCGTTCTTAAAGCGTGTGCAGTAGATATTTCAAATTTAAAAAAAAGTGTTGAGAAATTTATTATTAATGATTTAGAAAATCTTAAAGAGAACTTTACTGGAGAGCCAAAATTAACAAATGGTTTTCAAAGAGTTTTACAAAGAGCTGCAATTCATGTGCAATCAAGTGGAAGAGAGAGTGTTACAGGGGCTAACATGATTGTAGCTTTATTTTCTGAAAAAGAAAGTCATGCAGTATATTTTCTTCATCAACAAAATATGAGCAGATTAGATGCTGTGCAATATATTTCACACGGTATTTCTAAAAGTAATGAAAGTTTTGAAAATGAAGAATTTGTAGATAGCCAAACAAATGACAATAATGAACAACAAAAACCGAAAAGTGCTTTAGGTCAGTTTTGTATTAACTTAAATGAAAAATCAAAAGATGGTAAAATTGATAAGCTAATCGGAAGAAGCAAAGAACTAGATAGAACAATTCAAATTTTATGCAGAAGACAAAAAAATAATCCTTTATTTGTTGGAGACCCTGGTGTTGGGAAAACAGCAATTGCTGAAGGATTGGCAAAAAGAATTACAGAAAAAAAAGTACCTAAAATTATGGAGGACGCAATTATATATTCACTGGATATGGGCGCACTACTTGCGGGTACAAGATACAGAGGTGATTTTGAAGAGAGATTGAAAGCAGTTCTTAAAGAGTTACAAAAAAAAGACAAAGCTGTTTTATTTATAGATGAAATCCATACCGTTATTGGTGCAGGCGCTACCAGTGGGGGATCAATGGATGCCAGTAACTTATTAAAACCTTCTTTAGGCAATGGTACTCTTAAATGCATTGGGTCAACTACTTATAAGGAGTTTAAAAACTATTTTGAAAAAGATAGAGCTTTAGTCAGAAGATTCCAAAAAATTGACGTAAAAGAACCATCAAAAGATGAGACAATCAAAATTCTTGAAGGGTTAAAAACATACTATGAAGAACATCATAATATTAAATATTCACCTGAAGCAATTATTAGCGCTGTTGAATTATCAAATAAATATATAGGTGATAGGAAACTTCCTGATAAAGCCATTGATGTCATTGACGAAGCAGGTGCATCACAATATTTATTGCCCGAAGAGAAAAGAAAGAAAATTATTCTATCAAAAGATATAGAAGCAGTTGTTGCTTTAATGGCAAGAATTCCAACAAAATCTGTTAATCAAAGTGATAAGAATAGTCTAAAAAATCTAGAAAGAGATTTGAAAAATTTCGTATTTGGTCAAGACAAAGCTATAGAAGAGCTCTCATCTTCTATAAAGTTAGCAAGAGCAGGGCTAAGAGAAGATGGTAAACCAATAGGCTCGTACTTATTTTCTGGACCTACTGGAGTTGGAAAGACTGAAGTAGCTAAACAATTAAGTAATACACTTGGTATTAAACTTCTTAGATTTGATATGTCAGAATATATGGAACGTCATACTGTAAGCAGACTGATCGGAGCTCCTCCAGGTTATGTTGGCTTTGATCAAGGGGGGTTATTAACAGATGGCGTAGATCAAAATCCTCATTGTGTTCTTCTTTTAGATGAAATTGAAAAAGCTCACTTTGATTTATTCAATATACTTCTTCAAGTAATGGACTATGGAAAATTGACTGATCATAATGGCAAGACTATAGATTTTAGAAATGTTATATTAATCATGACAACTAATGCTGGTGCAATTGATGTATCTAAAAACAAAATAGGATTTAATGCAAAAAGATCTAACGATGATAGTAGTGACGCAATTAATAGAATCTTTTCACCCGAATTTAGAAATCGAATTGATTCAATAATTCATTTTAATCATTTATCTAAAAATATAGTTCTTTCCATCGTAGATAAGTTCATCATAGAAATTGAGGCTCAACTTGAAGACAAAGGTGTTTCATTATCAATTAATAAGGAAGCAAAAGAATTATTAGCCGAAGAAGGTTATGATGAGGTTTATGGCGCAAGAGAATTGGGAAGAGTAATACAAGAAAAAGTTAAAAAACCTATGGCTGAAGAACTAATTTTTGGAAAATTGTCTAAGGGTGGTCACGTAGAAATAACATGCAAGGATAAAAAAATTAGTTTTGAATTTTCAAATAAGCAAGAAGTTAAAAAGGAACTCGCTTAATTTTTGAACGGGAGAAAATCATCTAATCTTTCTTTCTGATTATCAATTAACTGACTCTCATTATCTAGAAAATTTTGAATTGCCTTGCTAAATTCTTGATCTTTAATCCAATGTGCACTCCATGTTTTAGTAGGAACATATCCTCTTTGCAACTTATGTTCTCCTTGAGCACCAGCCTCAACTATTTTAATATTATTTCTTATGGCATATTCTATTGCTTGATAGTAACATAGCTCAAAATGTAAAAAGGGAACTTCGTATTTTGACCCCCATAAACGACCATATAAATGAGTTTTACTAATAAAATTTATTGCAGAGGCAACCATTTTGTCTTCTTGGAAGGCCATTATCAGTAAAATGTTATTTTTGAAATTATCTAATATTTCAAAGAAAAATTCTTTAGTTAAATACGTTGATCCCCATTTTCTTCCAGTAGTATCTAAGTAACAATCGTAAAAAAAACTTATATGCTCTTCTTTAATATCATCT
Organism: uncultured Alphaproteobacteria bacterium; assembly: GCA_902623255.1. Taxonomy (GTDB): domain Bacteria; phylum Pseudomonadota; class Alphaproteobacteria; order HIMB59; genus CACPNW01. The sequence goes on along the minus strand of CACNSY010000001.1, from coordinate 210,646 downwards.
CCATTAAGTAATTTTACTTGTAAATTATTTTTTTCAATACATTGTCTTTCCCGTTTAATTATTTTTCTTTTTCTGGAAGATAAATCATTTAAAAAATCATCAAATTTTTTATATTCATTATTATGCCAATGAAACTGTATCCCTGATCTAATCATTATATTCTCAACATCATTCCAATTAGAAGCATCATTAACAAAATTAAAATGCAGTGAAGAAACATTTATTTTTTTAGCTTCTTCTATAATATTCTTAATTACTTGAACTTGTTTTTTCTTTTTATCTTTAACTGACTTATGTAAAACAATTCTATCACCAGTAACGGGTGTAAACGGAATTGCAGATTGAAGTTTTGGATAATAATTTATTCCATATCGATGATAAGCATCAGCCCAAGAATGATCAAAGATATATTCACCAAACGAATGGTTCTTTATGTAAAGAGGACATAATGAAATAATTTTATCATTTTCTTTTTCTATGTAATGATATGGTTGCCAACCTGTTTTGGTATTTGCACTTTTACTTTCTTCTAATGCGTAAAGAAATTCATATTGCAAGAATGGATGATCATTTTGAACACATTCATTCCAGTCTGATTTTTTAATATCATTAAGAGAAGAGCAAAAAAAATATTTACTCATATTAAATTTATTATTTGATTTTAATGATGGCGTCTATTTCAACAGAAATATTTAAAGGAAGTGCGTTTGAACCAACTGCAAATCTTGAGTGTCTTCCTTTGTCACCAAAAATATTGACTAATAAATCTGATGCTCCATTTATGATCTTTGGTTGATTGTTAAAGTTATCATTGCAATTTACAAAACCTCCAAGTTTTAAAAAAGAATCTAGTCTATCCCAATCACCATCTATCGATGTTTTAAGAGCTGCAATAATATTAATGCAACAAGCTTCAGCGGCTTTTATTCCTTCTTCTTCAGAAATATCTACACCAACTTTTCCACTATAAAGAATTTTACCATCAATTACGGGTCCTTGACCAGATACATAAACAGTATTATCTGCAACCTTAAAGGGTACGTAATTTGCAAGTGGAGTTGGCATATCTGGAATTTTTAGATCTAATTTCTTGATATTTTCTTCAAAGATGTGCATTACATATATATAAAACAATTTGGGTGAAGGTAAAGAAAACAAATATGAATAAACTTAAAAAACTATTTATTTTCATCTTCATATTCTCAATATTCCTAAAAGGGGGGATTTCAATGGCTGATGAAAAGAAAGATACTATTCATATGACACTTAAAGATGGTGTTGTTGTAATAGAGACAAAACCAAACGTAGCACCAAAACATGTAAAACAAATCAAACAACTTATTGAAGAAGGACAATATGATGGAGTTGTTTTTCATAGAGTTATAGATGGCTTTATGGCTCAAACCGGTGATGTAGAATTTGGAAATTCAAGTAATGATAATTTCAACTTATCAAGAGCAGGCACAGGTGGATCAAAACTTCCGGATATTGAGGCAGAATTTTCTTCTGAGAATCATGGAAGAGGGGCAGTATCAATGGCAAGAGCTCAAAATCCAAATAGCGCCAATAGTCAATTTTTCATTTGTTTTAATGATTGCTCTTTTTTAGATGGTCAATATACCGTTTGGGCTCAAGTTACTAAAGGTATGGAATATGTTGATAATATCACAAGAGGTGAACCACCTGCAGATCCAGATAAAATAATTAAAATGGAGATTATTAAATAATTAAATGTTTGTAGCTGACTTGCATAATGATCTTGTGCAAAGAGTTATCGAAGGTGAAGATGTTACAAAGCTTACATCACATGGGCATACGGACATACCAAGATTATTAAAATCTGAAATTGATTTAGAAATTTTAATTATTTGGGTTTCAAGTAATTCTAAAGAACCAAATTTTTTTAAAAGAGCTGATAAAATGTATGATGAGATTGAAAGAATTTCATCACACGAAGAAATTGTCATTCCAAAAAAACTCTCAGACATAAATGAGGCGATTAATAATAATAAGTTAATGCTTCCAATTTCAATGGAAGGTGGGGAGGGTTTAGAAAATGATATTAATAATTTATATCATTTTATAGAAAGAGGTCTTTTCTATTTTGGCCCAACTTGGAATCATTCTTTGGAATGGGTTTCATCAAATTATGATGAGACATACAATTCTTCAAAACTTAAAAGTCATGGTTTAAACGAATTTGGGAAAGAGGTTATTTCTATTTGCCAAGATAATAATGTGCTAATTGATGTTTCGCACATTGGAGAGAAAAGTTTTTGGGATATTGCATCAATAAGTACCAAACCTTTTATAGCCTCACATTCTAGCGTGTATAATTTGTGTCCTCATTTTCGTAATTTAAAAGATGATCAAATTGAAGCAATCAAAAAAGTAAAAGGTTTGATTGGTCTTAATCCGTATCCTTTTTTTATTGATAAATCTTTTAAAGAGAGAGAAACTAAAGAAAGAAAAAAATATCTTGATGAACTAAATTCTATTGAAAGAAAATATTCTAACAAAACTTCCCAGTGGATAGCAAAACAACATTTTCTTCAAAAAAAATTATCAGACATATGTCCAAGTATAGAAGTATTTGTTGATCATATTGAGTATGTAATTAATAAAATAGGTATTGATTATGTCGGAGTAGGTAGTGATTATGATGGTCTTGATTGTTTGCCAAATAAATGGAATGATTGTTTAAATCACATGATAATTCAAGAAAGTTTAGAAAAAAGAGGATATAAAAGTAATGAAATTGAAAAAATTATGGGAAAAAATATCTTAAGAGTTTTAGAAGAAATCGATAATTAACAAAACACCAATTAAGACTAAAATTAATCCTGATATCTTTTGAATAATATGTTTTCTTCTTTGAAAAAAATCACCCATTCCATAACTTGTTACTATAACTGTAACTATAATATACCAAATTCCATCTATTACAGATGCAGTAATGACAAGAATTGAGTGTGAAAAAAAGGAAGCATCAATTTTTACAAATTGTGAAAATACTGCTGAAAACCATATTAGAATTTTAGGATTTAAAATTGCTATAGAAAAACCTTGTAAGAATGAATTAAAATTTTTTTGCTTATGTATATGTTCAATTTCTTGATTTTTTTTGAAAAGAAATTGGAAGCCAATAAATAATAAAAATAGAATTCCAATAATTTGTATAAATTGAAATAGTATTTCATTTGTAGTTAAAATAATTATAAGCCCAGTAACTGCAAAAACTGCGTACACACCCATACCAATCCCATGACCAATAGCAGTCATAAATCCAGCAAATCGGCTAATTGTAATACTATTTCTTATAATTAACGCTAAACTTGGGCCAGGTGACATTGCTCCTGCAACACAGACAGTAGCAAACTGAAGCCAAAATATAAAAGTCACTTAATTATTTGTTAGGGTTAAATATTTTTTGATTGTTTCTTGTAAGCCAAATTCAAAAGTATCACAGATGAGAGCATGACCAATAGATACTTCTTTAATATTATTTATTTTATCTAAAAAAAACTTTAAATTTTCTAAATTTAAATCATGACCAGCATTTAATTGAATTTTTGGAAACTCTTTTTCTAAATAGTTTTTTACGTTAATATAATCTTTAATTGCTTTTTCCTTATTTTCATTAAAGTTATGAGCATAATCAAAAGTATAAAGTTCTACTCTATCAGTTTTTATTACTTCTAAATTTTCCAGTGTTTTTATAGAAGGGTTAATAAATATTGAAACGCGAATATTATTACTCTTAAATTCACTAACTATATCTGTTAATAAATTTTTGTTAGTTTCACAGTCCCAACCAAAAGAAGAGGTAAGAGCACCAGGTGGATCTGGAACTAAAGTTACTTGATCTGGTTTAACTTCAATTACTTTTTTGACAAAAAAATCTGATGGGTATCCCTCTATATTAAATTCTTTATTTTCAAATTTTGATAATAAGTTTTTTAAAGGTTCTAGGTCAGAAAATTTTGCGTGTCTTTCATCAGGACGCGGATGTACTGTAATTCCATCAGCACCATAGTTTAAACATTTATCACTAATATCAATTAAGTTTGGTAAATCAGCTCCTCTAGCATTTCTTACTAAAGCAAACTTGTTTACATTAACACTTAAGGCTGTCATGTTTATAAATTATATAACTTTCCCATATGTTTTAATCATCCATTCATGAACTTTAGGATGATTATATACTTCTTCTCTGAATTTTTTTAACCTTTCATAAGGTTCTAATATATCTATTGGTACACCATCTAAAAGTCCAGAGGTTAGCCAGCCAAGTAGTCTCCATATTGCCAAATCAGCAATAGAAATATTTTTACCAACAAAAAAATTAGATTCATTATTTTTCTCAAGTAAATTTTCAAGAAACTGAAACCATTTTGGTAGATGTTTTGTTGCTAATATTTTTCTAGCCAATTCTAATCGTTCCTTCTCTTTATCTCTACTAGACAGAGTTACCAGATAGTTTATGTCTTGTGCCGTATCAATTATTTGATCAATTTGTGCTGCATCAAAATCATTATCTTTTGGATATAAGCCGGATAACTTCCCACAAAATCTGGCAATTGCTCCTGTTTGCGCAATTATTTTTCCATCAATATCCAATACAGGTAATTGCTTAAAAGGAGCTTTTCGTTTGTTTGGTAATAATCCCGTTGCCTTCAAGTCATCTATTTCTTTTCCTTCAACACGATAATCATTGAATGGAATGCCTCCTATAAATAAAGCTAATCTTGTAACTTCTGCTCTCCAAAAAGGGATTTTAAAATAGTATAATGTAATTTCCATATTGATTATTTAATTTTTTTACATGATACACAGTTATGTTCAAAAAAAATATAGATATTTTTATCATTATTCTAAATATTATTTTCTTTTCATACTACGCTATTCAACTTTTAATATTCACTGATGAATTTGCTATGAACAATTTAGGTTTTTTTAATCATGCAGTAGCGGGTTTATCAGAAATTGTAGGAATAATATTTGTTACTTTTGTTTTAGCTTACATAATAATTATGTTCAGAGGAATAGAAAAACAACTACCATTTATTATTTTAATATTTATTTTTCAAGTTTTAGTATCATTAAATTTCTGGAGATATGTTTTTACGAATAATCCTGGTGAAACAAGTCTAAACATTATTGCAACTAATGCAATTTTCTTTTCTATATTGAGTATTTTAAATTTATTTTTTATCTTTAGAAATTTCAAAAAAATTTAACATTGATCATTTATCATTTCATTTTTTCTCATAGGCATAGAATCAATCAATTTAAATAAGCGTATAAAAATTTTTTCATTTATACTATAATCTTTAATTGAGCCGTCGTATCCGATTAACCATATTCCATATTTATTTAGAAAAGTTGGTGTTTCAAATTCCTTATTTTTGAATTTTTCAAAGTATATAAATTTCAAATTTCTATCGTTTATTGAACATTTATTTTCAGAAACAAATTTTTGAGTAAAAAGAAATATTTGATCCTCTTTTTTTTCAAAGGAAATTATAACTATTCTTTTCTCCCAATTAAAATCAGATATTTGTTTGGCCATTATTTCAAAATTTATAAAAAAAATTAGAATTATAATTGCATATTTCATTTCTATGGTGCTGATACCGAGAATCGAACTTGAATCTGACCGTTACCAACGGCCTGTAATAACCATTATACTATATCAGCACTTATGTAATATTAGCATAAGCAAAATATTTACTCAAATCATTCATAATTGACTTGATTATCCTTTAACGCTTCCTGCAGTTAAGCCTCCTACCAAATATCTTTCAAAAATAAAAAATAATAATAGTACAGGCACAGTTATCATCACAGACCCAGCCATCAAATATTGTCTTGGCACTTCTTGATCATCAAGTTGAGTATAAAGACCTCTTGGTATAGTAAAATATTCTTGATTATCTAAAAACATAAAGGCAAATAAGAATTCATTCCAAGCAATCATAAATACGTACAATGAAACAGATAAAATAGCTGGCACACTTAATGGTAATGTAATTCTTAATATGACCCCAATACGAGAACATCCATCAATAAGAGCAGACTCTTCTAGTTCATATGGGATACCTTTGAAATATCCTTGCAACATGTAAAGTGCAACAGGAATAGTTGTTGCCGGATAAACAATCATTAGACTAAACAAGCTATTTCTAAAACCAAGTTGACTGAATATAACATAAAGTGGAATTACAAGTACTATTGCCGGAACCATATATATTATTAAAATAGATGATGATATTTTTGATCTTCCTGCAAATCTTAAGCGTGCAACTGCATATGCACCTGGAATAGAAAAAAACAAACTGACGAAAACAGTTACAAATGAGACAATAGTGCTGTTTAAAGCAAAATTTAAAAAGTTGTATTGAGTGATAACAGCAATATAGCTCGAAAAAAAATCTGATATTGAATAAAAAAATGGAATACTTAAATCAGTTGGGTTTTGTAACAAAACCATTTGGCTTTTTAAGCTTGATACAAACATTAAATAAAAAGGAAAAATAATTATAAAAGAAAAAAATATTAAACTATTTGTTTTAAGAAATTTTAAAAAAGAAACTTCAAATAAAAAATTACTAAAATTTTTAGCTGTAAAATATTTTTGTAACAGTAGATTAAAAGCTATAAACACTGATAAAATAATTAATAATTGATAGGCATTAATTTCTTTATTAATTAGAAAAAAATACGATAAGGCTAAAGATATTATAAAAATAAAAATGTTAGAGACTTGATTGGTAATTATAATTCGTATTGCAAAAAAACAAATTGCGTAAAGGAAACAATATAGAAAAATATTTTTATAAATAAATATATTTTTTGAGAGAAAAATTGATATTGAAACAAAATCTCCAATTACAGCTAATAAAAATAGCGTAATTATTGAATATAAATAAATGAAAAAAAACTGATAAATATTATTTGTCATTCTTCTATATCCTTAGGTGCTATTTTTTGATGAATGAAAACAAAAATTGCCAGAAGAATAAATATAAGTACAGCTACTGAAGATGCAGTGCCCATATTTGAAAGTGCAAAAGCTTCATCGTACACCTGAACCGTTAATGTTCTAGTTCCAGCATTACCCCCCGTTAATAAAAATATATCCTCAAACTTATTAAAGTTCCAAATGAAACGTAAAATGAAAAGTAGGGAAATAACTCCAAGTAATTGCGGTAATGTAATGTAAAAAAACTGTTGTATTCTTGTTGCTCCATCAATATCCGATGCCTCATAAAGATCTTTTGGAATAGCTTGTAATCTTGCTAGTATAAATAAAAAAGCTAATGGAAAATATCTCCAGCTCTCAAAAAGAATTACAATAAATAGAGTAAATGGAAAATCAAACCCAAGAAAATCAACTTTTTTTAGTCCTAAGAAAAAAATTGGCTCACTTATAAATTCGTTGTTTAATAAATAATTATTAAGAAAGCCCTTAAAAGGATCTAAAATGTAAACCCAGGTAAATGCTACTGCTATTACAGGAGAAACAAACGGAAATAAAAATAACCCTCTAAAAAACCCTTTTCCTAAAAAATTTTTTTCAAGTAATAAAGCAGCACTTATACCTAAAAATAATGCTCCGATAGTAGCAAAAAAAGAATATAAAAAAGTTACCTTTATATTTTCTATTGTTTCATTTTTTTGTAATATTTTTTGAAAATTTTTAAGAGAAAATTTTAAGTTTGTTAAAATATTATCTGCATCAGCAACACCTCTTGGTTTGCTTTCTTTTGGATTGAAATTATCTATTTCAAAATTATCATTCGCTTTAAATTTAAAAATTATTTTTTCATTATATTTTGGTTTCCATTCTTCAAAATAACAACTCAATAAATTATTATTTACTGAACATCCTTCAGCAATTTCTACAGGTGAAATAAATTCTGAAATTTTATCAGTAATTTCTATATTAAATATTGGTTTTTTTTGTGAACTATTTTTGAATCTATATTCAATTAAAATATCATCTCCAGGTTCTATATCCTTAGTCTTAAGTTTTTCTTTTATGATAGGTTGTGGCGCTCTTAAATCTCCAAGTTTAACTTCTTTAAAGCTTAACCAAAAATTTCCAAAAATAGGAAATAATATAATTAAAAAAACGATACTAATTGTAGGAATTAGCATTGTGTATGCTAATTTTGCTTCTTTATTTAAGTTAAACATTAATGAAAAGGCGACAATATATGTCGCCTTTAATACGATAAAAAAAAAATTTAGTCTATATCGCTAATTTGGCTATTGATAGCAGCTACTGCATCACTAGCAGATTTGTTACCATCTATAACTTCTCTAACCTCACGATTTATAATTTGACTATTAATTACTTTTGAAGCTGCAGATAGCTGGCCTTCTTTGACTCCCCATCTTTCAGCAACATCTAGCCCTGCAACAATGTCATTAATAACTGATGCATCATATAAATCTTTAAGTGGTGCTTTTCGATCTACACCTACAGGTAAGCTACTCCAAGCTTGGACAAATTTATCTGAGTCTGAAGCATCTCCTCTACGAACAGGAAATTTACCTTCAGGAGCGATACTTAAAGTTTGAACATAACCATCGCCAACAGCATATTTTATCCATTCCTGTGCAACTTCTGTATTAGCAGAATCTGTAATAATCATAAATCTAACATCCGCCCATGCAGCACCACTTGGGTTACTTGGACCAGCAAAGTTAGTAATGAAACCAGTTTTACTTGCTAATTCTGGTGAAGTTGGATCATCATTTATTGTTGGAGGCGCTGAGTCTCTAAGACCAGCTAATTCATCCATAATAAAAGGTGACCAAATAATCATAGCTGCTTTACCAGCAAAATATAATTCACGAGATTGTTGCCAGAATAAATCACCTGGAGGACTTGCTTTTGCTAATTCTTCATAAAAATCAATTGCTTCAACACAAGCACTACCCATTTCGGCAATCCCTGAAGAATCAACAGGCGAACATCCATTTGCTAAAAGCACGTGTTCCAATACCTGACTCATAAAGTTTTCATCAGTTTTTGTTGCTGCCACAAATCCATACATATTTGGTGGATTGTGTAGTGCATCAATTGCTTTTAGAATGTTATCAAAAGTATTTGGTGCAGCTAAACCTTTTTCTTCAAAAAGATCTTTTCTGTATACTACCATTTGAGTCCAACCATCAACTGGCACACCAGCAAATTTACTATCGTAACTTGCCATGCCTAGAGCTTTTTCCCCAAAAGTAGAAGCACCTAACATATTAACTACTTCGTTTGTAGCATCTACATCAATTATACCTTCTTCAGCCCATGGTAAAATATACTGCAAAGTAGTATAGATTACATCCGGCAAATCATCTGCAGCAAAACCAGCTACAGCTCTTTTACCCATTTCACTCTCTGAAATTGGTATAACAGTAACATTATGGCCAGACGCCTTATTAAAGTCCACAGCCATTTGAACTTGCTTCATCATTCTTGCAGGCTGTTCTTCAGTAGTCCAATACTTGATAGTGTCAGCGTTTAACGAAAATGATAAAAACAAGAAGCTAATAAAAATTGATATAATTTTCATTTTTACCCCCATTTTTTTAAATAAATATTTGAAGAATATGACATAAAAGTTTCTAAAAATTATTATTAAATATTAATAACTTATGGATTATGCCTCTCTATTTTGATTGAGGATTCAGGAAAGAATTGCTTTTTTTTGCCAAAAAAAATTTTAATTATTTGAGCATATTATCCACATTAAAAATAATTATTATGAATTTTGATTTTTTTTAATTAAGTAAAATATAGCCAAACCATTAAAACCCCAGATAACTGATAATAAATACATATTAAAATCTATTTAAATAGCAGGAATAAAATTCCTGCTATAAAATTATTCCCAATTTGTTTCTAAGATTCTTACAAGACTCATGCCTCTTGGCTCTACTTCATCTAGAAAATCTTTATGATCCGACCAAAAATTATCACCATTTAGTTTGTCTTGAGCTAAACCATATTCTTTCATAGTATTGAAACGAACAGCAAATCCGAAGGAGCCATTATCTTTTCCATTCATCCTACCAACAGATCCTCCTGTTGCGCCATTATCCATCCAAGCTTTAATAAAAATATCACCTTTATCTTGAATTAAGTTGATATCTTTATGATAAAACATCCACTGTGCAAAAACAGGTTTAATACCAGCATCTGAAGGCATATTATGAACCAATGGTTCGTAAAAATTATTTGTTTCCCATTTAGTGTCAGAAAAGAATGGCTCCATATCCTTTGCCCAATTTTCATCATTAGATAATTTATCATCTACCTCTCCAAAATGAGCATAATTTTCATATCCAATGTTTGTTGTGTACAAACCATTATCTCTTCCAAGATGGCTTGCAAGTGATGATCCAACAGCACCATATTTTTTAAAATATTCTGCTGCAGTATTGTATGCTTTAATAGCATTCGCATTAGATATACTGTATGTCCAACTTCCTACAATCATATTTCCTCCTTTTTTAATAAATATCTCTTCTAATTACTCTAGCATTATAATTTAGATGAATAGTTAAGTTTGCATAATAATCTTTATGACTTTCCCAATAATCTGGAGAATTTTGGTTAGCATCCATGCACTTGCCTAACTCTTGCATACTTTTAAACCTTGCAGCAAATAAATATTGATTATTTCTATCACCAAACATTCTATGAATTGCAATTCCTGATGAACCATTTGACATGTAGTGTTTTTCATCAATTTCAAAACTTTTTTTTATAGCATCCACATCTGGATGACTAAAAACAAAATGTGCCCATACAGGCATTTCCTCAGTAGCACCTTTAATATTTCCAATCAATTCAGTTAAATATACAGCTTCAACTAATTGATTGTTTACAAAATTTGGTTGCATTTTTTGCCACCATTCTGGAGATGAAGCCCAAGCATCATCATTTTTTCCAAATGCTTCATAACTCTCAAATCCTGCTACCATAGTGAATGTATTATCATCACCACCAATATTATGCGTAACATTAGTCATTCGAGCTCCACTTTCTTTAAACCAAGGTGAAACTTTATCAAAAATATCTACAGCATTTGCGTAGTCAGTTCTTATTTTCCATGTTGCAAACATATTTACCTCCTTTGTTAATTGCAATAAGATGATTATTATGAATTTATTACATAGAGATTAAAAATATTTTTTTTTAATAATATTTTTAATGTATTTTATTCCAAGAAAGCTCTAAAAATAAAGAATTATTATGATTTTGTTATAAATTAAATTTAGAATGATTATAAAATAATATTTAATTTAAATTATAATTTATATGGATGTGAATAAAATTACACTAGGATATTGGAGTACAAAAGGACTTGGCTCTGCATCAAGACAAATGATTATTTATGCAGGTGTTCCTCTAATAGCAAAAATTTATAAAGTACTTCCTAAAGAAGAAAATAATCAGATTATATATGAGGGAAGTTCATGGCATGATAATGATAAAATTGATTTAAAGAAAAAAAATAGTTTAATTAATTTGCCATACTTAAAATATTTTAAGGATGATAAAGAATTCATAATATCTCATTCCAATACCTGTCTTACTTTTTTGGGCAAAGAATTTGGTATGTTTGGTGAGACGCAAGAGGAAGAACTGGAATGTGAGCAGTTACTCCAAGAAACTGTAGATTTAAGATCAATTGTAACAAGATTTGCTTACACTCATTTTAATTCTAAAGATGAAGAATTATTAGCAGCTAAAGAAGTTTACAATACTGCATTTGAAAATTCTAATTCTGGTAAACTTCAAAAATTTGAACATTGGCTTTCTTCAAAAGAGAAAAGCAAAACAAAATTATATTTAGTAGGTAATAAAATTTCTTCTCCAGACTTTAACCTTTTTGATACTTTAGATCTTTATTGTGAGTTCTTACTTTATTATAATTTTGTTGAACATGCAGATAAAAATAATGTTTTTGCGTTGCTTAAATATCCTCTGATTTCAGATTTTTTTAATAACTTTAAACAACTTCCCAAAATGCAAAAATATTTTGAATCTGAATTATACAAACTTCCATTCACAAACAAAGGTGCAAAATTTGGATCAGGTAAAAGTGGTATTACGTGGGATCCAAGTATTGATATCGATACAACACCGGATGAAATAATTGTTGAATAAAAATATAAAATTTATAAAGTAATTTTATGGAAGAGGTAAATTTTTGGTTTTCAATAGGAAGTACTTATACGTATTTAACAGTCAATAGGTTGAATGAGGTTGCAGAAAAAGAAAACATCAAATTTAATTGGCATCCCTTTAGTGTAAGAAAAATTATGATGGATATGGATAACATTCCATTCACGCCACCAGCCAAAAAAATAAAATCAGATTACATGTGGAGAGATATTGAAAGACGAGCAAAATTTTATGGCTTTGAAGCTAAGGTGCCAGCACCATATCCATTAAAAGAATTTGATTTAGCAAATCAAATTGCAATTCTTGGAATGAATGAAGGTTGGGGAGTTGATTATGTTTACAAAACATATCAAAGATGGTTTCAGCAAGGAAAAGAACCAGCTACACAGCCAAACTTAAACGAAATATTTAAAGAGCTTAACCTAGATTCAGAAGAAACTATAAAGAAAGCTAATACACAGGAAATAAAAGATAAATATCTAAGCAATACTGAATATGCCTACAAAAAAGGAGTTTTTGGAAGTCCTACATTTGTATATGATGGCAAAGAAGTATTTTGGGGAGATGACAGACTTGAAGATTGCATTAAATGGATTAGGTTAAAGGGTAAGTAAATTAATATGAAGTTCCTAAATTTTATTTTTCCAAAAGGTCAATGGTCATTAACTAGAGTGGCAATACTATTTATAATATTTATGATCCTTGATTTTATTGTTGTTTATTTCAAAATTATATAAGACTTAAATTAGTGGCTAGTGATTTATTATTTTCTCTAAGAGATGTAGAAATCAAATTTGGCAAAAAAGTTATTTTCCAAGATCTAAACTTAAATTTACACAAGGGTGATATGATTGCGCTTGTTGGTAAAAATGGTGTTGGCAAAACAACACTTATGAAAACTATAAATGGTGATCAAGATTTAGATGCAGGAGAATTATGGAATTATCCAAATCTAAAAGTTGGATATTTTAATCAGAAATTTGAAAAACTTGATAATAAAACCATTGAAGAGAATTTTTCAGACTTACTTAACGAACAAAATAAACATTTTGTTGATATATTTTGCAATAAACTCAATTTAGATAAACTTGCTAATGTTGAAGATCTTTCAGGAGGTCAAAAAAGAAAAGTTTATTTAATTCGATCTTTATTAAAAGACTCCGATGTTTTGTTATTAGATGAGCCAACCAATCATCTAGATTTGCAATGCATCGAATGGCTAGAAAGTTATTTACGCAATTTAAATAAGACAATTATATGTGTAAGTCATGATAGAACTTTTCTCAGTAATTTTACCAATAAAGTTTTTTGGATAGATAGAGGAAAATTAAGGGTAAGCCCAAGAGGATTTAAGGATTTTGATAAATGGTCAGAGGAGTTACTCGATCAAGAATATAGAGAATTAAGAAATAGAAAGCAATTTGTTAATATTGAACTCGAGTGGGCAAATAAAGGTGTAAAGGCGCGAGTTAAGCGAAATGAAAAACGATTAAAAAGAGCAAAAGAATTAAAAGCGCAATTAGAAAAAGATGAAGCATCTTACAGAAGTGCAATTAAATCTTTAAGACCGCAAGTTTCTAAAAAATCTACTGATCAATCTAAATTTATTGCTGAACTTCAAGAAGTGTTTGTGAAATATCCAAATCAAAGTGAATTTGTTTTTAAAAATCTATCTATTAAAATTTCAAAAAATGATCGTATCGGTCTGTTAGGGAATAATGGAAGTGGTAAATCAACTTTTCTTCGAACAATTCTTAATGAAATAAAAATTTCTAAAGGTAAAATCAAGCTGAAAAAAAATTTAGAATTTTCTTATTTTGATCAAATGCGTAATGATCTTAATGGCAGAAAATCTATTAAAGATATCTTAGTACCCTCTGGAGGAGATTATTTAAAAGTTCAAGGAAGAGATAGGCATGTTTGTAGTTATGTCAAAGATTTTCAGTTTGATCCTAAAAATGTCAATCATACTATACAAACATTATCAGGAGGAGAGCAAAATAGATTACTTTTGGCAAAAGTATTAGCTAATCCAAAGACTGGACTTATTTTAGATGAGCCGACAAATGACCTAGATTTAGAAACATTAGATCTATTAACTGAAATGTTATCTAATTATAATGGAACGTTATTAATAGTATCGCATGATCGAGATTTTTTAGATCAAACTGTAAATAAAATTCTACATTTCAAAGAGGATGGAAATGTATCATTGTTTTTTGGAGGATATAGTGATTTTTTAAAATCTGAAAATCAACAAGTTACTAAAAATAAAGAAACTAAAAAATCACTTTCAGAAAACAATAAAGTAAAAAGTTTAAAACAAAAATTATCCTATAAGTTTCAATATGAATTAGAACAATTACCAAACCAAATAAAAAATATTCAACAAGAATTAGAAGATATTAAAAATGAATTGAAGGATACAAATTTATATTTAGAAAATTATGAACGCTATCAAGAAATAACTTCTAAAATGGAAGATCTTAATAGTGATCTCAATATAAAAGAAAATAGATGGTATGAATTAATTAAAATGGAAGAAGATTTAGTTAGTAATTAAGCGACTATTAATACGCGCTAGTATTATCAGACTTAGTATTTACATCTTTCAATTCTTTTAATAAACTTTCAGCATGTGATGTCATCATTCTAAAATCAGAAAGTAAGGTGGTAAATTGAAAACCGTATTCCATCATTTCTTTCATATACTTTACTGATCCATTATGAATACCAGCAATCTTTCCCTTTTCTTTTGTTTTTTTTGCAATCATTTTAATGTTTGAGAATACCGGATCTTCACGAACATCAAATTTAGGTGGTAAACCGTAAGAAGAACTCATATCCGCAGGCCCAATATAAATACCAGTCAAGTTTGGAACCGAGAGAATGGCATCTAGGTTCTCCACTGCTTGTTTTGTTTCGATCATTGCTAAACTTACAATATTATCATTTGCGTGTTGATAGTAATCTGAACCATAAACTACTTGAGCTCTCATAGGGCCAAAACTTCTTTGACCTATGGGAGGATAATAACAATATGAAACAAATTTTTCACAGTCCTCTTTAGTATTAATCATTGGCGCAATAATTCCTTGAATACCTAAATCTAACATTTTCATAATTATACCTGGCTCGTTCCATGGAACTCTTGTCATAGGTACAGTATCACTATTTGTTAAACCTTGTATCATTGCAATTGAACTTGAATAATCATTCTGGCCATGCTGCATATCGATGGTTACTGAATCCCAACCCATTTTACCAAAGGCTTCTGCCGTAAAAGAATTAGGTATAGAAAGCCACGCATTGATAGATGCTTTATCTTTTTTCCAAATATCAAATAATTTGTTTTTCATAATTATGATTAGAATATACTTATAATTTATATTATATTATTACTATCCTTAAACATTATTTAATTTATAAAAACTATAAAATGATAAAATTTATAATTTGGTCTTTAATAGCAATTTTTTTAATAGTTATTTTTTATTTTTCTTTTAACTATTTTTTAAGTTTAATTAGGGAGCAAATGATTTTTATGCTTTAGATTAATTTTTTGTCGCAATTCCTAATTTTCTTCGTTTTTTTGGGTCAAAATATTTCATAAATAGATTTACAGGGTTTCTATTTGTAGTATAAATTTCTTATATATGGAGGAAATGATGAATAAAATTTTAAATATTTTTTTAACTTTTATTCTTACAGCTTTTTTCGCAACTTCAACATTTGCTGCCACTAAAGTAGTTTGGTGGATGGAAAGTAGTGCAGATACTGACCCTACAGTTCAAGAAATGATGTGTGATGCTTTTAATGCTGAACAAGATGAAGTAGAATTAGAATGTGTATTCAAAGAAGACATTAATGATACTATCAGACCAGCTCTTTTATCTGGAAGTGGACCGGACATGTTTGATACACCTGGTGCTTCTTACATAAAAATTTACCAAGATGCAGGTCTTGTTAAATCTATGCAAGAGTATGCTGATCAATATGGTTGGCAAGATAAACTTCTAGGTTGGGCTTACAACTCAGGAGTATTTGATGGTGAATTATATTCAATTCCAAAAAACTATGAAACAATGATTTATTTTTATAATAAAACTTTGTTTGAAGAAAATGGATGGAGTACGCCAAATAATTTAGAAGAAGTTGAATCTTTAGCTGCTAAAATTAAAGCTAAGGGAATGAATGTTTACGCGTATGGTTCTGCTGGATGGCAGCCAACTCACGAACATTTAGTAGGAAACTATTTCAACACTTATGCTGGACCAGATAATGTCTATAAAGCATTAATTGGTGAAAAAAAGTGGACTGATCCAGAGTTTGTAGAAGCAATTGAACTTTTAAGAAAACACATGGTAGATGAAGGTTATTGGTCTGGGGATTTAGAGACATATTATTCTTTAGATTGGGATGATTTTAATAACGAGTTTGCTACTAGAGGTTCTGCGATGCTCATGATTGGAACTTGGGGTTTCAATGTAACGGCAACGAATTTTGGAGAAACTTCTGATGATTGGGATTGGAATCCTTTACCGATTCTGAATTCACAGGCAGGAAGTGCTCCTAATTACCAACTTGCAACAGGTGGAACAATGTCCATTAATGCAGCATCTAAAAATGCTGATGGAGCTGCAAAAGTAATTGATTGGATTCTTTCTGATAAAGAAAGAGCTCTTAAAGTTACTGGTAGTTTAGGTTATGGCGCTTGGTTGTTACCACTAAAATACACTGATGCTGACTTTGATCCTAATATTGATCCAAGACAAAAAAGATTCTTAACTGAATTCGCAGAAGCTTCTGATTCTGGAAACTATGGATATACAACATGGACGTTCTATCCGAATGATCCAGGTGTTCATATTTGGAAAGACATGGAAGTGGTTTGGGCTGGAGATATTACTCCACTTGAATTCATGGAAGAATCTCAAAGACTTTGGGATCAAGCTCGTGCAGACGATGCATTAGTTCCAGTTGGAAAAAGATAATTTATAAATTTAAATAAGGGGAAATATTTTCCCCTTATTAAAAATAATAAAATTATGCCAAAATTTTTAACAAGTATAAATGCAATTTCCTGGTACTTTTTATTTCCAGTAATATTTATTCATTTCTTTGTGGTGATGTTTCCATCGGTACTAAGTTTATTGTTATGTTTAACGGACTGGAATGGTTTTGGCAGAATAAATTACGTTGGATTAGAAAACTTTCAAGAATTATTTAGAGACCGTGTTTTCAAGAAAGCAGTTAAACACAACATAATTTGGACAGTAATGTTCTTAACAATACCAGTAATAGTAGCACTTATTATAGCCTATCTTTTAACTGGAATAAAAAGAGGACAACTTTTTTATAGGCTAGTATATTTTTTTCCATATATTTTAGCCAGTATCGTTAACTGTTTGATTTGGAGATACATATTCCATCCAAGACATGGTTTAGGTGGTTGGTTTGAGAATCAAGGTATTGATTTTCTTGCTAAGTCACCTTTTGCAATGAAAGAGACTGCTTTATACGCTGTTGCCTGGGTAGATATGTGGCACTTCTGGGGCTTCTTAGTTATTATTTATTTAACTGGAATGTATCAAGTTGATGATTCTCTTTATGAAGCAGCAGATATTGAAGGAGCAACAAAATTTCAAAAATTTAGATACATTACTTTACCAATGATACGCCCAATTTTTGTTTTATCTTTAATAATTATCATTATCTGGTCTGTCCCAACATTTGATTATGTATACATTTTAACAATGGGTGGGCCAGCATACAGTTCTGAAGTTGTAGCAAATCATCTGTACTCTCAAGCCTTTCAACGAATGAATGTTGGTTACGCGTCTACTATAGGTGTTATGATGTTCTTCTATGTCGGTATTATAGTTGGTTTTTTTGCAATTTTAAGGCGGATGGGTTGGGAGGTATAAAATTATAAATGGCAACTGCAAGATTTAGACAAAGATCTAGCTATATAAATCACGCCATTTTGATTTTTATGGCTTTAACAATTATTTTACCATTACTAGTTTTAGCTTTTAATTCTATAAAACCATCTTCTGAATTTGGAGCAAATCCTTTAGGTTTTCCAAATGAAATAAGATTGATGAATTATTATGATGCTTGGGTAAATGGAAATTACACTCAAATATTTATGAATTCACTTACTTTGGTTATCGGGACATTGATATTAAATTTGACTGTTTCAGGCCTTGCTGCTTTCAGTTTGGCAATTTTAAACCCAAGAGGAATTCAAACAATTGTTGTTGGCTTATACCTTTTAGTTGGAATAAGTATTCCTGCTCAATTATTTATTTTACCATTATTTTTAATGTGGAAAAGTTTATATCTCCTAGACACAAGGATTGGTTTAGTTATTATTTATAGCGCCTTAAATGCCCCTTTCGCAACTTTCTTAATTCGATCATATATGTTGCAACTACCTACAGAACTATTTGAAGCTGCTAAACTAGATGGGGCATCTGTTATGCAATTGTTTACAAGGGTTGCCCTACCTTTATCTTGGCCAGTTTTTTTAACAACAGCGCTTATTGTGTCATTAACAGTTTGGAATGAGTTTTTATTTGCTATTACTTTTATTATTACTGATGAGTACAAACCTATTTCATCAATTTTGTTTACATTCCAAAGTAGATTTGCAAATGATTATGGATTGGTAAGCGCAGCTTCAATTTTAATGGCTGCACCAATTGCTATTTTATTTATGTTTTTCCAAAGAAGGTTTATCGCTGGTTTAACGAGTGGAGCAACTAAAGGTTAATATTTAAAACGGGAGTAATTAAATGGACCTTAACAAGACTTTTGAAGATAAAGTATACGCAGGTGTATTAGGAAAAATCATTGGCGTTTACTTAGGCCGTCCTTTTGAAGGTTGGTATTACGACAGAATAATGAAAGAACTTGGTCCTATTAATTACTATGTAAATGATAAATTAGATTTTCCCATTCATGTAACAGATGATGATTTAACAGGAACATTTAGATTTATTAATGCTTTGAAGCATTTTAATTTTGATAAAAATATTACCGCAAAACAAATTGGTCAAACCTGGTTAAATTATTGTTTAGAAAACCAAACTGTTCTTGCATGGGCTGGAAAAGGAATCTTAACTGAAGAAAGTGCTTACATGAATTTGAAACAAGGTATTCATGCTCCTGAAAGTGGTTCTATTAAAATGAATGGAAAAGTAATTGCTGAGCAAATAGGTGCTCAAATATTTATTGATGGATGGGGAATGGTTTCGCCAGGAGATCCTGAGCAAGCAGTTGAATTAGCAAAAAAAGCTGGCAGTGTAAGTCATGATGGTGAATCTGTTTACGGTGCTCAAGTGGTAGCTGCAATGGAAGCATATTCTTTTATTGAAAATGATATTAAAAAAATAATTGAAAAAAGTAAAAAGTTTGTTCCTTCTGACTCGACAATTTACAAACTTATTTCTGATATTCAAGATTGGAGTTCAAGTAATTTAGACTGGGAGCAAGCAAGAACTAAAATTGAAGATAAATATGGTTATGCTAAATTTCCAGGTAATTGTCATATCGTTCCCAATCATGCTTTAATTATTCTCGCACTACTTTTTGGTGATGATAATTTTCAAAAATCTTTAATGATTGTAAATACTGCTGGCTGGGATACTGATTGTAACTCTGGTAATGTTGGATGTATTTTAGGAATCAAAAATGGCCTAGAAGGTATTAAAGATGGTCCAGACTATATTACGCCTGTTAACGATATAATATATCTACCTACCGCATATGGCTCGGAAACAATGACCGATGCCTTAATAGAAAGTCAGAATATTATTAATATTACGAGAAGAATGAATGGACTAGAAAGTAAGTCTATAAAAAATAACGCAAGATATAATTTTGAAATGGAAACATCGACACAAGGTTGGATGGTAGATAAATCAAATGATAATAATTTAAACACTAAAATTTCAAATGTTGATTATAAATCAAATATTGGACAGAGAGCGCTAGAGATAAATTTTACTGACTTATCTTTTGGTTTATCAAGTGAAATTTATGTAGAAAGTTTTTTTCCTGAATGGTTTACAAGGTTAGAAGGTTATCAATTCCAAAGATATTTTCATTATGATTATGTAGCTTGTCCAACCGTATATAGCGGTCAAAAAATTAAGACAGAATTGATCTCAGATACTGATAAAGATTTAAAAATTAATTTATTTATCAAATATTGGGGTGCTGATGATAAGCTCATTAAAGTATCATCTGATGATTTTAATATTAAGAATAAAGAAAATAAAATTATAGAATGGATTGTACCTGATACTTTATCAAATCCAATTGGTCAGATTGGTATTAGTATTAACTCAGATAATAATAATAATGGCAAAATTCTAATGAATTATTTAGATATTTCTGGAACACCTAAAATGACATTCAAAAGACCTGATCACATTGATGAATATACAAGAGGTATTTTTTATAAAGAACAGCCTTACGGTCAATTATGGAAAAGGGCTTGGGTGAATGATGTAGATAAATGGCAATTTAGATGGCAAGAAGCTTTTAAAATTGTAAGAGGTATTGGAAGGGGTCACATTATGACTGGAAGTGAGACATGGAAAGATTATACAATCTCATCAAAGATATCCATTCCACTCGCATCTGCTGCTGGTCTGATACTAAGATCTCAAGGCTTAAAAAGATATTACTCTCTTGAGCTCACTTCTGACAAAAAATTAAAAATAAATAAAATGGAGTATGAATTAAAAACTCTAAAAGAAATAGATTTTGATTTAGAATTTTTTAAAGATTACAATTTACAATTCAAAGTTAAAGGTAATCATTTACAAGGTTTTATTGATGATAAATTAATGATTGAGGTTGAAGATAATGAAAATTCATTTGAACAAGGGATGATTGGTTTCATAACTGAAAATGGAGCTATTCAGAGTGAATCAATTTCAATTGAATAAATTTTAATTTAAAAAGGATGGGTTATGAAATTAGATAAGATTTATGAAGAAAAAGTATACGCTGGAGTGCTCGGTAAATTAATTGGTGTGTATTTAGGCCGTCCTTTTGAGCAGTGGTCACATGAAAGGATCATGGAAGAGCTAGGTGAAATAAATTACTATGTTAATGAGCAATTAAATGTTCCATTAGTTGTAACTGACGATGATATAACTGGAACATTTACATTTCTTCGCGCTCTAAGAGAAAATAATTATGACCCTAATATAAGTCCAAAACAAATTGGTCAGTCTTGGCTAAATAATTTAATTGAGAACAAAACAGTTTTATGGTGGGGAGGAAGAGGTCATTCAGCTGAAGATACCGCATATCAAAATTTAAAAGCTGGAATAGAAGCTCCTATGAGTGGATCAATAGAAACAAATGGTAAAGTAGTTGCGGAACAAATAGGTGCGCAAATATTTATTGACGGTTGGGCTTTAGTCACTCCTGGTGATCCAGAAAAAGCAGCAGATCTTGCAAGAAGAGCAGGAAGTGTCAGTCATGACGGGGAAGCAATCTATGGTGCTCAGATGGTTGCAGCTATGGAGTCACTAGCATTTGTTGAGACTGATATTAACAAAATTATTGATGAGTCAAAAAAATATATCCCAAATAGTTCTCTTATTTATAAACTGATAGGTGAACTTCAAAATATGAGAGCTGGTAATAATGATTGGATGCAGGCAAGAGAATTTCAAGCTGAAACATATGGATATGATAAATATCTTGGTGGATGTCATATGATACCTAACCATGCAATAATTATACTGTCACTATTATTTGGTGATGATGATCTTCAAAAAACTCTTATGATAGTAAATACCGCTGGTCATGACACTGATTGTAATTCTGGTAACGTTGGTTGCATTATGGGTATTAAAAATGGTCTTGAAGGCTTAAGGAATGGTCCAGATTATTTAACACCTATACAAGATAGAATGTATTGTCCGACTGCTAACGGAGGTGAAACACAAACTGATGCCTTAACAGAAGCTTATAAGGTTATTAATACTGCTAAAAAAATGAATAAAGAAGAAACTGTTGAGCCTAAAAATGGTTCAAGATTTCATTTTGAAATGCCTGGTTCCGTTCAAGGTTGGAGATCAAGTTTTAAAAATAACAAAAATATTTCAACTATTGTCCAAAATACAGAGTATGAGAGTAGTATAGGAAAAAGAGCATTAGAAATTAAATTTGACAGAGTTGCGCCTGGTGTTTGTTCTGAGGCTGTTGTTGATACTTTTTTTCCTCAGGAATTGTATGAGTTGACAGGCTCTGCAAGAGAAAGATTTTTTCAAAGTTATAACTTTATTTCCTGTCCACTTTTATATTCAGGACAAAATATAGAAAGCGAAATCATTTTTAAGTCGAATTCTCAAAAACCAATAACGGTTACTTGTTTTATCAATGTTTTTGGAGAAGAGGATAATTACGAAAGAATAAATTCTGATAGCGTTGTGCTTTTTCCTGATAAATCACAAAAACTTAAATGGAAAATTCCTTCAACAGAAGGCAATCCTATTACACAAGTTGGTTTTTCTATAGAATCAGATGAAGCAAATTCTGGCAGTTTAATTTTAAATTATTTAACTTTCACGGGTGAGCCAAATTGTAAATTTTCTAAACCTAACCACATTGGAAAACATAAAAGGGGTGTTAAATTTTCAAATGCTAAAATGTGGAAAGCTAGTTGGGTCGATGCTCTAGATAAATGGGATAGTGGAGAGAGAACTTTTAGAGTGTGTAAAGATAGTGGTAGAGGAATGTTAATTACAGGAACTGATTTATGGAAAAACTATAAGGTTACTTCCGATATTGCAATTCAGCGAGTAAAAACAGGCGGTCTTGCTGTAAGAGTGCAAGGATTAAATAGATATTATGGTTTAGTGATTAATGCATCAAATAAACTTCAATTAATAAAAGTAATTAATGAGCCAAAAGTGTTGAAAGAAATAGATTTTGATCTTGAATATTATAAAGATTATAAATTATCGCTTAAAGTTGAGGATAATAAATTATCTGGTTATCTTGATAATAAAGTTGTTTTAGAGTTCACTGATAATTCGGATGTGCTTGAAAATGGAGCTATGGGATTAATTGTTGAAGATGGAACTATGGTGACCGATGAAGTCATTGTAGAATAAATAATGAAATATAGAAAATTTGGCTCACTGGATTGGAATGTTTCCGAAGTTGGTTTAGGTTGTTGGCAAATAGGAGCTGATTGGGGGAATGTAACTGAAGACAGCGCTCAAGAAATTTTAAAATCATCGTATGAAAATGGTGTAAACTTCTTCGATACCGCTGATGTTTACGGAATGGGCAGAAGTGAAAAATTTGTAGGCGAGTTCCTTAAATCAGTATCTGAAAGAATTTATGTAGCAACAAAAGCTGGAAGACAAATCAACCCCCATGTTGCAAAGGGATACTATGATAAAGATTTAATGGAATCTTATGTAAATCAATCTTTATCAAACCTTAATGTTGAAACAATTGATCTTTTACAAATGCATTGTCCTCCAACAGAAGTGTATTCATCTGACAACACATTCGAAATGTTAGATTATTTAGTGAGTAAAGGTAAAATTCAAAATTATGGTTTTAGTGTTCAAACAGTTGACGAGGCTCTTGAATGCATCAAACGACCAAATACAAAATCTATTCAGGTTATATTCAATATTTTCAGACAAAAACCTGCTGAAAAATTATTTAAAATTGCAAAAGAAAAAAAAGTTGCAATTATTGTGAGAGTACCCCTTGCAAGTGGATTATTAACTGGAAAATTTAATAAAGATTCCTCATTTGCTCCTGATGATCATCGTAATTACAATATTAATGGAGATGCGTTTGATGTAGGTGAAACATTTTCTGGGGTAAATTTTAATAAAGCATTAGAAGCTGTTGATGAGTTAAAAAATATATTACCAGAAGGGATTACATTGTCTCAATTGTCACTGAAATGGATTTTAATGCATGATGCAGTAAGTATTGTTATTCCTGGCGCTAAAAATAAAGATCACGTAGGTTTGAATACTTCTGCATCAGAATTAAATGAAATTTCATCCTTAATGAATGAAATCAATAGTGTTTACACAAAATATTTTTTTGATGATGTTCATCATCGTTGGTAAAAATTTTTGTGTCAGAAGAAATTAAAATATTTAGAAGAGCAACACTTGCTTCAATAATTACATCAACTTATCCCATGATAGTAGTTGGCTGCTACTTTGGTGTAACTCCATGGAATATGAATAGACTATCAATAGATGAGTCTGATTTAAGCTTTGCAATACTATTATTTGGAATATTTTTTATCATCTCTAACCAGATAGCTGGAAGAATACTTGTTCCAAAATATGGAACAAAATTGATAATGTCTTTGGCTTTTCCACTTGTTACTTTTTCTACTTTACTTTCAATTGTGTCTCCTTCGTATTTTTATTTTTTATTAACATCGATACCAGCTGGAATAGGTTGGGGCGCATCTGGCCCTATAGGTGGAATTCATACTCAATTAATTGAACAACATTTTAAGAAAATTATTACTCCATATTATGCGATGGGATTTAATTTAGGTATTCTAATTGGAGGAGGGTTAGCAGGTATAATTATGAGATATAATTATGAACCTTATATATTTTTAACTATCTTGTCTTTTTTATCAATCTTTATATCTTTTTTTGTATTCTCATTTGGATTACCGCGTAATTTAGACTTTAAAGGTGTTGGTGAAAAATTCAAAATACCTGAAACTAATGTTCTATTATTTGGGTTTTTATTATTTTTTATTTTTGGCTCCGGTGGAATAATTATGGATTGGTCAACATTATGGTTATCAAAAGATTTAAATGCCCCACTTTACTTGGCAAGTATGGGTTTAATTTTCTTTAGTATTGGAGCAATTTTTGCTAATTTATTTTCTAATTCATTAATCAATTTATTTAGTGAAAAAGTTGTAGGTTGCCACTTTGTGATGATTGGTGCATCAATAATGCTTTTATCTTTGTTAACCAATAATTTTTATATTATTCTTGTTGTTTTAAGCTTTTATGGATTTGCTATAGCCAATTTAGTACCCATTATTATTAGACAGGCAGTTAAACAGTCTAATGAGAGTATTCCTATGACTGTGACTAACCTTATAACAATCGGATTATCATCAACAATGATTATGCCTGCTGGAATTGGATTTTTAGCTGAAGCTTATTCTCTTACATTAAATATGTATTTATTATGTATTATAGTGTTTACCTCTGGATTAGTTTTCTTACTAAAATTTAAATGAATAAGCTTAAAGTATCTCAAGTCCAATTTTCTGCAAGTCATCTACCGAATTTTAATTCTAAACTTCTTGAACAAAATTTTAACAAGGCAATCAAATTTAAACCTCACTTAATATGCACTCCAGAATGTTCGAATATAATTACAAATGACAAAAATTATTTAATGTTAAACGCACCTTATCAAAATTCCTGTCCAGTTTTGAAAATGGCTAAAGATTTTGCTAAAAAAAACAAAGTTAGTATAAATCTTGGTTCTTTACTTTTAAAAGTCAAAAATCGCAAAAAGCTCATTAACAGGTCTTTTTTTATAAACAATTATGGAGTCATAAAAAAAACATATGATAAGATACATATGTTTGATGTTGAAATTAATAATAAAGAAAAACATCAGGAATCATCTTTGTTCAAAGCTGGTAATAAAATAATTTTTACAAAAATTAATAATATTAAATTAGGAATGACAATTTGTTATGATTTACGATTTCCTAATTTATATAGGCAACTTGCAAAAAAAGATTGTTCAATTATTTTAGTTCCTGCTGCTTTTACTAGACCAACCGGAAAAGATCATTGGGAGGTTTTGAATAGATCACGAGCTATAGAGAATAATGTATTTATTGTGGCAACAGGTATGTGTGGAAATCATCATATGAAAAGGAAGACCTATGGATATTCTCTTTTAGTAGATCCATGGGGGAAGATTATAAATAGTACCAAAAATAAACCTGCAATTATTAACTCAACTATTAATATTTCTGATGTAGATAAAATAAGAAAAAAAATTCCTTCTTTAAAATATGAGTAATTTTAAATCACTAGTTTCTGGCGTTGGCAATTTGAGTAAAACAACAAAATATTATGATGATTGGTCAAAAAATTATGATGCAACACTCAAGTTATGGAATTATCAAGCACCTAAAAAAAGCATTAAATTTTTAAAAGAAACGATTAATATCAAACCAAAAAATATCTTAGACTTAGCATGTGGAACTGGTTTATTTGGTGCTGAATTAAAAAAAGTTTATCCAAAAAGTCATATTTATGGTTCAGATATTTCAAAAAAAAGCCTGATAATTTCATCAGGAAAAAAAATTTATAAAAAATTACAAATAAAAAATTTTGAACAATTACATCATTATAAAATAAAATTTGATCTCATTTCCCTGATTGGCTCCATGACGTATTGCAAAAACTTTGACAGATTTTTTGCTAATATTAATAAAAATATTAAAGAAAAAGGCTTTGTACTATTTACCCATAGAATAGATTTATGGGAGAAACAGGATTTTTTAAGTATTTTAAAAAAACATCAAAAGTCATTAAAAATCAATAAAATTTCAAGACCATTAAATTATCTACCTTTGAACAATGATTTCAAAAATAAAATAAAAATAAAAATTGTTTTATTACAAAAATATTAAAATTTAGGCTTTTTAATTAAAAAATTTGAGCCAAAACCGAGAATCGGGTATTTATTACTTAGGTTTATTTTCTATCCATAAACCAATGATGAAAAGAAGGGATATTCGCCGTGTCCCTTCTTTTTTTATACACTAGATAAAATTGATTTGGCAATAAATTAAATTTATTTTTTCGAGTTAAAATTATCCATTTTTCTAAGTGTCTTTTCACTAACATGATGCTCTATTCCTTCAGCATCTTCAGAGGCCGTATTCTTGTCTAAACCAAGATTTAGTAAAAAATTGTATACAATATTATGCCTTTTTCTTGATTCACTTGCTATTTTTTGACCTTTAAAAGTTAAAAAAATTGATCGATAAGGTTCTCTTTTAATGAAACCCTGTGTTTGTAATCTTTGTATTGTTTTATTGGCTGTGGCTTGTGCAATACCCAAGCTTTCAGCAATATCAACAATACGAGCTTCACCTTTGGAATTTAAAAGTTCTGCAATTAGTTCTAAATAATCTTCAGTATTTTCTGTTTTATGAGCATTTCGGACTTTACTGAATGACATCCTTTTTTTTAGCATAATTATCAACAAAAATTAACAGAAAATGTAGCCATAGCTATATTTATTAGCTATATATACATTCAATGAATGCTCTAATTAACGCTATTAATGAAAAAACAAAGGTCATTCTTGAGAATGATGGAAGGTTATTAAAGAAATCTTTCTTTGGTCTATTATTACTTTCTCTTGTTTTTCAAGGAGGAGAGTTTGGAGAAGTTATACGATCATCAATGATAGATGCTTATATCCAGGTATCTGTTTTTGTTGGATTTACTCTATTTGTTTTTATTGGCTTGGATAGTTTAACAAAATTTGATGTTAAGAATTTTTTATCTAAGACACAAAAGTTCCATGTCGGTATAGCTGCTTTTTTAGGTGCAATACCTGGATGTGGTGGAGCTATAATAGTTGTAACGCAATATATTCAGGGCCGTATTTCTTTTGGATCCTTAGTCGCTGTGTTAACAGCAACAATGGGTGATGCAGCTTTTTTAATACTTGCTATTGAGCCCACAACAGGACTTTTAATATTTGGTATTGGAATAATTGTTGGATCTATTTCAGGTTATATAATTGATTTTATTCATGGCATAAATTTTATGCAATCAGAGACGAAAATAAAAGTTGAATTTGAAAAAATAAATAAAACTTTTGTATCGAATTTTAATTTCTTTTGGCTTTTTTTATTTATCCCTGGTTTTATTTTAGGTATTCTAGTTGCATTCCAGATAGAATTTTCACCAGCTTATAACTCACTTTTAGTTTTTGTTGCTTCTGCTGGAGCAATACTTTCAATATTTATGTGGTCATTAAATCCATTAAGTGATTTTCAATGCTCAACTGATAAAAGTAGAGGATTATTATCAAGAGTAGTAGATACAACTAATTTTGTAACCACCTGGGTCATTAGTGGTTTTCTTGTCTTTGAAATATTTATGTATTTTACAAGTTTAGATTTAAAAATATTTTTTGATTTATGGCTACCGTTTGTTCCATTGGTAGCAATTCTATTTGGTTTTTTACCTGGTTGTGGACCGCAAGTTGTTGTAGCAACGTTTTATCTAAATGGCTACATTCCTCTTTCTGCAGAGCTTGGTAATGCTATTTCAAATGATGGTGATGCTTTATTCCCAGCAATTGCTCTTGCCCCAAAAGCTGCGATTTTAGCAACCCTTTATAGTGCAATTCCTGCATTAGTTGTTGCCTACGGATATTTTTACCTATTTGAGTAAAATCTTGAAGAAAAACTTACCATCTAAAGTTTGTATTGTTTGCAATAAGCCATTCTCATGGAGAAAAAAATGGGAAAGAGATTGGAAGAATGTTTTATATTGTTCTAAGAAATGCTCTAAAAATGGATTAAAAAAAAATAATAAAAATTAAATCTTATTTATGACAGATAAATTAAATAAAGAAAAAGATACACATCAAGTAAAAGATGATTCTAAAAAAGAAATACGCTTAACAAGATTAAAAAGGTTAGAAAAAAAACTGAAATCAAATATTTTAAAAAGAAAAAAAGCTATTAGCAAAAATGGATAAATTAATAATAAAAGGAGGTTCAAAAATTTCTGGAGCAGTTAATGTTCATGGTTCAAAAAATTCTGCACTACCGATTATAGTATCTTCTCTTTTATCTAAAAAAACTTTAAAACTCTCAAATGTACCTAATGTGGTTGATGTTTTAAATTTAATAAAATTACTGAAAAATTATGGTGTAAAAATTGAACACAAAAAAAATAAATTAAAAATAAATCCATCAAAAATTAAGAATCTATCAGCAGATTATGATGTTGTGCGAAAAATGAGAGCCTCCATATTGATTCTAGGTCCATTACTTTCTCGATTTGGTGAGGCTAGAATATCTTTACCAGGAGGATGTGCTATTGGAACTAGGCCAATAGATATACATCTTGCTGGTTTATCAAAATTGGGAGCTAATTTTGAAATTCAAAATGGTTTTGTTGTTGGTAGTGTTAAATCACAATTAATTGGAAATAAAATTAAATTACCATTTCCAAGTGTAGGAGCAACTGAAAATATACTAATGGCCTCAGTATTGGCAAAAGGTGAAACTAAAATTTCTAATGCTGCAAGAGAACCAGAAATAGAAGATTTGTCAAAATGTCTTATAAAAATGGGTGCAAAAATTGAAGGTCATGGAACAAAAACTATTCTTGTACAAGGTGTAACAAATTTAAAAAAAGCAGAGCATGAGATAATTGCTGATAGAATTGTAGCTGGCACATATATAATTGCAGCTTTAATGTTAAATTCAGCTTTAGAAATAAATAACTTTAACACTATTTATTTAAAATCCTTAATTGATATTTTAAAAAAAATGGGTGCAAAATTAAAAGTAAGTAAAAATTCGATAAAAGTCTCTAAAGGATCAAAACTAAAATCTACTAGTCTTTCAACTAGTCCATATCCAGGATTTCCCACCGATTTACAAGCTCAGTTAATGTCTCTTATGTGTATCTCTGATGGGAAGTCAAAAATTAAAGAAACAATTTTTGAAAATAGATTCATGCATGTTCCTGAACTGAATCGATTAGGTGCGAATATTACAGTAGAAAAAGATACCGCCACAATAATAGGCAATCAAACATTTAAAGGAGCGCAGGTAATGGCTAGTGATTTACGAGCTAGTATAAGTTTAGTGTTAGCTGCTATGAATGCGAATGGTCAAACGACACTAAATCGTGTCTATCATCTTGATAGAGGCTATGAAAATATTGAAAAAATATTAGGTAGTTTGGGAGCAAAAATAAAAAGACAGAAAAACTAACTTTTTCTAGTTTTTTCTTTGATCACAATATAAAAGCCTGCAATTTATGAGCAAAATAGTTATTGCAGTACCAAGAGGCAGAATAACAAAAGAATGTAAAAACTTGTTACTTAAAACAAGTTTTGCCCCTGATCCTTTACTATTTGATAAAGATACAAGAAAGTTAACTTTTAAATCTAAAAAAAGAAACATTGAGTATATCAAAGTAAGAGCCTTTGATGCATGTACATTTGTTGCATTTGGAGCTGCTCAAATAGGAATAGCTGGTGAGGATGTAATTAATGAATTTGATTACTCAGAAATATATGCTCCGCTTGATTTAAATATTGGGCATTGTCGAATTTCTGTAGCTGCTTTGAAATCTTTATTAAAAAAAGAGGATCCAGAAACTTGGAGTAATATTAGAATTGCTACTAAATACCCAAATATTACTAAAAAATTTTTTTATAATAAGGGGATACAAGTAGAAATTATAAAACTAAGTGGATCTATGGAATTAGCCCCTTCTTTAAATATGTGTAGAAGAATTGTAGATTTAGTTTCTACAGGAAAAACATTGAAAGAAAATGGTTTGACTGAAATTGAAGAAATAATGAAAATTCAATCTAAATTAATTGTCAATAGATCAGCTTATAAGACAAATATGAATGAGGTTTCAAAAATTATTTCTGAAATAGGTACTTTTGTTAAATGAAAATAATAAAATTTAATAAAAATTTTTATAATCAATTTCAGACAAAGATTGAAAAAAGAAATTCATTATCAAGTAAATCAATTCAAGAAGATGTAAAAAAAATTATTTATGATGTAAAAAAAAATGGCGATAAATCTCTAATTAAGTATGCAGCAAAATTTGATAAAGTTAAAATTAGTAAACAAGATCTTAGTTTAGATTTATCTAAAATAAAAATACAACCTAAAGTTGAGCCACAAATATTTAATAGTTTTAAAAAAGCTATAAAAAATATTTCATCATTTCACAAAAAACAATTACCTAAAAATATTACCTATACTAATAATGGTGCAACATTGAAATCTGTATGGAAGCCTATTGATTCAGTTGGCTTGTACGTACCTGGAGGAAGGGCTTTTTATCCCTCATCTTTAATTATGAATGCAGTACCTGCAATCATAGCTGGAGTAAAAAGAATTGTTTGTATCACGCCACCAACTAAATCAATTAATCCATATTTTATAAAATTAATAAGGGAATTAGGTATTAAAGAAACATATTTTGTAGGAGGAGCTCAAGCTATTAGTGCACTAACGTTTGGCACTCAAACTATTAAGCCAGTCAATAAAATATTTGGACCTGGTAATGCTTATGTAGCAGAGGCAAAAAAACAATTGTATGGAAAAGTAGGTATAGATTTGCTAGCAGGACCATCTGAAATAATAGTTGTTGCAAATAACAATAATAATCCAGATTGGGTAGCTTCAGATCTAATAGCTCAAGCAGAACATGATGAAAATACACAAGCAATTTTAATTACGGATAGTAAAGATTTTGCAACTAAAGTCTTAAGTTCAATTAAAAAAATTAAAAAAGATTTATCAAAAAAGAAAATAATTGAAAAAAGTTTAAATAATAATGGAATTATAGCTTTGGTCGATAATATAGAACTTGCTTCAGAAATCATAAATTTTGTTGCACCAGAACATTTACATATTCACATTTCTAATAATAAAAAATTATTATCGAATATAAATAATGCTGGCGGTATATTTTTAGGTGAATACTCTGTCGAAGCTTTTGGTGATTATATTGTAGGAACTAACCATGTATTGCCGACATCAGGAGCGGCAAAATTTTCATCAGGTCTAGGTGTTTTAGATTTTATGAAAAGAACATCTGTTGTTGGTATGAATAAAAAATCTTTTAATGCTCTTTCGGAAGATACTGAAAAAATGTCAGGACTTGAAGGTCTAGATGGACACAAATTGTCAGTTAAAATTAGACAAAAGAAATAATTTTTACTATAAGCTTATACAAATATGCCAAAAGAAGGATCGATTGAATTTCAAGGAGTTGTATTAGAACTTCTTCCAAATGCAATGTTTAAAGTAAAATTAGAAAATGATCATGAAATTCTAGCTCACTCATCAGGAAAAATGAGAAAAAATAGAATAAGAGTATTAGCTGGTGATAAAGTGACAGTAGAAATGACACCTTATGATTTAACAAAAGGCAGAATTACTTTTAGATGGAAATAAAAAAATCTAAAAAAAATAATATCATTTCTTTAAAAAAAAAATCTAAATGCCCAACATGTAAAAAGGTTTCTAAGGAACCATTTATACCTTTTTGTTCAAAAAAATGCGCTAGTCTTGATTTGATGAAATGGCTCACTGATGAACATGGGCTGCAAATAAAATCTGATTAATTATCCTATTTTTAATTGAATTTAATTATAAATACTTTATCTGATGACTTGTGCCCAGGTAGCTCAGTTGGTAGAGCAGAGGACTGAAAATCCTCGTGTCGGTGGTTCGATTCCGCCCTTGGGCACCACTTTTTTTTGAGGGTAACTTTTTTGCTTTTTCAAAGATAAACTACACAGCTTTTATTAGAGAAAAGTCTAAGTTTTGATAATTATTGGTTAGTTAATTAGGTCGTAAATGTTACTTTTTATTACCCTAGAAATGTTTTGTTTTATTTACGCTATTTAATCCTACAATTCTTGAAAATTAGACTCTTAAAAAATTTGTGTTAAAGTGTTCTAATATGACTAAAAAAATTTTAGTTTTTTCAAATGGTGAAAAAATTGGAGATGGAATAATTAAATTACAACTTCTTCACGAAATTAAAACAAGACTTCCAGACTATAAATTATATTGGCTTACTAATAAGGGTAAAACTGTTTATTCAAGTACTCTTAAATTCATTGCAAGTAATTATATTGATGAGATTCTTGATCAATCAAATCTTAGTCCATTTTTTTGGAATAAAATATCAAAAAAATATAATTTAGAGAGTGATTTTTTTGATTATATTTTAGATACACAAAAATCAGTAATAAGAACTATAGCATTAAAACGAATCAAGCATAAAAATTTTATTTCTGGATCAGCTAATGGTTTTTTTTCTTCTAAAAAATTTAAAAGTAACAAGAAAAGAAAGTATTATTTAAACTACATTTTAGATTTATTAGATTTAATAGTTTTTAAAAAAAATAGAAGTGATTTTAAAATTCCAATAAGTGAAAATCTCGAAGGAATAATAAGTAATATTTTATTAAAACATAAAAGCTATGTAGGAATTGCACCTGGTGCAGGTGAAAAAAATAAGATTTGGTCTTTAGAAAAATACATCGAGTTATGTAACTATCTTCAAGTAAATAATAAGACTATAGTTTTTTTTATTGGACCTGATGAACTTTATTTAAAAGAAAAATTAAAAAATATATTTCCTCACTCAATATTTATCGAGGATCATATTACTGGATTTCAAAATATAGAAATTATTATGGCTACCACCAAATATTTACAATTAGCCATATCGAACGATAGCGGTGTTAGTCATATGTTGTCCACTGGATATTGCCCATTAATTAAACTGTTTGGTCCAAAAGATTCTACAAAATTTACTCCTGAAAATCCAAATCTATTTTCTATATCTTCAAGTGATTTTAACTCAAAAAATATCAATAAAATACCTGTCTCTAGAGTGATTGAAGAAATAGAAAAAGTTCTGATTTAAAATTTCATATATTAGAAGGTAGACAAGTATATTTTTCATCATTACTTGTTTACTTTTATATGTTCAAATTTGATAAACTTGTATTTGGCGATGCAGGGTGGGGCGATGAATTTCTTATAGCAACACTCATGACTTTACTAGTAAGCATTTTATCAATGGGCTTAGGTCTTTTTTTAGCAATTATTACAGTTTGGGCAAAGATAATACAAAACAGAATAACAAGATTTATTGCAAATTTTTATACAACAGTAATAAGAGGTGTTCCTGAATTATTAGTTATCTATCTAATTTTCTTTGGCGGCAATGCTGTTGTTATGAGTATAGCTAAAGTATTTGGATATAATAAATATATAGAACTAAACGCACTTACAATTGCGACAATAGCCATTGCAGTAATATCAGCTACATATTCGAGTGAAGTTTTAAGAGCTTCTTATTTGGCTATATCTAAGGGTCAAATAGAAGCTGCAAGAGCACTGGGTATGAATAAATTTAGTATTTTTTTTAAAGTTATTTCGCCTCAAGTTATAAGACATGCTTTACCGGGAATAGGGAATGTATGGCAAATAACTCTTAAAGATACTTCCCTTATTTCCGTAACTGGTCTTGTTGAAATTATGCGTCAATCTAGAATATCTTCTAACGTTGAGCATTCACCTTTAACTTTCTTAATAACAGCCGCAATATTGTATTTATGTTTAACAACAATCTCTGGCAGGGTTTTTAAAACGCTAGAAGTAAATTATTCAAAAGGATTTTCGACATGATTGAATATTTAAATAGTATTCAAAATTCTCTTATTTATAAAAATTTCTTTTTGGTCCTATCTGGCTTAGATAATACAATTTTATTATTATTAATTTCATTACCACTTGGTTTTGTCTTAGCATTATTATTTGCTCTAGGAAGAGTTTCTAAAATTGCATTATTATCAAGAACAATTGCTAGTTATATTTTTGTTATTAGAGGAACGCCTTTACTTGTTCAAATATATTTAATTTATTTTGGTTTAGGTTCAGTAAAATTTATTAGAGAAAGTTTTTTATGGTACGCATTGAAAGAACCTTTTTGGTGCGGAGTAATAGCACTTACAATTAATACTGTTGCATATGGAGCAGAAATTTTTCGAGGTGGTATTCAATCAATTGAGAAAAGTCAGGTTGAATCAGGCCTATCTCTTGGGTTTGGAAAATTTTTACTTTTAAGAAAAATTATTCTACCTATTGCTATACGAAAAGTTCTACCGTCTTACGGTAATGAATTAATACTAATGGTTAAAGCAACCTCTTTAGTTAGTCTGACAACATACATGGAAATGACAGGTATTGCTAGAAAGATAATGGCTAAAACATTTGCACCTGTTGAAGCATTTATTGCTGCAGGAATTCTTTATCTTTTTTTAAATTTTCTAATGGTTCAATTTGTTAAATATTTAGAATGGAAATATAATCCACACTTAAGATTAAATAATTAATTTCTAAATTTTTTATGACAAGTGCTGCAATTTGCAGCCATTGCTTTAATAGCATCACTTATCATCTCTTTATCTTCTAATTCTATACTTAAAGATATCATTTCGATATCATCTACAAAGTTTTGGTTATATTCATTAAATGTCTCACGATCACTCCAAATATTATCACTAGCTCCTTCTGCTTGACTATTTTCAGGATAAAAATCTTTAAATTCAGATGCTGAATGAAGAAGAGTTTCATTAAGCTCCAACATTTCTTCATATTGATCTGAATTTATTAATCTGTAAAGTTTCGATGATGTGCTTTTAATTTTTTGCATTATTGCCATTCTTTCGTTAACAACATTTTCTAATGATTTGTCCTCTAAAGTTACTTTGTGAGCTAAAACATATAAAGGAATGAATGAAATTAAAGTACTTATCGTTATTTTAAAGAATATACCCATTTTTTGTTATTATATTATGCAAGTAATTATGTCCTAATTTTGCATATTCAAGAGGGTTTGCTTTTTTAGGATCCTGCTCAGCTTCAATAATTAACCATTTCTGATATTTTGCATCATATAGTATCTTAATTAATGGATCGTAATCGATGCAACCATCTCCTGGAACAGTGAAAACACCATCTAAAAAAGACTCTCTAAAACTTAAGTCATCTTTAATAGATTTTAAAAAAACATCTTTTCTAATATCTTTACAATGAACATGGTTAATTCGAGAAATATAATTTTTTAATACTCTTTCGTAATTTGCTTTGGCAAACATTAAGTGTCCAGTATCGTAAAGCAAAAATGTATTTTGATTTGTCATATCCATAAATCGATCTACATCTTCCTCGGACTGTATAATAGTTCCCATATGCTCATGATACGACATTGGCATTCCTTCATCCATCAGCATATCAGATAATTCACTGATTTTTTTGCAATAGCTATCCCATTCATCTTTTTCAAGTATTGGTCTTTTACTAAGAGCTTTTGATTGATCGCCTTGGATTGAATCAGATACATCAGCAAAAACAAAAACATCCGCATTAATTAACTTTAATAAATTTAAATGATCTTGGAGTGCTATCCATTCTTCTTTTACACTTCTTTCTCTAAGCATTGCCCCATACCAACCACCTGGCATTTTTAAATTAAATTTTTCTAAAAGATATTTTGTTATTCCAGGATTTCTCGGAAATTTTCCACCTAATTCAATACCTGAAAATCCAGATGTGCTTGCATCCTCTAAACATTTTTCAATAGGAGTGTCACCTCCTAGTTCTGGCATATCATCATTACTCCAGGCAATAGGCGCGATACCAAGTTTAATTTTCATGAAGTTTTACATATTTCATGATAGATGAAAAATAAAGATAAATATGAACATATTATTAGTCGATGGAAATGAAAAAGAAGCTTCTGATCGATATACAAAATTGGGTATGGATACTCAATTTCAAGTATATGAAAAAATTTTAAAAAAATATTCTAGTTCAACTATCAATATTACAACAATTCATCCTGCTGTTCATAATAATTATCTTCCTTTAGGCTTAAGTCTTGACGATTTCGAAGCGGTTGCTTGGACAGGAAGCTTACTTAATATATATAACATGACAAAATCCATAACTAATCAAATAGATTTAGCTAAAGAATTATTTAAAAAAAAGAATAAAATATTTGGTAGTTGTTGGGGGCTTCAGGTTTTAGTAACTGCTGCAGGAGGTAAAGTAAGAAAAAATCCAAATGGCCTTGAAGCAGTTTTAGCTAAA
Organism: uncultured Alphaproteobacteria bacterium; assembly: GCA_902623255.1. Lineage (GTDB taxonomy): Bacteria > Pseudomonadota > Alphaproteobacteria > HIMB59 > CACPNW01. Next base: position 173,462 of record CACNSY010000001.1, on the reverse strand, counting down.
AATATTACATTAAATCAAGATGGTGAAATTCATCCCATGTATAAAAACAAAAAAAAATCATTTAATGCACTCTGTTGGCATTATGATGAAGCAGAAAAGCTTCCAAAAGAAACTAAGGTACTAGCCTCAAATAATATCAGTCAATTCCAATCTATAAGCTTTGAAGTAAATCAATCAAGTGTTTGGGCAGTGCAATACCATCCAGAATTTAGTTCAAAATGGATGGCCGGACTTATGGAAATGAGAAAAGATATTTTGTTGGAACAAAAAGTATATGAAAATTTATCAGAATTTGAAAATGAAAAAATGATTTTACAAAACCCTGATAATCTTGAGAAAAAAGAATTACATATATATGATGATGTAGTTGATGAAGAAATCCATTCTTTAGAACTTTCAAATTGGTTAAATCTTAATAAAAATTATTGACTACATTTATAATTGATTTCCACTTACTAATACTAGAAGTTGAAATGGATTTGTTAATATTTGCTTTTACTGTTTTATCTTTTTTCCAAAGTTTACTTATTTGGCTTGTATTTTTTAAATATCCAGATTGAATTGCTGCAAGATATGCTGCGCCAAGCGAAGTAGTCTCAACATTACTTGGTCTAATAATTTTAATTTGAGAAATATTTGCTAAACTTTGTAGAAAGCTATTATTTTTAACCATACCTCCATCAACTCTTATTTCACTAATCTTAGTCTTAGAATCTTTTTCCATACACTCAATTAATTCATAAGTTTGAAAAGATAGGCTGTCCAAAGTTGCTTTAATGATATCTTCTTTAGACGTATTTCTAGTGATGCCAAAAAATGTTCCTCTTGCATTAGGGTTCCAATATGGGGCGCCAAGTCCAGTTAAGGCTGGGACAAAAAATAAACTTTCATCTTTATTAGCTTTTTTATACAATTTATCAGTTTCACTAGAATCTTTTATAAATTTTAAATTATCGCGAAGCCATTGTATGGCAGATCCTGCTACAAAAATACTTCCTTCATAGCAAAACATTTTTTTACCATTTATTTTAAAAGCAACAGTTGTTAGTAATCTATTTTTAGATAATTTAAATTTTTCTCCAATATTCATAAGAAGAAAACAGCCTGTACCATACGTACTTTTTGATTGCCCTTTTTTAAAACAAGCTTGACCAATTGTTGCTGACTGTTGGTCTCCAGCCATGCCTCCAATTGGTATTGAATCACCAAATAATTTAGTAGAGCCAAAATCACATGCATTTTCAACTACAGTTGGTAAAATATTTTTTGGAATATTAAATATTTTTAAAATTTTGTAAGACCACTGCTCTTTTTGCGAGTCAAAAATCATGGTTCTTGAAGCATTTGATATATCTGTTAGGTGAGATTTTCCCTTAGTTAATTTCCATAATAACCAGGTATCTATTGTTCCAAAAAGTAAATTATTATTTTTTAAATTCTTATTTACTTCCTTAACATTATCAATAATCCATTTAATTTTAGTAGCTGAAAAATATGGATCAAGCTCTAGACCAGTTATTTTTTGAATTTTTTTATCAATCCCTTTTCTTTTTAAATTTTCACAAAGATTAGCTGTTCTTCTATCTTGCCAGACTATTGCTCTGTAAACTGGTTTCCCTGTTTTCTTATTCCACAAAACTGTTGTTTCTCTTTGATTGGTAATTCCAATTGAAATTATATTTTTTGAATTTAACTTATTTTTTCTTAATATTTTTGAAATTAAATTTCTAACATCATCCCAAATTTCTGTTGCATTATGTTCTACCCATCCCTCTTTGGGAAAATATTGTTTAAATTCTTTTTGGACAATATCGAATATTTCAAATTTTTTATTATACAGTACAATTCTTGAACTTGTTGTTCCTTGATCTATTACCAAAAAATATTTTTTCATAAATTAGACGTCTAAATTTTTAATGAAGTTAGCATTATTTTGAATAAATTTAAAACGTAACTCTGCTTGTTTTCCCATTAAGGTTTCGAATAAACTTTCGGTATTCTTCATATCTTTCTTAGCTTTTTCAGAGTTAATTAATATTAGATTTCTTTTGTTTTGATCCATGGTAGTCTCTTTCAATTGATCAGCTGGCATTTCACCCAAACCTTTAAATCTTGTAATGTTATAATTGTCAGACTTAAATTCTTTTTCAATTAATTTATCCCTCTCTTTTTCATCATATGCGTAAAAAGATTTATTTTTATTATAAATTTTAAATAAAGGAGGCATTGCTAGATATAGTTTATTTTCATCAATTAAACTTTTCATATATTTATAAAAAAAAGTAATAAGTAGAGTTGCAATATGTGAACCATCTACGTCCGCATCAGTCATTAAAATTATTTTCTCATATCGAAGTTTTGAAATTTCAAAGTTTTTTCCAATACCACAACCTAAAGATTGAATAAGATTTTGTATTTCATTGTTATCAGCAATTTTAGATAGCCCAACATTATAAACATTTAATATTTTCCCCCTTAAAGGAAGTATTGCTTGAAATTCTCTATTTCTTGCTTGTTTAGCAGAACCTCCAGCACTGTCACCTTCAACAATAAATATTTCAGAATCTTTTATTGATTTACTCGAACAATCTACTAATTTACCTGGAAGACGATTTCTTTCTTTAATACTTTTTCTATCTAACTCTTTAATTTTTGATAAATCAGATCTTTGAAGAGCTCTTTCAATTAAATTATCTAAAAGTATTTTTGAATTTTTCTTATTAGCATTTAACCATAATAAAAATTCTTGTTGTGTTTTTGTTTCAATTTCTTTTTGTAAATTTGGCATTATTATTCTTTTTTTAGTTTGACCTTCAAAACTTGGATCATTTATAAAGATTGAAATAATAACGTTAGAGTAATCAAAAATATCACTGTGATTGATATTACTGATTTTTGAGAATTGATTTTTTTGGCCATAAAGTTTTATAGCTTTTAGAATTCCATTACGAATACCATTTTCATGAGAGCCGCCATCTGGTGTTTCAATAGTGTTACAATATGACATTAAACTTGAATTTTCATTTGTATTAAATGTAATTAAAGTCTCAAAATTTTCATTATCTTTAATTTTTGATTTTAATAAAAAATTTTTTTCAAATAATTTAGAGTTGTTTGCGTATTCTAATTGAAAATAATCTTCAATTCCTTTTTTATAAAAAAAACTTTTTTTGTTAGGGGTTTTATCTTTTATTAATTCTTTATCAATTTCAAAGTTGATAGTTGTGCCTCCAACTAATACTGATTTCATGTTTATAAAATTATATAATTTTTTTGGAACAAATTGTGTTTCTTCAAATATACTTTCATCTGGAATAAAAGAAATTTCTGTACCTTTTAATTTTTTGCTACATTTTTCAATTTTTATTTTTGTCTTAACCTTTCCTTTTGAGTAATCTTGTCTATACACTTTTCCATCTTTGAATACCTTAACTTGTAATAAAGAACTTAATGCATTTACAACAGAAATCCCAACACCGTGTAATCCACCAGAAGTTTTGTAAGCATTACTGTTAAATTTACCACCTGCGTGAAGTGTAGTTAAAACTACTTCAAGTGCTCTTTTATTTTTATATTTTGGATGAAAATCAATAGGAATACCTCTTCCATTATCTTTTATTTTTATCGAACCATCTTTTTTATATTGAAAACTTATATCAGTTGCATGACCAGCTAAAACTTCATCTATACTATTATCTAGTACTTCGTTAACTAAATGATGAAGACCATCTTGATTTGTGCTTCCAATATACATACCTGGTCTTTTACGAACAGGCTCAAGACCCTCAAGTACTTCAATATCTTTGGCATTATAAGTAGATTTTTTAGCCACATATATTTCTTATCAAAAGTGTTGTTCTAAAAACATAAAAAAAACCGCCCTAAGGCGGTTTTCTTTATAGAGATAAGTATAATTCTACACGTCGTAGTATAGTTTAAACTCGTGTGGATGAGGTCTAATATTAATTGGATCAACCTCACTCTCTTTTTTATAGCTAATATAAGTTTCAATTACATCTTTGGTGAATACATCACCCTCTAATAAAAATGCATGATCCTTTTCAAGAGCTTCAAGAGATTCAGCTAAAGATCCAGGCGTAGATTGAATTTTAGACAAAACTTCATCGCTAGCAGCATAGAGATTTATATCTGTTGGATCACCAGGATTAATTTTATTTTTAATCCCGTCTAATCCTGCCATTAACATTGCTGAGAATGCTAAGTATGGATTTGCACTTGGATCTGGACATCTAAATTCCATTCTTTTTGCTTTAGGGCTTTGAGAATAAGCAGGAATTCTAACAGATGCAGTTCTATTTCTTTGAGAGTAAACAATGTTCACTGGAGCCTCAAAGCCTGGGACCAATCTTTTATAAGAATTAGTAGTAGGAGCACAAAAAGCTAAAAGAGCAGGTGCATGTTTAAGTATACCACCAATATAATTTAGAGCTAAATCACTTAGGTTAGCATAGTTACCCTCTTTATACATTAATGTGTCACCGTCTTTCCAAACACTTTGATGAACGTGCATACCTGAACCATTATCTTCGAATAAAGGTTTAGGCATAAATGTAGCTGTCATTCCATGTTGTCTTGCAACATTTTTAACAACGTACTTATATTTCATCATATCATCAGCCATTTTTAGTAAAGGCGAAAATTCTAAATCAATTTCACATTGTCCACCTGTTGCAACTTCATGGTGATGTGCTTCAACTGTAAGACCAATGTCTTGCATTGTCATTACCATTTCAGTTCTTACATCTTGAAGTGTATCAACTGGCGGTAAAGGAAAATAACCTTCTTTATGTCTAGGCTTATGACCTAAATTTGGGTTTTCATCAGCACCACTATTCCAAGTACCTTCAACAGAATCAACTTCATGAAATGCAAAATTTGATCCTGAGTCAAACTGAACGTTATTAAACACAAAAAATTCTGCTTCTGGACCAAAAAATGCTGTGTCACCAATACCAGATGATTTCAAATAGGCTTCAGCTTTTTTAGCAATATTTCTTGGGTCACGACTATAGTCAACCAAAGTTACAGGATCTTTAATATTACAATGTAATGCCAAAGTTTTTTCTGAAAAAAATGGATCAATATAAGCTGTTGTTGCATCTGGCAAAACAATCATATCACTGTCTTGAATTTCTTGGAAACCTCTTACCGAAGATCCATCAAAACCAAGTCCGTCAGAAAATATATCTTCGTCTAAAAATTTAATTGGTATTGTAAAATGTTGAGTTGTTCCTGGTATATCAGTAAAGCGCATATCAACCATCTTAATGTCCATATCTTTAATTTCAGACATTAAATCTTTTGGAGTCGAGCTTTTTAATTTCATATCTATCTCCTTACTTCAACAAAAGGGTATGCTATCCAGCGTTACCCGGTTAAATCATGCTCTAGTTATGAAATCTGCTTTTGATGCGCGTTCCTTCAGCTTATGGCTTACTTCCGACCTATAAAAATAGGTTGAACGATTTATAACTTTTGCATGCGTTCCTTCGGCACAATGCCTACTTCCGACTCTAAAAGAGTTGAACGATTATTGGATAATTACTAGGTTTTATATAAAAGTAAAGAAAAATTAGACAGCATCACTGTCTTTTTCACCAGTTCTTATTCTAATTACCTGCTCAATATTCGATACAAAAATCTTACCATCGCCGATTTTTCCTGAATAAGCGCTAGTTTTTATTGAATCAATAACATCATCTACTTGATTGTCTTCAACGATTACTTCAAGTTTCATTTTTGCTAAAAATTCATCATCATACCCGTCATTAGGATCAATTCCACCAGTTGAACCTCTTTGTCTACCGAAACCTTTTACATCTACTAATGTCATCCCGGATATTCCAAGTTCATGTAAAGCTTCTTTAACTTGAGAAAGTTTAAATGGTTTAATGATTGCTTCTATTTTTTTCATATTGTTGATAACCTATTAATTGCTTCTTTAATGTTTTCTAGAGAATTAGCAAAACTTATTCTAACAAATTCTCCAGCATTATCTCCAAAGCTAGAGCCTGGAACTAATGCAACACCTTTTTCTTCAAGTGCGATTTCTGAAAATTTATTTCCGCTCAATCCAGTTTTTGAAATATTGGGAAATGCATAAAAAGCACCACCTGGTTCAAAACAAGAAATTTTTTCTAATTTATTCAATTCGTTAAAAACGTACTCTTTTCTTTTTTGAAATTCACTAACAATTTTTATTATTTCTTTCTGAGAACCTTTTATGGCTTCTAATCCTGCATATTGTGAAATTGAGGTAGCGCAGGAATTGTAATTGACACATATTTTATTAGCATGTTCAATTAAATTTTCTGGCCATATACTCCAGCCTAACCTCCATCCAGTCATACAATATGTTTTGCTCCATCCTTCAAGAACTATCAATCTATCTTTTATACTTTCGTATTCTAATAATGATGGCATTTGTTCATTATTAAAAATAATATTACTATAAATTTCATCACTTAAAATGTAGACGTTTGGATATTGCTCTAATAAATTAACAAGATCAGTAATTTTTTTCTTATTCATATATGATCCTGTTGGATTGTTTGGATTATTTATTATTATCAAACTTGTTTTATCAGAAATTAATTCTTTTAATTGTTCAGTATTAATTTCAAAATTATCTTTTTCTGAAAGCTTTAATGGTACAGCTTTTGCACCACTGTATTTAATCATAGATCTATAAATTGGAAAACCTGGATCAGGATAAATTATTTCTCTATCTTCACTACCTAACAACAATGCTGAAATAAAAATTACAGGCTTACCTCCTGGAGTTATTAAAATATTATCTGGTTTAATATTTGATTTGTATTTTTTAAATACTAGTTCTGAAATTGATTCTCGTAATTCAGGTATCCCATTTGATGGAGTATAACCATGATGACCATCTTTAATTGCTTTAATGGCAGCTTCCTGAATATTTATTGGTGTAGGAAAATCGGGTTGTCCTATTCCTAAATTAATAATATCTTTACCTTTAGCAACAAGATTATTAGCTTTAGCAAGAATAGAGAATGCAGTTTCTGTTTCAAGCTTAAATATTCTTTTTGAAACTTTCATATTTTTGATATAGCGATTTAATATAAAAATTAAACTTTTAATTAAGTTCTATGGCGAGCGTAGCTCAGTTGGTTAGAGCGCAGGCTTGTGGTGCCTGATGCCGTGGGTTCGAATCCCATCGTTCGCCCCATTCTCAATATTAATTAATTTTCTCTATTGTTTTTTAATTTATTGTACATAAAAGGCTAATAATAATAGGGCCGGTGGTGGAATTGGTAGACACGCTAGATTTAGGTTCTAGTGCCGCGAGGTGTGAAGGTTCAAGTCCTTTCCGGCCTACCATTAGGTATAAAGAGTTATGAACACAAAAGAATTAAAATCTACAAAACTTTATAAAGAATTCTCATTAGAAATTCCTTACGAAGAAATTGATATTGAAGTAGATAATAAGATAAATCAAATATTACCTACAGTAAATATTCCTGGTTTTAGAAAAGGTAAAGCACCACTAAATATTGTTAAGAAAAAATATGAAGATAACGTCTTAAATGAAGTAATTCAAAAAGTAATAGATACAAACACAAAAAAATTAATTGATAAAAAAAAGTTTTCTCTTTTTAGAGCTCCTAAAGTTGAGCTTAGTAACTATGAAAAAAATAAGCCAATAATTATAAATTTAAAATTTGATTTAAAACCTGAAATTAAACTTAAAGATTTTAAGGATCTTAAAATTAATAAGTATGAAATTGAATTAGGTAAAAAAGCAGAAGATAATCAATTTAAGAGTTTTATTGATTCACAAAAAAATTTTAAAAAAATTGATAGTTTGAGACATGTTAAAAATACTGACAAGGTTATTGTTAATTTTGAATCCTCTCAAGAAGATCTTCCAGAATATTTAAAATCTCAAAAAAATTTTCCAATTGATTTGGGATTTGATGATGGAATACTTCCAGGTTTAAATAAAGAATTGATTAATAGAAAAGTAAAAACTGGAGATAAAATTGAATTAAAAATCAACTTATCTAAAATTCTTAAAGATGATAAATTTAAAAAAATAACATTTAATTTTGAAATAATTTCAATTGAAGAAAAAATTAAATTTGAACTTACAAAAGAGTTTTTAGATAAGAATGGTTTCAAAACTGAAAAGGATCTTAAAGATTTTCTAGTGAAAAATATGAAATCTCAATACGAACAAGGTATAAAGCAAATTGAAAAAAAAGAGTTGATGGACCTTTTAGATAATAATTATAAATTTGACTTACCTGATGGAGTACTAGAAGATGATTTTAATCAAATATGGAATCGTTTAGAGCAGGCTAAAAAAGAAGGTAGTTTAGATGAGGATGATAAGCTACTAAAAGATGACGATCTCAAAAAAAGATATAAAAAAATTTCAGAAAGAAGAGTAAAACTTGGTTTATTAATGCAACATATAGCTTCAGAAGAAAAAGTTGTTGTTTCTGAAGAAGAAATTAACAAAGGTATATTAGAATATACTAGGCAATATCCTGGTCAAGAAAAGCAGATTATGGAATATTTTGAAAAAAATCCATCATCATTGGATACGATTCGAGCACCTCTTATTGAACAAAAAGTAATAGATTCAATTATTTCCAAATCGAAAACAAATGTTATAAAATTAAGTGAAGATGATTATAAAAAACTTGAAGTTAAAACTTTTGACATTAAAGATAAAAGAAAATGAAAGATCCAATAGATAATATTTCTAATAACTTAATTCCAATGGTTGTTGAACAATCATCTAGGGGCGAAAGATCTTATGATATTTATTCACGCTTATTAAAAGAAAGAATAATTTTTCTGACTGGTCCTATTGATGATAATATTGCGAGTTTAATATGTGCTCAAATATTATTTCTAGAGTCTGAAAATCCCAAAAAAGAAATTTCATTTTATATTAATTCACCGGGTGGTATCGTTTGGTCAGGATTGGCTATTTATGATACAATGCAATACGTTTCTTCAAAAATTATGACTATTTGTATTGGCCAAGCTGCTTCTGCTGGCTCACTTCTCTTAACTGCTGGGGAAAAAGGTATGAGATTTTCTTTACCTAATTCAAGGATAATGGTTCATCAACCTAGTGGGGGTTATCAAGGTCAAGTAACAGATATTGAAATACAAACTAACGAGATAAAAAAAACAAAGTCAAAATTAAATGAAATTTATTCAAAACATACCGGAAAAAAAATTTCAGAAATATCAAGTATAATGGAAAGAGATAAGTATTTCTCCGCTGATGAAGCTATTAAATTTGGACTTATTGACAAAGTTGTAAAAGGTAGGAAATAATGAATAAAAAAAATGATAAAGATTCATTATTTTGCTCTTTTTGCGGAAAAAATCAGAAAGAAGTAAAAAAATTAATTGCAGGACCAACAGTTTTCGTTTGTGATGAATGTGTTGAATTATGCATGGATATTATAAAAGAAGACAATAAGAATAATAAATTTAAAATAAAAAAAGATATTCCGAAACCTTCAGAAATAAATAAATTTTTAAATGATTATGTTATTGGTCAAAAAGATTCTAAAAAAATTCTTTCTGTAGCTGTTTATAATCACTATAAAAGACTTTCGTCTAAATCAGAAAATGAAAGTGTTGAGATATCAAAATCAAATATTCTTTTGGTTGGGCCTACTGGTACAGGAAAAACATTACTTGCTCAAACTTTAGCTAAAATTTTAGACGTTCCTTTTACTGTAGCAGATGCAACTAGTTTAACTGAGGCAGGCTATGTTGGTGAAGATGTAGAAAATATTATTCTTAAATTGCTACAGGCCTCCGAATACAATGTGGAAAGGGCTCAAAAAGGAATAGTTTATATAGATGAGATTGATAAAATAGGAAGAAAAAGTGACAACCCTTCTATTACAAGAGATGTTTCAGGAGAGGGTGTTCAACAAGCATTACTAAAAATTATGGAGGGTACAATTGCAAGTGTCCCTCCACAGGGTGGAAGAAAGCATCCTCAGCAAGAATTTTTGCAAGTAGATACATCTAATATACTTTTTATATGTGGAGGCGCTTTTTCAGGCCTAGAGGAAATTATAAATTATAGATTAAAAGGTACTGCAATAGGATTTAATTCTAAATTAGACACTGATCCAAAAAAGAAGACTATTGGTGAGGCACTTAAAAAACTTGAAAATCAAGATCTGCTCAAATTTGGTATGATACCAGAATTTATTGGAAGGCTTCCAGTGATAACTACTTTAAATGAATTAGATGAAGATATGTTGATAAGAATTATGACTCAACCAAAAAATGCTATAGTTAAGCAATTTGAGGCTCTTTTGAAAATGGATGGGGTCAAGTTAGAAATCAAAGAAGATGCATTAAAGGAAATTGCTAAGTTAGCAGTTGTTCAAAATACTGGCGCAAGAGGTTTGAGATCAATTATTGAAGATTCACTAATGGAACTTATGTACAAAGTTCCTGATCAAAAAGATTTATATAAAGTTGTTATAAACAAAGATGTAATTGCAAAAAAATCTGACCCTATTTTAATTTATTCAAATAAAGAAAATAATCAAAAATTAATGTCTAATAACTCTTGATTTTAAATATTATATGAACATTTATAATAAATGGTAAAAAATACTATACCCGTTCTTCCCTTAAGAGATATTGTAGTTTTTCCTAATATGATTGCCCCACTTTTTGTTGGCAGAGATCAATCAGTTAATGCACTTAATAATGTAATGACTACTGATAAAAAGATTTTTTTAATATCACAAAAAAATTCAAAAATAGATAATCCTAATAAAGATAATCTATATTCTTTTGGTACGGTTGCTAAAGTAATTCAATTGCTTAAACTCCCTGATGGAACACTTAAAGTATTAGTGGAAGGTATACACAGAGCAAAAGTTGAAAAAATAAATTTTAACAAAGATTTTATTTCTGCTTCCATTAGTGAAATTAATTATAAAACAAAAAAAAATTCTAATATAAGAGCTCTACAAAAGCTCATTATTGAGCAATTTACCGAGTTTCAAAAGATTAATAAAAAAGTTTCACTTGATATCATAAACAATGTTAAATCTATTACTGATCCTGATAAAATAGTTGATATAATTGCATCAAATATTTCAATATCTATATCTCAAAAACAAGAAATTTTAGAAATCATAAATACAGAAGATAGATTAAATAAAACCTATGGTCATCTTGTTTCAGAAATTGATTCATTCCAAGTTGAAAAAAAAATTAAAGGCCGTGTAAAAAGGCAAATGGAGAAAACTCAAAAGGAATATTATTTAAATGAACAAATGAAGGCGATTCAAAAAGAATTGGGTGAAAATGATGACGTAGATGAAATTGCAGAATTAGAAAAAAAAATAAATCAGTATAACTTTTCTAAAGAGGCCAAGGATAAATGTGCATCTGAAATTAAAAAATTAAAAAATATGAGCGCTATGTCAGCAGAAGCAACTGTAATTAGGAATTATCTGGATTGGGTTATGTCTATACCCTGGAATAATCCAGATCAAATTTCAAAAAATATTAATAAAGCTTCAACGATTTTAGAAAATGATCATTATGGTTTAGAGAAAGTAAAAGAGAGAATTCTTGAATATTTAGCTGTTCAAAAAAGAACTGATAAACTTAAAGGACCTATATTATGTTTAGTTGGTCCTCCCGGTGTTGGAAAAACATCCCTAGGTAAATCAATTGCAAATTCAACTGGCAGAAGTTTTGTAAGAATGTCATTGGGGGGTGTAAGGGACGAAGCTGAAATTAGAGGTCATAGAAGAACATATATAGGCTCTATGCCAGGTAGATTTATACAAGCTATGAAAAAATCAAAATCTTCTAACCCATTAATTTTATTAGATGAAATTGATAAGTTGGGATCTGATTGGAGAGGAGATCCATCCTCTGCTTTGTTAGAAGTTCTTGACCCTGAACAAAATAGTAAATTTAATGATCATTATTTAGAATTGGATTATGATCTATCTGATGTAATGTTTGTATGTACTGCTAACACATTAAATATACCGCCTGCACTTTTAGATAGAATGGAAGTAATAAGAATACCAGGTTATACTGAAAAAGAAAAAAATCAAATTGCAAAAAAATATTTGTTACCAAAGCAAATTAAAAACCATGGAATTAAAAATTCTGAAATAACATTTAACTCTAGGGTTTTGAGTTTGATTATCAGAAATTATACTAAAGAAGCTGGAGTGAGAAATCTTGAAAAAGAAATATCTAAAGTATGTAGAAAAGCAGTTAAAAAATTAGAGACAACGAGATTAAAAAAAATTAAATTAAATGAGAAATCTTTACAAGAATTTCTAGGCATTTCAAAATTTAGAACAAGTGAAATTGAAAAAAGAAATTTAGTAGGAGTAACTAATGGTTTAGCTTGGACGGAGGTCGGGGGAGAAATTCTGTCAGTTGAGGTTATTTTATCAATCGGTAAAGGTAAACTTACAATAACAGGTAAATTAGGTGAAGTTATGAGAGAATCCATTCAGGCTGCAACTTCATATGTTAAATCAAAATCGGTAACTCTTGGAATTAATCCTAGAGACTTTGAGAATTATGATATCCACATCCATGTACCTGAGGGCGCTACTCCAAAAGATGGACCTAGTGCAGGTATAGCTATTTTTAATTCATTAGTTTCATCTTTAACAAACAACAAAATCAAAAGAGATGTTGCAATGACTGGAGAAATTACACTGAGAGGTAGAGTTTTACCAATTGGTGGTTTGAAAGAAAAAATATATGCAGCTAGTAGAGCAGGGATTAAAAAAATTCTTATTCCTCATGAAAACTTTAGGGAAATTGCAGAGTTTGATAAGGAAGTTATAAAAGGTATAAAAATTATTGCTGTTTCTGATGCATTCTCAATTCTTGAACACACTTTAACAAAGCCCATTATTCCATTAAATTTAAGCGAATCTCAATTAAAAAATAATCAAAACACCACTAGTACTCACTAATATTTTAATTTAAAAAAATCAGCTATTAAGCCATTTTATTGTCAAATTCCCTTATTTCTGCGAAAAATTTTATAATATTGTTGACTTGTTCATAAAACAAATAATTATCTAGAAAATTTATTAAAGGAGAATAAAAGTGAACAAAAATGATCTTATCGCATCTGTAGCTTCTTCCGCTGGACTATCTAAATCTGACGCAACTCGAGCAATTGAAAGCTTTTTGGATTCAATAACTAACGCTTTGAAAAGAGATGAAAAGGTTAGTATTGTTGGATTTGGTAATTTTAGTGTTAGTCATAGAAAAGCAACTACTGGTAGAAATCCTAGAACAGGAGAATCAATCCAAATCCCAGCATCTAAGAGACCTAAATTTACTGTGGGAAAAGCTCTTAAAGACTCAGTAAATAATTAATTATTTTTTTCTTGCACCGGCTGTTAAATGAATTTAACAGCCGCTTTTATTTGGGTGTTTAGCTCAGTTGGTAGAGCATCTCGTTTACACCGAGAGGGTCGGGAGTTCAAGTCTCTCAACACCCACCATGCGCGGGAGTAGTTCAGCTGGTTAGAACGCTGCCCTGTCACGGCAGAGGCCGCGGGTTCGAATCCCGTCTCTCGCGCCACTTATTTCAGTGTTTTTTTGTGTACTAAAGTCGCAACGAGACACGTTGTTATTGTTGAATAAATCGTTAAATACATTACTAATTTATTTGTGAGATTATAGTGTCAGAGTTTCTATTTGAATATTTACCAATATTAATTTTTATATTTATAGCTTTAGCATTGGCTTTTGGAATGACTTTATTATCTTTTGTAGTTGGAGACTCTCAGCCAGATCAAGAAAAATTATCTGCTTATGAGTGTGGATTTGAGGCTTTTGACGACGCTCGTGGAAGATTTGACGTAAGATTTTATTTAGTAGCAATCTTATTTATTATCTTTGATTTAGAAGTTGCTTTCTTGTTTCCATGGGCAATAACACTTGGTAAAATTGGATTGTTTGGTTTTTGGTCAATGATGATTTTTCTAACTGTTTTAACTATTGGTTTTATTTATGAATGGAAAAAAGGAGCTTTAGAATGGGAGTAGATGAAGCAAAAAAAATTGTTGATGACACTCTAAATACAGAATTATCCTCTAAAGGTTTCTTAGTGGCTAGCTACGATAAAATTCTTACTTGGGCTAGAACTGGTTCCTTATGGCCAATGACATTCGGATTGGCATGTTGTGGAGTAGAAATGATCCATTCTTACATGGCAAGATATGATCTAGATCGTTATGGAGTCATACCAAGAGGTAGCCCTAGACAATCTGATGTAATGATTGTTGCTGGCACATTAACAAATAAAATGGCACCAGCTTTAAGAAAAGTTTATGATCAAATGCCAGAACCTCGGTGGGTAATATCAATGGGTTCATGTGCAAATGGTGGCGGATATTATCACTACTCGTATTCAGTAGTTAGAGGTTGTGACAGGATCGTCCCCGTTGATGTTTACGTTCCAGGATGCCCCCCAACAGCAGAAGCATTAGTTTACGGCATATTGCAATTACAGAAAAAAATTAGAAGAGAAAATAAATTTAAAAGATAATTTTATATGATTAAAATTCTTACTAAAATAGATGGCATAAATGATGTTTTAGAGAATAATAATCTGTTGGAAATAGAATTTGAAAAACATAACATTATAAAAATTTTTACTGAATTAAAAGATAACAATGAGTTTAATTTTAATCAATTATTAGATATTACAGCTGTTGATTATCCTTCAAGAGAATTTAGATTTGATTTGATTTATATTTTGCAAAGTTTAACAAAAAATAAAAAAATTATTCTTAAAACTTTCATTAAAGAAAACGAAAACATAGAATCAATAACCAATATTCACAAATCTGCAGATTGGTATGAAAGAGAATGCTATGATTTATTTGGAATTGAATTTATTAACCATCCTGATTTAAGAAGAATAATGACGGATTACAATTTTGAAGGTTATCCGTTGCGCAAAGATTTTCCTTTAACAGGACATACAGAAGTTCGCTACGATGACCTTGAAAAAAAAGTAATATATGAGCCTGTTAAGTTAACTCAAGAATTTAGAAATTTCGATAGTGAATCTCCTTGGGAAGGAATGGAAAACAAACTTTTTGGTGATGAGAAATCTACTGGTGAAAATTAAATGAAAGAAGTAGAGCTTAATACAACTACAATTAACTTTGGCCCTCAACATCCAGCTGCGCATGGTGTTTTACGTTTAGTAGTTGAGCTTGAAGGTGAAGTAGTTCAAAGAGCAGAACCACACATCGGATTGTTACATAGGGGGACAGAAAAATTAATTGAATATAAAACTTATCTTCAGGCTGTCCCTTATTTTGATAGACTTGATTACGTTTCACCAATGTGTCAAGAACATGCTTTTGCATTGGCAACTGAAAATCTCCTAGGTATCAATGTTCCTGAAAGAGCTAAATATATTCGGGTTATTTTTGCCGAAATTACTAGAATACTAAATCATTTATTAAATATACCTGCCTATGCTGCTGACATTGGTGCAGTGACACCTTTTTTATGGTGTTTTGAAGAAAGGGAAAAGCTTTTGGAGTTTCATGAAGCAGTATCTGGAGCAAGATTTCATGCAGCCTATTTTAGACCTGGCGGCGTTCATCAGGATATGCCAGAAGGAATGGAAGAAAAATTATTTGACCATTTTAAAACTCTTCCAAAATTTATTGATGATCTTGAAAGCTTGCTTACTAATAACAGAATTTTAAGACAAAGATCAGTTGATATAGGAATAATTTCAAAGTCCGAAGCAATTGAATGGGGGTGTTCTGGTCCTGTATTAAGAAGTGCAGGTGTAGCATGGGATTTAAGAAGATCTCAACCTTATGACGCCTATGATCAAGTTGATTTTGAAGTTCCTGTTGGAAAAAAGGGTGATTGTTTTGATCGATATTTGGTTCGCATAGAGGAAATGAGACAAAGCATTAGTATTATTAACCAATGTTTAAATAAAATCAAACCAGGTCCAATATCAATTGAGGATAATAAAATTACACCTCCTAAAAGAAATCAAATGAAAAAATCAATGGAAGCTTTAATTCATCATTTTAAACTTTTCACTGAAGGTTACCGTGTTCCCGCTGGTCAAGTTTATAGTGCAGTAGAAGCTCCAAAGGGTGAATTTGGCGTTTACCTTGTTTCTGATGGATCTAGTAAACCATATAGATGTAAAATAAGAGCACCAGGTTTTGCACACCTTCAAACATTGGATCATTTATCTAAAGGCCACTTAATGGCTGACATAGCCGCTATACTAGGTAGCTTAGATATTGTTTTTGGAGAGATAGATAGATAATGCATCATCCTGGTTCAAATAATAAAGTATATAAAAAAATTAATGATAATTTTGAATGGTCATCAGAAAATTTTAGAAAAATTTCTGAAATAATAAAAAAATATCCATCAAACCGTATTCAAAGCGCAGTTATTCCTTTACTTGATTTAGCACAAAGACAAAATAATGGATGGCTAAGTAAAAACTCAATGGAAAAAGTAGCTGAAACTCTAAGTATGTCTTATATAAGGGTGTTAGAAGTTGCCACTTTTTATTCGATGTTTAATTTAGAACCTATTGGTAAAAATTTTGTACAAATTTGTAGAACGACACCTTGTTGGCTAAGAGGGAGTGATAAACTGTCTAAGGTTGCACAAGAAGTTTGTGAAACTAATATTGGCGAGACAAGTGATGATGGAATATTTACAGTTGTTGAAGTTGAATGCTTAGGTGCATGTTGCAATGCTCCTATGGTCCAGATCAATGATGATTATTATGAAGATTTAGATGAAGAGAGTTTTAAAAAAATACTTCAAGATTTAAAAGATAATAAATCAATAAAAGTAGGTTCACAAATTGGTAGAAAATCATCACAACCTGAAAGAAAATTTGATGCTTAGGGAAAAAGATAAAATTTTTAAAAATTTATACGGTTTTGAAGACTGGAAATTAGATGGTGCCAAAAAAAGAGGTATTTGGTCAAATACTAAAGAACTTATTAAAATGGGTAGCGAAAAAATTGTTGAGGAAATTAAAAATAGTCAATTAAGAGGAAGGGGAGGAGCAGGTTTCCCTGCGGGACT
Organism: uncultured Alphaproteobacteria bacterium; assembly: GCA_902623255.1. Lineage (GTDB taxonomy): Bacteria > Pseudomonadota > Alphaproteobacteria > HIMB59 > CACPNW01. The sequence goes on along the minus strand of CACNSY010000001.1, from coordinate 156,311 downwards.
TAAGTGGTCATTTATGCCAAAAGACTCTGGAAAAGATCATTACCTAGTTGTTAATGCAGATGAGTCAGAGCCAGGCACATGTAAAGATCGAGAGATTATGAGAAACGACCCACATCTTCTTTTAGAAGGTTGTTTAGTTGCTGCCTTTGCTATGCATGCACATACTTGTTATATTTATATAAGGGGTGAATATTATTCTGAATCTTCTAATTTACAAAAAGCAATAGATGAAGCCTACGCAAATAATTTAATTGGTAAAAATGCATGTGGTACAGGGTGGGATTTTGATATTTATCTTCACAGAGGAGCAGGAGCATATATTTGTGGTGAAGAAACTGCTTTACTTGAAAGTTTAGAGGGTAAAAAAGGCCAACCTCGATTAAAACCTCCGTTTCCCGCTGGTGCAGGTTTATATGGATGTCCAACAACAGTTACAAATGTTGAAACAGTTGCCGTTGCACCAACTATTTTAAGACGTGGTTCAAAATGGTTCGCTGATTTAGGAAGTGCCAACAATACAGGTACAAAAATTTTTAGTATTTCAGGACATGTTAATAACCCATGCAATGTAGAAGAGGAAATGGGGATACCATTAAAAGAACTGATTGAAAAACATGCAGGAGGTGTAATTGGTGGTTGGGAAAATTTATTAGCTGTAATTCCTGGAGGTGCAAGTGTGCCTTTATTACCTAAGTCTATTTGCGATACAGTTAAAATGGATTTTGATAGCCTAAAAGAAGTTCAAAGTGGATTAGGAACTGCTGCTGTTATTGTAATGAATAAATCAACAGATATTGTTGAAGCAATAGCTAGATTATCACATTTTTATAAACATGAAAGCTGCGGTCAATGTACACCTTGCAGAGAAGGTACTGGATGGATGTACAGAATGATGGAAAAAATGGTTCATGGAAATGTTGAACATCAAGATATTGATAAAATTTTAGATGTGACTAAGCAAATTGAAGGTCATACTATTTGTGCATTAGGTGATGCCGCTGCTTGGCCTATTCAAGGTTTGTTTAGACACTTTAGACCTGAAATTGAAAAAAGAATTCAAGAAAGAAATAAAAGAGTAGCCTAGTGCCAAAGATAACAATTGATAATAAAGAATACGAATTTGAAAACGGCATGACCGTAATGCAAGCTTGTGAACAAGCAGGAACAGAAATTCCAAGATTTTGTTATCATGAAAAACTCTCAATAGCAGGAAATTGTAGAATGTGTTTAGTAGAAATGGAAAAAGCTCCAAAACCTATTGCATCATGTGCCATGCCAGCAGCAGATGGAATGGTTATAAAAACAAAAACAGAAACAGTTAAAAAAGCTCGAAAAGGTGTAATGGAGTTTCTTCTCATTAATCATCCATTGGATTGCCCTATTTGTGATCAAGGAGGAGAATGTGATCTTCAAGATCAAGCGATGTATTATGGTTTTGATAAAACTAGATATGAAGAAAACAAAAGAGCAGTTCAAAATAAAAATATGGGACCACTTGTCAAAACAATTATGACAAGATGTATACATTGTACAAGATGCGTAAGGTTTTCTACAGAAGTTGCGGGTGTTGATGATATAGGCTTACTTGGCAGAGGTGAAAATGCTGAGATCACGACGTACTTAGAAAAAACTATTGAGTCAGAATTATCTGGAAATGTAATTGATTTATGCCCCGTAGGTGCTTTAACAAGTAAACCATATGCATTTAAATCTAGACCATGGGAGCTAACCAAGACAGAAACATTTGATGTGTTCGATGGTATAGGTTCAAGTATAAGGATTGATACAAGAGGAAAAAAAGTTTTAAGAGCTCTTCCTAGAATAAATGAAGAAACCAATGAAGAATGGATAAGTGATAAATCTAGATTTGCAGTTGACGGACTCTCAAGTCAAAGATTGGATAATGTATATTCTAAATCAAATAAAAAACTCCAAAAATCTTCATGGGATAATGCATTTGAATTAATAAAAAAAGAAATTACAAAAAGAGGTAAAGAAAATACTGTATTCCTATCTGGTAAGTTTACCGATATTGAAACTTTATATTCTGCACAAAAATTTAGTAATTCACTAAAATCAAAAAACTATGATTGCAGATTTGATAATACACAAATTATCGATAATTCATCTTCAAGTTATAAATTTAATTCAACAATTCAAGAAATTGAAAAGGCTGATACTATTCTTTTAATTGGATCAAACCCTAGATGGGAAGCAGCGGTACTAAACGCTAGAATTAGAAAGGCATATATTGAAAATAACTGCAAAATTGGTCTTATAGGTCCTAAATTAGATCTTACTTACGATTATCATCATTTATCTGATTCTTTAGATTACCTTAATAAATTATCTAATAATAAATCTGAGTTCAATAAAGTTTTAAAATCTGCAAAAAACCCACTTATAATACTTGGTACTTCAGCAATAAATAATGATCATGGTAAAAAAATATTAGAAACTGCAGGATTAATTGCGAAAAAAATTCAAAAAAATAAAAATACAAATCCGTTAAATATTCTTAACCAAGATATTTCTAGAGTAGGAGCATTAGATTTGAAATTTTATAATAAAAAATTTGATAATGATTACAATAAACAATTAAAAAAACATATTGATAAAACAAAGCCTGTAGTTTTCTTAATGGGGTTAGATGAGATAAATTTTTCAACATTTGAAAATGCTTTTGTTGTTTATCTTGGTCATCATGGAGATGTTTCAGCATCTATAGCGGATATAATTTTACCAACCCCTGCATATACTGAGAAAAGTTCTACATATATGAATATAGAAGGTAGAGTTATTCAAACAACTAAGTGTCATAATCCAATAGGTGAAGCAAAAGAGGAGTGGAAAATTTTTAGAGTTTTAAGTGACTTATTTGAAAAAAATTTAAATTTTAATAATCTTGGGGAGCTTCGAAATGAGCTTACAAGTACCTATGGTCAATTTGCTCTCTTAAATGAAGTTAATTCTATTGGTGAAATAACTTTTGCTAAAAATAATAAAATTGAGAATATTAAAATTAAATATAACATTGAAAATTTTTATATGAATGATTCTATTTCTAGATCTTCTGAAACAATGGCAAAATGTACTAAAGATATTTTAAATAAGGCAGCATAATAATTAGATGACTTATGATATATTAATTACAGGGTTAATAATAATTGCCCAAATACTTGCTGTTGTTGTGCCAGTTTTAATATCTGTAGCTTTTTTAGTTTATGCTGAAAGAAAAGTTTTAGCATTAATTCAATTAAGAAGAGGTCCAAATATAGTAGGGCCTTTTGGTATATTACAAAGCTTTGCTGATGCATTAAAACTTATTACTAAAGAAAATATTATACCTAGTGGATCAAATAAAATTGTTTTTATTTTAGCACCCATAATAACAATGGTACTTAGCTTAGCAGGTTGGGCAGTAATACCTTTTGCTCCAGGATGGGTAGTCTCTGATATTAACGTAGGTATCATGTATCTGTTTGCAGTATCATCTCTTGGAGTATACGGAATAATAATGGCTGGATGGGCTAGTAACTCTCAATATCCTTTTCTAGGAGCATTAAGATCAGCTGCTCAAATGGTTTCATATGAAGTATCTATTGGATTTGTAATTATTACAGTATTATTATGTGTAGGTTCTTTAAATTTATCAAAGATAGTTTTAGCTCAGCAGACTGTATGGTTTGCAATTCCATTATTACCTATGTTTATTATTTTTTTTATTTCTGCATTAGCTGAAACAAATAGATTACCTTTTGATCTTCCTGAAGATGAATCAACACTTGTTGCAGGATTTTTTACTGAATATTCATCTGCTTCATTTGTATTATTTTTTTTAGGTGAATACGCGAGTATGATTTTAATGTCTTCTATGACTGTCATTCTTTTTTTAGGCGGATGGCTTCCTCCATTTGATGTATACCCATTAAATGTTGTTCCTGGAGTAATCTGGTTTACTGTAAAAATAATATTTATATTATTTTTATTTATTTGGGTTAGAGGAACTTTCCCAAGATATAGATATGATCAGTTAATGAGACTTGGATGGAAAGTTTTTCTACCGTTTTCTTTGTTTTGGGTTGTGGCAACTTCTGGTTTTTTAGTATATTTTGACATGCTGCCAAATTAATATGTATAAATTAATTAAATCTTTTACTTTATTTGAATTATTTCAAGGACTATTTTTAACTTTTAAATACATATTTAAATCAAAAGTTACAATAAATTATCCTCACGAAAAAGGTCCATTAAGCCCACGTTTTAGAGGTGAGCATGCTTTGAGAAGATATCCAAGTGGGGAAGAGAGATGTATCGCATGTAAACTTTGTGAAGCAGTATGTCCTGCTCAGGCAATTACAATTGAAGCAGAGCCAAGAGAGGATGGAAGCAGAAGAACAACAAGATATGATATAGATATGACTAAATGTATTTACTGTGGTTTATGTCAAGAATCTTGCCCAGTTGATGCGATAGTAGAAGGACCAAATTTTGAATTTGCCACTGAAACAAGAGAAGAATTAATTTATAATAAAGATAAACTTTTAGAAAATGGAGATAGATGGGAGCAAGAAATTGCTCAAAATATTCATCTCGATAGAAAATATAGATAAGAATGGTTCTTTATTCATTAACATTTTATCTTTTTTCATCTGTTGCAGTTCTTTCTGCTCTTATGGTTATAAGTGCAAAAAATCCAGTTCATTCAGTTTTGTTCTTAATTTTAAGCTTTGTTAACGCATCAGGACTCTTTGTTTTATTAGGTGCTGAATTTTTGGCAATGATCCTTGTCGTTGTATATGTTGGAGCTGTTGCCGTCCTTTTTCTATTTGTTGTAATGATGCTTGATATAAATTTTGTAAAGTTGAGAGAAGGTTTTTTGCAATATTTACCTTTTGGAGCATTATTAGGGATAGTTCTAGTAATTGAACTTGGAATACTTTTTTTAACAGATAGATCGTCTAATATTTATAACAATCAAACACCACTACAACCTATAGTTAATGAAGTGGAAAATACAAAAATGATTGGGCAAATACTCTACACTGAATATTTTTATTTATTTCAAATATGTGGGATAATTTTATTAGTTGCAATGATTGGCTCTATTACACTTACATTAAGAGATAAAGGTGGTGTTAAAAGGCAAAATATAGATTCTCAAAATACAGTTGATGCATCAACAGCTATAGAAAAGAAAAAAGTAAAAATAGGCGAAGGAATTTAATTAATGATTACTCTTGAACACTATCTTTTTCTCGGCGCAATTATTTTTACCTTAGGTGTTTTAGGAATATTTTTAAATAAGAAAAATTTAATTATAATTTTAATGTCTATAGAACTCATCTTGTTATCAGTAAATATTAATTTTATTGCTTTCTCAGCGTATATTAATGATATCTCAGGACAAATCTTCGCAATGCTTACACTAACTGTTGCAGCCGCTGAAGCAGCAATTGGACTCGCCATTCTTGTAGTATTTTTTAGAAATTTAGGATCAATAGAAGTAAATAAAATTAATCAGCTTAAGGGATAGTAGATGGCAATCTCAATTATATTTTTACCTCTACTTGGTTTTCTTTTTTGTTTTTTACTCGGTAAAAAGTTTAACTATAAGGTTTATCAAATATCAACAACTTCAATCCTTTTTCTTTGTACTTTATTTTCTTGGATAATATTCATTCAGTTTATTAATAATAAGGAAACTGAAATAATTTTTATTCTTAACTGGATCACTTCTGGAAACTTTATTGTCGATTGGTCAATTAGATTAGACACTTTAACTGCTGTGATGTTCATTGTGGTTACAACTGTTTCTGCTTGTGTTCATTTATATTCAATAGGCTATATGGAAGAAGATCCATCAAAAATAAGATTTATGGGTTATCTAAGCTTATTTACTTTTTTTATGCTTGTTCTTGTATCAAGTAATAACTTGCTGCAAATGTTCTTTGGTTGGGAAGGTGTTGGGCTAGCCTCATATTTATTAATTGGTTTTTGGCACCATAAAGATTCAGCAAATAAAGCTGCCATAAAAGCATTTGTTGTAAACAGAGTTGGAGATTTTGGATACGCAATTGGAATTGCAGGAATTTTTTATATTTTTGGCACTATAAGTTTCGACAGTATATTTTCACAAGTGGATCGATTTAGTGAGCATCAAATTCAATTCCTTTCATTCAGTTTTCCAACTTTAGATTTTTTATGTTTTCTTTTATTCATAGGTGCAATGGGCAAATCAGCTCAATTAGGTTTGCACACATGGTTGCCAGATGCCATGGAGGGACCTACTCCTGTATCTGCACTAATACATGCTGCAACAATGGTAACTGCTGGTGTATTTTTAGTTGCAAGAATGAGTCCTCTTTATGAGTTTGCGACATTTACTAATTTATTTATTACTTTTATTGGTGCAGCCACAGCTATTTTTGCTGCCTCTATCGCCTTAACGCAAAATGATATTAAACGAGTCATTGCATATTCAACATGCAGTCAATTGGGATATATGTTTTTTGCAGCAGGTGTAGGAGCTTATAATGCATCAATATTTCACTTAACAACTCATGCATTTTTTAAAGCTCTTCTATTTCTTTCTGCAGGTTCTGTAATTCACGCAATGCATCATGAACAGGATATGAGAAAAATGGGGGGGCTTTTCAAAAAAATACCTTTTACTGCCTCAATGATGTGGATTGGGTCTCTTGCAATTATTGGTTTCCCATATCTATCTGGTTACTATTCAAAAGAAAGTATTTTAGAAAATGCTTTCTATGCTTCAAATGGAATAGCATACTTTGCATATTTAGTAGGTATTTTAACTGCTTTACTTACTGCTTTTTATTCATGGAGATTATTATTCCTAACATTTCATGGTGAAAATAGATCAAATAATAAAACATATGATCACGCCCATGAGTCACCTTTAGTAATGACAGCTCCATTATTTATTCTTGCAATTGGTTCTATTTTTTCTGGAATATTCTTTGCTGATTATTTTATTGGATATTATAAAAAAGAATTTTGGGATAATGCTATATTATTAACAGAAAGTTCTCATAAATATCTTCCTTTTACACAATCATTAATATCAAAGTCTGCTGTTGCAGTTGGAATTCTTGTCTGTGTGTTGATATATTCAAATAATTTAAACAGAGCAAAAAATCTTTCCTATAATTTAGATCCTTTATATTCTCTTTCTAAAAATAAATGGTATGTGGATGAGCTATATCATAAAGTATTTGTTTTAACTTTCTTCAAATTAGCAAACTTTTTCTGGAAAAGAGGGGATGAAAAAACTATTGATGGTTTAGGACCAAACGGGGTCTCCTGGATTATTTCAAAATCTTCATCTTATGTAAGTTTATTTCAATCAGGGTATTTGTTTCATTATGCTTTTGCTATGCTTGGTGGCTTAGTAATAATTTTAACATGGTTTTTATATTACTAAATGATTGACTGGCCGTTAGTATCAGTAATAATTTTTTTACCTTTAATTGGTGCTTTAATTATTCTTTTTATTAAAGAAGATGAATTAACATCAATTAATATTAAATGGGCTGCTTTGCTAACAACGTTAGGAACATTTATTTTAAGTTTAATACTCTGGCTACAATTTGATTATTCCAATCCGTCTTATCAATATGAAGAAAAATTTAGATGGTTTGATGATTTTAATTTCTTCTACCATGTTGGAGTTGACGGTATTTCACTTTTTATGATTTTATTAAGTACATTTTTGACCCCACTTTGTATTTTAGCTAGTTGGAATAATATTAAAAAAAGAGTCAAGGAATACATGCTTTCTTTTTTATTTTTAGAGACTGTAATGATTGGAATGTTTGCTTCTATAGACATACTTTTATTTTATATTTTTTTTGAAGCAGTATTAATACCAATGTATCTAATCATAGGTATATGGGGAGGCAATAGAAGAATCTATGCTTCTTTTAAATTCTTTCTCTACACTCTTTTGGGTTCAGTACTCATGTTGATTGCTATTATTGTGATGTATAGAAATACAAGTTCAATGAGTATTGAGTTCTTACAAGGTAATTATTTTTCCTATAATACTCAGTTGTTTCTTTGGCTTGCCTTCTTTGCTTCCTTTGCAGTTAAAATTCCTATGTGGCCTTTTCATACATGGTTGCCCGATGCCCATGTTGAAGCTCCAACGGCTGGATCTGTTATTTTAGCCGGAGTACTTTTAAAAATGGGCGGATATGGTTTTATCCGTTTCTCTTTAGGCATGCTTCCAGAAGCAACAGAGTTTTTTATTCCTTTAATTATGACATTAAGTATAGTTGCTATAGTATACACTTCGTTAGTGGCACTAGCACAAACTGATATAAAAAAACTAATTGCATATTCATCCGTTGCTCATATGGGAATTGTAACAATTGGAATTTTTTTAGTTAATCAACAAGGTTTAGAAGGAGCAATGATGCAAATGATTAGTCATGGACTAGTCTCAGCAGCTTTATTTTTATGTGTTGGTGTTATTTATGATCGAATGCATACTAGAGAAATTGAATTTTACGGAGGATTAGTTCAAAGAATGCCACTTTATGCAACAGTATTCATGATTTTTATGCTGGGATCAGTTGGATTACCTGGGACTAGTGGTTTTATTGGAGAGTTTTTAGTTATTGTTGGCGCATTTAAAGTTTCAAGTTACGTTGTTATTGGCGCGGCTTTTGGAATAATATTATCCGCTATTTACATGCTATACCTTTATAAAAGAATTATTTTTGGCACCATAACTAATAATAAACTTGCAGATATTTTAGATATAAACACAAGAGAGAAAATCATATTAATTCCTTTAGCAATTTCAGTAATATTACTAGGTATATTTCCAAATCTATTTTTAGATCCTATGAGATTATCACTTGAACTAATTATAACAAATTATGAAATAGCCAATGCTAAATAATATTTACAATATTTTTTTTATACCCGAAATTTTTTTAGCATGCTCCTCTTTTGTTTGTTTACTTTTTGGCCTTTTTTTAAAAAAGAATGCATTTAGGCAAACTTCCAATCTAGCAGTTTTCGTTTTATTATTAACCATTTTGCTTGTTTACAATGATAGTGAATCAAATTTTGCAAATTATAAAAGTTTATTTAGCCACTCTTCTTTTATAAATTTTTTTAAAATTTTAGCTCTATTAGGATCTATAGCTAGTATCATCATTTCTAAAGATTATTTCTTAGGCATAAAGCTTAAAAATTTTGAAATTCCTGTTTTATTTTTATTTTCAACACTTGGGATGATGTTAATGATTGCTTCAAATAATCTTATGTCTATGTATCTAGCAATAGAACTACAAAGTTTATCTCTCTATGTTGCTGCAGCAATAAAAAGAGATTCAATTTCATCAGCTGAGTCAGGAGTAAAATACTTTATTTTAGGGGCATTATCTTCGGGTATACTTTTGTATGGTTTCTCTTTAATTTATGGATTTAGCGGTTCAATGAATTTTGATGATATAAGTTTCTATTTATCAAAATACGATAATTTAAATTTAGGTCTAATATTTGGGCTTGTATTTGTGATGGTAGGCTTGGCTTTTAAGGTTTCAGCCGTACCTTTCCATATGTGGACTCCCGATGTTTATGAAGGAGCCCCAAATTCAATTACAGGTTTTTTTGCTATTGTACCTAAGATTGCTGCAGTAGCTTTAATTTATCGTTTTTGCTTAGTTCCATTTGAAAATTTTTACTTAGAATGGAGTCAAATAATTTTATTTTTATCAATAGCCTCAATGTTTCTTGGAGCTATAGCGGCTATAGCACAGTCAAATATTAAAAGATTATTAGCTTATAGTTCTATTGGACATATAGGTTATATATTAATAGCTTTAGTTGCCGCAAATGATGATGGAATTAAAGCAGCATCAATTTATATGTTTTCATACATGATAATGAATGTTGCTATTTTTGCTATTTTACTTTCATTAAAAGTTAAAAATGAATATTTAATTAATATAAGTGATTTAAAAGGGTTAAGTAAAAGTAATCCAATCGTAAGTCTTTCTATTTCAATAATAATGCTATCTATGGCTGGCATCCCTCCATTTATAGGATTTTTTGGAAAGTTTTATGTTTTCATTGCTGCAATTGAACAAGAATTATATGTACTTTCAGTTCTTGGTGTCCTAGCCAGTGTTATTTCTGCTTTTTATTATTTAAGAATTATTAAGATAATGTATTTTGATGAAAGTAAAAGTGAAGGAATAATTAATTTTAAAATTTCTTTTCAATCAAAAATTATTCTGTTCTTAAGTTTGTTTTTAATTATTTGTTTTATATTTTATCCATCTTTATTGATTAATATATCAGCAAGTTTGACAATTTGATTAATGTCATTAGATAAAATTAAAAATCTTTTAGATAAAAACAATTTTGATTTTCATTTTATTGAATGTGTAGATTCTACAATGTCAGAGGTTAAAAAACTTATTGATAATAGAAATATATGTTTGATGGCAAATGAACAAAAAAAAGGATTTGGAAGACGAGGAACAACTTGGGAAAGTCCAAAAAATAATGTCTATATTTCTATTTTATCTAAAAATATATTGCCAATAGAAAATCATTTTTTAAATAATGCTTTTATTACTAATATGATCTGTTCTGTGATTGAAAATATTTGTAATGTAAAAACTCAAATTAAATGGCCAAATGACATTTTAATTAATAAAGAAAAAATTTCTGGAATAATTTCTGAAATATTTAGTATTAAAAGTGATAAATATATAAATACTGGTTTTGGAGTTAATATAGTATCTTCTCCAAAAATTGAAAATTATCCAACAACTAATATTAATAAATACAATAAAGAAATTAATAATTTTTATTTTGTATATGAAATTATGGAAGAGTATTTTAACAATTTTAAACAACTACTAAATAATCACGAAAAAATTATGAATGAATATAAAAGTAGATTATTATATTTAGGAGGCAATATTAATTTAAAAATTGATGAACAATATGTAAAACAAGGAATATTTCATAATCTTAACCCAGATGGTTCAATCACTTTAAAAAATAATATTAATTATGAAAATATATATAATGCTAGAATAATTTAATGATTGTTATAGATGCAGGTAATACTAATATAGTTATAGGTTTATATAAAAAAAATAAATTAAATAAAATTATTAGATTAAAAACAGAAAAAAAAATTAATATTACACAAAAAGAAATAAATAAATTTTTTAACTCTAACAAAAAGTTGATTAATAATCTTAAAGATAGACTTTGTATCTTGTCCTCTGTTGTACCTTCTTTAAATTTAATTTTTAAAAATATTTTTCAAAAAAATAAATTCAAATTTTATGTAATTAATCCAAAAAAAATACCATTTAGAAATAGTATTAATTATAATTTAAATCAAATTGGAAGTGATCGAATAGCAAACTATGCCTATGTATATAGTAATAAAATCAAAGACTGTATAATTGTCGACTTTGGTACAGCTACTACTTTTGATGTCATTAAAAGTAATCAATATTTAGGTGGATTAATTTTTCCAGGTATAAATCTTTCAATGGAGACACTTTTAAAAAATGCTGAGTTAATAAAAACTTCAAAAATCTCAAAATCAAATAAAATTGTTAATAATAATACATCCTCTTCTATTCAATCAGGTTTCTATTTTGGTTATTTGCATGCAGTTAATGGCATATTAAAGCAAATTATTAAGGAGAATAATTTTAAGCCCAAAGTCTATATTACGGGTGGTCTAGGTAAAATATTTAGGGATAAAATTATTTATAAACCTATATATATGGAACATTTAACATTAGAAGGAATAAAAGAGATCGGTATCAAATATTTTTATGAGTAATAATTTACAACTAAATGATTTTAATGAAGGACTACACTTTTTATCTCTTGGGGGTATTGGAGAAATAGGTGCAAATTGTTATCTTTATGGATGTGATGGAAAATGGATAATGATAGATTTAGGTCTTTCATTTGCAGATGAAAAGTTTCCTGGTGTAGATTTATTGGTACCAAAAATAGATCATATTGAAAGTTTAGAAGATAATCTCGAGGCTATTATTATCAGCCATGGTCATGAAGATCATGCAGGAGCTGTTGCGTTCTTAGCAAATAAAATTAAATGCCCTGTATATGCAAGTAAATTTGCAAAATTTCTTATCGAAAATAGGTTAAAAGAATTCAATAAAGTAGATGGGTTTACTTTAGAAGAGATAAATCTAGATAAGAAATTAATACTCAATAATTTTGATATAAGTTTTATTCCAACTACACACTCAATTCCTGAACCAACTGCAATAGTAATTAAAACAACATATGGATCATTACTTCATACTGCTGATTGGAAAATAGATCATTCACCTACTTTAGGAGACTCATTTTCAAAAGAAAAATTTGAAAAATTAGGAAATGATGGATTACTTGCCTTAATAGGTGATTCTACTAACGCAAATGTTCCTGGTAAATCAGAATCTGAAAGTGATGTTAGGGATGAATTGACAAGTATATTTTCAAGATTTTCTAATAGAATTGTTGTTACCTGTTTTTCTTCAAATATTGCAAGAATGAAAAATATTATTCAAGCAGCAAAAAAAAATAAAAGAAAGGTTGCTCTTGTTGGAAGGAGTATGAAAAAAAATATCGAAGTAGCAAGAAAATGTGGCTATGTTGCAGATGATGAAATTTTTATTAGTGAAGATGAAGCTTCTTATATACCAAGAGAAAATTTAGTAATAATTTGTACTGGTAGTCAGGGTGAAAAGAGATCTGCCCTTTTCAGAATAGCTTATAATTCTCATCAACATTTACATTTAGAGCCTGAAGATGTAGTCATTTTTAGCTCTAGAGATATTCCTGGTAATGAAAAATCAATAAATAACTTAAAGAACTTACTTATTAGACAAAGAGTTGAGATAGTAACCGCTGATGATGATTTAGTACATGTTTCTGGTCATGGTTATGCAGATGAAATAAAACAAATGTATAATTGGACAAAACCGTACTTATCTATTCCCGTTCATGGTGAACCCATGCATCTAGAAGCTCATAAACAATTATCTTACTCATCACAAGTACCATTCACTAAAATTTTAGAAAATGGAAAATGCCTCAAAATTGCACCAGGTGAACCTAAAATTGTAGAAAAATTTGAAACTGGAAAGTTAATTGTTGAGGGTAAAAATCTTTACGACTCTGAATCTGCTTTTATTAAAGAGAGAAGGAAATATTCATTTGAGGGATTAGTTTTAATCTCTTTAATTATCAATGATGATGACTATTCAATTAATAAAAATATGTTACTTACTTTAAAAGGATTGCCAGGAATAGATGAAGAAAATATTAAAAATGATTTTAAAATACTTTTTATAGAAAACTATACAAAACTTAACAAAGATCAAAAATCATCAGATCTTATAGTATCTGACTTAGTTAAAAGTAGTTTTAGAAAGATTATAAAAAATTCAATTCAAAAAAAACCAGAAATTGAAGTTCATTTAATACGATCTTAATGGCACTATTTACTCATGTTCTAATTTTTATCCTAGTTTGGTGGATTTTATTTTTCATACTCTTACCGATTAAGATAAAAGTACCCCAAAAAGTAGAATCTGGACATGCAAAAAGTGCTCCAAGTAAGCCATATCTTCTAATAAAATTTATAGCAACTTCATTAATATCAGCTTTAATTTTATTTTTTTTGATTTTATTTGGATTTGATTTATCAAATATATTTAATAAATGAAATATTCTAACTTTTTTCTTCCCACTATTAAGGATGCGCCATCAGATGCTGAAATAATTTCACATAAATTAATGATCAGAGCTGGCATGATTAAACAATCTAGTGCTGGGATTTATTCGTGGTTACCTCTAGGTCTACTTGCATTAAAAAAAATTGAACAGATTGTTAGAGAAGAACAAAATAATGCAGGAGCAGTAGAACTGCTTATGCCTACGATCCAATCTTCTGATTTATGGATTAAATCAGGAAGATACGATGATTATGGAAAAGAAATGTTAAGAATTACAGATAGAGGCGGAAGGGAAATGCTTTATGGCCCAACAAACGAAGAATTAATTACAGATATATTTCAATCACATATAAATTCTTACAAAGATCTTCCAAAAAATCTTTATCATATTCAATGGAAATTCCGAGATGAAGTTAGACCTAGGTTTGGAGTAATGCGAGGAAGAGAATTCTTAATGAAGGATAATTATTCATTTGATCTTGATGAAAACGAAGCAAAAAAATCTTATGACAATATGTTTAAAGCATACATAAAAACTTTTATTAGAATGGGTTTAACACCAATTTCCTTAAGAGCGGAAACTGGACCAATTGGCGGTAACTTAAGTCATGAATTTCAAATACTAGCTAAGACTGGTGAAAGTACACTTTATTATGATAAAAAATTAGAAACACTAAACCCTGAAACTATAGACCCAAATGAGTTGCAGTCATTTTATGCTGCAGTTGATGATCAACATGATGAAAAAAATTGTCCAATTTCAAATGAAGATTTAAAAATTTCTAAGGGCATTGAAGTGGGTCATATATTTTATTTTGGAACAAAATATTCTGAGAAATTAAACGCATTTGTTCAAGATAAAAGTGGGAAAAATGTTCCAGTACATATGGGATCATATGGCATTGGTGTTTCAAGACTTGTGGGTGCAATTATAGAAGCTTATCATGATGAAAAAGGAATTAGGTGGCCTTTAGAAGTTGCTCCATTTAAGGTATCCATAGTTAATTTAATGCCAGAAGATCAAGATTGTGCCACAAAATCATCAGAATATTATGAATATTTTATGAAAAATAATATTGAAGTCATTTTAGATGATAGAATCTGCAGTATAGGAAAAAAATTATCTGATAATGAGTTAATTGGGACACCATATCAAATTATTATTGGCAAAAGAGATTTAAAAGATAATTTAGTAGAAATAAAAAATCGCCAGAATAATGAAAGTGAAAAAATTTCATCCAGTAGTGTAATTGATTTTATTAATAATAAGTTAAAAAAATAGATGATTTCTAAATCAGAACGATTACTGATTTTTAGGTTTTTATTTTCTAAGAAATCCGATGGCTATGTATCTATTTTCGCTTGGTTTTCAATAATAGGTATTAGTTTAGGAGTAGCAGCAATTATTATAGTTATGTCTGTTATGAATGGTTTTAGAATTGATCTAACTAATAGAATAATTGGACTTAATTCGCACCTTAATATTTATAGTTTTGATAATGAAATAACAAATAAGCAAGCTGATGAACTTATATTGAATATTGATAATTCTTTTTTTTACCAACACTACAAATCTATTGAAACAAATGGATTAATTATAAAATCAAATAACTCAAAAGGTGTGATGATCAAAGGCTATGATGCATATGATAAAAATCATTATTTGTTTAATTCAATTAATCTGGGCACATTAATTCAAAATCCAAAAAATGAAATATTAATTGGAGACTCCTTAGCGAACGAAATGAGTTTAAGCGTGGGAGATAAGGTTAAAATTGCAATTCCAAAGACTGATAAAACAATATTAGGAAATATTCCAAGGTTTAAAACATTGGAGGTAGTAGGTATATTTGATCTAGGTTTATATGAATATGATTCAAATTTAATTTTTTTATCTTCAGAACTTGTTAGAAAATTACTCTTATATAATGAAGATATATATAACAAAATTGAATTCTTTACATCATCTCCTAATGAAATTGAATTATTTAAAAATAAAGTAGAATTAGAAACATCTAATCTTTTATTAAATTTTTATTCAATATCTTGGAAGGATCAAAATAAAACTTTAATAAATGCACTTAAAGTGGAAAAGAATGTTATGTTTATTATCCTTTCTTTAATCATCTTAGTTGCATCATTAAATATTATTTCAGGTTTAATTATTTTTGTAAAAGAAAAAAATAAGGATATTGGCATTTTAAAAACTATTGGAATGAGTAATAAAAGTATTATAAAAATATTTTTTACTATTGGAATCTCAATTGGCTTGATTGGCTCATTAATAGGATTAATAATTGGAGTACTTTTCACAATAAATATTAAATCAATTCAAAGTTTTTTAGAATATTTACTTGGGACAAAGCTCTTTTCTGAAGAAGTCTATTATTTATCATCTTTACCTTCAAAGATTAGTATAAATGAGGTTGTTTACGTACTTTGTGTGGCTATAATCATATCAATTATCTCAACTATTTTTCCAGCTTTAAGTTCAGCCAGAATAGATCCTATTAAGAGTTTAAGAAGTGAATAACAAATATTTATTAGAGATATCTAGTTTAGGCAAACATTATTCTAATGAAAATAATTTAAAAATTGAGATAATTAAAAAATTGAATTTTAAATTAATGCAAAACACTAAAGTTGCGATTGTCGGGCCTTCAGGTTCAGGCAAAACTACTTTTCTTAATATTATTGGTTTACTTGACTCAGAATATGATGGAAAAGTTTATTTTAAGAATAAAGATATTTCTTTATGCTCTAAAGATGAATTAAATAAAATTAGAGGATTATCAATTGGTTTTATTCATCAATTTTTTCATCTGATTCCTGAACTCACTGTTATCGAGAATGTTATGCTTCCATTATTAATAAATAAAAATGATAAGAAAAGTTATGAAATATCTAAAAAACTACTTCTTGAATTTGGTTTAGATGAAAGGATTAATTATAAACCTTTAAAGTTATCAGGAGGAGAACAACAAAGAGTCGCTATTGCAAGATCATTAGTTAACAATCCAGATTTAATTTTAGCTGATGAGATGACTGGAAATCTTGATGAAGATACTGCTAACAACATTTTTAAATTTTTTATAAATTATATCGAACAAAACAAAAAAACTTTAGTATATGTTACTCATAACAAAAATTATTCTTTACTAGCTGATGAAATTTATTATTTTAAAAACAAGAATATACAATTAAAGAATGAATAATCCTTTTATTCATTTACGATCTTTATCTTCATATTCTTTATCTGAAAGTACTCTAAAAATTACTAATTTAGTAGATCTTGCTAAAAAAAATGAAATGCCTGCAATTGCCATTACAGATAATAATAATATGTTTGGAGTTTTTGAATTTTCTAAAGAATGTGTAAAAAATAATATACAACCTATAATTGGAACTTCAATAAATTTACTAGATATTATTGTAAATAATCAAATTTCCCAAGTTACATTTTTAGTCAAAAATGAAATTGGGTATAGAAATCTATTAGAATTAAGCTCACTTTCTCATCTTAATGAAGGAAATAATATTGGTATAAACTTTTCGCAATTAGAAAAATTTTCTGAAGGTTTATTCTGTTATATAGGTGGTGAATTTAATCCTTTACTTTTATTAAACAAAGAAAACAAAAAAAAAGATATCATTCAATTAATAGGTAATTTTAAAAAAGTTTTTAAGCAAAATTTTCTTTTTGAAATTCAAAGAATAAATGATCAAAATATCGATGTTTTTGAAAAAGAATTTATTAATTTATCAAAAGAATTTGACATACCACTTATTGGTTCAAATAATATTAAGTATGCTAATAAAGATGATTATACAGCTCATGATGCATTACTATGTATTGCTCAAAAATCTACAATTAACAATTCTCACAGAAATACCTCAAATGAAAATATTTATTTTAAGTCAAATGAAGAAATGTCTTCAAATTTTGAAGATATTCCTGAGATAATACAAAATAATTTAAATATTGCTCTATCTTGTAATTATTTTCCTGAATCAACAAAACCACAATTACCTGAATTTAAAAATGATTTAAATTTATCAGCAGATGATTTTTTATTAAAATCCTCAGAACAGGGACTTGAAAAAAAAATAAAAGAAAAGAATATTAAGAATATACAAATTTATAGTGATAGATTGAAATATGAAAATGAAATAATAATTAGAATGGGTTTTGCAGGATACTTTTTAATAGTAGCAGATTTTGTTAATTGGGCTAAAGATCAATTCATTCCTGTGGGCCCTGGAAGAGGATCAGGCGCAGGCAGTTTAGTAGCTTGGTGTTTAGGAATAACTGATCTAGATCCCTTAGAGTATGATTTATTATTTGAAAGATTCTTAAATCCAGAAAGAGTGTCAATGCCAGATTTTGACATAGATTTTTGTCAAACTAGAAGAGATGAAGTAATTGAATATGTAAACAATAAATATGGAAGTGAATGTGTAGCTCATATAATTACATTTGGTACCCTAGCATCAAGAGCTGCGGTAAGAGATATTGGTAGAGTTTTAGAAGTTCCATATGGTGAAGTAGATTCTTTTGCTAAACTAATACCTTTTAATCCATCAAATCCACTTACTCTAAGTGAGTCTATTAAATCTGAAAGAATTTTGCAAGAAAGGATAAGTACTGATGAAAGAATTTCAAATATTATTGATGTAAGCCTTAAAATTGAAGGAACTCATAGACATGCCTCCACACATGCTGCTGGAGTTGTAATTGGTCATGAAAAGTTATCCAAAGTTATTCCTTTATACAAAGATCAAAATACTAATACAAATGCAACACAATTTTCAATGAAGTATGTTGAGGAAGCTGGTTTAATTAAATTTGATTTTCTTGGTTTAACAACATTATCAATTATTGATGATTGCGTAAAATTAATAATTAAAGAAAATGAGAATTTTTTAATTGATAATATACCATTAAATGACACAAGAACCTATAATCAGTTAAGTAAAGGTGATACAGTTGGAATATTTCAATTGGAAAGTAACGGTATGGGTAGTGTGCTTCGCCAGCTACAACCTGATAGATTTGAAGAAATAATAGCTGTAGTAGCACTATTTAGACCAGGTCCAATGGATAATATACCTTCTTTTTGTAATAGAAAACATGGACGCGAAGAAATTAAATATCTCCATTCAATGTTAAAAGATGTCTTAAAAGAAACTTATGGTATTATTGTTTATCAAGAGCAAGTAATGCAGATTGCCCAAGTTTTATCAAATTATTCTCTAGGCGAAGCAGATTTACTAAGAAGAGCAATGGGTAAAAAAATTCAAAAAGAAATGGATATGCAAAAAACGAGATTTATTGAAGGTGCAATTAAAAATAATATTGAAAAAAAAGAAGCTTCAAAAATTTTTGATTTAGTTGATAAATTTGCAGGATATGGTTTTAATAAGAGCCATGCAGCTGCATATGCCTTGATATCTTATCAAACAGCTTATTTAAAAGCTAATTTTCCACACGAATTTCTTACAGCAACATTAAATTATTCTATTGATAGGACAGATAAAATTATTTTACTAAAACAAGAAATAGAAAGATTAAATATAAAATTTCTAAAACCAGATATAAATTATTCAAATCCTTTATTTTCCATTGAAATAAATAAAAATTCAAAATCAATTAGGTTTGGATTAGCTGCAATAAAAGGCGTTGGACTTAAATCAATTTCAAGTGTGGTAGAAGAAAGAAATAAAAATGGTAAATTTAAAAATATTATTGATTTCATGAATAGAGTTTCCAAAGAAGTAATAAATAAAAGACAACTTGAAAAATTAATACAAGCTGGAGCATTTGATAGTATAGAGTCTGATAGATCAAAATTATTTAATAATGTTTTAAAATTTGTTGATCTTTTTGGTGTAGAAAGAAATATAAATCAAGATATGCTTTTTGAAGATAATGAGATTTCTTTTAATGATAAGAATTTATTTAATCAAAATTATAAAAAGTGGAGAAAATCAGAAATCCTAGCCAACGAGCTACAAGTTATAGGTTTTTATTTTTCAGATCATCCATTAAATCACTACCCTAGTAAGTTTTTTGATATAGAAAATATTAATTCATTTCAAGATTATTTAGAAAACAATAATACAAACTCTATTAAAGTTTGCGGTGCTATATTAGATATCAAAGAAAGATCAAATAAAGATGGAAAAAAATACGCTTTTATAACTGTATCAGAAACTAATTTTCAATTTGAATTAACTATTTTTAGTGAAAATTTATATAAATATCGACCACTACTTATAGAAGGCAGTTTATTAATATTTGACGTTGATATTTTAAAGAATAATACTGATGAACGCTTTATCGTAAGAGAAATAGTATCACTAGAAAAAACTTTCAAACAGAAAAATTATAAATTCAATATTTATACAAATGCTAAAAATATCTCTGATTTAAAAGATGATATTTTTGAAAAAAATTTAAATAGTGATTTAAATAATCAGATTGATGTTTTTATGACTGTAGATCATAAATTGGTCAACTTTAATTTTAACAAATATTCAATCAAATCATACAAAAAACTTGATGATTTAAATAGATCAAAAATTTTAGACTATTCTTTAGAATTATCTTGAAAAAATAACTAATTACAATATTAGATCAATCAAATTAAATCTAGCACACAGAAAAAACCGGTGTTTTTGTTTCTGTGGAGGTTAAACCGGGAGTTATTATGAATTTACCTGAGGTAAAATTAGAAGATCTTCTAGAATCAGGTGTTCACTTTGGACACAATGTAAGAAGATGGAATCCAAAAATGAAAGAATATATATACGGTGTTAGAAATAACATACATATATTTGATTTAAGAATTACACTTGAGTTATTAAATACAGCACTTACAAAAATTCATGAAACAGTTTCTAAATCTGGAAAAATACTTTTTGTAGGTACAAAAAAACAGTGCAGCGAAGTTGTAAGAGATTTAGCTTTGTTAAATAATAATTTTTATGTTAACAAAAGATGGCTAGGTGGCACACTTACTAACTGGAAAACAATCTCAAATTCTATTAAAAGACTAGAAGAGATTGAAACTTTTTTAAAAGATAATGATTTATCTAAAAGTTTATCAAAAAAAGAATTATTAGATATTTCAAGAGAAAAGCAAAAACTTGATTTAAATATTGGGGGTATTAGATCGCTTAATGGAAAACCAGATCTATTAGTAGTCTTTGATGTAATTAAAGATAAAATAGCAGTCAGAGAGGCTACAAAACTTAATATTCCTGTGGTTGCAATAGTTGACTCTAACGCTGATCCTGAAAATATTGACTATATTATTCCTGGAAACGATGACGCCCTTCGTTCTATAAATTTATATAAAAATTATTTTTCAGAAACTATTCAAGATGCAACAAATTATCAAGAAAATATAATTAATAAAGATATTGAAAATTCAAAAGATATTATAGAGAAGGACGATAAATAATGCCAAACGTTACTGAACTTATTAAAGAATTAAGAGAGAAAACAGGTGCTGGTTTTTTAGATTGTAAGAAATCTTTAGATGAAAATAATAATGACATTGAAAAATCTGTTGAAGCGCTTAGAAAAAAAGGCTTAGCTAAAGCATCTAAAAAAAGTGATAGAGCTGCAGTTGAAGGGGCAGTAGGTGTTTATTCAAATGAAAAAATTGTTGCTCTAATTAAGGTTAATAGTGAAACCGATTTCGCTGCTAAAAGCGATACTTTTTTAGATTTTCTTGATAGCTTAGGTAAAATAATTATAGAAAAAAACAGCAATCTAGATAAGGAACAATTTCTTAATTTAAAACATGAGAATGGTACTGTCCAAGATTATTTTAATTCTATGATAGCTAAAATAGGAGAAAACTTAATTTTAAATGACTTACTAATAAAGGAAAATAACAATTCAAAATTTTCTTTCTATATTCATAATCACTATAGAAAAAATATTGGAAAAATAATTTCTCTTCTACAATATTCTAGTACTGACCATAATATTGAAATTGAAAATTTAACTAAAAATTTATGCATGCATATTGCTGCAATGAAACCTGAGTCCATAGATATCGAAGATTTAGATAATTCATTAATTAATAATGAAGAAAAAATCCAAAGGGAACTAATTTTAAATTCTGGGAAACCATCTAATATAGTAGATAAAATATTAGAAGGTAAAATGAAAAAATTTTTTAGTGAAGTGACTTTGCTTAACCAATCATATATTTTAGATCAAGATAAAACTATTAAAGAAGTTATTAATGAATATTCAAAATTTAATTTTAAATTAATCTCATTTGATTTAATTAATTTATAAAATGAAAAAAAGAATATTATTGAAGATCTCAGGCGAGTCACTGATGGGTCCTTCTAATTATGGTATTGATGTATCTACAATCAATAAAATATCTAATGAAATTAAAAATGTTTATAAAAAAAAATATCAAATTTGTTTAATTATTGGTGGAGGTAATATTTTTAGAGGAATAAAAGGTGCATCTGATGGGATAGATAGATCGACATCAGATTATATGGGAATGTTAGCTACTATTATGAACGCATTATCTTTGCAAAGTAGTTTGGAAAAAATTAATGTTCCAACAAGAGTACAATCTGCAATCACTATGTCGCAAGTTGCTGAACCTTATATTAGAAGGAGAGCAATTAGGCATTTAGAGAAAAATAGAATCGTAATATTTGCAGCAGGAACTGGAAATCCATTTTTCTCTACAGATACAGCTGCAACATTAAGAGCTTCTGAATTGGATTGTAAACTAATTATAAAAGCAACTAAAGTTGATGGAATTTTTAATAAAGATCCTGTAAAAAATAAAGGTGCTAAGTTAATTAAAGAAATAACATATAATGAGGTTATAAATAAAAATTTGCAAGTTATGGATTTAACTGCAATAAGTTTAGCTAAAGATACAAAAATACCAATTTTTATAACAAATATTTTTAAAAAAAATTCACTAATTAATGTTTTGAATAACAAAGGTTCGTATAGTAAGATAAGTTAAATATGATCGATATAGAACAAAAAATGAATTCTGCCATTTTACATTATGAAAAGGAAATAAATTCTTTAAGAACATCAAGAGCTAATCCTTCTATGCTTGATAGTATAGTTGTTGATGCTTATGGCTCAAAGACCCCTCTTAATCAACTTGGAAATGTTTCAGTTCAAGATGCAAGTACTATTATGATTCAAGTTTGGGATACCTCATTAATCAAATCAATAGAAAATGCAATTACTGAGTCAAATCTTGGAATTAATCCTCAAACTGATGGTCAAATCATTAGATTACCAATTCCCAAATTGAGTGAAGAAAGAAGAATTGAAATAATCAAAATTGCTTCTGAATTTGCAGAAAATTCTAAAGTCTCTATTAGAAATATTAGAAGAGATTTTATTGAAATTGCAAAAAATAATAAAAAGACATCTAACCTTTCAGAAGATGAATTAAAAAGAAAATTAGATGAAATACAAAAAATTACAGATTTAAATATTGAAAAAATTGACAAAATATTAGAAGTAAAAAAAACTGATATTTTGAAAGTATAAGTTTGTTAAATAACTTAAACCATATTGCACTTATTCTTGATGGCAATAAAAGATGGGCAAAATTAAAAAATCAGAATAATTTATTTGGATACACAAAAGGTTTTGAAAATATAAGGAATATTGTAAATATTGCATTATCTAAACAAATTTCATATTTAACAATTTTTGCGTTATCTTCTGAGAATTTTAATCGATCATCTATTAATATAATTTATGATATTATTTATAAAAATTTTACAAAAACCTTTAATGACTTGGTTACAGAAAAGGGTGTTAGAGTTAAAATCTTTGGTTCTAGAAATAAGCTACCCAATAAAATAATAAATATTTTCGAAAATATTGAGAATTTATCAATAAATAATAAAAATTTAAATTTAAATATTGCATTTAATTATGGATTTAAAGATGAGATAAAAAATTTATTAAAGATTGCTTCTGAAAGCGTCAAGGCCATTAATTTTGATAATGAAAAAGAGATAAATGAATTATTTTATTTAGGCTCATTTCCTGATCCAGATATTTTAATTAGAACTGGAGGTCATAAACGATTAAGTAATTTTATAATGTATAATTTAACTTATACTGAGCTTTTTTTTACAGAAACTCTTTGGCCTGATTTTTCTGAAAAAGAATTTAATTCTATAATTAACCAATATTTAAAAATTGATAGAAAATATGGTTTATAATAATTTTTTTTTAAGACTTGTTTTCTCATTTATTTTTATTTCACTTTATTTTATTTCTGCCATAATTAATTTTAAATTAGTTTATTATTTAATTTTTCTTATATACTTTGTAATTTTA
The DNA here is from genome assembly GCA_902623255.1 of uncultured Alphaproteobacteria bacterium. GTDB lineage: Bacteria > Pseudomonadota > Alphaproteobacteria > HIMB59 > CACPNW01. Next base: position 132,176 of record CACNSY010000001.1, on the reverse strand, counting down.
ATTGAGATCTATTTTTATTTTAAAACATATAAGTTATTTCCCATAATTTATATTTTAATATCTTTTTTATTTTTTATAACAATTGAATTTAATTCAGAAACTTTTTTAAATTTTAATTTATTTATCATAATTGTTATAACTTTTGATATTTTTTCATATATTATTGGAAAAAAATTTGGAAAAAATAAATTAATAAAAATCAGTCCAAATAAAACATACGAAGGATTAATTGGAGGTATTTTAGCCTCTTTATTTAGTAGTTTATTATATTTATTTTTATTTAACATTAACTATAATCTAGAAAAAATTTTATTTATTTTATTGATTATATTTAGCTCTTTATTTGGTGATTTAATTGAGTCATATTTTAAAAGAATAAACAACCTAAAGAATTCAAGTGAGTTTATTCCAGGTCATGGAGGAGTTTTTGATAGGTTTGATAGTTTTTTATTTTCAATTATTATTTATGCTTTATCAATTAATAATTTATTATGAATATAAATATATATGGTAGCACTGGTATTATAGGCAGAAAAACATTAAATTTAGTTGATAATAATTTTCCAAAATTAAAAATTAATTTACTATGTGCTAAATCAAATTTAAAACTGTTAACGCAGCAGATTCTTAAATATCAACCAAAATATGCTTTTTTATATGATCAAGAAAAATTACCCAAATTTAAAATTGGAAGAACTAAACTTCTTAATTTAAATGAGCTTTTGAGTTACTTAAAATCAAGTAAATCTAATTTTAGTTTATTGGCGATATCTGGCTATAAATCATTGTATTTTTTAGAAAGTATTATTAAAAATACTGATAATTTGGGAATAGTTTCAAAAGAAGCAATTGTTTCTGCTGGCCACATATTCAAAAAAAATAATTATTTTAAAGAAACAAATATCTTCCCTATTGATTCTGAGCATTTTTCACTTTTTGAGCTTTTCAATAAGATAAATATTAAGACAAATGTTAATACAGTTATTTTAACAGCCTCTGGAGGGCCATTTTATAAAAAAAAATTCAATTCATTAAAAGATGTAAAATTTAATCGCGCAATTAAACATCCAAAATGGAAAATGGGTTACAAAAATAGTATAGACTCTGCTACCTTGGTTAATAAATGTTTAGAGCTAGTAGAAGCACATTATTTATTTAATATTCCTTTCAATAAAATGAAAATACTTATTCATCCTGAAGCTATAGTTCATTCAATTTTAGAATTTGATAATTTTGTTTCACATTTTAATTTATTTAAAAATGACATGAGTATTCCTATTTTAAATTTCTTATTCCAATTAAAAATTAAAAATACTTATAATCACGATCAATATTATATAAAAGATTATCAAAGTTTTAATTTTGAAAACGTAAAAAAAGATATTTTTCCTATTTATAATTTTTTTAATAGTATTGACAAACAAAAACCTCAAAATTTAATAAAATTTAACATCGGAAATGAGTTTGCAGTTAATTTATACAAAAAAGGCTCGATTAGATATACAGATATTTACAGAATAATTAAAAAAGTAACATCTTTAAATTTGTATTCTTCTGTAAACACTATTAAAGATATTATTTATTATCATGAGGAAATTGAAAATAAATTATCAAATATTAAAATATAACTTAATTATTTCTTTTATAATAATATTTTTATCAAAATCTCTATACTCTAATGAAATAATATTTGAAATCGAGGGTAATGAATTTACTGATACAGATGCAATAATTTCTATACTTAAAGAAATTCCAGATCAGCCAAATAAAGAATACACAAATGAAATAATTAAATTATTAAATAATTCCGATCTTTTTTCAGATGTGCAAGTAAAATTAATTGAAAATAAGTATTTAATTATTGTTAAAGAACATCCAAATATTGATAGAATTTATTTTGAAAATAATGAGAGGTTAGACAATGATGAGTTGCGTTTAATAGCATCACAGATAAATTTTACAAAAGCTAATACACAATCTATTAATTTATTTATAAGTGAATTAAAAAAAACATATGAGAGCTTTGGCTATAACAATATACAGATAAATTATAGAGAGCAGAAAGATAAAGCAACAAATACATCTAATTTATATTTTAATATAAATGAAGGAAAGATTACTAAAATTAATAGAATATTTTTTAAAAGTAATAATCAAATTATAGACCAGGAATTAAGATTAATTATAAAATCAAAAACAAAAAGCTTTAGGAATATATTTGCTAATAATAATTTTAAACGTTCGTTAGTCGATAGAGATAAATTTATAATTAGTAATTATTATAAAAATATTGGTTTTGATGATGTAGATGTTTCAACTAAAATTGAATATTTAAAATCAAACAAAGTAAACATATACTTTAATATTATTGAAGGACCATTATATTCATTATCAAAAATCAAAATAGATGATAGTGCTAATATTTTAGATAAAGACACCATAAATCTAATAGATGAAAAGATTAATGATTTTCAAAATCAAGAGACAATATTTTCTCCCGAAAAGATAAAAAATCTAGAAAAAATAATTACAACAATAATTTTTGAAAATGGATTAGAATTTTTTGAAATTAATGCTTTTGAAAAAAAAGAAAATAAGCAAGTTGATATTTTATTCCAAATCCTTCCTATTCTTCCAAAATATACAAAACAAATTAATATTGTTGGCAATTCTAGAACATTTGATAACGTAATTAGAAGAGAATTGGAGATTGTAGAAGGAGATGCAATTTATGAGAATCAAATAGAAAGTATCAGAGATAAGCTCATATCATTAAATTTATTTGAAACAGTAAATATTAAACAAGAGCAACTCGATGAAAATACTATAAATCTAATTATAGATGTTAAAGAAAAACAGACTGGAACATTTAATGCAGGTGTATCAGTTGGCACTCTAGATGGTTTTGCTATTGTAACTGGATTGAGGGAAAGGAATTTTTATGGAACAGGAAGGTCTTTAGATGTTCTTGTAAATACCTCTGAAGATAAAAACCAATTTAAATTAATTACAACTGACAGATTGTCATATGAAAATGATGCAAACATAAGTTACAGTTTAAACTATAAACAAGAAGATTTTTCAACAGCTAGTTCTTATAAACTAGATTCATTTAGTTCAGGTGTTGGTATTGGATATAAATTAAATGAAAAAATATTTCATAATGTAGATCTTGAATATTTACTTAAAGATTACAAAATCACTAATACTACAACAGCTTCCAATAATATTTTGAATTCATCTGGTGGGAATATGAGTTTTTTGCTTAAAAATAATTTAAGATATTCAACTTTAAATAGAGGTTTTATACCAAAAAATGGCAATTACCTTAATTATAATAACGTTATTGAAACCCCAACAAGCTCAAATAATGGTTTTGTAAGAAATATTGTTAATGTAAAAAAATTTTATAATACTAAAAATAGTATTTACGCGATACAAGGTAAATTTGGAAATATATTTTCTCTAAATAATAATGATATTTTAACAGACGATAAATTTGCACTTGGTGGAAGGTCGCTTAGAGGTTTTGATTCATATGGTGTAGGACCTCGAAATTCTAGAACTTCATATGTAGGTGGTAATAATATAGCAGTATTAAAATTAGATTATTCACGTGAATTAAGTAGACAATCAGATTTTCCATTCTATTTAAATCTTTTTAATGATTACGGTTTAGTCTGGGATAATAAAACTAAACCAACACAAAGTGATAACAATATTAGGTCATCAGTTGGTTTTGGTATAAAATATTATTCTCCAATTGGGCCAATAGGTTTTTCATGGGGATTCCCTATCATGGATGAAGAATACGACATAAAGAGGATGTTTTTATTTTCAATAGGTAATTTAGATTGAAATTAACTATTATTTCACTTTTTTTTTATATTTGCTTTTATACTTCAAATGTTTTTTCTCAAAAAATTGCAGTAATAAATATAGAAAATTTAATTGATAATAATGTCATTTATAATGAAATGCTAAAAGATATGGAATTAAATCAAAAGAAATTTTTGAATAAATTCAAAATAAGAGAAAATGAAATAAAATCTTTATTAGAAGAAATTGAAGAAAGTAAATTAATACTTAGTGAAAATGAAATTAATTTAAAAATTTTTGATTACAATAATCAATTATCTGAATTTACAATACAAGTTGAAAAATTTAATTTGCATTATCAAAATGAAATTAATATTATGAAAGAATTTATATTCAAAGAAATTTTAATATTGCTTGAAAAATATGCTATTAAAAATAATATAGATTTAATACTAGATTCTAATAGTTATTTGATCGCATCAACTTCTTTAGATATAACTAATTTAATAAATAAGGAATTAGATAATATAAGTTTTAAATTGGAATATAAAAATTTTGAAAACAATTAAATATATCGAAATTAAAAAAATATTAGAAAAAAATTCAATATTTGCTAAATCAAATATTAGTGATAATGAAAATTTCTCAAGTATTAAAACCCTTTCAAATTCAAATAAGAATGATTTGTCTTTTTTTTCAAATATAAAATATATTAATGATTTAAAGAAAAGTAAAGCTAAAGCCTGTTTAATTGAAGATAGATATTTAGAATATCTTCCAAAAAATTCTGAACCAATAATTGTTAAGGATCCATATTTAGCATTAGCTCTAATTAGTAATTTATTTAATGACGAATATATAAATTCAAATGGTATTATTTCTAAGAATTCATATGTTCACTCTGAGTGTAAAATTAAAAAAAATGTTCAGATTAATCCTTTTTCTATAATTGATAAAAATACGGAATTAGATGAAAATGTATATATTGGTTCTAATTCATGTATTGGACCAAATGTTAAAATTAATAAAAATGTGGTTATTCTTGATAATGTTTCAATTGCAAACGCAATTATAATGGAAAATTGTATTGTAAAATCTGGTGCAAGAATTGGGGGGACAGGATTTGGCTTTGAAATGAAAACTAAACAAAAAATAATACATAGTGGTAACGTAATAATTGGAAAAAATTCATCCATAGGATCTAATACAACTATTGACCGAGCTGTATTTGATTCAACTATAATAGGAAATTTTTCAAATATCGATAATTTGGTACAAATAGCTCATAATGTTAATATTGGTAATTATGCCGTTATTGCAGCCCAAGTAGGGATTGCAGGCAGTACTAGAATTGGAGACTATGTCAAAATAGGAGGTCAGGCGGGTATATCAGGTCATTTAATTATAGGTGATAATGTTACAATTGCAGCTAAAAGTGGGGTAACTAAAAACATCTCAAATAATGAAATTGTTGCTGGTTTTCCTGCCAAAAACATTAAATTATGGAAAAAAGAAATAATTAAAAATAGTTTAAAAAAATGAATTTAAACATAGAAACAATAAAAGAACTTATACCACATAGAGACCCATTTTTATTTGTTGATAACTGTGAGATTATAATACCAGGTGAGCACGGTAAATCTGAAAAGCTATTTTCCAAAGATGAATATTTTTTTAAAGGTCATTTTCCAAATAATCCTATTGTACCAGGTGTTATAATTGTCGAAGCAATGGCTCAAACGGCAGGCATAGTTGTTTCATATAAACTAAGAGAATATAAAGAAAAATCTGTTTTATTTATGAGTGTAAATAAAGCAAAATTTAGAAGACCAATTTTACCAAATGATAAGGTAACATTTGACGTAAAGTTTTTAAATAGTGTTAGAGATGTTTATAAATTTGAAGGTACATGTTACAAAGAAAATATTAAAGTTAGTGAGGCTGAGTTTTCTGCTATGATTACTTATAAGTAATAATTAGAAATATATTATTTATTTTAAGTTACATTTTCATAATTTAATAGAGTTATACAATATGATCCATCCTTCAGCTGTTATTGCAAAAAATGCAGAAATTCATGAAACAACACATATTGGCCCTTTCTGTATCATTGGGGATGGGGTTAAAATTGGAGAAAATAATAATTTAATTTCCCATGTTTCTATCGTTGGAGATACAACTATAGAAAATAGTAATACTTTTTATCCATTTTGTTCAATTGGTTCTGAACCTCAAGATTTAAAATATAATAAAGAAAAATCGTATCTAAAAATTGGTAGTAACAATAAATTTAGAGAAAATGTTACCGTAAATCCAGGAACATCCGGAGGAGGGTTAAATACAATAATAGGAAATAATTGCTTATTTATGGTGGGTTCTCATGTAGCACATGATTGTATTATTAAATCAAATGTTATTTTAGCCAATAATGCGACTCTTGCAGGACATGTAGAAATTGATCATAATGCAATTTTAGGAGGTAATTCAGCAATTCATCAATTTGTTAGAATAGGAAAATTTGCAATGATTGGTGGTATGAGCGGTGTTGAGAAAGATATCATTCCATATGGTTTGTATACAGGAATAAGACAAAATTTGAAAAGCATAAACCTCATTGGTTTAAAAAGAAAAGGTTTAACATCTAATGCAATTAATGAAATTAAACATCTTATAAATATAATTTTTGATAAAAATGATACAATTGAAAATAATATTAAAAATAATTTTGTTGAAAGTTCTGAAATTTTAGAAATTAAGGAAGTAATTGAATTTCTGAACTCAAATTCAAAAAGAGGTATTACCACTTTTGAAAATGACTAAAATAGGAATAATTGCTGGGGATGGTAATTTGCCTCTATATATTGGTAAATCACTATTAAGTAAAAATTACGATGTTACATTTTTATCTTTAAATAATAAAAATAATAAATTTTATAATAACCATCATGTTGTAGATTTAGATATCTTATCAGTAAAAAAAATCTTTAAAGTATTAGATTCAAATAAAATAAAACATATAATATTTGCAGGAAGTATAAAAAGACCTGGTATTAAAGATTTAGGTTTTGATTTGCCAACATTGTTACTTGCTAAAAATCTTTTATTAGAAAAAAAAGGTGACAATAATCTTTTAATGAGCTTGAAAAAATATTTTGAAACTAAAGGATATATTTTTTTTAATTGGACCAAGTATTGTAAGGAATTATTTTCAACTGAAATAAATTTAACAAAAATCAAGCCTACTAAAAATGCAATTCTAAATTTAAAAAAAGCGAAATCAATATATCATATTTATAAGAAATTAGATGTGGGTCAGGCTATGATAATTCAAAATCAATTAGTTTTGGGATTAGAAGCTATAGAAGGTACAGATGAATTGTTAAAAAGATGTAAAGAATATAAAAGAAAAGATGATAATGGTGTACTGTTTAAATTTTCAAAACAAAACCAAAGTAATCTAATTGATATTCCTTTAATTGGCTTAGATACAATGAAAAATTTAAAAAAATATAATTATGAAGGTGTATTTTTGCAAAAAAATAAGTGTTTAATTTTGGATAAGAAAAAAATTATTGATTATGCTAGTCAAAATAATTTATTTATCTCATCAGTCGATCTAAATTGAAAAAAATAAAAATTTTTGTTTGTTGTACAGAACAATCTGGTGAAAATATTTGCTCAAATATTTTATCAAGAATGAATATAGATAAATATCAATTTGATGGGGTTTGTGGCAAACAATCCGAAAAATATATCTCTAATAAAATTTATGATTTATCAGAATTTAAATCTATAGGGCTTTTTGAAATAATACTTTCAATTTCAAAATATTTAAAAATGATAAGAAAATTAAAAAATTATATTATTAAAAATGATTATGATTTAGTTTTAACTATAGACTCACCAGATTTTAATTATAACCTTGTAAAACAATTAAGAAAATCAAATTATAAGAATAAAATAATACATGTAGTTGCTCCAACAGTTTGGGCTTGGAGATCATATAGGGCAAAGAAATTTGCAAATATTTTTGATGAAATTTTTCTATTGTTTAATTTTGAAAAAAAATATTTTAATTTTGATAATCTAAATAAAACTTTTATTGGGCATCCAATTTTTCATATAAAAAAAAGAGAGAATAAAGGTAAATATAAGTACCTCTCTTTTTTACCAGGCAGTAGACAAAATGAAGTATTGAAACTTATGAAATATTTCAGTTATATTGAAAAATATATATCTAAGAATAATCTAAATTATAAAATATTTATTCCAACTTTGCCTCATCTTGCTTCTTTAATTAAAGAAAATATTAGGCAATGGAAAACTGAGACTATAATCTCAACTGATATGAGTAAATTTGATGAATATTATCAAGATGTTTACATAAGTATAACTTGCTCAGGCACCGCCTCTTTAGAAATTGCCAAAAGGAATATTCCTCAAATAGTAATCTATAAACTTAATTATTTCACAGAAATTTTAATCAAGCCTTTTGTAAAAGTGAAATATGCAAATCTTATAAATATTATAAGTAACCAAATGATTATTCCAGAAGTTGTTAATTCAAATTTAAATGAAAAAAAGTTATTAAATATTTTTCTAAATTTATTTAATGATAGAAAAAAACAAGAAACTCAAATTAACTCAATTAATATGCATCTTAAAGAAATTGTTAATGATTTTAGTCCTTATGATGTGAGTGTTAGTCGTTTAAATAAGTTACTTAATCCTTCTTCCAAAGCCAATTAAAAATTGATTTTTTCTCTCTAGAAGATTCAACTTGATAAGGTCTAGCTTTATAACCAGTGTATAATTGACGAGGTCTGCCAATTTTATTAATAGGATCTTCTATCATTTCTTTCCATTGTGATATCCATCCTACAGTTCTTCCTATTGCAAATAACACTGTAAACATGCTTGTAGGGAAACCTAATGCTTTTAGAATTATACCTGAATAGAAATCTACATTTGGAAATAGTTTTTTACTAATAAAATATTCATCTTTCAGAGCTATTTTTTCTAATTCAATTGCAATTTTAAGCAATGGATCATCTTGCATATTTAACTCTTCTAACACCTCATGCGCACTTTCTTTCATCACAGTGGCTCTTGGATCATAGTTTTTATAAACTCTATGACCAAAACCCATTAATCTAAAAGAGTCATTTTTATCTTTAGCTTTATCTATAAATTTTTGTATGTTTGATACATCCCCAATCTCTTCTAACATTTTAATTACTGCTTCATTAGCTCCACCATGAGCTGGTCCCCATAAAGATGCAATACCAGCAGCAATACAAGCAAAAGGATTTGCACCAGAGGAGCCTGCCAATCTTACTGTTGAAGTGGATGCATTTTGTTCATGATCAGCATGTAATGTAAAAAATCTATCCATTGCTCGAACAATTTTTGGGCTCACCTTGTAATCTTCTGATGGCACAGAAAATGTCATGTATAAAAAATTTTCAGCATAAGAAAGATCATTTCTCGGATAAACAAATGGTTGACCAATGGAATATTTATAAGCCATTGCACCTATTGTTGGAATTTTTGCTATTAATCTATGACAGGCAATCATTCTTTGATTAATGTCTGAAAAATCAGTACTGTCATGATAAAAGGCTGAAAGAGCACCAACAACACCTACCATAATTGCCATAGGGTGCGCATCTCTTCGAAAACCTCTGTATAAATTTACTAGTTGCTCATGCAACATTGTATGATTGGTTATTACATCTTTAAATTTTTGTTTGTCTTCAGGGGACGGTAATTCACCGTGCAATAAAAGATAACAAACTTCAAGAAATTCACTTTTTGAGGCTAAATCATGAATATCATATCCCCTATGACGTAAAATTCCTTTTTCACCATCTATGTAAGTTATTCCTGATTCACATGATGCAGTTGAAGTAAAACCTGGATCAAAAGTAAATAAACCTGTTTCTTGATAAAGTTTACGAATATCCAAAACATTTGGACCATCTTTACTTTCTATAAGAGGTAATTGATAGGATTTACCACTCTCATTGTTAAAAAGGGTAAACTGTTTATTGTTAACTTTTTTATCTTCGTAATCAGCCATATTTAATTATCTCTATATTGATTTAATCGATCAATAGTATCTTTTTTACCTAATATTATAAAAATATCAGAAATTGAAGGCCCTTGATAGGAATTTATTAGTAAAAATCTTATTGGTTTACCCAAAACAGGGAATTTAATTTTATTGTTCCTTAAAAAATCATTAATGACATTTTGAATATTATCTCTATTCCAATCATTTATTTCTCCAATTAAATTTAAAAATTCTTTAAAAATACTACCAAATTCTGAGGTCAGTTTTTCTGTCTTATTTATTTTATAATTTTCATCAAAATAAACTTTAATTGAATTATTCAAATCACTTAGTTTTTTAATATCTTTTTTATAAACATTAAAAATATTTTTCATTTTTGTCTCATCTTTTTGTAGATATTTATTTAATTCAACATCTTTTTCACAAAAGTTTATGAATTTTTCTATTCCGTTTTCTTTTCTTAAATAAAAATTATTAAAAAAATCTAATTTATCAAAGCTAAATATACTAGATGATTTAGATAAATTTGATATTTCAAAATTTTCAATTATTTCCTCTAATTCAATAGTTTCTGATTTCTCTTGGTTATTTGACCAACCTAAAAGTATAAGGTTATTAATAATAGCTTCTTTTAAATATCCATTATTTTTCAAATCTAAAATATTAACTGCACCATGTCTTTTTGATAATTTTGTTCCATCTTCTCCATGAATAAGAGGAATATGAGCATATTGAGGTACATCCCAATTCATAAATTTATATATGTAATATTGTCTAAAAGTATTAATAAAATGATCGTCACCTCTAATAATATAATTGACTCCTAAATCATGATCATCCACTACTACAGATAACATATACGTTGGTGATTGATCTTTTCTTAGTAAAATAAAATCATCTAACTCCAAATTTGCTACTGTAACGTCTCCTTGAATTGTATCTTTAATTTTTAAATTGCCTTCATCTGGTACATTTAATCTAACTACAAAACCTTCATTTCTATTTTGAATTTCATTATCATTTTTACATTCAGTACATATTTTTTTAGAATAATTTTTATTTTCTTTAATTAACTTTCTTTGGCTAGCTATTTTATCTTCAGAGCATACACATTTAAAAGCTTGTTTTTTTTGAAGTAATTCTCTAGCAATTTCTTGATGTCTTGATAATCTTTTAGACTGAACTTGAATTTCCTCATCCCAAATAAGTCCAAGCCATTTTAAAGAATTAGTTATGTTATCTGTGTATTCTTGTTTTGATCTTTCATGATCCGTATCTTCAATTCTTAAGTAAAATTTAGATGATGCTGATTTCTTACTTACAATATAATTAATTAAAGCGGTTCTAGCACCTCCAAGATGTAGATTGCCAGTAGGAGAGGGTGCAAATCGTGTTTTTAACATAGTCATCTTAATATTAAGATAAACTATTAATTATATTTTCTTATAATACCAGATAAAGTCCCTTGGACTTGGATTTCACCTGCTTTATATTCCTTTGTGTGAAAACTTTGATTAGCAGGAATTAACAAGACCTTGTTTCGATCAAATTTAATAGTTTTTAGAGTAACCTCGTTATCTTGTGTAATAACAGCTGCAATTTTTCCATTTTCAACATTATTTGTCTTTTTAATAACAGCAATATCACCGTCAAATATTCCTTTATCTATCATAGATAGACCTTTTACTTTTAATCCAAAATATTTAGCATTTGGTGATGTCATTGAAGAGGGCACTGAAACAAATTCATCAGCATTTTCAATAGCTTCTATTGCTTCACCTGCAGCTATTGCACCAACTAATGGGATATTAATGCTATTCGACAAAGAATTTTCATTATCAATATTATCTTTATTAATAATTTCCATTGCTCTTGCTTTGTGCTTTAATCTTTTAATAAAACCTCTTTCTTCTAGACTTGTTATTAATCTATGAATACCTGACTTTGATTTCAGATTAACTGCACTTTTCATTTCCTCAAAAGAAGGGGAGATTTCATTACTTGAAATGTAATTTTTTAAATAATCGTATAACTCCTTTTGTTTTTTTGTAAGCATTATCGTTCTATATATGTTCTTAAAGATCAAAACAAGAACAAATATAAAAATCTATATTTTTCAGTTATTTAAATATTAGATTTACCACCTGTTTTTGACAATAGATGTATATTTTGTATTTTAATTTTTTTATTTAAGTACTTACACATATCATAAATTGTAAGACAGCTAATTGTAACGGCGGTTAATGCCTCCATTTCCACACCAGTATTTGCGTTTGTTTTAACTGTACTTTTGACAATAAGACTTAATTTTTTATCATTTTTTATAACCTCAATATTTATGTGATTGATTGGAATATTATGACAAAGAGGTATCAATCTTGAAGTTTCTTTTGCCCCCATAATACCACCAATAATAGCAGTTTTTTCAAGGTTCCCCTTTTTAGTTTCAAATGATTTTATTTTTTTATATGTCTCTTTATCAAATTTAATTTCACCCAAGGCAACTGCTACTCTTTCTGTGACATTTTTATTTGATACGTCAATTATATAAGGATTTCCTTTTTTATTAATATGACTCATTTAAAAGTAATTCTCCAATTTTCTTTTCTTTATCGTTAGATTTTAACAAACTTTCTCCAATTAAAAAATTATATATTCCTGTTGAATTAAATTTTTTTATATCATCAGAAGTTTTAATTCCACTCTCTGCAATTAAAATATAATCATTTGTTAAATTTTGATTCAGATTTATTGAATTATTTAAATTAATTTCAAGACTTTTAAGGTTTCTATTATTAATTCCGATAACAGGGTAGTCTAATTTGATTGCTCTTTTCAGTTCGTTTTCATCATGAACCTCTATAATACAATCTAATTTTAATTCATTTGCATAATTTATAAATTCTATTGCCTGATCATCTGATAATATTGATAAAATTAACAATATACAGTCTGCTTGATAAATCTTACTTTCTAAAATTTGATATTTATCAATAATAAAATCTTTTCTTAAGATTGGTAAATTTGTACTCTTTTTAGTGAGAGATAAATGATCAATATTTCCTAAAAAATATTTACTTTCTGTTAAAATCGATAATGCTCCGACACCTGATCTTTCATATAAAATAGCAATGTCTTCTGGTTTATAATCTGAAATTATTTCACCTGCACTTGGACTTTGTTTTTTTACTTCACCAATTATAAAATTTTTTTTATTTTTTTGAGCTGAAAGTAATTTTTCTTTAAATTCACGTTTATCTAATTTTGAGGAAATTAATTTTTCTAATGTTTTAAAAGAACATCTTTTTTTTGTTTCTTCTAGTTCTTTAGATTTATCTTCACAAATTTTTTGAAGTATATTACTCATTAATTAGTGAGTTTACAAAATTTTTTGTAACTCCTTCCTCAATTGTTTTTTTTGCTAAATCAAAACTATCTTTTAGATTATTTCTTAAATTCGATAAATATATTGCTGCTCCTGCATTTATTTCTACAATCATTTGAAATTCTCTATAATCACCATTAATCATTTTATTAAAACAACTTGCATTATATTCTGGATCTCCACCTTTTATATCTTCTAATTTAATTAAATCATAACCATAGTCTCTTGGATCAAAACTATATTCCAGAACTTTATTATCTTTCAATTCATTTATTAGTGTATTATCTGATAAACTTATTTCATCTAAACCATCCAATCCGTGAACAACCATAGCTTTTTCAGAACCTAGTTCTTTTAAGCAATTACAATGCATAGAAACTAAATCTCTTGAATAGACACCTAGAAGCTGTTTACTTGCTTTAGCAGGATTTGTAAGAGGGCCTAATAAATTAAAAATTGTACGTGTAGCTAAATTCTTACGAACATTAATTACATTCTTCATGGCAGAATGATGATTTTGAGCAAATAAAAAGCAAAAATTTTTATTTGATAATGAGTTTTCTAAATCTTCTACATTATTTGTAATCTTATAACCTATTTTTTCTAGCATATCTGCAGAACCTGATTTTGAGCTAACCGAACGGTTACCATGCTTTGCTATAGTAACGCCAGCGCTTGCAGCAACTATTGCTGCACTTGTTGATATGTTTAATGTGTCTTTCATATCTCCACCAGTGCCACAAGTATCAATTGTATTTTCTGGAGAGTTTATTTTTAGAGATTTCTCTCTCATTACTTTGGCTGCACCTATAATCTCTTCTTTTGTTTCACCTTTTAACTTTAAACCAATTAGTATTGATGTAATTTTAATATCATCTAATTCTCCACTCATAATTTTATTGAATATATACATACTCTCTTCAATATTCAGATTTTGTTGTTCGAGAATTTTATTTAATATTAGAGTTTGATCCATTATTTTGCTAAGTTTAAAAAGTTTTTTAAAATAATTTTACCCATATCAGTACCTATACTTTCTGGATGAAATTGTAGTCCAAATATTGGTAATTTTTTATGTGCAATACCCATTATAATCTTATTATTTGTTTCAGCGGTAATTAAAAAATCTTTAGGCATATTTCTTTTATCAATTATAAGAGAGTGATATCTAGTTGCTTTAAATTTTCTTTCTACATTTTTAAATATAGAGTGTCCAAAGTGATTAATTGTATCAACTTTTCCGTGCATGATTTCTTTGCATTTAATGATTTTACCTCCAAAAGCTTGACCAATAGTTTGATGTCCTAAACAAATGCCAAGTATAGGAAATTGTTTTGATAATTCTGCAACGATATTAAGACTTATTCCAGCTTCATTTGGTGTGCACGGACCTGGTGAAATAACTATTGATTTAGGTTTTAATTTACGAATTTTATTTATAGAAATTTTGTCATTTCTAAAAACAACAACCTTCTGATTTAAATCCAATAAGTAGTGTTTTACATTGTAAGTAAAACTATCATAATTATCTATCAGTAATATCATATATCGAATTTGTATGAATCCTCTGCAGCTGCCATTAAAGCACCAGCTTTGTTCAAAATTTCTTGATGTTCATTTTTTGGGACTGAGTCATAAACTATTCCAGCACCAGCCTGAATGTATAATTTATTATCTTTTACAAGCCCAGTCCTCAAACTAATACAAGTATCCATATCTCCATTAGAATCAAAATAACCCATACAACCAGCATAAAAACTTCTATTTAAATTTTCAAGCTCCTCTATGATTTCCATCGCTCTTATTTTTGGTGCACCAGAAACTGTACCTGCTGGAAATCCAGCCATTAAAGCATCTAGAGCATCTAAATTATTATCTATTTTTCCCTCAACGTTTGAAACAATATGCATTACATGAGAGTAGTATTCTATAATCATCTTTTCAGTAACATTCACTGTTCCTTTTTTTGCAACGCGACCAACATCGTTCCTTCCTAAATCTAAAAGCATTAAGTGTTCTGCGAGTTCTTTTTTGTCATTCAGTAAGTCATTAGATAAATAAAGGTCTTCAGAGGCATTCTTTCCTCTTTTTCTTGTTCCAGCAATTGGTCTTATTGTAACTTTTTTATTTCTTAATTGAACCATTAATTCTGGACTAGAAGCAACAAGGCCAATTTTATCGAAGTTAAGATTTACAAGATAAGGAGATGGATTTAGTCGTCTTAACGATCTATAAAGATTGACTGCCTTTAAATTATATTTTGTTTCAAATCTCTGTGAAGGCACAACTTGGAAGATATCTCCATTTTTAATATATTCTTTTGCTTTATTTACAATTTTATAAAATTGTTCTTTCTTGAAATTTGATTTAAATTTTAATTTAGATTTTTTATTTTTCTTTTGCGCAGGTTTTAAAATACTTTTTTCTAACTTTTTAATTGTTTTATCAATAAGTAATTTATTTTTTCTATAGGCTTTTTCTGCTGAGATTTTTTTACTTGGATACGTAACTGTCATAAGGGAAATAATATCTTTAATATTATCAAAAACTGCGACAATTTTTGGTCTGATTAAAATTGCATCGGGTATTTTTATATTGTCCTTATTACTTAGTTTAATTTTTTCAATATATTGAATCATTGGATATCCTAGATACCCAACTAGTGTTGGGAAAGGAACCTCAATTTCATTATTTTTAAATTTTGAAATTTTTACAAGTTCTTTAAGACTATAAATTGGCTTTTGATCTAGTTTATAATCAAAATTATGATCCAAATATCTTATTTTTGCCTTACCTTTCTCAACTGTCCAAATTAAATCTGGATCACAACCAAGTAATGAGTAACGTCCTCTTTTACTTCCACCCTCTACTGACTCTAATAGGAAGGAATATTTTTCCGATTTACTAATTTTTAATAATGATGAAAATGGTGTTTCAATATCAGCAATAAGATTTTTTTTTAATATCTGAGGTAAGCCTTTTTTATATTGACTTATAAAATTTTTTTTTTCTAGACTCATTTATACTGAGATAAAAGACCATTTATCAGTTCATCATTGAACGAAATTTCTTTTGTCTTAATAATCTCACTACCAAATGCTGTTTTCAAATCACTTATTAAATTAATATTTGAAGTATTTTCACCTTCTTTAGGCATCTTTATACTTTTAATATTAGCAAAATAAATAGCATTTTCATCTGATCCAAAAGCTACTTTATCAATATCAGTTTCAAAAATCTTTTGTTTAAAAGATACTGGTAATTCATTATTATCACTTAAAGATAAAGTTAAATTTTCTGAATTAGTTGCATAAAATTTACTTATATTTGTGAAAATTTCTTTACTTTTTTCAAAAATATTTTCTGCCTGTTCAGTTTTTTTTGTAAATATAAAATCATTTAAAACACTGTCAAATATATTATCGATACTATCTATTTTTGATGGATATATGTCATCAATGTTTACAATAAAAGAAGTATCATTATCAATGTCAACTAAATCACTAACAAAATCTTTATTTTGTGTAAAAGAAAATGAAATTACGTTACTTAAAGTAGGGTCATCTTCGTTAGTATTGTTTATAATTTTTTTCTTATTAATTAATTTAAGATTATTTTGATCTGCTATTTCAGTAATTGAAAATCCATCAAGTATTTGTTGGTCTAGACTTAATTTTAATTCATTGAAGAAATTATCTAATTCAAAATTAGTTAATGTATTGCTTATTTCATCCTTAACTTCATCAAATTTTAATTCTTTTTCTAGGAAAATTTCATCCAATATAATTATATGATATGCCAAGGTAGTTTGGACTACATCTGATACACTTCCTTTGTCTAATTCAAATATTGCATTTGCAAGTTGTTCTAAAACTTTATTTCTATCAACATTTTTAAATTCATTAAAAATAATATTATTTTCTTCTGCATATTTAATAATTTCTTGATTAGTTTTTCCTGAAATACTTAATTTAAACTCATTTGCTTCTTCTTTTGATTTAAAATTAAATTGTTTAAAGCTTCTCTCTTCTGGATTAAGAAATAATTTTTTATTATTATTATAGTATTCTTTAATACTATTTTCTGAAGGTGAAAAATTATCTCTAAAATCATTTTTATTGATTAATATATATGAAATATCTCTTTCTTCTTTCGTCATGTATGCAACTGAATTATTATTAAAATAATCTAATAGTTCTTTATTATCTTTTGTAATTTGATCTTTGTTGTAGTTTTCTAGTTTAATTCCCTCATAAGGTATCTTAAGTAACTCGATTTCTCTACTCTGATTATCGTACTTATTTAAGTTAATTTGCAATTTTAATGGATAATTTTTTTGAAAGAAAAGGTTATCAAATACATTAGCTCTAGTTTCATAATTTATTAAATCTACAAGATCTTCAATTTTTAAACCCTGTCTTCTTAAAAAAGTATTCAACATTTCATCATCTAACTTATTGTTGATGTATAGATCTGGAAAATTTTTTTTTGTTTCTTTTGCAATTGTTGTGTCATCTAAAATAAAATTTATTTTATCAAACTCATTTTCAAAAATTGCATTGTTAACTAAATTTTGAAGTGCAATTTGATGAACCTGAAAACTCCTAATTTGATCACCAGTTAATTTACTTCCAATCATTTGAGAGAATTGATTAATGTTCATATCCATTGATCTGAGAAATTTTGTTGTTGAAATTGGTGTGCCCGAGATATTCGCTACAAAATTATCAGAATTGAATAAATTAGAATATCTTTGTGAGCCACGAAAAAAGAATAAGCTTGCAGCAAAAAGTATTGCTAACCCTATACCGATCCAAGAATTTCTAATAGCTCTCATAAAATTTCTATTGCTTCTATAATATTAGTTTCTATAAATAAAATTAATTATGGTAAATCTTGATAAATATTCCTCAATTTTTATAGCAAATTGGAAATTAAATGGAAATTCCTCATTTTTAAAAGATTATTATGAAAAATTAAAAGTTAATTCTAATAATTGTACGATCATTTGTTCACCTTCAATTTACTTAAAATCACTCAAAGGAGATAATGAAAACTTATTTTGTGGCGCACAAGACGTCTCCACTTATAAAGAAGGTGCCTACACAGGAGAATTATCTGCCGCAATGCTAAGAGATAATAATATTGATTTTTGTTTAGTTGGACATTCTGAAAGAAGACAATACTTTGCCGAAACAAATAATAATGTAAATATTAAAAGCTCAAATCTTATTGATAAAAATATTATCCCAGTAATCTGTATAGGTGAGACCTTAGAGCAGAAAGAAAATAACCTAACAGAAGATATCTTATCTGCACAAATTAAAGATGGTGTTCCAAATTTAGCAAATCATGAAAATGCGTTAATTGCTTATGAGCCAGTTTGGGCAATAGGAACAGGATTAACACCAACTTTGGATGAGATAAATCAAGTACACGAATTAATTAAAAATTTTGATACTAAATTTAAAAGTTTTAAGGTTCTTTATGGAGGTTCTGTTAAGTCTGCGAATTCAAAAGAAATTACTGGATTAAGTCATGTAGATGGCTGCTTAATTGGAGGAGCCTCATTAAAAGTTGATGAATTCAATACAATTATTTCTTGATAAATAAAATCAATTTAATATAAAGCGAAATTATGACAACTCTGGTTATAATTCAGCTAATACTTGCAATTGCTTTAGTTATATTAGTTTTATTACAAGGTTCAGATAATGACAGCTTAGGTCTTGGTGGTGGAACTTCAACTGGATTAATGTCAGCTCGAGGTACTGCAAACCTACTATCTAGGTTAACTGCAATAACTGCTGGTTTGTTTATGATTATGAGTGTTGTACTAACAATAACTGCTTCAGTTGGATCAGATCGTAATGTTTTAGAATCACTCCCTACAATTAATACTGAAGAAACTTCTGAAGAACCATCTATCCCAGAAAATAATTAAT
Source organism: uncultured Alphaproteobacteria bacterium (assembly GCA_902623255.1). Classification (GTDB taxonomy): domain Bacteria; phylum Pseudomonadota; class Alphaproteobacteria; order HIMB59; genus CACPNW01. The sequence goes on along the minus strand of CACNSY010000001.1, from coordinate 112,951 downwards.
TATATCTTGCTATCAATAGATCTATTATGTATCACGGTATTCCGTAATGCATTTTGTTTTTATTACGGGCGGTGTAGCGTCTTCTCTTGGAAAAGGTATAGCTTCAGCCTCTCTAGCAACTCTTCTAAAAAGTAGAAAATTCAAAGTAAGGATAAGAAAGTTAGATCCTTATTTAAATGTGGATCCAGGAACAATGAGTCCATATCAACATGGAGAAGTTTATGTTACTGATGATGGTGCAGAAACAGATTTAGATCTAGGTCATTACGAAAGATTCACAAATCAATCTGCTAAACAATCAGATAGCGTATCGTCAGGTAAGATTTATTCCAATGTTCTCCTAAAAGAAAGAAAGGGAGATTACCTTGGTTCTACAATTCAGGTAATTCCTCATGTTACCAATGAAATAAAATCATTTATTAATAGTGATTTAAAAAATGAAGATATTGCAATTTATGAAATAGGGGGAACAGTTGGAGATATTGAATCCCTACCTTTTTTAGAAGCAATAAGACAAATTAGAAATGATAAAAATATTTCATCAGCATTAATTCATATGACTTATATTCCATATTTAAGTTCAGCAGGTGAGTTAAAAACGAAACCTACTCAACATTCAGTTAAAGAACTTCTCAATGCTGGTATTCAACCAGATATAATTATGTGTAGATCTGAACAACCAATAGATAATGATTCAATTTCTAAAATATCTTTATTTTGTAATGTTAAAAAAGAGTCGGTAATTCCTGCATTGAATGCTAAATCAATTTATGAAGTACCTTCATTATATTCTAAATATGGTTTGGATGAAGCTCTCCTTAAACAATTGGGTTATAAACCAAAAAATCATAAACTAAATTTAAAGCCTTGGATCGATCTTCAAAAAAAAATTAAAAAAAGAAAACATATAGTAAAAATTGCAGTAGTAGGGAAATACACAAATCTTAAAGATAGTTATAAATCACTCAATGAAGCATTGGTTCATGGAGGAATAGAAAATTATGCTGATGTAGATATTAAATGGATTAATTCTGAAAAAGAAAACAACATTAGTTTAATGAAAAAATTAAAAGGTTGTGATGGAATTCTAATTCCGGGTGGTTTTGGTATTCGTGGTATTAATGGAAAAATTAATGCCATCAAATATGCGAGAGAAAACAATATTCCTTTTTTTGGAATTTGTCTTGGAATGCAGTTAGCTGTTATTGAAATAGCACAAAATGTACTAAAAATTAAAAATGCCCATTCTTCAGAATTTAAGAAAACTACTAAATCAGTTGTGGGGTTAATGACAGAATGGTTAAATAAAAATAAGATCGAAAAAAGAGATAAAAATAGTGACAAGGGTGGAACAATGCGTCTTGGGGCATACAAAGCTGTTTTGAAAAAAAATTCAAAAATCTTTTCCATATATAAAAATAAAGTAATTAGCGAGAGACACAGACATAGATATGAAGTAAATCAGAAATTTCTATCAAAATTTGAAAACAAAGGTTATTATTTCAGTGGTATGTCACCAGATGGATTATTACCTGAAGTACTTGAGAGTAAAAAACATAAATGGTTTATAGGAGTTCAATTTCATCCAGAGTTAAAATCAAGACCATTAGATCCTCATCCTCTTTTCGTATCATTTATAAAGGCTACAATTAATGATTAATATCAGTTTAAAAAATTTTTCTATCTCTAATAATTCTCCATTTGTTTTAATTGCAGGCCCATGTGTAATAGAAAATGAAAGTCACTCATTGATGATTGCAGAAGAACTAAATAACATGTGCGATGATGTTGGAATTAATTTAATTTTTAAATCTAGTTTTGATAAGGCTAATCGATCAAGTATTAATAGCGATAGAGGTATTAAGCTCAATGACGCATTAAAAATCTTTGAAAAAATTAAAACTAACTTTAATTTACCAATAATAACTGATGTCCATAATGAGGACCAATGTAATCAATTAAAACAAGATAGTATTATCGATATTATCCAAATTCCTGCGTTTCTATGTCGTCAAACAGATTTATTACTAGCTGCAGGCAGAACAAATAAAATTATTAATGTTAAAAAAGGTCAATTTTTATCACCAACTGATGTTAAAAATATTTTTACAAAGATAGAAACTACAAATAATAAAAACATCATGATAACTGAAAGGGGAACAACTTTTGGTTACAATACGCTTGTAAATGATTTTAAAGGTATAGATATTATGAAAAAATATGAATATCCTGTAATTTTTGATGCAACTCATTCTGTTCAACAACCAGGAGGAATGGGCGATAAAAGTGGCGGTCAAAGAGAACATATCCCTTCTTTATGTAAAGCTGCTATATCTATTGGTGTAGCTGGTTTATTTTTAGAAACACATAATGATCCAGATAATGCTCCTAGTGATGGACCAAACATGATTAATATTAAGAAGTTAAAAAATTTATTAATTCAACTTAAGCAATTTGATGATATAGCCAAAAATAATGCCTAAAATAACGAATATAAAAGCAAGACAAATAATAGATAGTCGTGGAAATCCGACTGTTGAATGCGATATAGAGTTTGAAAATTCTAACTTTGGTAGAGCTGCGGTTCCAAGTGGAGCTTCTACTGGAGTGCATGAGGCTCTAGAATTACGAGATAATGATAAATCCAAATACAAAGGTAAAGGAGTTCTGAAGGCAGTAGGTAATATCAATGATACAATTTCTAATGAACTAGTTGGAAAATCATTTGATAATATTTCTTCTTTTGACAATTTTTTATTAGAACTTGATGGTACGGAAAATAAATCTAACTTAGGTGCTAATGCAACCCTTGCTGCAAGTTTAGCTTTTGCAAAATGTTTAGCTTCTTCTGAAGGTCATGAATTGTATTCTTTTCTTGGGAAAGAACATACAATGAGTCTTCCAGTTCCAATGATGAACATTATTAATGGAGGATCACATGCAGATAACGACGTTGATATTCAAGAATTTATGGTTGCTCCTATAGGTGCAAATAATTTTTCAGAAGCACTTCAATATGGTTGCGAAATATTTCATTCATTAAAGTCACTTTTAAAATCAAAAGGCTTAAATACAAATGTTGGTGATGAAGGTGGATTTGCCCCTAATATAAATAGTTCTAGTGAAGTCATAGAAACTGTTTTGAAATCAGTAGAAGACGCAGGTTTTAAACCTGGAAAAGATATTTATCTTTCACTTGATGTTGCATCAACTGAATTTTACAAAAATAATAAATATGATTTACAGGGAGAAAAAATTGTTTTGTCCTCTGATGAGATGATAAAATATTTAGAGAAATTGGTAAATGCTTATCCAATTTATTCTATTGAAGATGGAATGGCGGAAGATGATTGGGATGGTTGGTCTAATTTAACATCAACAATAGGAAAAAAAGTTCAATTAGTTGGCGACGATTTATTTGTTACAAATAAAAAAAGATTACAAAAAGGTATTTTTGAGGGTGCGGGTAATTCTATTTTAGTCAAAGTAAATCAAATAGGTACTCTAAAAGAAACTTTGGAGTCGATTAAATTAGCAAAAGAAAATAATTTCACTACTATAATTTCACATCGTTCTGGTGAGACTGAGGATACGACGATTGCTGATTTATCAGTCGGTGTTTCAGCAGGTCAAATTAAAACAGGATCATTATCTAGAACAGATAGAACAGCAAAATATAATCAATTATTAAGAATTGAAGAAGTATTACAAGGTAAAGCAAATTATGCTGGATCATCTATCTTAAATATTAAATAATTGACAGTTTCGATCGTAAATATGCTATTTGTATAATAAATGAATAAATCTTTAGTTTTAAAAAATAAATTTTATTTCTATTTATCCTTTTTGTTTACTTTTTTTCTATTTGTGTATCTTCTGTATTTTCTTGTAAATGGTGAGAGGGGATTGCTTAAATATTTCACTCTTAAAAATCTTAATGCTCAATACAATGAAAAATATATGTCTTTAAAAAAAGAAAATGAATTTTACCTAGATAGAATTAAAAGATTACAACCAAATACTATAGATTTGGACTATTTAGATGAGACATTTAGGAAAGTTACAGGATTTACTTCAGAAAACGAAACAGTTATAATTATAGAATAGATTGATTTATTTGACAAAAAATCACCCTAATTATAATTAAAGATTATCATATGAAGAAACTTCAAAAAGCCGATTACATTAAAATGTATTCTTTTATGCTCAAAATTAGAAGATTTGAGGAAAGAGCAGCTCAACTTTACGGAATGGGTAAAATAGGTGGTTTTTGTCATTTGTATATTGGCCAAGAAGCTGTTGTTGTTGGTATTTTAATGACAATTGATAAGAATGACTCAGTTGTAACAACTTACAGAGATCATGGCCATATGATTGCTAGAGGATTGGATCCAAAACGTATTATGGCAGAATTGACTGGTAGGGAAGATGGTTATTCTGCTGGTAAGGGTGGTTCAATGCATATGTTCTCCAAAGAAAATAATTTTTATGGTGGTCATGGTATCGTAGGAGCTCAAGTACCAATAGGAACAGGTATAGCATTCACGCATAAATATAATGGAGAAAAAAATATATGCAGAACATATATTGGTGATGGAGCGATGAACAACGGACAAGTTTTTGAAGCTTTTAATCTAGCTGCTTTATGGAAGCTTCCCGTTTTATACATTATTGAAAATAATAAATATGGAATGGGCACATCTGTAGATAGAGCGGCGGCCGGTTTAGACTTATATAAAAGAGGGGAAGCATTTGGTATTCCTGGTGAGAAGGTAGATGGGATGAATGTGTTCTCTGTTATAGAAGCAGCAGATAAAGCAGGTAAGTATGTCAGAGAAGGGAATGGGCCTTATATTATTGAAGTACAAACATATCGATATAGAGGACATTCAATGTCAGATCCTGCAAAATATAGAACGAAAGAAGAATTAGATAATTATAAGCAAACCGATCCTATTGAAATAGTTAAAACAGAAATATTAAAGAAAAAAATTGCAACTAATGATGAAATTGAAAAAATTAATAAAGATACTTTAGAAGAAATAAAAAATGCAGCTGAATTTGCAACCAACAGTCCTTTTCCAAAGGACAGCGAACTTTATACGGATGTTTATTTATAAATTATGAGCACAGAAATTTTAATGCCCGCATTATCTCCAACAATGACAGAAGGGAATCTGTCTAAGTGGTTAATTAAAAAAGGAGATACTGTTAAAGCTGGTGATTTGATTGCTGAAATTGAAACTGATAAAGCAACAATGGAAGTAGAAGCGGTAGATGAAGGTGTTGTTCTTGATCTTTTATTTAAAGAAGGAGAAGCTAATATTCCAGTAAATAAAGCTATAGCGATTATTGGCGATCCAAATGAAAAAGTTGAAATAAAAAAAGAACATCCAATTGAAAAAGTGATTGAAGAAAAGAAAATTGAAAAAAATATTGAGACAAAAATTGAGAATAAAAAAGATGATGTAATCGATACACCATCACCTAAAATAGAAGAAGATAGAAATTTAAGTTCAGAAGAAATTACTATGCGTCAAGCGCTAAGAGATACAATGGCCGAAGAAATGAGAAAAGATAATAAAGTTTTCATACTTGGAGAGGAAGTTGCTGAATATCAAGGTGCGTATAAAGTAACACAAGGTCTTCTTCAGGAATTTGGCAAAGAAAGAGTATTAGATACTCCTATTTCTGAACATGGATTTACTGGATTAGCAGTTGGAGCGGCATTTAAGGGATTGAGACCAATCTTAGAATTCATGACTTTTAATTTTTCTATGCAAGCAATTGATCAAATTATAAATTCAGCTGCAAAAACACTTTACATGTCTGGAGGACAAATAAATTGTCCTATTGTTTTCAGAGGACCAAATGGTGCTGCAGCCCAAGTTGCTGCACAACATAGTCAGGATTTTTCTTCCTGGTATTCTCAAGTGCCAGGTTTAAAAGTCATTGCACCATCTACTCCTTATAACGCAAAAGGTTTGTTGCGTTCTGCAATATCAGATCCAAATCCTGTAATTTTTCTAGAAAATGAAATTCTTTATGGATTAAAAGGTCCTGTTAATAATGATATTAATTTCTCAATACCGATTGGAAAAGCAAATATTGAAAAAGAGGGAAAAGATTTAACAATTGTTACTTATTCTATAATGTTACAGAAATCGAAAGAAGCGGCATTAAGATTAAAAGAGGAATACAATTTAGATGCAGAAATTATTGATTTACAAACTTTACGACCTTTGGATACGGAAACAATATTAAATTCAGTTAAAAAAACTAATAGACTAATCACTGTCGAAGAGTCATGGCCATTTGGTAGTGTTGGTTCTGAAATTGCAAATATTGTTCAAAGGGATGCATTTGATTATTTAGACTCACCAGTGATAAAAGTTAATAGTGCTGATGTTCCAATGCCATATGCATTAAGCTTAGAAAAATTATATCTTCCTCAAGTTGATGATATTATAAATGCTGCAAAAAAAGTAAGTTATATAAAATAAATGGCAATTAAAGTTTTAATGCCTGCATTATCACCTACAATGTCAGAGGGTGTAATTAATAAGTGGCTAGTTAATATTGGCGATACTGTTTCAGCTGGAGATATTTTAGCTGAAATTGAAACAGATAAAGCAACAATGGAAGTTGAGGCAGTTGATGAAGGAGAAATTACACATTTAATTGATACAACACCAGATAAACAAATTGCTGTTAATTCTGTCATTGCTTTAATCAATGGTAGCAAAGATGAAAAATTAGAAGATTATAATGATAAAGATCAAACTGTAAGCAGTGAAGAAAAAAATGAAGTTTCAGAAGCACCTAAAGTAAATACTGAAGTACATAAAAGTCAAATAATAGAAAGAAGTAAAGATTCAAACACTAATCAAAATGCTAATTTTGCTTCACCGTTTGTTAAAAAATTTTCAAAAGATAACAATATTGATTTAACTCTTATTAAAGGGTCCGGCCCTGATGGCAGGATAATAAAAAAAGATATACAAAATTTTGAACTACAAATTAATGATGAAAATATTTCTGTAATTGAGCCCTCTAGTATTAGAAAAATAATTGCTGAAAGAACAACACAAACAAAAAATGAGGTTCCACATTTTTATCTTACAATTGAAACAAGAATGGACAAGCTTATAAATTTAAGAAAAAAAATTAATTTAAATAGTGATAACAAAATCTCTTTTAATGATCTTATTGTTAAAGCATGCGCATTGGCAATAGCCAAAAATCCAGAAACAAATATTTCTTGGATGAATGGTAAAATCCACCAATATAAAAATATCGATATTGCTATTGCTGTAGCTTTAAAAGAAGGATTGATTACCCCAATTGTCAAAGAAGCTGATACAAAAGGATTAGCTGAAATTTCATCAGAAATTAAGTCACTAGTAAAAAAAGCTAATCAAAATAAATTATTACCAGAAGAGTATAGCGGAGGATCTATAACTATCTCTAATTTAGGCATGTATGGAATCACAGAATTTCAAGCAATTATTAATCCACCACAATCAAGTATTATTGCAATTGGATCAATAATTGAAAAACCCGTTGTTAACGCTAGCAATATTGAAATAGGGCATACAATGAAATCTACGATTTCAGCTGATCACAGATTATTAGATGGTGCCGTTGCGGCAAAATTACTCAAAGATTTTAGCGATATTTTAGAGGATCCTTTTCAAATATGGTTGAATAGCTTTGATATGGAAGTTATTTAATTCATATGACTGGACCACGACATCCTGAAAAAGTAAAAAACAAATCAAATCCAATCCCAAAAAAACCGGGTTGGATTAGAGTAAAGGCACCAACTTCAAAATTTTTCAAAGAAACAAATAAACTCTTAAAAGAAAAAAAAATTGTAACTGTATGCGAAGAAGCTGCATGTCCAAATATAGCTGAGTGTTGGCAAAAAAAACATGCAACATTTATGATACTTGGAGACATTTGTACTAGAGCTTGTGCATTTTGTAATATTAAAACTGGTAAACCTCATTTTATTGATCACGGTGAAGCTATAAGAATTGCTGAGTCAGTTCAGCAACTAAATTTAGAACACGTGGTTATAACTAGTGTTGACAGAGATGATCTAATAGATGGAGGAGCATTACACTTCATAAATGTCATAGATTCAATTAAATCTTTAAATCCAAATTGCACAATTGAAATTCTAACTCCTGATTTTAAAAATAAACCTGAAGCAATAGATATTTTATCAAAAAATTTACCTGATGTTTTTAATCACAACTTAGAAACAGTGCCAAGATTATATCCTTCAATTCGACCGGGTTCACGATACTTTGTAAGTTTAAATTTACTCAGTCAAATTAAAGAAAAAAATCCAAGTATATTTACAAAATCAGGTCTCATGGTTGGTTTAGGTGAAACTAAAGAAGAAGTGTATCAAGTAATGGATGATTTAAGAGCAGCTAATGTTGATTTTATTACTATAGGACAATACTTACCACCAACACCAAAACACGCTAAGCTAGAAAAATTTATTACACCACAAGAATTTGACGAATACAAAAAAATGGCATACGCAAAAGGATTTTTAATGGTGGCATCATCACCACTTACCCGCTCTAGTTATCATGCTTCTGATGATTTTAAAATCATGCAAGAAAACAGGAAAAATAAACTTTATTCAATTCAATGAAATCTTCAAATAGGGAGGAAATAGTCGATCACGACGCAAAAGGACTTTTTGATATTGTTTTAGATATTGAAAGTTATCCATATTTTATTCCTTGGTGTTCAGCCATGAGAATTCATTCAAAAAATAAAAATGAAATATATGCTGATATGGTCGTATGGTATAAATATTTTATGCCCCAAACTTTTGGTTCTCACGTCACTTTTGATAAAAAAAAACTTTCAATAAGTACAACTTATATTGAAGGACCTTTAAAAGACCTTAAAACTAATTGGATTTTTGAATCATTAAAAAAAAATCAAACAAGAATTCATTTTAATGTTGAATTTGAATTTAAACGATTTTTTCACCAAAAAATTGCTGAAGCTTTTTTTCCTTTAATTGAAAACAAAATGATTGAATCATTTAAAGTTCGTGCTGATGAAATTTTAGATTAACTGATTAATTTTGCTAAATATAAAATCTCTAGTTTTTCTCTGTATGTCCAATCGTTTCCCTTTGTATATTTTCTTGAAAATATAATTATTTTTATTAATCTTAATCCCAATATACACTAGTCCTACTGGCTTTAACTTTGTCCCACCATTAGGACCTGCAATACCAGTTGTTGAAATACAAATTTTTGTTTTTTCATTTTTATATAAACCGTTTATCATATCCTCAGCAACTTCTTTACTTACAGCTCCAAATTTAGAGAGATTAGTTTTTGAAACAGATAAATATTTAGATTTAGCTTTGTTGGAATAAGTAATAATACCATATGAAAAGATTTTAGAAACCCCACTATATTTTGTGATAGTGTTTGCTATTAGCCCACCTGTACATGACTCAGCAACTGAAATTGAGATATTTTTTTTTATTAATTTATCTATAGCTTTTTTAATAATAGGCATTTACAATATAAAGGATTATTATTGTATATATTCCTGCTATTAAATCATCAAGAATTACACCAAAAGCTGATTTAAGTTTCCTATCAACTATATTTGCTGGAAAAATTTTCAATATATCAAAAAAACGAAATAAAATAAAAATTAACATTATTGTTACATAAGGATTTATTATTTTAATTTGATCATAAAATATTAAAATTAAGTATAATCCTAAGAATTCATCAATAACTATTATTTTTGAATCATGTGATTGAGTGTGTGAAGAGAATTTATTAATAAAAAATAAAGATAGTAAAAAAAGAACAAAAAAAATAACTACAAATATTTCTAAAGAAATAATTTTGTATTCAACAATAGGAAATAAAATAACTATCGATAAAAAAGATGCAAATGTTCCTGGTGGTATTAATTTAATATATCCAGCAAAAGATAAAGATACAAAAAAATTAGCTAATTTTATCATCTGTTATATGAACTATTGACTCGGCTGCAATTCCTTCTCCATTACCAATAAAACCAATTTTTTCATTTGTAGTTGCTTTAATAGACACAGAGCTATTTTTAATTTGAAGTAATGTTGAAATATTTTTAATCATTTTTGAAACATATTTATTAATTTTAGGTTTTTCAGCTATTATATTTATATCTAGATTGATTACAGAATAACCTTTTTCTTTAAGTTTATTTCTACAATAAATAATGAACTTAGATGAATCTGCATTTTTCCATTTTTTATCTGTGTTTGGAAAGTGATAACCTATGTCTCTCATAGAAAGTGCTCCAAAAATACTATCACATATTGCATGCAGTACAACGTCTGCATCGGAATGACCAATCAATTTAGAGAAAGGAATTTTAATGCCTCCTAATTTTAATCCACTTTTGGTATTTTTATCAATTTGATGAATATCATAGCCAATACCGTATTTTGTTATCGGTTTTTTGTATAAATTAAATAATTGAATATCTTCTGGGTAAGTAATTTTAATATTATTTTTCTCACCTTTGATCAAATTTATTTTAATTTTTGATTTTTGTAATAATCCTGCATCATCATTAAATTCAAAATTTTTATATTTGATATGTTCTTTTAATATTAAATTATAATTAAACCCCTGGGGTGTTTGCACGTTAATTGCTTTTGTTTCCAATTTACTTTTCTTTATTAATTGTCTGTCATTATATTCAACATATGGAATAGCATTAGTATTTTTGCCTAAATTTGATATAATTTTTTTAATTAATTTATTACTACATAAAGGACGTGCAGCATCATGTATTAATACATTTTTAATTTTAAATTTTTTTAAATTTTTTAAAGCATTAAAAGATGAAATTTGTCTTGTTTGCCCAGGTTTTGAATAGGTAATTTTTATTTTCTCAGAAACAGACTTATGATTAAAGTAAGTCTTTTGATATTTTTTATCTATTGAAATATTAATAATATCGAAGTTTGATAAATCTAAATTTGAAATAAAATAATTTAAAAAATTTGTATTCCCAATTTTTAAGAATTGTTTTGGAATTTTTTGACCAAATCTCTTTCCTTTTCCACCAGCTAGAATTACAAGTGCATTTTTCATCATTTTAATTTATATACTATATTGTTTTACTATCATTATTTAAAAACTAACTAAAGTATACAGTGTTTAGCCTATCAAAATTACTTAAATCTATTCATCTTTCAAGATTATCTTTTTATTTTTTAATCTTTTTAATCATATTGAGTTTTTCGATTACATTCTACTTAATGCTTCCAAATAACGATCTAGTAAAAGATCCAAGAAGACTACAATTTTTTTTATTGGCGGATGTAATTTTTGTTATTTTATTGATATCCATAATTATTAGACAAATTGTACTGATTTTAGTGAGAAGAAGAAAAAGTTATGATGAATCTCGATTATATATAAAATTTGTAAATTTATTTGCTGCAATGGCTTTAGGACCAGCCATTGGTTTAGTTATTATAACATCATTATTCTTTAATTTAGAATTAAGAACTTGGTACGGGGATGCGGTAAGAGACGCGGTTGTAAATTCTAATATCGTGGCAAGAAATTATGAAAATGAAATACAGGCAGAAATTGTGTCTGATACTCAGTTAATTATGAGAGAGATATTAAAAGTTTCTCAAAATAATGAGGTTAATATTCAATCAATTAGAACGGCTTTAAGTGAATTCATTAACTTAAGAACAATTTCAAGTATTTATATTTTTAATACGGAAGGCAATATATATTTAAGTTTAAAAGATCCTGATAACAAAAATTTTTCAGTGCCATCAAATGAAATATTTAAGATTGTTAATCAAAATCGTGTTTATATTTTTCAATTAAATAAAAATTCTATTACAGCTTATAAAAAAATAAATTTTTTAAATGATGTTTACATGCAGGTTAATAGAAATCTAAATACTAATATCTGGGATCATATTAGCGCTACAAAAGAGGCATTTGAAATTTATACTATGAAAGAAGAGGAAAGTTCAGGAATTCAAATAACTTATTCAATGATATTTGTTCTTTTTTCCATTTGTTTTATATTAGTAGCAATTTTGATTGGATTTAATCTAGCTAGTAATCTCAGTAAACCAATTACAAATTTAATTAAATCAGCAAATAAGATATCAGAAGGGAATTTTGATGCTAAAGTTAGTGAGACAGATCAATTTCAAGAGATAAAAGTATTACTATCATCTTATAATAAAATGATTTCTGAAATTGAGAATAAACAAAATGAGTTAATTTCAAAAAGTCAAGAAGATGAAGAAAAAAGAATATTTATAGAGGCGATCTTAAGCCTTTTAACAATAGGTGTAATTTCCTTAGATAAAAATTTTAATATTTTGTTATACAATAAAACTTTAACAAAACTATTTAGAAGCACTAAAACTTTTAATATAAATGATAATTTTCTATCCTATTTCCCTGAATGGAAAAAGATATTCGAGAATTTTGAAACCTCAAATAAAGTATTATTAAATTTTCAATACGATTTTACATTATATGATGATCAGAGGAATTTTAATATTAGAGTCATTAAAGAGATTAATGATAATAAAATTGAGGGATATGTTGTTGCTCTAGATGATGCCACATCTTTAATTTTAGCAGAAAAACATGCTGCTTGGTCTGATATAGCAAGAAAGATAGCACATGAAGTTAAAAATCCTCTCACTCCCATTAAACTTTCTGCCGAAAGAATAGAAAAGAAATTTTTAGATGCAAAAACAGATAAGGAAGATATTTCACTTTTAACTAAAACAATATCAAGACAAGTAGATGATATTGGAAAGTTAGTTGATGAATTTTCATCTTTTGCAAGAATGCCTGAAGCAGAAATTAAGCTTGATAATCTATCAAAATGTTTAGAAGAGGCATACCTTTTATATTTTAATACAAGGAAAGATATAAAGCTTAATATAATTAAACCTGAAAATGATATTTATTTTCATTTTGACGCTCTTCAAATCTCAAGATGTTTCAGTAACTTAATTAAAAATGCCATTGAAGCTGTGGAAAAAATACCTAACCCTGCAGTAGAAGTATTAATGGCTACTGATGCTAAAAATATAAAAATTGAAATTAAGGATAATGGTGTGGGAATTGATGAAAAAATGTTGAGTAAAATATTTGAGCCTTATTTTACAACTAAAACAAAAGGAACTGGTCTTGGTTTATCTATTGTAAAAAGAATTATTGAAGATCATGGTGGTAAAATAAAAATTGAGAAAAATAAAAATATGGCAGGCACAAAATCACTTATTAATTTTGAATACAATGCATAAAGTTTTAATTATAGATGATGAAAAGGATATTTGTTTTCTCATTTCTGAAATTTTAAAAGATGAAAACTATAATACGTCTATTGCGCTCAATTCAGATGAAGCAATTAGTAAATTTAATGAAATTAAACCTGATTTAGTTATATTGGATGTATGGTTATCTAACAGTAAATTAGATGGTATCGAAATTTTAAAAGAATTTAAATCGATTGATAGTAATATTCCAATTATAATTATTAGTGGTCATGGAACTGTTGATCTTGCAGTAAAATCTATAAAAAATGGAGCATACGACTTTTTAGAAAAGCCATTCAACAGTGATAAATTAATTATTCTTACTAAGAGAGCGATAGAAAGTTCATCATTATTGAGTGAAAATAAAAATTTAAAAGATACTTTAATCAAAACTATACCACTAATAGGTAATTCAGAATTCATAAAAAAAATTAACAAACATTTAAATGAGCAGAGTTCAAGTAATTCAAGATTATTAATTGAAGGGCCATTTGGAACAGGAAAAAAACATTTTACAAATTTAATACATCAAAATTCACCATATAAAGATAAGCTTCCTATATCAATTGATTTTAAAAAACTTACAAATGAAGCATTGGATAAGATGTTTGTGGAAAATAAAAACGTAATTAATGAAAATATTTTTTATCGATCAAACAATAATTCATTAATACTTCTCAATATTGAAACTCTACCAAATATTTACCAAAAAAAACTTTTAAATTTTCTAGAAAATAAAAAGTTTTTTGAAGATCTTGATATTAAATTAAATCATAAAATTATTACAATTACTGAGAAAAATTTAGAAATAGAAATAGAAAAAGGTAATTTTATTAAAAGACTATATGATAGAATTTCAACAGACTTTATAAAATTTACCTCCCTTTCTGACAGGAGAGATGATGTTCTTCCTATCCTCAATTTTTATTTAAATGAAAAAAGTGGAGGAAATTTAAATTTTAAATTTTCTTCTAAAGCCTTAACTAAGTTACAAATGTATGATTGGCCTGGAAATATATCTCAATTAATTAACTATGTTGAGAAAAGTCTGATACTTAACCAAGATCAAAATATAAAAGAGTTAGAGGTTGATGATTTAGCTTTACAAATGGGAGATGAAACTGCGTCAAATTCTTCCAATAATTCACTGGATTTGTCATTAAAAGAAGCAAGATCAGAGTTTGAAAAAAATTATTTAATATCGCAAATTAAGAGATTTAATGGTAATATAACGAAAGTTTCTGAGTTTACAGGAATGGAAAGAACTGCTCTTTATAGAAAATTTAAATCACTAGATATAAAAGTAGAATAACTAATCAATGAAAACAATTATTTGTGGTGCAGGAGATGTTGGATATAGCATAGCTGATAAACTATCACGCGAAAACTTTGAAGTTACAGTTATTGATGAAGATGAAAATAGATTAAATAAGGTATCTGAAAATTTGGATGTCAAAACAATAAATGGTATTCCTAGTATGCCATCAGTTTTAGAGAGTGCCGGTGCAAATGACTGTGAAATACTAATTGCAGTTACTAAGAGTGATGAAACTAATATGGTTACTTGCCAAATTGGCCACTCTTTATTTAAAATAAAAAAGAAAATTGCAAGAATAAGACAACAAGATTATTTAAAAAATGATTGGAAAAATTTATATAATGATGAAAATTTCCCAATAGATGCAATTATTTCTCCCGAACAAGAAGTTGCTAAAGGTATATTTAGAAGATTAATTTCTCCTGGCACAATAGATATGGTTGAATTATCAGATAAAAAATTAAAATTAATTGGTCTAAAATGTGAAGATAATTTTTTATATTCAGGCCTGTCTGTGAGAGAATTATCAGAAAAATTTCCAGACTATCTGGCTAACATAATGTTTATATTTAGAGGAGATCAAAAATTTACAGTAAATTCTTCAACTAAAATTGAAAAAAAAGACACAATTTTTCTAGTTGTGGAAACTGATAATTTAACAGATGTGTTATCTGAATTTGGCCATCAAGAATTGCAGGCAAAAAAAGCTGTAATTATAGGTGGTGGAAATATAGGATTTTCACTTGCTCAGCTAATTGAAAGTTCTGACACATATATAAAAACTGAACTTATTGAGGCTAATAAAGAACGGGCAGAATTTCTTGCATCAAATTTAGAAAATATCACAGTGACATGTGGAGATGGTTTAGACAATCAAATACTTGAAGAGGTAAACATATCAGATTCAGGTTACTGTATATCAATTACGGAAGACGATGAAGTTAATATACTTTCATCTTTATTAGCTAAAAGAGCAGGGGCCAACACATCAATAACTTTGATTAATAACAGTAATTATTCATCTTTGTTATCTAATATAGGTGTTGATATGACCATAGATCCAAAAATAATAACAATTTCTAAAATTTTAGAAAAGGTAAGAGGTGTAAAAATACGAAACGATTACTCAATAGGGGAAGGTTTTGGGGAAGTAATTGAGGCTGATATTCAATCAGAGTCATTTCTCTGTAATAAAAATCTTAAAGAATTAGAATTACCAAAAGGTATACGTATCGGCTCCATTGTAAGAGATAAAAAAATTATAATTCCTAATAGTCAAACTGTATTTAAAGAAAATGATGATGTTGTTTTTTTTGCTGAAACAAACTGCATAAAAAAACTAGAAAAACTTTTATCAAAAGCTTAATTAAATGCCAAATTTTGCTTATATAAATAACAAATTTGTAAATTTTAAATCAGCAAAAATTCATGTAGAGGATAGAGGGTTACAATTTGCAGATAGTGTTTATGAAGTTATCGCAGTTTTAAATAAAAATTTAATTGATTTAGATTTTCATCTTAAGAGATTAAAATACTCTCTTCGTGAATTAGAAATTAAATTTGCAATCAATAAAAAAAATCTAAATAATATTTTTATCAATCTAATAAAGAAAAATAAAACAAGGAATGGTATAATATATTTACAAATTACAAGAGGTATTCAATTTAGAGAACACAAATATCAAAAAAATTTAACCCCAACTTTGATAGTATACACAAGAAATAAAAGTTTTAATTTACCTGGAAAAAAATTTGTAGGGGTAAATACAATTACATACCAAGATCTTCGATGGAAAAGACGTGATATTAAAACAGTAAATTTACTTCCAAATATTATAGCAGCAAATATGGCCAAAAAGAAAAATGCTTATGAGGCAATTTTAATACAAAATGGAAAAGTAACTGAGGGTACATCTTCTAATATTTGGATTATAAAAAGAAATAATTTAATAACTCATCCAGCTAACTCCGATATTTTAAAAGGAGTAACTAGAACATCTCTTTTAAAAATTATAAAAAAAACAAAACTTAAACTAATAGAAAAACAATTTACCCAAAAGCAATTAATTAATGCCGATGAAGTATTCTTAACAAGCTCTGGAAGTTTCATTACTCCTATTTTAAAAATTGATAATAAAAAAATTAATAATGGTAAAATTGGTAATATCACATTGAAACTAGCAGAAATGTATAATGAAGCATGTATAAATGGATAATATAAAGCAAGAGGACATAGAGGACATTTGTTTTAACGTAAGTCAAAATATTATCTTGCCAAAATTTAAAAATTTATCAGACGATGACATTAATTATAAAAATGGATCTGATTTAGTAACTGCCGCTGATATAGAAGCAGAAAAAGAAATAAAAAAAAATTTGTTAAAAATTTTACCTAATTCAAATTTTATAGGTGAAGAAGAATATTCTAGAAATGAAAATATATTAAATTTTTATAATGAAGATGCATATTGTTGGACTGTTGACCCAATAGATGGAACAACAAATTTTGCTAATGGTAGAGATAAATTTGCAATTATGATAGCCTTAACATTTAAAGAAAAAATTTTACGTTCTTGGATTTATAAACCATTAGATAAAATTATGTGTTCTGCTATTATAAATGAAGGTGCGTATATCAATAATAATAAAATTATTACACAAAAGGTAAATATAATTGAAGAAACTATAGGATCGATAAGTACAAAGTATTGGGAACCAGGATTTAAAGATAAGTTAAAAATATTTAAAAACACATTTAAAGAAGTTAACTCATATAGATGCATTGGTTTTGAATATATAGATATAGGTATTGGCATTAGAAATTTTGCTATTTTATCAAAATTATCTCCCTGGGATCATATTCCCGGTATTCTTTTTGTCAGAGAAGCAGGAGGTTCTGATATAGATTTTGATAAAAATAAATATGACTTTACAAAAAAGAATAAGAATTTAATTGTTAGTAATTCAGAAGATTTGAATTTTAAAATTTTAGAACAAATAGGAGAATATTAATGAGTTTTAAAAATGTTTCTTTTATTGGCTTAGGAGTCATGGGTTACCCAATGGCAGGTCATCTTCAAAACAATGGTTATAATGTAACTGTTTATAATAGAACAACAGCTAAAGCAGAAAAATGGGTAGAAAAGTACAAAGGAAGCATGGCTAAAACTCCTGGCGAAGCTTCTCAAAATTCTGAAATTGTTTTTATGTGTGTTGGACGTGATGAAGATATTATTGAAGTAATGGAAGGTGAAGGTGGAATTCTTTCATATATAGCTGAGGGATCAATTATTGTTGATCACACAACAGCCTCTGCAGAGATAGCAAGAAATTATTATCAAAAACTTAAAGATAAAAAATTGAGTTTTCTTGACGCTCCTGTATCTGGCGGTCAGGCTGGAGCAGAAAATGGTGTTCTTTCTATTATGATTGGTGGTGATGAAAAAGATTATAATACTGTTAAGCCAGTTCTCACATCTTATGGCAAAGCCATTGAACTTATTGGTCCATCTGGATCAGGTCAAATAGCTAAAATGATAAATCAAATTTGTATTGCCGGATTAGTGCAAGGTTTATCTGAAGCAATGGCTTTTGGAAAAAAATCGAATGTGGATATGGAAAAGGTTCTTAGCGTTATATCAAAGGGAGCAGCTCAATCGTGGCAAATGGAAAATAGATATAGAACTATGCTTGATGGTAAATTTGATTATGGCTTTGCAGTTGATTGGATGCGTAAAGATTTATCAATTTGTTTTAATGAAGCAGACAAAAATGGTGCAATTCTTCCTGTTACAAAAATAGTTGATAAATATTATGAAGAAGTTCAAAAAAACGGTGGCAATAGGTTTGATACATCATCCCTCATGACACTTTTAGATAAATAAATGTCAAGAAACTTAATGTTAGCAATCATATTGTTAACAGCCTCCTCTTTATTTTGGTCAGGAAATTTTTTTTTTGGAAAAGTTGCTCACATAACTGATCTTTCACCATTTAAATTAAGTTTTTTTAGATGGTCTTTAGCTTTGCTTTTACTACTACCTTTCACATATAAAAGTATTTTGGAAAATTTAATTTATTACAAAGAAAACTTTTTACTAATGACTACATTAAGTATTTTAAGCGTTACAATATTTAACTCATTTACATACATTTCATTACAAACTACTTTAGTTTTAAATTCTACTATAATGGCATCTACTGCACCAGTAATTATGATTGGTTTTTCTTGGCTAATGTTTCGAACTAAAATCTCAAAACTGCAATTAATTGGTATAATTTTATCTTTATTAGGTGCTTTAGCAATAATTTTAAAAGGAAATTTAAACAATTTATATACTTTAAATTTTACTATTGGAGATATATGGATGTTTGCTGCTGTAATATCTTGGTGCTTATATTCCGTGCTGTTAAAAAAAATGGATACATCTATCCCTCAATTAGCAAGCTTAGAAGTAATGATTATTATTGGTTTATTTTTTATTATTCCATTTTATCTTTTTGAATCTTTTAATGGTACCTTTTTACTTTCATCATCCAATGATTTTTTCATTATTATTTATGTTGCTATTTTTGCAAGTATTGCTGCTTATTTTGCTTGGAATAAAGGTGTATATTTGATAGGACCAAACAGAGCTGGTTTATTTTTACACTTCATACCTGTCTTTGCTGCAATTTGGGCAATAACTTTTTTAAATGAAAGTTTTGCAATGTTTCATATTGTAGGTGTTTTTTTTATAATTACAGGAATTATATTATCTAATATAAGATTTAAAAATGAACAAAATAATCAAAACTGATCAGGAATGGAAATCTCTTCTAACAGAAGATGAGTATTATGTAACAAGGCAAAAGGGAACAGAACCTCCATTCTCTGGTAAAAATTTTGAAATTATTAATGGTGGTATTTTTAAATGTAAATGTTGTGGTAATGAATTATTTAATAGCTCAACAAAATATGATTCTTATTGCGGATGGCCAAGTTTTTTTGAACAAATATCACCTGAAGCTATCAAAACAGAGACTGATAGATCACATGGAATGGTGCGTATCGAAATTATGTGTGCCAAATGCGATGCACATTTAGGCCATGTCTTTGATGATGGGCCTGAGCCTACGGGTAAAAGATACTGTGTAAATTCTCTTTCTATTAATTACGAAGAGTTTGAATAATACTTTTTATACACTACTATTTTCTTCTATAGGCCATGCGCTAATGCATATGTTCGCAGCATTTTATTTTGTGATCGTTCTAACTATAGAAAAAGAATGGAATATTTCTTATGATGAATTAATTAGATTATGGTCTCTAGGAGCTCTACTGATAGGTTTAGGGGCAATTCCTTTTGGCTGGTTAAGTGATAAATGGTCTCGTTCAGGAACAATGACAATTATGTTTATTGGAATGGGATTATCCTCGATTTTATGTGGCTTGAGCACTTCAGTTTCTTTTTTATTTTTTTCATTATCCCTTCTTGGACTTTTCTGTTCCATATATCATCCTGTAGGCATTCCATGGGTGATTCATGCAGCAAACAAACAAGGAAGAGCACTTGGTGTAAATGGTATTTTTGGTGGGGTAGGGATAGGATCTGGAGCTTTTGTTGCCGGGACTTTGACAGAATTACTTAATTGGCAACTAGCTTTTATTTTACCTGGTTTAATATCTATTATTATTGGATTTATTCTTATCTACTTAATTTTAGTTGATAAAATATCTTACAAAAATTTTTTTATTAAAAATGATCAGCAAGATCAATCGCGTAATGAAATGATATTAATTGCATTAATAATGCTATTATCAATGTTTGCCCTTGGATTATCGTTTCACAATACACAAACATCCTTACCTAAAGTTTTTGAGATAAGAATTGGTAATACAAACTCAATTCAAATTGGATTTATGATAGCAGTCATCTATTTTATTTCTGGTGCTACTACATTTGTTGGTGGTTTACTCGCTGATCGATTTAATTTAAAAGCTATTTATTTAATTGGAATATTCTTTCAATTTCCATGTTATCTTGGTATAGCTTACATATCTGGCTATTCTTTAGTAGTGTTATGTGTTCTGGCTGCTGTATTTAATGCAAGTATCCTTCCTACAGAAAATCTTCTTCTTGGAAGATTCACACCTCAAAAGTATCATGGTGTAGTATACGGAATCAAATTTATTTTAGCATTTGGCTCAGGACCCATTGCGGTATTCTTAATTTCAGAAATATACTCAATAACTTTAGAGTTTACTTATTTGTTTTTGATTAATGCAATAATGATGGCTTTGGTGTCAATATTAATTTTATTTTTACCACTAAGATCAAAAGATAATTTAATTACTAATTAATTATCAATTAAAGAAGTAATTTAAAGGCAAACTTATTTTTTTTCTGCATAAATATTTATTATATTTTCAATATTAGTTTTATTAAGATCTAAAGGTGATTTCTTCTCATTAATTGAAAATAATTTATAGTCATATTCTTTAAAATAATTTTCGATAAAATTTTTATTCTCATTTCTAACTTCAATAATTACTTTTGGTTTATGATTAGATATTATATTTCTACTACCTTCTAAAATTTTAAAATCTTCTCCCTCTGCATCTATTTTAATACCTTTAACCTTCATATGATTAGGTATCTTAAGTGAGTCAAGCTTAATTGTTTGAGTAAGTATTCCATCCTTATCAATTTTTCCACCCTTTGATAAATATGAGTTTTCTTCAATATTTTTAAATTTAGACATACCATTGAAATTAGATGCTGCTAATAAATGAGGGCTAACTTGCCTATGGAGGTTATTCAATCTTAAATTTGTTAATAGTCTTGAAAGATTAACATACAGAGGTTCAATTGATATGACTCTATTGGATGGGTTTGAAATTAATGATGTTAAAGTATAGAGTCCAGTGTGAGCTCCAACGTCAATGTATAACCCCTGGTCTTTAGATATATCATACCATAAATCTAAGCTAGTTGTGTCATGCGTATCTTTCCAAAAAAACTTAACTGCTGAAGAATCGTCATTTAAAATATTTAATATCTTAAAAGATGCCTTACTGATTTTAAAATCTAAGATACCTGTATGATGAGGTAGTCTATTCAATTCGTTTAAACTCATTTTCTTAAAGTCTAAATTTGAGTTATTTTTTTTAAAATTTATAGCTTCTTGAGACATCTAAAAAAACAATATCTTTAGTAATGGTTTATGTATACTTAAATAATTAAGTTTTAAGTTTTAAATTCTTAAGAAATGCTATTACTTCTTCATATTTTTCATCAGGTATATCTTTATATGTCATCCCAAAATGATTTTTTACTTCTAGAGCAACATGAGCATAGGGATTTCTGCCCTTAGGATGATTTGGATGATCTGGTAATTTGCCTCTAAAAAAATCTCCTGTTTCTTGGATTAACTTCCAAAGTTTACTTGAGTTTTCTTTATTCATATTTAAAAATATTAATATTAAAATATAATTAATTAGTATGCACGTAGATTCATCAACCTGGTTTAGGCCTAAAATTGATAAAAACAAATTAAAAGAACTTTCAAAAAGAAGTGATATATCGGGACTTTTTCATTTTGCAGTTTACTTTATATCTCTATTTATTTTTGGTTACCTTTCTTTTATTTATTGGGGAACATGGTTTTTTCTAATATTTTTTTTTATTTATTCTACAATTTATACATTTGCTGTAGCTAATGGACATGAAACAATTCACCGGACAGCATTTAAATCTCGATGGATCAATGAAGTATTTTGTTATATTTCTTTTTTTCAATTACATACAGAGCCCATAAGCTTTAGATGGAGTCATACTTTCCATCACTCAAACACATTACAAACTGAAGGAGAGTATGATCATGAAATTGAAGTTTCAAGACCAACTGATTTAATTAAATTTTTTCTTAAGTTTATTCCTTTAACTGATTTGTTTTATATTCATCAGTCAAGTTTTGTTTCAGTAACTAAGCTTGCTTTTGGAAAAATGACCCCAAGTAATATTATATCTGCTCCAAAAAATCAGTGGAACAAGATTATTTTGAATGCCAGAATTCTAATATTTATTTGGTTATTAATTATTATTTCCTCGATTTATTTTCAAACGCTCTGGTTACTGATTTTTTATTTTTTACCTCCATATGTCGGGAGACCAATTCATTTTGCTGTAAATGTTACTCAGCACTTAGCAGCAAAATTTGACACTAATGACCATCGATTAAGTACTCACACAATTATTTTAAATCCAATATTAAGTTTTTATTATTGGCATATGGAGTATCACCTAGAGCACCATCTTTTTCCAATGGTTCCTTCTTATAATCTTAAAAAACTTCGAAAAGAAATTAAGGATGAACTACCAAAGCCATTTTATGGGTTATTTCATTTCTATAAAACAACATTACCTTATCTGATCAAATTAGCATTTAATTCTGAAAATTATTACAGAGTAGATATTTCAAAAATATCAAAAAATTAATTATTTAGCTAGAGCTCCCATAGGATCCCAAGGTGCTAGCGCAACTGGTTCCATATCTAAATATTTTAAAAGTCTCTTGTTAAGATATTTTTTATCAATGACAACTTCATAGGTATATTCATCGAACCATTCATCAGTCATCATCATATATCCTTGATTGCCACTTTTTGTTCCCCAGCTATTTTCAATTTTCCATTTAGTTGAATTTCTTTTTTTAATATCAACACCTGTTAAAAGCATGGCATGAGTCATTTCACTATCACCGTACTCTAAGCGAGCTTGTTTATTCATCTTAAATGAAGTCTGAAAGACATTTTCATAATCATAAATACCCATATCAAGTACACCCATATCACGACTAAAACGTTTACCAACATCACAACCAAACCATACAGCTTCATTGTTTTTAATTGAGTCCATTGCTGATTTTTTTAATTCTTTTATATCTACATTTAGATATTTAATAATTTGCCCTTCAACAACATTACCCAGATATTCAACTGTGTACATTGTATTAAATTTTTTATTGCTCATTGGAGCATGAATTAAGCAAACTTTATCTTTAATATTGATTTCAGCATATTTTTTGCAGAAATCAATTGGTGTCATATCAGAAATGACAATGTGTCTATTGTCTTTATTTCTAGTAGACCAATTGATAACATCTGGTGGTTGACCAAGAAACATTGCTAATAAATTATAAATTGTTTCCATCATGTCTTTTTTAAGAGCAGCAGAATTTTTAGCTTTTTTCTTTCTTAGTATAGAAGCAAACTCTCTTAATTTATGCGTAAGAATATAATTCATAGCACCAGATTTGCTGCTATGATTTGTTTCAGGCATTACATCTTTTGGAACTGCACCATACTTGTTGATTAAGTTTACAAACATATCCCACTGTCCGCCATCTTGTACAGGAGCTTTTAAAAGATGAGTAATTAATCTGCTCTCATATGATTCATCTCTTGATTTGATAATATTCTCTAAAAAATAATTTGCTTTCTCTAACTTATCCCAAAACATGAAATAATTTTGTGAAAACTCGAATGTATTTAGTTCAAGGCTATCAACAACTTGTAAACGCATAAGATTTAATCCAGCAAATCCCCAACATCTACCTGATGCCATTTGATTTGTAGCTGGCAGCTCTTTTTTTATTAGATTAGAAAAATTATGATTGATTTGACTAAAGTTTTCCCAATTGAGTGCAACATTAGCTAAATCGTTTTTGATTAATGCATTTCTTGATGCTGTATTTTTATTATTTCTTAGAAATTTATTTTTGAAAGTTTTGATTGTTGATAGAGATATATTTTTTGCCATAGTCTCTATTTAAAACTATTTTAGCTTAATTCAATTCTTAACTGTTTTTTTCTTTTTTTTAAGACCCATTTTAGCTTTTCTTTCATCAATTAGCCTAATAGCATCTTCTAATTTTAAGCTGTCAATACTTTGATCACCAAGAATTGATGCATTTATTTTTCCACATTTTACATATGGTCCAAATTTTCCATCATGAGCAGTAATATTTTTCTTTTCTGTTGGATGCTCACCAAATGTTTTTAATGTTGCATTACCTCTCTGTGTAGGTTTAGCAATTAATTCAATGGCTCTTTCAAGTTCTATATCAAGAATATTATCTGTTTTTTCGAGAGCTTTATATTTTTTATCATGCAGAATATATGGTCCGTACATTCCTATACCTGCGCTAACTGTTTTATTTGTTTCTGGATGAAATCCTAATTTACGTGGCAAACCTAGTAATTGAATAGCTGTGTTTAATCCAATTTCATCTGGTTCAAAATTCTTAGGAATAGAAACTCTTTTTGGTTTTTTTTCTTTCGTCCCTTCACCAACTTGCATATAAAATCCATAAGGGCCTTTTCGAAGAGTAATCATTTCACCTGTTTCTGGATAAACACCAATTTCTTTTGGTCCGCTAAGTGCAGCACCATCTTTATCGTTTAATTGATTAAACTGAACTGTATATTTGCAATCAGGATAATTAGAGCAGCCAATAAATCCTCCAAACTTGCCAACTTTAATTCCTAGTCTTCCATTATCACACGTTGGACATTTTCTTTTTTCATCTGCTCCGTTTGGTGGAAAGAAATGTGGACCTAATGCTTCATCTAACACATCAATCACCTCTCTATTTGATTTGCCTACAGTTTCATCACAGAGTTGTTTAAATGTTTCCCAAAATTTTCTCAGAACCTCTTTCCAATCAAGCTTACCATCAGAAATTTCATCAAGTTGATTTTCAAGATCAGCAGTAAAATCATATTCCACATATTGATTGAAATATTTTTCTAAAAATATCGATACTATTCGTCCTCTATCATGAGGATTAAAACGTTTTTTATCTAAAATTACATAATCTCTATCTTGTAGAACTTTAATAATAGAAGCATAAGTAGATGGTCTGCCAATACCAAGTTCTTCAAGTTTTTTAACTAAGCTTGCTTCGGTGTAACGAGGAGGAGGGGAAGTAAAATGTTGTGTCTTTTCAACTTCTTTTAAATTTAAACTTTCTCCCTCACTCATGGCAGGAAGAATTGTTTCTTTTTCCTCATCTTTATCATCATCTTTAGCCTCTTGATAAACTTTGTACATCCCTGGAAACTTAATTGTTGATCCATTTGCTCGTAAAACAATTTTTTTATCTTCGTTTGTAATATCAACTGCTACTTGATCTAATATAGCACTCGCCATTTGTGAACTTACCGCTCTTTGCCAAATAATTTCATATAACTTGTATTCTTCTAAGGTAATGTATTGCTTAATATCTTTTGGTGTTAGGTAAATATTTGTTGGCCTAATACATTCATGTGCTTCTTGAGCATTTTTCGCCTTAGATTTATAAACTCTTGGCGCTTCTGGTAAATAGTTTGCACCATAATTATCAGTAACAAAACCTCGAACTTGGTTAATGGCTTCTTTTGACATGACGACACTGTCTGTACGCATATAAGTTATTAAGCCAGTTGTTTCTCCTTTAATGTCTGTTCCTTCATAAAGGCGTTGAGCTGTGCGCATTGTTTGATTCGCACTAAGACCAAGTTTACGACTAGACTCAATTTGCATTGTAGATGTTGTAAAAGCAGGATAGGGATTTCTTCTAGCTTCTTTTTTCGTAATATTTCCAACAGTGAAAGTAGAATTTTTAATATCATTAAAAATTTTTGTCGCCTCACTCTCATTTTTAATATCAAGTTTATCTACTTTATTCCCATCATAAACTGTAAGTCTGGAATTAATAATTTTATCTTCTTTATTTCTAAACTCGCCTTGTAAAGACCAATATTCCTGTGGAATAAATTTTTCTATTTCAAGTTCTCTCTCACTAATTATTCTTAAGGCTACAGATTGAACTCTACCCGCTGATTTTGAACCTGGTAACTTTCTCCATAGCACTGGAGAAAGTGTAAAGCCAACAAGAAAATCTAACGCTCTTCTTGCAAGATAAGCATTTACTAAATTTTCATCTATTTCTCTTGGCTCTTTAAGACTATCAAGAACTGCATTTTTTGTAATTTCATTAAATGTTACACGGTGAATATTTAATTTTGAAAGTGATGAATTATCTCTAAGTAGTTTCTCTACATGCCATGCAATGGCTTCACCTTCACGGTCTGGGTCAGTTGCTAGATATAAATTTTCAGATTTTTTTGCTGCATCTGTTATTTCCTTTATCACTTTTTTTCCACGATCACTGGTTTCCCATTTCATTTGGAAATCATTTTCAGTATCTATCGCATCATTTTTTGCTGATAAATCTCTTACATGTCCAACACTTGCGAGAACTTTGAAGTCAGAGCCTAAATATTTATTAATTGACTTTGCCTTCGATGGTGATTCAACAATTAATACATTCATAAATTTTGGCCCCAAATTTCAGTTTAAAGATAATTCGTCAAGAAATTTTAAAAAAAAGTATATTTTTACTTGGATAATTTAATTTTACTTTCAGTTTTGTTTACGAGTCTTTTAATGTTTTCTGTGTGTTTAAGATAAATAATTAAAGTTAAATAAATAAAGAAAATTAGAATATAAAAATTAAAATTAATAAAAATATAATAAGCTGGAGCTACTAAAATTCCAATTAAAGATCCAAGAGAAGAGTATTTACTTACAAAAGCAGTAACAAGCCATACTAATAAAAATAAAAGTGCAATGTAAGGATTAAGACCAAATAAAAAACCAATATACGTTGCAACACCTTTTCCACCTTTAAATTTCAACCAGACAGGATAGATGTGACCTAATATGGCAAAGTGACAGAGAAGTATTTTATTCAATAAAGAAATATCTTGAAAATACATTTGTAAAATGAGGAACGGTAGAAAGCCTTTAAAAATATCA
This sequence comes from uncultured Alphaproteobacteria bacterium, assembly GCA_902623255.1. Lineage (GTDB taxonomy): Bacteria > Pseudomonadota > Alphaproteobacteria > HIMB59 > CACPNW01. The sequence goes on along the minus strand of CACNSY010000001.1, from coordinate 85,422 downwards.
AAACAAAGAACAATGAATGCCACAAATTTATTTCCTGTTCTTAAAACATTTGTGGCACCTACATTTCCAGAACCAACCTTTCTAATATCTCCCAAGCCAAATAATTTTGTAAAAATCAATGCAAAGGGTAATGATCCTATTACATAAAACAATATGATTAATAATAAACTACTTACTAAAGTCATCTCTGTTTTTAATAATTAAGTCTAAGCATGCCATTCGTACTGCAACACCCATAGCCACCTGTTCTTGTATTAAGCTCCTCGTGACGTCATCGGCAAGTTTGGAGTCTATTTCTACACCACGGTTCATTGGACCTGGATGCATAACGAAAGCATTTTTTTTTGCATATTTAAGTTTATTGTAATCTAAACCATACTTTTTAAAATAAGTCTTTTGATTTGGCATTATTTTCCCAACTATTCTTTCTTTTTGAATACGTAGCATCATAACAATATCACAATTCTGTAATCCCTTTTTCATTTCTGTATAAACATTCACAGGTAGTTTATTTAAACTTTTTGGTAACCATTCTTTAGGTCCAATAACATTTATTTTTGCACCTAACTTTGAGAGTATGATTATGTTTGATCTAGCAACACGGCTATGTAAAATATCTCCGCATATAGCAATTTTTAATTTTGTAAAATTTTCAAATTTATTTTTTATAGTAAGTGCATCTAATAACGCTTGTGTGGGATGCTCATGACTACCATCACCAGCGTTAATTACAGACGCATCTACTGTTTCTGAAATTTTTTTACTAATTCCTTCCTCTGGATGTCTGACAATTAAAACGTCAGGATTCATTGAATTAATAGTAGTCATAGTATCGAGTAAGGTCTCACCTTTATTAATAGAACTATCTTTTACCACTACATTAATGAGATCTGCTCCTAGCCTTTTAGCAGCAACTTCAAAACTTGTTCTTGTTCTTGTTGAATCTTCAAAAAAAAGATTAAATATTGTTCTTCCTTCTAAAACATTAATTTTTTTAATTTTCCTTTTATTAAAAGTTATATATTTTTTAGACTCATCTAAGATGTGCTCAATTTCTTTCTTGGTTAAATCACCTGTTTCTACTAAATGAATTTTTTTAAAAATATTTTTACTTCTTTTTAATTTGATATTTGTTTTTGAAGAAATTGATGAATAATATTTTAAAGCTATTTTTTCTGCATCTTTAAGAATTTTTGTACCTGTAGAGGATCTGATTGCTTTTAATTTTGGCATTTTCACTTTCATTTGCCAATATTTTGAATTTTCTCTTTTATATAATTTTATGTGTCCTGATTTAAGTAGCTTTGAATTCATATGTGTCAATAATGTGTAAGTATGTGTAAACTAATTTATTAATTATTTCTATATCTATCTAAATATCCTTGTAAGATATAAGCAGCCGATTGTTGATCTAGTTTACTTTTTATCTTTGTTTTACTAAAATCGGCCTTTCTCATTTCTTTAAAGATTACATCTGATGAAAATCTTTCATCCCAGAGAGCTGTAGGTTTCTTAAAAAAGGTTTGAAGATTAATATTAAAATCTCTTACTAATTGGCTTTGTTTGTTTTCACTATTATCCAGGCTAATCGGCAGACCAAGAATAAATCCTCCAATTTCATACTCTTTCAAAATATCTTTCATGATAATTAAATCTTTATTAGTTCCTTTTCTTTGGATAATTGAAAGCGGTGTAGCGATTATTTTTGATCTATCGCTTACTGCAACACCAATCGTTTTAGTTCCTAGGTCTAGACCTACAAGTATTTGTGATGTATTAAGGCCATCGATTAAATTATTTTGATCATTCATATAATGGAGCTCATAAATTGAAGATTGATAAAAATACAATAAATAAAATTGCTCGTCTATCTAGAATAAAGTTAGATGGTAAAGAATCTGAAGATTATATTAAGGATCTTAATTCCATTTTAGACTGGGTAGAGCAGTTAAATGAAGTAAATACTGAAAATGTAGAACCGTTAAGTAACATATCATCATCAATTTTACCTAAAAGAGAAGATGTATCTAATGATACTAATTCTAGTGAGGAAATTCTTGAAAATGCTCCTGATAAACTCGAAGGTTTTTTTGCAGTACCAAAGGTGGTAGAATAATGCCTAAATCATCTTTGAAACAAACGTTAAAAGATCTCGAGACAAAAAAAATATCAATAAGAGAATTAAATCAGGATTATTTAAAAAGAATTAAGGAAAATGAAAACTTAAATGTTTTTATTCATTTTAGTGAAGAGAATGTTTTAAAGCAGATAGATAACTTAGAGAATAATAATTCAGAAAAAAAATTAAAAGGTATTCCAATTGCAATCAAGGATCTATTTTGTACTAAAAATATGCCTACAACCGCAGCTTCAAAGATTTTAGAAAATTTTCATCCAACTTATGAATCATTTGTTACTCAAAAATTATTAGATGAAGGATCTATTTTTGTTGGTAAAACAAATTTAGATGAGTTTGCCATGGGCTCAGCGACTAATACAAGTTTTTTTGGAAATACAATTAACCCCCTATCAAAAGAGAATGAGCCTTTAGCTCCTGGTGGATCTTCTGGTGGTTCCGCAGCCGCAGTTGCTGCAGATTTATGTTTAGGGGCAACTGGAACAGATACAGGCGGATCAATAAGACAGCCAGCTAGCTTTTGTGGTGTTGTTGGTATCAAGCCAACATATGGTTTATGTTCACGATGGGGTATAGCTGCATTTGCATCTAGTTTGGATCAAGCAGGAATTTTTTCTCATAATGTTGAAGATGCATCAATATTATTAAAATCAATAGCTGGGTTTGATCAAAGAGATAGTACAAGTGCTAAAGTAGATATTCCAAATTATTTTGAAAATTTAGATGATGATCTAAATGGGAAAACTGTTGGTATACCAAAGGAGTATTCCATTGATGGTACACCAATGGAAATAAGTCAGATATGGGAAGATGCTATCAAGGTTTTAGAAAAAAAAGGTGTTAAAATTAAAAATATTTCACTTCCTCATACTAAATATGCACTTCCTACTTATTATATAATTGCTCCTGCTGAAGCTTCGTCAAATTTAGCTCGTTATGATGGAGTAAAATATGGTTTTAGATCGGAAGAAATTGATTCTCTTGATGAAATGTATGAAAATACAAGAGCTCAAGGTTTTGGAAGAGAGGTAAAAAGAAGAATTTTAATAGGAACATACGTATTATCTGCAGGATATTATGATGCATATTATCTGAAGGCACAAAAAGTAAGAAAATTAATAGCCGATGATTTTAATAAAGCTTTTAAAGAGTGTGATTTTATAGTTACTCCTACTGCTCCAAGTGCTGCATTCCCTTTAAATGAAAAACAAAATGACCCTATCAAAATGTATTTAAATGATGTGTTTACGGTTCCTGCTTCTTTAGCAGGCTTACCTGGTATTTCCATTCCCTTTGGGAAAGATAAAAATAATTTACCACTAGGTATTCAAATATTAGGAAAACACTTTGATGAACAACAAGTTTTTAATGCCGCTGTATCTCTAGAAAGATCATATGAATAATTTAATAAAAGGTGAAAAGTATGATTGGGAAATGGTAATAGGTCTTGAAATACATGCTCAGGTAAAATCCAATTCCAAATTATTTTCTTCATCATCAACAAAATTTGGTTCATCACCAAATAGCCAAGTATCTTTAGTTGATGCTGCTATGCCAGGAATGTTACCAGTAATTAATAAGTACTGTGTAGAGCAAGCAGTAAAAACTGGAGTTGGTTTAAATGCTAAAATTAATAATTATTCAGTCTTTGATAGAAAAAATTACTTTTATGCTGATCTTCCACAAGGATATCAAATTAGTCAGTACAAATATCCAATTGTAGGAGAAGGAAAAGTTACAATTGATTTTAAAGATGGAACATCGAAAGATATTAGAATTGTAAGATTACATTTAGAACAAGATGCTGGTAAAAGTTTGCACGATCAAAATCCTTCAAAAACATATGTAGATCTTAATAGGTCTGGTGTTGCTTTAATGGAAATTGTTAGTGAGCCTGACATTAGAACTCCTGATGAAGCTGGAATGTATATATCCAAAATCAGATCTATTTTAATGTATTTAGATACATGTGATGGAAATATGCAAGAAGGTTCTTTAAGAGCAGATGTAAATATTTCAGTAAGAAAACCTGGAGATGAATATGGAACTCGATGTGAAATTAAAAACTTAAACTCTATTAAGTTTATAAAGCAGGCTATTAATTATGAAGCAAAACGACAAATAGAAATATTGGAGTCTGGCGGTTCTATTGAACAAAACACAATGCTCTTTAATACATCTACTGGCAAAACTAGACCCATGAGAAATAAAGAAGAAGCTCATGACTATAGATACTTTCCTGATCCAGATTTATTACCACTAGAAATTTCTAAAGAAGAAATAGGGAAAATTAAATCATCAATTCCAGAGCTTCCAGATGAGCTTAAGAATAAATTTATTGAGACTTATAAATTGTCTAATTATGATGCCTCAGTATTAACTGCAGAGAAACAAACATCTGATTATTTTAATGAAACAATTAATTCAGATCCAGAATTAAAAAATCATGCAAAAATAGTTGTAAATTGGATTACGTCTGAATTGTTTTCATTATTAAATAAAAATAATCAAGATTTAAATAACTCTCCAGTATCACCTGAAAACTTAGGACAACTTATAAAGTTAATTTCTACAAATGAAATTTCTGGCAAAATTGCAAAAGATGTATTGGAAGACATGTTTTCTTCAGGAAAAACAGCTAGACAAATCGTAGATGAAAAGGGTTTGCAACAAGTTACAGATCAGGGTGAAATAGCAAAAGTTATTGATGAGGTCATTGCAGAAAATCCAAAAATGGTCGAACAGTATCTAGCAGGTAAAGACAAGTTATTAGGTTTCTTTGTTGGCCAAGCTATGAAATTAACTAAAGGAAAAGCTAATCCAAAAATGTTAAATGATATTTTAAAACAAAAATTAAATAAAAAAAATTAAACGTAAAGAATAGCATCTATAAGCAACAATTATAAATGTTAAAACTATCCAAATAATACTTCCTTTGTAATTTTCTGCTGCTCTCCAAATTCCAATAGAAATAAATATTGTCCAAATAAAAATAAAAATTTTTGAGATTAGCGCAAGATTAGTAAAATCTAAAAAAGGTATTTGCGAAACAGAGCTATCTGTATTAAAAAAATAAATTTCAAGATTAAATATAACAAGCAAAACAATACCATTTAGTAGTTCACCAACTAACCAATAGGATTTCCAGAGTTTTATTTTTCCTTCAAAAAAATCTTTTATTATATTTGTATTAGTCATTTTTATTTATCTTTAATATTATAATTATTCATAAAATTTTTAATAGCAATTCAACACTCTTAAATCATTTATTGGATGTTTTTAATGTATAAGAAGTCCACAAAGAATGCCATTTAGCATAATTATCTTTTTTCTTATTACTGCCTTCGATTATAACAACACTTTCAATTAGATATTTTGTGTTTTCTTTAAATAAGTAATCAAAATATCCATCCTTGTTTGTTCTAACATATTCTTTTCTAAAATAACCATTATTTAAACTCATAATAGAAACCTTATGATCAGCTAGTATTTTATTTTTATATTCTAATAGAATTCTTTTACTTTCATTTAAATTTTTAAGAGGATTATCTAAAAAAATTAATTCAAAGTCCATATTTGTATCGATATCTTTACCATCAAAATTTTCCACACTAATTAATGACTTTGCATATCTTTTATAACTTTCAAAAAAATTTTCTGGGTAGTTATTTTCTTTATGTTTTTGAGCTAAATTTGGATATCCTTTCTCTCTTGTGAAAATTTCAAATTTTACTAATTTTTCATACTCAACATATTTAGTAACTGATTCAACTTGTATTACATTTAATCCTTTGAATGCTTTTTTAATATTAAGAGCGGGAATATCACCTAATCTACCTTTAATTTTTAATTTATTATCTTCAGCATGCAGGAATGCAATTTTAAAATATTCTTTTGTAAATGGTATTGGTGATCCTTCAAAATTTTCTCCTATAAAGATATTCGCCACAGCTTTTTCATTATTTGATAAGTGATAATTTTTTGGATCAATCCAAAATTCATGACATAAAGAGATTTTTGTTATTGAAGTTAAGATAATAACAAATATTAATCTTTTTAAAGTAAATTTCATAATGTTCTATTATATAAAAAATATAAAGTTATATCTATTTTTAATTCTAGTATGTTTTTTAAATTTATTTTCAACATCTTCTATTAGTCATGAAATCAAGCCATCTATTGCAGATTTTACTTATGATGAAAAATATTTGAACTTTAAAATAAGATTAAACGCTGAATTGATATTATCTAATATTGATGCATCTACTGTTTCTAATACAGACTCTTCATCACTAAGTAAAATTTATGATAAATTTAGAATTTTAAGCAAAAAAGACCTTGAAGAAATTTTTCAAAATTCTTGGAGTGAAATAAGTTCTAATATTGATATTAAAATTAATAATGAAACAAAGAAAATAAATTTAATTAAAATTGAAGTTGAAGATATAAAAAATTTTGAAATAAGTAGAGATACACATGTTTATTTTAGAGTTTTATTAGATGAAAATTCTGAACAATTTACATTTAGGTGGGTTAAAAACTACGGTCCAATTATTTTAAGAGAGAATAATAATAACAAATTAGAAGATGAATTAGTTACAGAATATTTGCAATCAGGAATTGAATCAAGTCAATTTTCATTTAAGGAAAATAATTTTAGTAAAACATTTAATAGCTTTGCAAAATTTTTTGTTTTAGGAATTCAACATATAATTCCAAAAGGATTAGATCATATTTTATTCATATTTGGACTTTTTTTATTTTCATCATCTTTAAAAAAATTAATTTCTCAAATAACTATCTTTACTATTGCTCATTCAATTACCCTTATATTTGTTTCTTTATCTTTAATGAGAATTAATCCTCAAATTGTTGAACCTATCATTGCACTTTCTATAGTTTATATCGGATTAGAAAATATTTTTAAAAAATATATAAAAGGATATTTAAGATATATTGTAATTTTGTTTTTTGGATTACTTCATGGTTTAGGATTTGCATTAGTTTTGAGTGATATAGGTTATAGGAGTACAGACTTATTTATAAATCTTGTATCTTTTAATATTGGTATTGAAGTAGCACAAATATCTATAGTATTGGTTCTATATCTATTGATTGCATTAAACTTTGCTAAAAATAAAAATTACAGAATGTTTTTTCAAGTTCCATCTTCTATATTGATATCTAGTATTGGTTTATATTGGTTTTTTGAAAGAATTAACTTAATTTAATAAAATTTTTAGGCACGCTATGGGCACAATGAATTTATAACTCAAACTAAGAAATGCTTTTTTGATAATTCCTTCATTGCTAACAATATTTTAAATATTAATTAAATAATGTTGAGATTCCTGTCTATTTTCGTTATTACATGAATTAAGCAATATGAAACAATTACAGGAGAGATGGGTGAGTGGCTTAAACCACAGGTTTGCTAAACCTGCGAAGGAAGTAATTCCTTCCGAGGGTTCGAATCCCTCTCTCTCCGCCACTTAAAATGTTTAAAGGAAGTATACCAGCAGTAATTACACCATTTGTTGAAGATAAAGTTGATTACAATTCTTTATCAAAGGTTATAAAATATTTAATAGATAATGGATCTCATGGACTTGTTCCATGTGGAACTACTGGCGAGTCTCCAACCTTGTCACACGAGGAGCATAAAAAAATAATTGAAGAAACTATACGAATTGCTGATAAAAGAATTCCTGTAATAGCTGGCACTGGTTCAAACAATACTTTAGAGGCCTTAGAATATACTAATCATGCTGAAAATTCAGGAGCTGATGCTGCTCTAATTGTAACCCCCTACTATAATAAGCCAACTCAATCTGGATTATATGAACATTTTAAAACAATTGCTGACAAAACAAATATTCCAATAATAATATATAACATACCTGGTAGATCAATTGTTGATATGAGCATCGAAACTATGATTGAATTATCAAAGTTAAAAAATATTATTGGAGTTAAAGATGCAACTAATGATTTATTTAGACCATTGCTTACCAGAAAAAAAATGCAAAATGAATTTTGTTATCTATCAGGTGAAGATGGGACGGCTTTAGCATATTTAGCTCAAGGTGGACACGGTTGTATTTCAGTGACTGCAAATGTTGCTCCAAAATTATGTTCACAAATGCATTCCGCGTGGCAAGAAGCAAATATTTCTAAAGCTCAAGAAATTAATCTTAAATTGTCTTCATTACATAATGCTTTATTTATAGAATCTAGTCCTGGACCAGTTAAATACGCAGCTTCATTGCTTGGTTTGTGTAATCAAAATACAAGACTTCCATTATCAGAAATTAAAGATGATACAAAAAAACTCGTCAAAAATTGCCTTCAAGATCTACAACTTTTGTAGATGAAAATTATTGCTGCTAACAATAGAGCTAATTATAATTTTACAATTTCTAATAAAATTGAAGCTGGCGTTGTATTAACTGGATCAGAAGTCAAATCTTTACGCATCAATACAGGCTCAATTAGGGGGTCATTTATTGTAGAACAAAATGGAGAACTTTGGCTATCTAATTCTTTTATAAAAAAATATCAAAATTCTAATGATAATAATTATGATCCAAATAGAAAAAGAAAATTATTAGTTACAAAGAGAGAATTTAATAAAATATCTGGATCTATTAAGCAAGGCGGATTTACAATAATACCGATATCTTTATATTTCTCGGATAAAGGTTTAGCTAAACTATCTTTTGGAATTGCAAAAGGTAAGAAAAAAATCGATAAAAGAGAGTCAATAAAACAAAGGGATTGGAATATTAAAAAGCAAAGATTACTTAAAAATAATTAACTATTTACTTTTAAAAATTGATCTCTATAAGCCCTTTATGGCTAGAATCACAGTTGAAGATTGTATTGATAAATTCCCAAGTAGATTTGAATTAGTATTAGTAGCATCTAATAGAGCAAGAAAACTATATGCAGGAGAAAATGCAAAAGTAGAAATTGATAATGATAAAAATACTGTGATTGCACTTAGAGAAATAGCAGAAGAAGCACTTACGACTCAACAATTAAAAAATGATTTAATAGAAGAATATCAAACTAATACCTTTGGTGAAGATGAAGATTTAAATGAGATAGAGGATGGTAGTGATGAAAATAAATCTGATAAAGATGATTCAGATTCTATTGAGGAACACCAAGAATATGAAAAAACTAATGAGTCTGTAGAAGAAACACCTATTGAAACTTCACAGGATAATTTAGAAAATTTATCAGATGAAGATAAAGTTCAAGAATTATAGTAAAAATAAATTATAATTAAGTAAATAATTTAAAAATTATTTATGGTTAAAGAAATTCAGAAAGAAATAGAGCTAATTACTTCATATCTAACTACTGAAGAAAAAAATAAGGTAAGACATGCACTTAAATTAAGTGAGGAAGCGCATAGCAATCAACTAAGAAAATCAGGAGATCCTTTTATTACCCATCCATTGGAAGTTGCAAAAATTTTGACTTCTATAAAATTAGATGCTGATTCTATAGTTGCAGGTTTACTTCATGATACCTTGGAAGATACGAATTTAAATATAGAAGAAATTGATAAAAACTTTGGAAGTCAAATAGTCGAGCTTGTAGATGGATTAACGAAAATAAATAAATTTTCTTTAAAAGTAAATAATCAAAAATTTGGAGAGAATTATAAAAAATTAATTTTAGCTACAACAAAGGATTTAAGGGTAATTTTAGTTAAATTAGCTGATAGATTGCATAATATGAGAACTATTCAATTTATTAAAGACGAGAATAAAAAAACTAAAATAGCTTTAGAAACAATAGAGGTGTTTGCTCCTTTAGCTCAAAGACTAGGCATGAAAGAATGGCAGGATGAATTAGAAGATATTTCATTTACAGTAATTAATCCTGATGCAAAAAAAACAATTATAGAAAGATTAGAATATTTGAAATCAAAAGATGATAATATTATTGATGAAATTAGATATGAATTAAAAAATATTTTTTTTCAGGAAGATTTATTTTGTAAAGTAGAAGGTAGAATTAAATCTCCATATTCAATATGGAATAAAATTAAAAATAAAAATATCTCTTTCGAGCAACTTTCAGATATTATGGCTTTCAGAGTTATTACTAATTCAACTAGAGAATGTTATAGGTGTTTGGGTATTATTCATAGACAATACCCATATATTCAAGGAAGATTTAAAGATTTTATTTCTGCTCCAAAATCAAATGGATATAGAGCACTGCATACTTCAGTTATGGGGCCAAAAAATAAAAAAATTGAAATTCAATTTCGTTCAAACATAATGGATCAAATTGCTGATTTTGGTGTAGCTTCTCATTGGAAATATAAAGATCCAAAAAAAATAAATGAAAAAGACGCAAGAGAATATAAGTGGGTATATGACTTGATAGATTCAATGAATTCATCAGTTACTCAAGATGAATTGATTCAAAACTCAAAATTGAAAGTATTTCAGAATGATATTTTTGTTTTTACTCCAAAAGGAGATCTTATAGAATTACCTAAAAATGCAACTCCTGTAGATTTTGCATACGCAATACATAGTCAGATAGGTGATAAATGTGTAGCAGCTAAAATAAATGATAAGTTACAGCCATTAAAAACAATCTTAAATAATGGTGATCAAATAGAAATAATTACTTCAGAGTCTTCACAACCTTCTCCTCTTTGGCAGAGATTTACAGTTACAACAAAGGTAAAATCACAACTAAGAAGATTTTTTAAATTTAAAAAGAAAGAAGAGCATATAATATTTGGTAGAGAAATATTACTTAATTTTTTTCAAAAAGAGAATTATGAATTTAATAAAAATATTGAACAAAAAATACTTAATGATCTTAATTACAAATCAATAGACGATGTATATGCATCAATAGGATCAGGCGAAATTACAGCACTTTCAGTAATTAAAAAAATTTATCCTGAATATAATTATATTCCAGTTTCTAAGTTTAATGAAAATACTCAAAATCCTATAAAATTAAAAGGATTAACTGCTGGAATGTCGTACCATCTGGCTGGTTGTTGTTCTCCTTTAAAAGGAGATAGTATTGTTGGTATAGTAACTGCTGGAATTGGTGTTGCTGTTCACACACTTGATTGTGATACACTTGTATCATATCAAGATACTCCAGATAGGTGGCTAAATATCTCTTGGGATAATCAAAGTAATTTAGAAACAGTATCAAATGCAAGAATTGTTGTCGTATTGTTTAATAAACCAGGAAGTCTTGGAAAAGTCACAACAGTTATTGCAAAAAATAATGGTAATATTTCAAATATTCTTTTTTCAGTAAGGAAGCCTGATTTTTTTGAAATAATAATAGACATTGAGGTTAGAGACGCTAATCATTTACAAAATATAATTGCAGCATTAAGAATGGAAAAAGAAGTATCCTCTTTAGAGAGATTAAAAGGTTAAATATGATTATTGGCAACGGAATAGACATTATTGATATTAATAGAATAAGAATAGTAATAGATAAATATGGTAATAGATTTAAAAAAAGATGTTTTAGTATTTCTGAGATAGAGAGATCAGAAAAAAGATTTAATTCGGTAGAATCTTATGCAAAAAGATACGCTGCGAAAGAAGCCTGCGCTAAAGCTTTAGGCACAGGTCTGGCTAGAGGTGTATTTTGGAAAGATATTGAAGTTACAAATAACCAATATGGTAAACCGTTTATAAAACTGTATGGTAAAGCAAAGATAATTTTTAAAAATATGAATAAAAATTCTAATGCACAAATTGAAGTATCGCTTTCTGATGAAAAAAAATATGCGATAGCAAATGTGACAATTTATGACTAAATCAAAAAAAAATAGTTTTTTTGGTAATTTGAAATCAATACTTATAGCAATCTTTATAGCCTTACTAATTAGATCATTTATATTTGAGCCATTCAATATACCTTCGGGATCAATGAAACCAAATCTCCTTGTGGGAGATTTTATTTTTGTTTCAAAATATTCATATGGCTTTTCTAAACACTCCCTTCCATTTTCAATACCTATGATACCAGGAAAAATATTCTCAAATATACCTGAAAGAGGTGATGTAGTAGTATTTAAAACTCCTGAAAATAATAGAACCGATTATATTAAAAGAGTAATTGGTTTGCCAGGTGACAAAATAGAAATTAAAAATGGAATTATTTTTATTAATGGATCAGAAATTTTACAGAAAAAATTAAATGATTTTATAGATTCAGATAATAAAACAAGTAATAAAAGAATTAGAATGTATAATGAATATTTCTTTAATAAAGAGATTAATATACTTGACATAACTGATAATGGTATTGCGGACAATACACAGCTTTTTAATGTTCCTGAAAATCATTTCTTCGTAATGGGTGATAATAGAGATAATTCACAAGATAGTAGATTTATGAGTACAGTTGGATTCATTCCTTATGAAAATTTAGTTGGTAAGGCGCAGTTTATTTTTTTTTCTTTAGAAAATGCAAGATTTTTACAGATATGGAAATGGCCAAACTCAATAAGATATGAAAGAATTTTTCAAAAAATTCAATGATAGACAGTAAAAAGCTCAAACTATTTGAGAAAAAAATAAATTATAAGTTTAAAAATAACAAATTGTTAATTCAATCCTTAACTCATCCAAGTTTTTATTTAGAAAATGAAAAAAAAATTAATATCAATGAATTTGAAAGATTTGAATTTTTAGGTGACCGAGTTTTAGGATTAATAATAGCAAATTTATTATTTTCAAAATATAAAAAATTTAATGAAGGTGACTTATCAAAAAAATATTCTTATTTAGTTCAAAAAAAATTTTTATTTAAAATTTCACAAGAATTGCAAATAGAAGATGTGCTTCAATACAACTTTAAGAAAAAAAACAATAAAATGTTAAATTCTATTTTTTCAGATTCAGTTGAGTCATTAATTGGAGCAATATTTTTAGATGGCGGATATAACCCTTCTTTTAATTTTATAAGTAAATTTTGGTCAAAATATCTAGATATTGAAGTTTCTAAAACCTTAGATCCAAAAACATTATTACAAGAAATGTCACAACAACTTTATAAAAAACTTCCTGAATATAAATTAATCAAAAAAGAAGGACCACCTCATTCACCCACATTCACTGTTTCAGTTAAAGTGGTAAATTTAAATAAAATCAATTCAAAAGGTTCTTCAATAAGGGAGGCAGAGAGAAATGCTGCAGAAATTGCATTAAAAAAAATTAATGAAAAGAAAAATATTAAAAATTAGTCTTGTTGGTAAGACTAATGCAGGTAAGTCAACTTTATTAAATAATCTTGTTGGAGAAAAAATTTCAATAACAAACAAAAAAATAAATACCACTGAAGATTTTGTAATTGGCATTGTTAATATTAAAAATACTCAGCTAGTTTTATACGATACACCTGGTATCAGCTTTCTTAAAGATAATATATCTCAAAAAACTAAATTGAAGAAAAATTTATGGGAAGGTTTAAATCAATCAGATATTATTTTATATTTAATTGATTCAAAAAGAATTAAATTAAACGATTTAAAAAATGATTTTCCTAAACTTTATGAATTAAAAAAGAATATTTCAATTATTTTTAATAAAACTGATTTAATAAAAGCAGAAAATTTACTTAAGTATATAAAATTAATTACAGAAAAATATAAAATTGATAAATTTTTTAATATATCAGCAAAAAAAAAATTAGGTTTTGAAAATTTAATTGATTATCTTTTACAAAAATCACAGTATGGGAACTGGTTATATCAGAATGATGAAATCACTGACAAAGATGACATTTTTATCACTAATGAATGTACAAGAAATGAAATACTATCATTAGTTCATAAAGAAATTCCATATAAGATAGTGGTAACTAATAAAACGTTTAAATATTTAAAAAATGGACAGCTAAAAATAAAGCAAGATATTATTATTAAAAATGACAGATACAAAAAGATATTATTGGGCAAAAAAGGATCTAAAATAAAAGATATTAGAATAAAAAGTCAAAAAGAAATTTCTAATATTTTAGATGTAAAAACCCATCTTTATATTAATGTTATTTCATCAGATGCAAAAAAAATTTAACGGGATACTTATATATTCAAAAGTTTACAAAGATAATGATCTATTAATAAAATTTTTATCAGATACAGATGAGGTGTTCTCAGGAATTGTATATGGTGGTCTTTCAAAGAACAAAAAAAATATAATGCAGCTTGGTTTTTTTTTAAATTTGGATGTAACATACATTGGGACTCGTCCACCATCAATAAAAGCTGAATTATCAAAACCTTATTTATCAAGTATTATTAATGATAAATATAAACTAAGCTGCCTACTTTCTGTTGTGTCTTTAATTAATGCCTCAGTAATTGAAGGGCAGAAAATAAACCAAATATATAAAATTTCAAAAGAGTTTTTAGAAATCATGATTAATAAAAAAAAATGGTTAAATTTTTTCTGCATCTATTTATTTGATTTACTTAAATATATTGGATACGAATTAGATTATGTTAACAACAATAGATTCAAATATTTTGATACAGATACTTTAGAATTTAAAGAAAATTACTCAAACTATACTATTGATTTTCCTCATCATCTTTTTGTAAATAATTCAAATATTACATTAGATTATAATTCTTTGAATAATTTCTTTAAAATTTTTGAAATTATTTTTATCAAAAATCATTTATCAAATTTAAATCATAAATTGCCAAATCAGTATATTTTATTTAAAAAAAATATAATCAGTTTTTTAGAAAAAAATGAACAAAATAATTGAATCCAATTTAGATACTATTCTTAGTGAAAAATATCTTTCTTATGCAATATCAACTATTGTTTCAAGATCTTTACCTGATGTGAGGGATGGATTAAAACCCGTTCACCGCAGAATAATTTATTCAATGTATCAACTAAAACTTTTCAAAAGTTCAAGTTATAAAAAATGTGCTAGAATTGTTGGTGATGTAATGGGTAAATTTCACCCACATGGTGATCAAGCTATATATGATAGTTTGGTAAGAATGGCTCAGAATTTTTCTACAAGAATTACATTAGTAGATGGCCAGGGTAATTTTGGAAATATTGATGGTGATAATCCTGCAGCAATGCGATACACAGAGGCAAGATTACAAGATTATACAAATTATTTTTTTGATGGTATCGAAGAAAATTCAGTAGATTTTAAAGATAATTATGATGGTCAAAATTTAGAACCTGTGGTTCTACCATCTCAACTTCCTAATATTTTAATTAATGGAGCAATGGGAATAGCTGTAGGCATGGCTACAAATATTCCTCCTCATAATGTGGTAGAATTAATTGATGCTATAAAACTGATAATAAAAAAAGATAAAACTTCATTAACTGAAATTTTAAAAATCATTAATGGACCAGATCTTCCTACAGGTGGTGAAATAATTTTAGATAGTAATGAAAAAAAGCAAATTTATAAGAATGGCAAGGGCTCATTTAATATTAATGCTAAATATCAAATAGAAGAATTAAAAAATGGTTTGTATCAAATCATTATTACTGAAATTCCATATCAAGTTAATAAAGTTAAGATAATCGAACAACTGGCTAATAACATCAATAATAAAAAATTACCATTGGATGATGTAGTTGATGAGTCAGATGAAAATATTAGAATTGTCTTAAAACCAAAGACCAGAAATATTGATGCTGAAAAATTAATAAGCTTATGTTTTAAATTAACTGACCTATCAATTAAGTACTCTTGTAATTTTAATGTTTTAATTGATGGTATAGAGCCTAAACAAATTGGAATTATTGAAATACTTTCTAATTTTTTAGAACATCGAAAAGTTACAATTAAAAGAAAATCAAAATTTAATATAGAAAAAATTAAAAAAAGACTAGAAATTCTTAAAGGTTATCAAATCGTCTTTAAAAATTTAAATTCTATAATTAAAATAATAAGAACAAAAGATAATCCCAAAAAAGAATTAATTAAAAAATATAAATTATCTGATTTACAATGTGATTCAATTTTAAGTATGCGTTTAGGATCTCTTAGAAAGATTGATGAAAAAAATATTAAAGATGAAATCGAAAAATTAAATGAAGAATTAAAATACCTTAATAAATTAATAAAAGATAAAAAAACATTAGATAAATTTATAGTAAGTGAATTAGATCTTATAAAAAATGATTTAGATAGTGATATAAAGGATAGAAAATCTGTAATTTCATCAGAACAAAATAATGATATTGATATTAGCATTGATGAATTTAAAGAAATTGAAAAATTTACCATTATCATTAATAAAGATTTTCAGCTCAAGAGAATTAAAGAGATAACTGATGAAAAGGAAATTGAAAAAATAAAAAAAGAAAATCTATTTTCAGTTAATTTAAATTCAAACCAAAAAATACTTTTGTTTGTTTCTTCTGGTAAAGTTTACACTATAGATCCAAATATTCTACCAGGTGGAAATAGTAATCCTAAATCATTTATTTATTTTGTTGATAGTATGCCTAAAGATAAAATTGCTGGATTACTTTCATCAATCGATCAAGAACTCTTAATTGTATCGAAAAATGGCAAAGGATTTATTAGTAATACTGAAACTCTAGTAACAAACCAAAAGAAAGGTAAGCAATTATTTAATTTAAAAAATAATGATGTAGTTATTAAAGTATTAAATCTTTCAAAAAAACACATAGCTTGCGTTACAAATTTACAAAAAATGTTAATTTTTGAAATTGATGCTTTGCCAAAATTACAAAAGGGTGGAGGAGTTCAATTAATTAAAATTAAGAAAGACGATTTTTTATCCGATGTCACTCAGTTAACTATTGAAGATGGATTAGAATGGAGCACTGGTTCTAAAAATAGAAAGTTAGAAGATGTTGAGTTTTGGATGGGAAAAAGAGCTCAGTCGGGAAAAAAAGTCCCTAAATATTTTAATAAAAATCTTAAATTTGATTAATAAATACTTTTATTATAATTCAATAGGTTTAAAATTATTATATGAACAAACCTAATCTAAATACACAATCTGTTTTATCGATGAAAGGTGAGGGTTATTACTCTCAGAAAACTGTAGGGGCAAAAAATGCTATAGATAAAATGGAAGTATTAATTGAAAAAGCCTTTAAAAATATTCCTAAAGTTGACAAGCTTAGAATAGCTGATTTTGGCAGTGCTGATGGCGGTACAAGTCAAGAAATGTGGTTTAATATTATTGAAAAAATAAAAAAATCTGGAGACAATAGAGAAATTGAAATGTTGTATACTGATTTAGCATCTAATGACTTTTCAGTTTTATTTAGAATGATGCAAGGAATGCAAGGTAATGATAATTTTGCTTACCAGAATAAATTTGAAAATGTTTTCGTGCACGGATGTGGTACAGGTTTTCATAAACAATTGATGTCTAATAATAGTTTATCCTTAGGATTCTCTGCGACTGCAATGCACTACGTTTCAGAAAGACCATGTTTGATAAATAACCATGTTCATATGGTAGGTTCAAATGAAGAAGAAAAAAAACAATTTAAAATCCAAGCTCTAAAAGATTGGGAAACAATTTTATTAAATAGATCAAGTGAATTAGTTCCAGGCGGAAGGTTTATTTGTATAAACTTTGGAATAGATGAAAAGGGTCGATATTTAGGTAACACTGGCGGTCATAACATGTTTAATAATTTTACTAAACATTGGAAAAATTTAGAGCAAAAAGGGATTATTACAAATGAAGAATTTGTTAATGCTACTTTTACTCAACATTATAGAACTGTTGAAGAATTTAGAAAACCTTTTGATGACCCTAATTCAGAAATATCAAAATCTGGGTTGATTCTTAAAAGATGCGAAACTATGTTTACCGATTGCCCTTTTAAAGTTCATTATAATAAAAATAAATCTACTATGTCATCAAGAGAATATGCTGAAACATTAATACCAACAATGAGAAGTTGGTCAGAAACTGTATTTAAAACAGCATTAGAAAAAAGAAATCCTAATGAGATAAATCAAATTGTCGATCAATTTTATAATGCTTATCTTGAGGAAGTAACAGAAAATCCATCAGGTCATGCAATGGATTATATTCATATAGTAATGGATATAGAAAAAAAAATTAACTAAAAATATAAAGAAATATCTTCATGTACAGATTTACACGAAGCTAAATAAATAGCTTGCTCTTTATTAAGTTTCTCTTGTTTTCTTAATCCAAAAGTCTCTTTACCAGTTTCAGATAATTTAATTAAATCACTTAAGATAATTTTATTACCATCCAATCTCCAATTTTTTTCCAAATTATATATTTTTTTTGCTTCATTAATTAAAGCTAATCCTTCTGTTTTCTTATTGTAATTTTTTTTCAACAATTTTCTTGCTTTTTTGATTGGTTTTGTAATGTTTGAAGTGTCAGTGAAAGAATTAAATAATCTCTCAAAATTCTTAATTATTTCTTCAATTCCATCTCTCTCTTCATTAACATTATTTAATAACTCATTAAAATTAATTTCTAATTTAGAAAATTCTTCAGCATTTTGAAAAATTTTGATAAATTTTTGTAAATCATTAAATGAGTTATCTACTGATTTATTATAACTAAGTTTCTTTTTCTTAAATTTATCTAATATTGTTTTGAAATTATTATTTTCCTCTTCCCAATTTAGAGGAATTGTCATTTTTATACTCTCAATTTCATTTTCTAATTCAAAAATTTTCTCTTCAAACTTCTGAATTTCATTAAGTTTAGTTTCAAGTCTAATTTCTTTTTTAATTTTTTCTATCTTTGATAATTTTTTATAAATATTTTTTTCAATATTCCTTACTTTTGTATGAAGTGGCTTATAATTAATAGAGTAATCGTTAAAATTTTTACGTGATAATTTTACTTCTTCTATTAAATTTTTTGAATCATTGATGTTATTAATCATATTAGTAAAATTTTTATTTTGTTTCTCTGGTAAAAAATCAATATTAGAAGACATTAGGTCATTTGTAATTAATATTGATTCAGAAAAATTTTCTTCATATTTATTATAAGAATAATCTATTAAACATTCTTGAAGTTTAGGATTAATTGGAGGAGGAGAAACTTCTGATGAATAATAAGATCTAAGAGGTAAATAATTTACTAATTGTGGAAAATATCCAACTACACCTAAACCAACTAATTGAAGTACAATAAACACACTTGCACCTTTCCAAATTTCAGTCGTTTTTATTGATTTTGGTGCTACCCCTCTTAGATAAAATAGTGAAAACCCAAATGGTGGAGTTAAAAACGAAGTTTGCATATTTACACCAATCATTACACCCAGCCAAACTGCAGTAACATTTGCTGATGTTTCAGCTAATAGTATCGGTGCAACTATAGGAACAACAACAATTGCAATTTCTATGAAATCTAAAAAAAAACCTAGTACAAATATAACTGCCATTACAACTATAAATTGTGTCCAAAAACCTCCAGGAAGACTAGTGAGAAAATCCTTAACTATTTCTTCACCTCCAAAACCTCTAAACGCTGCTGTTAACATTGCAGCCCCAATCAGAATTATAAAAACCATTGAAGTAGTTAAACTTGTTTCAATCATTACATTTTTTAAAACATTATTTATTTTAAATGTTCTCCAAAAACTCCAAACAACACCAACAAGTAAAAATATAACTGCAAATATTGCAATTACTAAAGCCACCATTTCTGATGTTGATGAAATATTTTTAACATTAAGTTGAAAATTTATTACAATAAAGGTTATTACTATTAATGAAATTATAGTTATTAAAGCTGGTGTATATTTGTTTTTTTTATCATACAATCTATAACCACCCATCACACCTGCACCCACAGCACCAATAGCACCTGCTTGATTTACTGTTGCTATACCAAGTAATATTGAACCTAAAACTACAAAAATTAATGCTAATGGCGGGACAAGCGATAGAAAAACTCTTCTAAAGAAATCTCTGTCATAATTTCCTTCATATTCTACTGGAGGTACTGCTTCTTTTTTAAATATTCCAATCAGTAAAACATATAACATGTATAGACCAACAAGAACTAAACCAGGTAAGAAAGCTCCTAAAAACATATTTCCAGCACTGACTGAATCTACACTAAATTGACTTGGTATATTTGTAGAACCAGTTACGTTTTTATAATTTTCTATTCTCATATTATCTGCTGCATCTGAAGCAGATGCTAATTGATCTGACAAAATAATAAGGACAATTGAAGGTGGAATTATTTGACCAAGTGTACCAGAAGAACAAACAATTCCAGACGCAAGTGATTTATTATAATTATTTTTCATCATTGCTGGTAAAGAAATTAAACCCATCGCAACTACCGTAGCCCCTACAATGCCTGTCGTAGCAGCTAATAATGCGCCAACAAAAATTACAGAAATTCCTAATCCCCCTGGAATAGGTCCAAATAATTGCCCCATACTTATTAATAGGTCTTCTGCAATTTTTGATTTTTCAAGCATTATTCCCATAAAAATAAACAGAGGTATTGCAATCAATGTATCTCTTTCTACTTCCCAATATACTCCTCGGAAATTTGTTATTCCTGCATTAAGCCATTGAAAAGGACCATCAGATATAAAATATTCGTTTGGATTACCTTCAATTAAATATCCTGCTAAACCAGCTAAAAATATTGATATAATAGCTGAACCAGGAAGAGCAAAAGCTAATGGATATCCAGAAGCAAGTGCAAATGCCATTAAAAATATTAATAAAAAAAGAAAAAATAATTCCATTATTAATTTTTTCTAATTACTTCTAAACTTCTTAATGAATAAATTATAAATTGTATCAGCATTGTAAGAGCAAATATTATTAAAAAACCCGCCATTAAATATTTGATATTCATTCCTTGAGTACTTTGAGATGTTTCAAAATTCATTATTGGTTGATTTAAAACACATTGTTTACAGTACATCCCAAGAAAGAATACAGTTAAGCAAAGTGGAATGCCCAGTAATAAACTTCCAAAAAGATTTACTCTCGCTTTATTTTTTTCACTAAAATTAGTATACAAAACATCAACTCTTACATGACCATCTTTAATCAAAGTATAATAACTTCCAAATAAAAATAAGCTTCCATACCAAAATCTCACTAGATCGCTCATTAAAGTTTGTTCATATGAAAAAACAAATCTTAAAATGACAATTTGAAATTCTGCTATTACAACAAGAAATGCTAACCAGTAGAAATTGAGAGCTCTGAAGTAATATGCAAATATTAATGATACAAATAATAGGGGAAAATGAACATATGGGGCTCGAAAAGAATTATTTGAAAATTTTATGTTCCAACTTTTTCCAATCATTTGTTCAAGGAAACCTTCAATTATTAGAAAAGAAATTATGGCGTCAATTATACCTATTATTAATACTGACCAAAAACCAAATCTAATTATAAAATCATTAACTCTTTCAAGGTTATTGGCAAGAGTCAAATTATCCAGTTTTTTATTATAATAAATAAATATTAATGGAAAAATAATTGCTGATAGATAAAGAAAAAATTGAAACGATGAATATATATTTGCTGAATTATATATTGTAAACGCTCCAGGCCAATCACCTGCGAAAGTTAAATAGTTATTAACTATAAATGCAAATACTATTAAGATTAAACAAATTGAAAAAAATTTAGAAATATTTGAGATATTCATAAAAAAAAGTGGGGAGTAAACTCCCCACATGATTTAAATTTTAACCTTCAAGTACTCTATTTCTTTGAGTAAAGAAAGCTGAGTCAGCTTTTTCTAGCCAACCACTTATTTCACTTCTTGATTTTCTAAAACTTGCAAGAATTCTTCCAGTTAGTTCATTACCTTCAGCAAGTTCTTCATACAGTTGTTCTGCTGCTTCACCCATTGCGTCGATAACATCTTCGTTGAATTCTCTTAGCTCAACACCATGATCATTAACAAGTCTCTGCAATGCAGCTCCATTATTTGCATTATATTCAGTCAACATTCTTTCATTTTGAACTGTTGAAGCATGCTCAATAATCATTTGATCTGTTTTACTTAAACTTGTTAACCAAGATTTATTACAACCTAGTGTTATTAATGTTCCTGGTTCATGACATCCAGGCCAGTAATAATATTTTGCGGCTTCATAGAATCTTGATCTTTCATCATTCCATGGCCCTACCCATTCTGTTGCATCGATGGTTCCATTGATTAAGTTTTCATATATTTGTCCACCTGGCACACCTACAACAGATAAGCCAAGTTTAGACATCATCATTCCACCTAATCCAGGAATTCTCATTTTAAGACCTTTGAAATCATCTGGAGAATTAATTTCTTTATTAAACCATCCACCCATTTGAACACCAGAGTTTCCAGCCATAAAGTTTTTCAAACCAAATTCATCACCAAGTTCATCCCAAAGTTCTTGTCCGCCACCATGTCGTATCCATCCGTTGATTTCAGTTGCTATCATTCCAAAAGGAACTGCTGCAAAGAAACCCCAGCCTGGATGTTGTCCAATCCAATAGTAGTCAGCACTATTATACATTTGAGCATTTCCAGATGTAACTTCTGTGAATACATCTAATGGTCCTACTCTTTCTCCACCAGCAAAGTGATTTACAACAATACGACCATCACTTAAGTCTGATATTCTTTGAGAAACAGCTTCAGCTCCTGTACCTAGTCCAGGATAGCCTCTACCCCAAGTAGCAACGCAGTTGACTTCTATTCTATCAGCTGCAATAGCTGGAGCTGGGAAAGATGAAACGGCTGTTGCAGCTGCTGCACCAATTCCTGCCTTTTTAAGGAAGTCACGTCTTTTAAAGTTTTTTTTCATATGTCCTCCCGAGATTATATGAATAAATTAATTAATTTATTAATAGAATTATACAAAAATAGAAAATCTATCAATTTCAAATAATATAAATAATAAGAAAATTATTAAAAACTAGAAATTCCTGTCTGATTTTTGCCTAAAATAAGTGAATGAATATCCTCCGCACCTTCGTAAGTTTTAACAGTTTCTAAATTAACCAAATGTCTCATGATATGATATTCTTCTAATAGGCCATTTGCACCAAGCATATCACGGGCATTTCTAATTATATCTAGAGATTTTTTACAGTTATTTTTTTTTAAAATACTAATTGCATTAATGATTTCTTTTCCTTCATCTAGAGCTTTAGAGCTTAAAAGACATGATGCTAGTCCTAGATTTATTTCTATTTGCATCTCAGATAATTTTTTTTGAATTAATTGATTTGATGCTAAAGTTTTTTTAAACATAATTCTATTTTCTACGTAGTCTTTTGCAATCAACCAACATTCGGATGCTGAACCTAATACACCCCAGCTAATTCCAAATCTTGCTTTATTGAGACAACTAAAAACTGATTTCCATCCTTCGGTATTTTCCAAACACGAATTATTTGGAACAAAAACATTATTTAAAATTATTTGACCAGTTGGACTAATTTTTAAGCTTGTCTTATTTTCTATTGTTGAAGTATTTAATCCTTCAGTATTTTTTTCAATTATAAAACCTTTTATACTTTTATGATCTTTGTTTTCTTCAATAGCCCAAATAATAAATATGTCAGCAATTGGAGCATTCGTAATCCAGTTTTTAGATCCATTTATAATATATCCATCTTTAGTTTTTTTAAATGAAGTTTTCATTGAAGTAGGATCAGAGCCAGCTTCGCTTTCTGTCAAACCAAAGCAACCAATTTTTTCTCCTTTTATTAATGAAGGAAGGTATTTATCTTTTTGTTCCTGAGATCCAAATTCATTAATTGGATGTATCACAAGAGAAGATTGAACAGATATTGAAGATCTATAGCTGCTATCTATTTTTTCAAATTCATATGCTACAATTCCATACGCTAAATTTGATGTACCAGACCCACCATGTGTTTTAACTGTTTGTCCTAAAACTCCAAGTGATCCAAATTTTGGATAGAGGCTTTGATCAAATTCATTTTTTCTGTTTCTTTCAACTACTGTAGGTTTAAGTTCATTATTACAAAAATCTCTTACATTTTTCTGAATATTACTTTCTTCTTCATTTAAATGACTTTGAATATAAAATGGATCAAACCAATTATTTTCTTTCATACAATATTAGGCAATATCATCATTTTGATGTAAATAACCACAAAAATTATTATGCAAAATAAGAATATATACATTGCCTCAGACCATGCTGGATTTGACCTCAAAACTAAATTGTTAAAGAATTTTCCAAAAATTAATGATTTAGGAACAAAGACAGATGAGAGTGTTGATTATCCTGATTTTGCACACAAATTAACTAAAGAGGTTCTTAAGAATAAGAAAAACGTTGGTATTCTAATCTGTGGAACTGGTGTTGGTATGAGTATTGCAGCTAATAGAAAAAAAGGAATTAGGGCTGGTCTTGCTAATAATTCAAAAATAGCAAGATTGATAAGAAAGCACAATGATGCTAATGTACTTGTTTTACCAGGTAGATTTATAAATACTAGCGAGGCAAAAAAAAGTGTTCAGGCTTTTCTTTCTACAAAGTTTGAGTCAGGACGACATAAAAGAAGGATTAAAAAATTATGATTTCAGATTTGTTTACTAAAGGAATTAAAGAAGCAGACCCAGAGGTTTATGGAACACTAAGCCGTGAATTAGAAAGACAACAAAACCAAATAGAGTTGATAGCATCTGAAAATATTGCTTCAAGATCAATTTTAAATGCTCAAGGTTCTGTTATGACCAATAAATATGCAGAAGGGTATCCTGGTAAACGATATTATGGAGGATGTGAATTCGTAGATCAAGCCGAAGAGATTGCATTAGAAAGAGTTAAAAAACTTTTTAATTGTAAATTTGCAAATCTACAACCGCATAGTGGAGCACAGGCAAACCAAGCAGTTTTTCTAGCTTTACTTCAACCACATGATACTATTTTAGGTATGTCTCTTGCATCAGGTGGTCACCTAACTCATGGAGCAAAACCTAATCTATCTGGTAAATGGTTTAATGCTGTTCAATACGGTGTAAAAAAAGATGGTAATGATAAAGATTTAATTGATTATGATGAAGTTGAAGCTTTAGCTTTAGAGCATAAACCAAAAATGATAATAGCGGGAGCTTCCGCTTATCCTAGAACAATAGATTGGAAAAAATTTAGAGAAATAGCTGATAAAGTAGGAGCATATTTTTTAGTTGATATGGCTCACTATTCCGGTTTGGTGGCTGGTAAACAATATCCAAATCCGATTGAGCATGCACATGTAGTAACTTCAACAACTCACAAAACTTTAAGAGGTGCAAGAAGTGCAATGATTTTAACTAATCATGAAGATTTATATAAAAAAATTAATTCTGCTGTATTCCCTGGATTACAAGGCGGTCCATTAATGCATGTAATTGCGGCTAGAGCCGTTTGCTTTGGTGAAGCACTTAAACCTGAATTTGAAGAATATATTAAAAATGTAATTGCTAGTGCTAAAGTTATGGCAAAAACTTTAGTTGATAGAGGATTTAGAATTGTTACAGGAGGCACAGATTCACATATAGTTTGGTTAGACTTGACACCAAAAGGTTTAACTGGCGATAAAGCTGAAAAAATTTTAGAAGAAGTTGGATTGGCATGTAATAAAAATGCAATTCCATATGACCCTAATCCACCAAAAATAACTAGTGGACTTAGATTTGGAACTGCCGCTGCTACGACCAGAGGTTTTAATCAGAAAGACTTTGAACAGGTTGGAAATATGATTGCTGATATTTTGGACAGTCTTTTACTTGAAGAAAATGAAAGAAGTGTAGTTTTTAATAAAACAAGAAAAGATGTAATTGAACTTTGCAAAAAATATCCAATTTATACTGAGGCATTTTAAATGAGATGCCCCTTCTGTAGTAATGAAGATACACAAGTAAAAGACTCAAGACCTACAGAAGATAATACAGCTATAAGAAGAAGAAGAGTGTGTGATGCTTGCGGCTCTAGATTTACAACTTTTGAGAGAATTCAGCTAAGAGATTTGGTCGTTATGAAAAGTAACGGTCAAAAAGAAAATTTTGATAGAGATAAAATGTATAGATCTCTTTCTTTAGCTTTAAGAAAAAGAAATGTTGATAATGAAAAAATTGAAAAAATTGTAAATGCTATTGTAAGAAAATTAGAAAACTCAGGTGAAACTGATATAAAATCTAATATTATCGGTCAGTACATTATGGAAGCTTTAATGCATTTAGATCAGGTAGCATACGTCAGATTTGCATCTGTTTATAAAAATTTTAGAGAAGCAAAAGATTTTGAAGATTTCTTAGGTAATTTAGAAGATAAATAATTTTTAGTGTCTCAACAAAATGTAAAGATGATTAATTTAGCGCATGATATTGCTAAAAAAAAATTTGGAAAAACTTTCCCCAATCCTACAGTGGGTTGTGTAATTGCAAAAAATTCAAAAATAATTTCTAAAGCTGTAACAAATAAATCTGGTAGGCCTCATGCCGAAGAAATAGCTCTAGCTAAAGCTGGTCATAAAGCTAAAGGAGCTTCAATGTATGTCACTTTAGAACCATGTTTTCATAGTTCAAAAGATGGATCATGCACAGATCAAATATTAAGATCAGGAATTAAAGAAATATTTATATCTGCGGCTGATCCAGATGTTAGAACTAATTATAAAAGTATTAAAAAGTTAAAAAAAAATAATGTAACTGTAAATGTAGGTTTAGAAAAAAATAGAACATATAATTTAAATAAATTTTTTTTTAAAAGTGTTTTAAAGAAAAAACCTTTTACAAAAGTCAAAATTGCAACTTCTACAGATGAAAAAATTGCATGGCATAATTATAAAAGTAAATGGATATCTAATAAATCAAGTAGAGAATATGCGCATAAGTTAAGATCAATGAGTCAAGCTATTTTAACTACTTCAAAAACTGTAATAAAAGATGATCCAAGATTAACTATAAGATTAAAAAAAACTTTAGAACAACATATTCCAATTATAATAATTGATAAGAATCTAAAAATACCAATAAAATCAAAAATATTAAAAGATATATCTAAAAAAAGAATTATTATCTTTACTTCTAAAAAAAATAAAAAATCTGAAAATTTAATTAAATTTGGATGTGAAATTATTTTTTGTAAATTAAATAAAAATAAAAAACTAAATCTAAAAAATATTTTTAGTAAAATATACTCATTAAAAATATCAGATTTATTAGTTGAAGCAGGGGGTATTTTTTTTACAGAATTGTTAAATAATAATTTAGTAGATGAAATTCATTTATTTAAATCCAAAATTATTATAGGAAAACATGGAAAACCAGCAATTGTTGGAAAAAAAATTAGTCAATTAAATTTATCTTTAAATGAAAGAAAAAAATTTAAAGATGACATATATACAAACTATCAGGTAAATTAATGTTTACAGGTATTATTCAAGATTTAGGAACAATAAAGAACAAAGATGTGGGACTTTACCAAATATCTACAAATCTTGATTTGAGTAATTGTAAGGAAGGTTCTTCAATTTCTTGTAATGGAGTTTGTCTTACAGCAAAAAATATAACTCGATCAAACAACAATTCATTTAGCTTTGATGTGAACATAGGAGAAGAAACCTTGCAAAGAACAAATCTAGCTAATTCTATTTTAAAAAATGAAAAAATTAATTTAGAAAAATCACTTCAGATAGGTGATGAAATCAGTGGTCACTTTGTTTATGGACATGTTGACACCACAACTATTGTCAGTGAAATTTTAGAACTTGAGAATAGTTGGGAATATTATTTTGAAAAAAAATTTAATAAAAATAATAGGTTTATTGTAGAAAAGGGATCTATTTCAATAAATGGTATTTCTTTAACAGTAGCTATAGTAGAAAATAATACATTTATGATTTCTGTAATAGACCATACATTTAATCATACAAATTTAAAATATTTAAATAAAAGTGATCAAGTTAATATTGAATTTGATTATCTTGCACGTTTTATTCTTAACAATGAATAAAGATAATATTCAAGAATATCTATCTTCTATTGAAGATATTATTGAAGATGCAAGAAATGGAAAAATGTATATTCTTGTTGATGATCCTGATAGAGAAAATGAAGGTGATTTAATCATTCCCGCTCAATATGCTAACCCGCAAGCAATTAATTTTATGGCAAAACACGGAAGAGGATTAATTTGTTTAGCTTTAACTAAGGAAAGAATAGAAGAATTGGAACTTCCTTTAATGAATCCAAATAACATAAAAAATGATTTAACTGCATTTACTGTTTCTATT
Source organism: uncultured Alphaproteobacteria bacterium (assembly GCA_902623255.1). GTDB lineage: Bacteria > Pseudomonadota > Alphaproteobacteria > HIMB59 > CACPNW01. The sequence goes on along the minus strand of CACNSY010000001.1, from coordinate 56,999 downwards.
GAGGCAAAAGAAGGAGTGACTACTGGAATATCTGCAGCTGATAGAGCTCATACAATATCAGTAGCTGTAAATAATAATAGAAACAAAAATGATCTTGTTTATCCTGGGCACGTTTTTCCTCTTATGGCTTGGGATGGTGGAGTATTAGTACGTGCTGGTCATACAGAAGCAGCAGTTGATATTTCAAAACTAGCAGATCTAAATCCTTCTGGTGTTATTTGTGAAATAATGAGCGAAGATGGCTCTATGGCGAGGTTACCAGAAATCATTAAGTTTGCAAAATTACATAATTTAAAAGTAGGAACTGTTAGTGACTTAATTAAATTTAGACTTAAAAAAACTAAAATTGTCGAACAGATAGCCGAAAGACCATTTGAAAGTGAGATGGGGTCGCAATTTACTTTAAAAGTATTTCAAAATTCTATTTCTGGTGAAAAGCATTATGCTCTAGTAAAAAATCTAAGTGATGTAAATGAACCTGTGCTTGTTAGAATGCACAGATTGGATGTCACAAAGGATATATTTGAAGAAAAAAATATTTTTGGAAGTGAAATCAAGTCTGCCTTTCAACTTATAGAGAAGAATGGATCAGGAGCTATAGTTTTAATAAATAGTGATATGTCACCAAATGTACTTAAAATGTTCAATAAAAGAAAAAGATCAAAAAATAAATTAGAGCTAAGAGAATATGGTGTGGGCGCTCAGATTTTATCATTAATACAAATAAATAAAATTATATTATTAACAAACACTAAGAAAAGAATTATTGCCTTGGATGGATTTAATATTGAAATAGTCGATCAGAGAAAAATATGAATAATAAAATTCTAATAGTTTCAGCAAATTATTATAAAGAAATATCGAAAAATCTTGAGTTGGGGGCAATCAATACCCTTAAAGAAAATGGTTTTGAATATGAAGTTATTAATGCGCCGGGTTGTTTTGAAATTCCCTATTTAATTAAAAAAAATATTGATAATTTTAATGGATTTATTTCCCTAGGATGTATTATTAAAGGTGATACATATCATTTTGAAGTTATTGCTAATGAAACTACTAGAAAAATTATGGATCTATCTGTTAATTTTAATATACCAATTGGATTTGGTGTCTTAACTTGTTACGATTTAGAGCAAGCAAAAATCAGAAGTGACATTAATCAAAAAAATAAAGGTCAAGAAGCTGCTTTAGCCTGCATACAATTATTAAAATAAAAATGCAAAATTATACCAAGTCACAAACAAGACTTGCATTTGTTCAATATATTTTTCAGAATGAATTCTTAAATGAAGATTCTTCAGTTGGTATCGAAGACTTTCAAAAGCATTTTTATAATACTAATATTGCTATAATTGATGAGAAAAAAGAATTTAGACTCAAGTTTAATAAAAATTTTTTAAATAAACTTTTTTCCAGTCTTAAAAACAATATTGATAAAAAAAACATAATTGATGATTTGAATGACTTTATTGAAATTAATCGAAAATTTGAAAAATGGGATAGTATTTTAAAATCAATAATGTTTGCTATTATTACTGAATTAAAAATTACTGAAAAAAATAAATTTAAAATTGTCCTTAACGACTATTTGAATATAAGTAAAAGTCTTGTTTCTGAAAAAGAAACTAAATTAATTAATGCCATAATTCAAAAATATATAGATAAAAATGAAATTATTAAAACATAATTTATCTGAAAAATTAATAATTAATAAATATTTAAAAAAATTAAATTTTAAAAATAAGGGAACATTTGATTTTGAAAATGATGGAGCATATTTAGATTTTAACAAAAAAAATTATAAACTAACTGTAACGACTGATAATATTTCTGAAGATATAGATTTTTTCTCTAATGATGACCCTAAATCAATAGCCCAAAAAATTACAACAGTAAATTTATCTGACATTTTTGCTATGGGAGCTTTACCTCATTCTTATCTTTTGAATTTATATTTACCAAATTATATTAATGAAAATTGGTTAAATTTATTTGCAAATCAATTAAAGAAAATACAAAATAAATATGGATTTTATCTTTTGGGAGGTGATTTATCAAAATCAAATAAACTTATTGTTTCTTCAACTTTTTTTGGGTCTATAAAAAAGAAATTAGAAATATTTCAAAATAAATTTGATTTATACGATGATATTTTAATAACAGGTAATATTGGTGAGTCAAAGATTGGTTTGGAAATTTTAAAAAAACAAATTTCATCAAATATAAATTTAAACCAATATTTTATTAAAAAATATTTATATCCCACACCTTGTAAACTTGGACCATTAATTGCAAATCATGTTAATTCAATGAAAGATATTTCTGATGGTCTGATTGGAGATTTAGCTGATATGTTAAATGATAAATACGGTGCGTTAATTAATGTAAATAAAATTCCATTAAGTGTTAAAACAAAAAAAATTCTCAACAAAAATAATTTTAGATTAGAAGACCTTTTAAATGCTGGTGATGATTACGGACTGATAATCATATCCAGTCAAAAAAATAGAAATAAAATTTTCAATATTGCTAATAAAAATAATATTAATGTTACTTTAATAGGGAAAATAATAAATAAAAAAGGAATTCATTTCGATTCACATTTAGATATTAAGAATATCAAGAAATTTGATCATTTCTTCTAAAAACTTGATTTTTTCAATAGTTTCTGACATATCAGCCAAAATTTTAAGGAGTTTTCAATGACAACACTGCAGGTATTAATTGTTTTATGCGGTCTAGCAGCCGTACTATATGGTCTAGTAACATCTAGACAAATTTTATCACTTGGTTCTGGAAATGATAAAATGCAAGAAATTGCTGGCGCAATTCAAGAAGGTGCTAGAGCTTATTTAAACAGACAGTACATGACAATAGCAATTGTAGGGGTTGTCATTTTTGCCCTTATTTGGATAGTTTTTGATTTGGCATCCGGAATTGGCTTTTTAATTGGAGCATTTTTTTCTGGAGCTGCAGGTTATGTTGGAATGAATATATCGGTTAGATCTAATGTTCGTACAACGCATGCTGCAAGTAATAGCTTAGCTGAAGGTTTATCAGTATCATTTAAAGCAGGTGCTGTAACTGGAATGCTAGTTGCAGGATTTGCACTTCTTTCTATTGCAATTTTTTATTTTGTTTTGCACAACTCTGGTTCATTTCCGGGAAGAGAGATTGTTGCTCCCTTAGTATCGCTTGGATTTGGAGCATCATTAATTTCAATTTTTGCAAGACTAGGTGGAGGTATTTTTACCAAGGGTGCTGATGTTGGAGCAGATTTAGTGGGAAAAGTAGAAGCCGGTATTCCAGAAGACGATCCTCGAAATCCAGCTGTAATCGCAGATAATGTTGGAGACAATGTTGGTGATTGTGCTGGTATGGCAGCAGATCTTTTTGAAACTTATGTTGTTACAGTTGTAGCAACAATGGTTTTGGCCTCCATATTTTTTATAGAAAATTCTTATACAATGATGATATTTCCTTTAGCTATTGCAGGAGTTTGTGCGTTAACGAGTATAATTGGAACTTATTTTGTAAGACTTGGTAAAAATAATAATATTATGGCAGCACTTTATAGAGGATTTGCAGTATCAGCTATCTTATCTGCTTTATTATTATACTTCGTTACTGATTATATAGTAGGTTTAAATAGTGTTTTGGTCGTTGAAGGAACATCTACTCAATTCACTGGAATGTCACTTTTTATTTGTGGTTTGTTGGGATTAATTATTACAGGTTTAATTATTTGGGTAACTGAGTATTACACAGGTACAAATTACAGACCTGTTCAAAGTATTGCTCAATCATCAACTACAGGTCATGGAACAAACGTAATACAAGGACTTGCAATCAGCTTAGAGGCTACAGCCCTTCCTGCCTTAATTATTGTCGCTGGAATTATTTCTACATATTCACTAGCTGGATTATTTGGCATAGCGATTGCTGTAACAACTATGTTAGCTTTGGCTGGAATGGTAGTTGCATTAGACGCTTACGGACCTGTGACAGATAATGCTGGTGGTATAGCAGAAATGTCGAATTTAGATGATAATGTTAGAAAGACAACTGATGCGCTTGATGCAGTAGGTAATACAACTAAAGCTGTCACAAAAGGATATGCCATAGGCTCGGCAGGATTAGGAGCATTAGTGTTGTTTGCAGCTTACACAGAAGATCTTGATCATTTTGCTAAAGATCCAAGTAGCCCTTTATATGGAATAGAGGTTTCTTTTGATTTATCCAATCCTTATGTTGTCGTTGGTTTATTGCTTGGAGGCTTATTACCCTTCCTATTTGGAGCTTTAAGTATGACTGCAGTTGGAAGAGCGGCTGGTTCTGTAGTTTTAGAGGTAAGAAGACAGTTTAAAGAAATTCCTGGAATTATGGAAGGTAAAGGAAAACCTGAATACGGAACTTGTGTTGATATCCTTACTAAATCTGCAATTAAGGAAATGATTATACCTTCGATGTTACCTGTATTATCGCCAATAGTAGTTTATTTTGTTATTTTATTTATTGCTGGCCAATCGGCTGCACTTTCATGTTTAGGAGCTTTATTATTAGGTGTTATAATCACTGGGTTGTTCGTTGCAATAAGTATGACAGCAGGAGGCGGCGCTTGGGATAATGCAAAAAAATTTATTGAAGATGGTAATCATGGTGGTAAGGGTAGTGAAGCACATAAAGCAGCTGTAACAGGAGATACTGTAGGTGATCCCTATAAAGATACTGCAGGCCCAGCAGTTAATCCAATGATTAAAATTACTAATATTGTAGCTTTGTTACTTTTAGCTGCAATTTCCTTATAATAAAAATTTAGGGGGTAGTCGGTAATTCTTGTTGAGTTCCGACTCCTCCAAATATTTTTTCTAATAAGCCTCTTTTAACTATTTCGTTAGTTGTCTTATCACTTGAAAATTTTATATTTTCTAAATTTTTTGTATCATATACCTTACTTGAAATAATTATTTCTTCTTCGTTGAATTTAAAGACAAAAACATAACTGTATTCTATTTTACTTTTAAATATTGATTTTTTTTTACTTTTTTGAGCAAAATAAAAAAATTTATTTTCAATTGGATCAACAAAACTAGGAGAACCTAGTTTTTGAATTAATTTTTTTTTGTCTTTAAAATTTAAATCATCTAATTCATCTTGATTTAATAATTTTCCAGAATATGTAGTGTTATTAGAACAATTTGCCAAAATTAGAAGAGCAAATATATAAGTTAATATTTTAATCATTAAATGATTTTACAATACTTTAAAAAAAAAGAAAATAAAGAGCAAATAATTGCTTCTAAGCAATATAAAAAAATTTTATATGAAAGTAACTTGTTTCTTAGTAACAGCAATTTTTTTAAAGTAAAAAATTATAATACATCATTTGAAATTATTTGTATTTTTTTGATTATGTTTATTCGTAAAAATTTATTAGAAGATAATAGAAATAAATACATAAAAGTTAATGATGAATTAGTATCATTATTTATATCTGATCTTGATGAATCTTTAAGAGAAAAGGGTATAGGAGATATGTCTATTGGTAAGTATGTAAAATCATATGTTAAAAAATTTTATTTTAGAATAAGTAAATTTCCAGATGATAATAATCTTTATAAAAATGAAACTTTTATAGAATATCTTAAAATTACAAATATTATTGAAAGTAGTGATTATATTAATGTTTCAAGAAAATTTAATGATAAATTTGATGATTTTTTGAATTCTTCAAATTAATATTTATTTATTATCGAAATTAATGCAGATTTATCTTGAATTAATTTTAAAAACAAATAATTGGGAAAAAATGGCAGTTCCAAAAAGAAAAACAAGTGTTTCAAAAAGAAATATGAGAAGATCTCATGATTCTTTGAAAAAAATAAACGTAATTTTGGATAAAGACTCAGGTGAGCCAAGACTATCTCATAGGATAGATCTATCTACAGGTATGTACAAGGGTCGGGAAATTCTAAAAAAGAACACAAAAGAAAATAACTAAAATAATGTCTGAACGGCAAGTATTAATTGCCATCGATGCAATGGGTGGGGAAAATAGCCCTTACAAAGTCTTAAAAGGTGTAGAAATTTTTCTTAAAAAAGAAAAAAATACTAAAATAATATTCTTTGGAGATGAAAAATCTATTTATAAGAATATCAAAAAAAATAATTTAAAAATTTTTAACTTTGAGGTTGTGAATACTCAAGATATTATATCTGATGAAGATAGTGTCAATACTATTTTAAGGTCAAAAAAAAATAGTAGTATTTTTAAAGGTTTAGAGTTTGCAAAAAATAATGAATATTCAGGTTTTGTCTCTGCTGGGAGTACAGCAGCTATTATGGTTCTTTCCAGGCTTCATATGGGAATGATTGAGGGTATTGATAGACCTGCTATTTGTTCTTTAGTTCCAAATAAAAAAAATTATTCACTCATGTTAGATTTAGGGGCAAATGTTACAGTAAGTGGATCAAATCTGTTTCAATTTGCTTTGATGGGTTTTTGCTATTATTCAATAATAAATAAAAATAAAGAACCAAAAATAGGAATTTTAAATATTGGTACGGAAAACAATAAAGGTTTAGAATTTCTTCAAGAAGGAGCAGATTTAATTCTTACAAGTTTTTTAAAAAAATACTTTATAGGATTTATAGAACCTAACAAAATAACTGCTGGTGATTGTGATATTATTATATCTGATGGTTATACAGGTAATATTATGCTTAAATCTGCAGAGGGTATTTCAAACTTTATAACATCTAATTTAAGAGATATTTTTAATAAATCATTAATAAACAAAGTTGCATATAAACTTATAGAAAAAGACTTAAAAATTTTAAAAGATCAAGTTAATCCAGATATTTATAATGGAGCTACATTAATTGGCTTAAATGGTATTTCTGTAAAAAGTCATGGAAGCGCAAATCCGATTGCTTTTAGTTATGCATTGAAACAATGTCATAATTTTATTACTAATAATCTTAACAAACAAATTATTAATTCTATAAAAAATATTTAATGGAAAAACAAAATATATCCCGAGATGAAATTGCTGATGCAATTAAATCTGAATTTGGATTTAATAGAAAGTTATGTTTGGACATTGTTAATGACATAGTTGATATAATAATTGAAGGTTTACAATCAGATAAAAAAGTAAAAATTCATAACTTTGGCACCTTTAAAATGAATGCCAAGAAAAGTAGAATCGGTAGAAATCCAAAAACTAAAGAAGAATTTAATATATCTAGTAGAAATGTCATAACTTTTAAAGCTAGTAAAATATTATTAAAATATATTAATGGTAAAATTAATAACTAAATGATTAAAAAAAAATACTTAAATATATCTCAGGTTTCTAAAATACTTCAAATTGAAGAGCATAAAATTAGATACTGGGATTCAATTGATCCTAAAACAAACAAATATAGGATTGAGGGTATTTCAACAAAAAGTAAGGGTGGTACAAGATATTTTAATAAAGAAAATATAAAGAAATTAGAAAAACTTAAAAGTATTTTACATGATGGCAAAAATCGCAATTACTCAATTAAACTGGCAGACAAAATAATATCTTCAAATCTTAGGTATTCTAAAAAAAATGACCAAAATATTTCTTATTTAGGAGTTTCAGATAACCATAAAAAAATTGAACAGATTCTTAATAAAATGAGATTATTGTTGAAAAATAATAACAGATAATATTTATAAAAAAAAAATATATATATTTCAGTAATTTAAAACATAAATTTATACAAAAAATAAGAAAAAAAAAGTTATTTTTAATGTTTTATTTGTCCGTCAATTAAAATATATGAACCTCATCTTATTAGTAAGGAAACAAACTATAAGGAGTTTTTATGTTAAATAAGACTAGTCTAATAGGTATCATTGCTGCAACAATAGCATTTATAGCTGTTCCAGCATTTGCTGCCGATACTTTCTTAGGTGAAGGTGATTTCGTAGGTATTACTTTCTGGATTGTTTCAATCGGAATGTGGGCATCTACAATCTTCTTTTTCTATGAAGGTATGAGAGTTTCTTCTAAATGGAGAACTTCAATGGTTGTTGCAGGGTTAATTACTTTTATAGCCGCTGTACATTACATGTATATGAGAGACTTTTGGGTTGCTACAGGTGAGTCACCAACAGTATATAGATATATTGACTGGATACTAACTGTACCACTTCAAATGGTTGAATTCTTTTTAATTCTAGTTGCTGCCGGCGCAGCTGTATCTAGTGGTGCTTTCTACAGATTGCTCATTGGTACACTTGTTATGATTGTTGGTGGATATCTTGGAGAAGCAGGTCATATTTCGGTATTACTTGGCTTCATCATTGGTATGATCGGTTGGGCTGTAATCATTTGGGAAATTTTCCGAGGTGAAGCAAGTCAAGCTGCTACAACTAAAGAGTCAGTAACTTCAGCATTTAATGCAATGAGATTAATTGTATTAGTTGGATGGGCAATTTACCCTCTTGGATATGTATTTGGTTTAATGATGGGTTCAGTTGATGCTGATACTCTAAACTGGATCTATAACCTTGCTGATTTTATTAACAAAATCTTATTTGGTTTAATTATCTGGAACGCTGCTGCTAAAGACTCAGCAACTGCATAATTTTACTTATAAATATTATGAAAAACCCTCTTTTTAGAGGGTTTTTTTTATTAAAACATTGACTTAATTTTTCAATATATGTATTTGGCACGCGATGAAAACATTCACTTTAAAAAAAAATGACATTAATAAAAAGTGGGTCTTAATTGATGCTAAAGATGCAGTTTTAGGAAGACTTGCTGTTATTTCTGCAAACATCCTAAGAGGTAAAAATAAACCTGAATATACACCTAACCAAGACTGTGGAGATAACCTAATAATAATTAACTCCGACAAAATTCATCTTAAAGGGAAAAAAGAAAAAGATAAGATTTATTACAGACATACTGGTTATCCTGGAGGAATAAAAGAAACAACTCCAAACAAAATGAAAGAAAAAAATAAATCAGATGAAATTATTAAACTTGCAATTAAAAGAATGATTCCTAGAGGTCCTTTAGGAAGACAACAATTATCTAACTGCAAGATATATAGGGATGAAAATCATAAACATGAAGCTCAAAACCCTATAGTTGTAGATTTAGCATCAATGAATAAAAAAAATAAAATTTAAAAATGGAAAATCAAGAAAATCAAACTGAAAATATTTTAGATAACAAAGACAGAGCATACGCTACTGGAAAAAGAAAAAACTCTATTGCCAGAGTATGGTTAAAAAGAGGTAACGGTGAAATAAAAATTAATGGAAAACCGTTAGATAAATATTTTGCAAGACCAGTGCTTCAAATGATAGTTAATCAACCACTAGAAGTTGTAAAAGCTGATAATTCCTATGAAATTATGGCTTCTGTAAAAGGTGGCGGCCTATCAGGCCAAGCAGGTGCTATAAGACATGGTATTAGCAAGGCCTTAAGTTTATACGATCAAGCAAATAGACCACCTCTAAAAAAAGTTGGTTTTCTTACTAGGGACTCTAGAGTTGTTGAAAGAAAGAAAGCTGGTTTAGCAAAAGCTAGAAGAAGTTATCAATTCTCCAAAAGATAAATTTTCATGAAAAATAAAATTAAAGTAGCCGTTTTAGGCTCAACTGGCTATGTCGGAATGGAATTAGTTAAAATTTTATCAAATCATTCTTATGTAGATATAAATTTTTTAGGATCAGAAACTATTCATGGTAGTTATCTAAATAATATTGATAATACAAAAGAATATAATCAACTTCCTCTTTTAAAACCAAATGATAGTTTCGATGCTAAAGATTGTGGTTATGTATTTTTAGCTTTACCACATGCAGTATCTAATAAATATGTAAAAAAATATTTTAATAAAATTAATATTATAGATTTATCAGCTGACTTTAGATTAGATAATTTTGATATATATAAAGAAAATTATGGCAATGAACATAAGTGCAAAGAGCATTTAAACAATTTTATCTACGGTCTCGCTGAAATAAATAGAGATAAAATAAAAAATTCTAAAAATATAGCGGTACCTGGATGTTATCCAACTTCTATTTTATTACCATTAATACCTTTAATAAAAAATAAATTAATTGATATCAAGAATATAATTATTGACTCTAAATCAGGTTACAGTGGAGCAGGAAAGAAATTTGATTTCAATAAAATGAAATCAAAAAATGATTATAATTTTTACAATTATAATACAAATAATCATAGACATATTGCAGAAATTAAACAAGAACTTAATAAACATAGTTCAGAAAATGAAGTAAAGTTTTCATTTAATCCTCACATTCTTCCTAATTTTAGAGGTATGATTTCTACAATTTATTGCAATCTCAATAATAGTATAAAAAAAACTGATGTCATAAATCTCTTCAAAGACTTACAAAAAATAAATCCTTTTATAAAATATATCGATAATGATGAAACCCTTGATTTTTTTTCTGTTCAAAATTCTAATTATTGTAAAATTAAAATTTTTAATCATCATAGTGAGGATAAAATCATCATTGTTAGCGCAATAGATAACCTTATCAAAGGTGCTGCAGGTCAAGCAGTACAATGCTTTAATATAGCAGAAAATATTGAAGAAACAGTATCTTTAGTATGATTAAATTTTTTGCAGTTTTCCTTCTATTTCTTTTTATTGTTTCATGCGGATATCCTGATATTGATAATGTTCCTGATTTTAAAGACGCCAAATTAACTGAAGAAGAATTATTAGATTATTGTAGTATTTCTAATACTCATAAAAAAGATATAGATAAATGTATTAATGATTATAAAAGTTAAATTTAGTTATGTGTAAACTCAATATTGGTATAGCGGGATTAGGAAATGTTGGATCAGCACTAGTTGAAACAATTGAAGAAAATAAAAATTATTTCTTTGATAAAACAGATGTAGAAATGAACATAGTTGGAATATCTGCAAGAACAAAAAATACAAAAAGAAATTTTAATATATCAAATTATACTTGGTATGATGACCCAAGAGAAATGTCTAAAGATGATAATTGTAACGTAATTGTTGAATTAATTGGTGAAGAAAAAGGAATTAGCTATGAAATTATAGAAACAGCATTAAAAAATAAAAAACATGTTGTAACAGGAAATAAAGCATTAATAGCTAATCATGGAAAAGAATTATTTAAATTAGCTAACACACATTCACTAGCTTTATCATATGAAGCTGCTGTTGCAGGTGGTATACCAGTAATAAAAACAATAAAAAATTCTATTAGTTTAGATAGAATTAATAAAATTTCTGGGATTTTAAATGGAACTACAAATTACATTTTAACAAAAATGCAACAAGATAATTTGTCCTTTGATGCAGTTCTTAAAATTGCTAAAGATAAAGGATTTACTTCTGATCAGGAATCAAAATTAGATATTGGCGGATATGATGCTGCGCACAAGTTAACAATATTATCAACTCTATGTTTTAAATCAAATTTAAACTTTAAAAATAATTATATTGAAGGAATCTCTAATATTAAAATTGAAGATATTAATTTTGCTGAAAAATTAGGGTATAAGATAAAATTAATATCTGAAGCTTGCATAATTGAAGGAAAGATTTCAAATTTTACTTCACCAAAATTAGTTTCAATGAATAATCCTTTAGCAAGTGTTGATAATGCTCTTAATGCGATTAATATTGAAACTATACATTTAGAAAATTTATTTTTAGAGGGTGAAGGCGCAGGGGGGAAGCCAACCGCTAGCTCTGTCTTGTCTGATTTATATGATATATCTCAGAATGAAAAATTTGATAATTTAGGTTTTAAAATTGATAAGTTAAAAAACTTTGAAAAATATTCAGCAGAAAATATAATTAATAGCTATTACCTAAGAATAATGACAGAAGACAAACCTGGCGTTCTCTCATCAATTACTAATTATTTTAGTGATTTTGATATATCTGTTAAAAAAATACTTCAACTTCCCGAGAGTTTTGAAGCAGACAAACCTATACCTATTATAATAACTACTCATAATATTCAGAAAGAAAAATTAAGTAATGTAATTAATAAAATTGAAGGTTTAGAATTTGTAAAAGAAAAAATTACTGTTCTTGCTATTCATGATAATTAATTAATGTGAATATTGAAAAATCACTATCTGATAAATTTTGGGAAGAAAAGCAAATAGACTTTAAGCACATACAAGCTCTTTCACAAAAAAAATCAATATCTGAAATTTTTTCAAAACTTCTAATTTCAAGAGGTGTCTTCGAAGATAATTATGATAACTATATAAATCCCAATTTTTTAAATAATCTTCCAGATCCTTTTGAACTTAAAGATATGAAAAAAGGAATTGAAAGATGTATTGAGGCTTTAAAAAATAATGAAAAGATTGGAATAATCGCTGATTATGATGTTGATGGATCTACTTCTGCTTCAATTTTATATAAATTTTTAAATAATTTTACCAATAATATTGTTTGTAAAATTCCGCATAGATTATCGGAGGGTTATGGTCCAAATGTTAGGCTTATGAATGAAATGCTTAATGAAAAAATTACACTATTGTTTACACTAGATTGTGGTACATCAGCATTTAACTCAATTGATTTGCCAAATTACAAAGATATTGAAGTTATAGTTATAGATCATCATTTAAGTGAATTTAAACTGCCAAAAGTTCACTCGGTAATTAATCCAAATAGATTTGATGAAAACAATGATTATAAAGACTTTGCTGCAGTAGCAGTAACCTTTCTTTTTTTAATGGGTTTAAGAAAGCAAATTAGAGAATTAAAATTATTTCCAAATATAAAAGAACCAAATTTAATGTCCTATTTAGACTTAGTTGCTGTTGGAACAATTTGCGATATTGTTAATATTAATAATTATAACAGATCAATTGTCAGTAAAGGTTTGGAGCTCATTAGAAGTCGAAAAAATAAATCAATAACAAAAATATTAGATAACTCTAATATCAATCATGAACCTTTAGCTAAAGATATTGGTTTTGTCTTGGGACCACAAATTAATGCTGCGAGTAGAATTGATGACTCTTCTTTATCCTCCAGACTTCTGATATCAAATGATGATTCTGAAATAGAAACTATTTCTAGAAAACTATTTTTAATTAATGAAAAAAGAAAATTAATTGAACAAAATATATTCAATGAAGCAATTGAGCAAATAAAAGATCAAGAAAATAAAAAATTTATTATTGTTTATAAAGAGAATTGGCACCAAGGTGTTCTAGGTATAGTTGCCAGTAAAATAGTAGCTCTTTATAACAAGCCAACATTTGTATTTTCTTTTATTAATAATATTGGATCTGGCTCAGGCAGATCTATAGATCAAATTGATATTGGTAGTATTGTTCTTGAACTTAAGGCAAATGATTTAATAGAAGATGGTGGCGGTCATACAATGGCCGTAGGCTTAAAAATAAATAAAAAAAAATTAGATAAAATAGATAATTTTTTAGTTAAAAAATTTGATTCATATCATGATAATTTTTTTGAAAAAAAAATATTTTATGACAGTGAAATTTCTGTAAATCAAATAAACAAAGATTTTTTAGATAATTTAGAATTATTAGAACCTCACGGCAAAGGAAATGAAGAACCTCAATTTTTAATCAAAGATATAGTAATTGATCAGGTTAAAAATCTAAAAAATAAACATATTTTAATTTTTTTTAAAAATGATTTAGGTGAAAATATAAAGGGGATTTCATTCAATAGTATTAATACTCCAGTTGGTGATTATCTTATGAAGTTTAATAAATTTAAATTTCATATCTTGTGTTCTATTAAAAAAGATAACTTTTCAAATACTCAGATGCCCCAAATACTGATTCATGACGTGAAAGTAATCAATTAAATAATTTGAAAAAAATCAAAATATCTACTATATACCAACCACGTGTCCCCTTCGTCTATCGGTTAGGACATCAGGTTTTCATCCTGAAAAGAGGAGTTCGACTCTCCTAGGGGATGCCACTAATTTAGGGGCACAGAATTATTGACCCCACTGAATTCCTTGATTGAATTAGCTCATGAGCCTCACTAGCTTCGGATAATTTAAATTTTTTGAATATATTAGGCTTAATTTCTTTATTTTTAATTTTTAAAAACAATTTGTTACTACACTCTTCTAGCTCTTCTGAATTACGAATATAATGCATTAATGTTGGTCTAGTATAATATAAACTTTTAGGATTAAATGTACTGTGAAGATTTACATCATTTACCATTCCGGAGGATTGTCCAAAAGATACCATTAGCCCTCTAAATTTTAAGCATTTTAAAGATATATTAAATGTATCTTTTCCGACTCCATCATAAACAACATTTACTCCTTCATTGTTTGTTAATTTTAAAACATTACTATGAACATCATCTTGTTTATAATTTATAGTGAATTCACATCCATTTTTTTTTGCTAATGATTCTTTTTCATCAGTACTAACGGTGCCTATCATTTTAGCTCCTATGGATTTTGCCCATTGACTAGCAATTAAGCCAACACCTCCTGCAGCTGCATGAAATAAAAAAACTTCATCTTTTTGTAATTTATACAATCTTTCAAAAAGGTATTCGACGGTCATTCCCTGCAATAATATTGAAGCAGCTTCATCATTTGAAATATATTCTGGTAATTTTACAACCCTTCGGGCATCAAAATCTCTAACTTCACAATAAGCACCAATTGGAGGGCTAAAGGAGTAAGCTACTCTATCACCAACTTTTAAGTTCGATACATTATCTCCAATTTCTATAACATCTCCTGCTGCTTCTACTCCTAAACAGAAAGGGATTTCTATAGGTAACGGATATATTCCTGTTCTATGATACGTATCTATGTAATTAATACCAATTGAAGTTTGGTTAATTCTGACCATATTTTCTTCAATATTTTTAGGTAAGTCATAGTTTTCATATTTTAAAACTTCTGGACCACCTAGTTTACTGACTACAACTCTATTTGGCATAATTATTCTTTAAGTTTTTATACACTAATTCGAATTCTTTTAAACATTCTGGATTAGCCAATGATTCTTCATTTTCAATACTTTCACCATTAATTAATTTTTTAATTAAAATTTCAACTATTTTACCACTTCTAGTTCTTGGTATTTCACTAATAGCATATATTTGTGAGGGAATATGCTTGTAAGAAAGATTAATTTTTATTTCATCTATAATTTTAGACCTTAAATTTTCATTAAATTCAAAATTATTATTCAAGACAACAAATAATATAATTTGTGTATCATTTTTTAATTTATATTCCACTGCAACAGCTTCCTGAACTTCTGTAATATTTTCAATTACTCTATAAATTTCTGCAGTACCTATTCTTACTCCTCCAGAATTTAGAGTTGCATCTGATCGGCCATAAATTACATAACCACCATTTATAGTTTTTTCAATATAATCCCCATGATACCAAATGTTTTCATATTTACTAAAATAAGAATTAAAATATTTTTTATTATCATGATCGTTCCAAAAATATAAAGGCATTGATGGAAAAGAAGATTTACATACTAGCTCTCCTTTTTGATTTTCAATTGAATTTCCTTTTTCATCAAATACATCAACATCCATTCCAAGAGCTTTACACTGAATTTCACCACTATAGACATCCATTAACGGATTACCGGTAACAAAACACGAAACTAAATCAGTACCACCACTTATAGATTCAAGATGAATATTTGATTTGATGTTTTCATAAACGTATTCAAATGATTCATTAACCAAAGGAGATCCTGTTGAAGCTAGTGTATTTAAACTATTTAATTTAAAACTTTCTTTAATTTTAATTTTATTATTTTTTAAAGTATCTAAATATTTTGCACCAGTGCCAAAAAAATTAATGTCTTCTTCTTCTGCTATTTCAAAAAGATGTTTATTATCGGGAATAAAAGGCGATCCATCATATAAAATTATTGTTGCTTTTGACGCCAAAGCAGAAACTAACCAATTCCACATCATCCACCCACAAGTAGTAAAATAAAAAACTCTATCTTTTTCATTAATATTACAATGTAATACGTGTTCTTTTTTATGTTGTATTAGCGCTCCGCCAGAACTGTGAACAATACATTTTGGTACTCCAGTAGTTCCACTCGAATAAAGAATATACAGTGGGTGATTAAAATTAAACCTTTCAAATTTACTATACGCAATTTCTTGTTGTAAAATCTTGCACAAATTATCGTATTCAAAATCTAATTGATAATCTGTTTCATTAAATTCATATGGTATTAAAATAATTTTTTCTATACTTGGGATATTATATACAACATCTTTTATAATTTTTGTCGTATCAACTTTTTTATTGTTATAAAAATAATAATCTGAAAATAATAATACTTTTGGTTCAATTTGTTTAAATCTATCTATAATTGCTTTTTTACCAAAATCTGATGAACATGATGACCAAATAGCACCTAATTGTGCTGTAGATAAAAATGAAATTACAGTTTCAGGTATATTAGGAAGTATAGCAGCTATCCTATCATTTTTTTCAATGTTATTATTTTTTAAATAATTTGCAAATTTCAAAACTGCACTTTTAAGCTCTCTCCAAGAGTAATTTCTTTTAATTTTTTTTTCAGAGTGAAATATTATTGCATCATCATTATCATCTCTTGTTAAACAATTTTCAGCATAATTTATCTTACATTCATCAAAAAATTTATTATTAGTAAATTCAGGTGCTGATTTAAAAATTTTACCTTTTTTTTCACCAACAAAATTTGTGAAATCCCAAACATTAGTCCAAAATTCATTTTTATGTTTTATGCTCCAATTATGCAAGTCAGCATAATTTTTTATATTTAAACTTTTATCTAGTTGATTAATAAACTTGTGGAGGTTTGTTTTTTTATTATTTGGAGACCACAACTTTATGTTGTGCATAACAATTTAATTCTTTTTTTGGTCTTCTTTAAGAGATCTAACTCTGACAATAACATCAATATTATGCAATGAGAGACAAGCAGGAATAGAAGGTATATCAAGATTAATATTTTTCGTAGGTATATCATGAATCTTACCTTCATCTTCAATATACAAATGATAATGAGATTTATTATTATTACAATAGAGTGATTTATTTTGATCAACAACTATTTCTCTTATTAATCCTAATGAGGTAAATTGTTTTAAAGTGTTATAAATTGTAGCCATAGAAATTTTTCTATCTTCTTTTTTTACTTCATCAAAAAGATTTTCAGCAGAAATATGCCTGTCACCTTTTTCAAAAATTAATTTAGCTAAAATTCTTCTTTGTTTTGTAGGTCTTATGCCACTTTCCTCTATTTTTTTCAGTGCGCGGCTGTAAGGACTTAGAGGATCAATTACTTTGTTTTCTATTCTCATAATATTATAATAAGTAATGAATTACATTTTTTCTGCAATTTTTCTATATTTTTTTTTAGGTTTTCTCTTGTATATCTTTCAAAGACGCATTGTTTTTAATAAATCAGGACATCCAGGCGTACCAAAGGATTATAACTTGGATAATACAGAAGAAGTTTATATTAAAACTGAGGATAACTTAAAGCTATTATCATGGTATTATAAAGGTAATAATTCACTCCCTTTACTAGTTTATTTTCATGGTAATTCTTTTCATATCGGAGATAGAGCTTACAGAATCCAGAGGTATATCGAAAAAAATTGGAGCGTACTTTTAGTTTCCTGGAGAGGCTTTGGAGGTAACAAAGGAAATCCAACAGAAAAAAATTTATATAAAGATGCAGAAGCAGTATTAAAATGGATTAAAAATAATACTGAATTTAAATTCAAAGAATTAGTGATTTATGGAGAATCACTCGGATCTGGTGCTGCAGTAGAAATGGGTACAAAGTACGAATTTTTATCTATTGTTTTAGAAGCGCCATTTACATCTATCAATGATATTGCAAAAAAAAGATATAAAATATTTCCAACAAAATATTTAGTTAAAGATAAATTCGATAACTTCAGTAAAATTGATAAAATAACTTCGCCATTACTTATTATTAGTGGAAAAAAGGATGAAATTGTACCGCATGAACACAGTATTAAGCTTTATGATAAAGCAAAAGTAATAAAAAAGAGTGTTTTTATTGACGAAGCAATACACAATAATCTATATGATTTCGGGATTGAAAAAGACGTAATTGGCTTTAATTTAAAACTATGGAAATAGATCTAACAACATCATATGTAGGCATTTTAAGCCTTATTGTATTTGTTCTTGCATATGCTGTTGTAATGGCTGAAGAATTTAGCCATCTAAGAAAATCTAAACCAGTTATTATTTCAGCTGCTGTAATATGGGGCATTATAGCTTTCCATTTTTCTTCTGATAAGCAATATGCCAAAGAAATTGAGTATGCTTTAGAGCATAATATCTTAGAATTTGCAGAACTTTTCCTATTTCTTCTCGTTGCTATGACTTACATCAATGCTTTAGAAGAAAGAAAAGTTTTTGATGTAGTCAGATATCAATTAACATCAAGGGGATTTAGCTTTAGACAATTATTTATATTCACAGGTATAATTACTTTTTTCTTATCTCCTATAGCTGATAACTTAACAACTGCACTAGTCATGTGCTCTGTAGTAATGGCCTGTGGTAAAGGTAATACAAAATTTATATCGATTGGTTGTATTAATATAGTTGTTGCAGCAAATGCAGGTGGTGCTTTTAGTCCATTTGGAGATATAACTACCTTAATGGTATGGCAGGCTGGTATTGTCGAATTTTTTACATTTTTTAAAATATTTTTTCCTTCTGTGGTTAATTACATAATTCCTGCAGCAGTTATGTATTTCTTTATTCCAAATGAAAAACCACAAATTAGTTCTGATAGAGAATATATGAAAAGAGGCGGACGAGTAATTATCTTTTTAGGTTTGCTTACAATTTTTAGTGCTGTAAACTTCCATAATATTCTTCACTTGCCTCCAATGCTTGGCATGATGTTTGGTCTTGGTCTTCTTGGGTTATATTCTTTTTATTTGCAAATAACACATGATCCATCTGTTGAAGACGAAAAATTTGATTTCTTTAGAAAAGTTTCAAGAGCTGAATGGGACACTTTATTATTCTTCTTTGGAGTCATTTTAAGTGTAGGTGGTTTAGGATTTATAGGTTACTTAACTGTTGTTTCAGAATTCTTATATATTGGTCTTGGCCCAACAATGGCAAATTCTATAGTAGGTGTTCTTTCAGCTATCGTAGATAATATACCAGTGATGTTTGCTGTAATTACTATGAGACCGGAAATGTCAATTGATCAGTGGTTATTAGTTACATTAACAACAGGAGTGGGTGGTAGCCTATTGTCAATTGGTTCAGCTGCAGGTGTAGCACTTATGGGACAAGCAAGAGGATATTACACTTTTTTTGGACATTTAAAATGGACTCCAGTTATATTTATTGGTTATGTAGCAAGTATTTATCTTCACGTTTTAATGGCTGATTTGCCTTGGTAGTTTAAATTATCAATTAATAAAAAAATAATCATACTTAGTATTAAAATTACACCAGCAACAAAAGAAGCTTCGTTAAATTTATAGACACTAATCAATTTATATAAGTAAGATGGCAAGGTATCAAAGTTTTGATCTTTAAAAAATGATATTATTGTAAAATCACCAAAAGTAATAACCATCGAAAATGCAAAAACAAAAATTATATTTTTTTTAATCATTGGTAGCAAAATAATAAAATAATTTCTTAAGCTTATTCGGAAAGTTTGCTGAAAATTTTCAAAATTTAAAAAAATATTTTTCAGGTTATTAAAAAGTATTAATATTGAAAAAGGTAATAAGAATAGGCAATTTATCAAAACTATCACAAAATATTTAAAAAATTGCACATATCTTAATTCACCTAATATAATAAAATAACCAAGACTAAATATAATTGGAGAAATAATTATTATTGAAGAGCTTATTAAAAAAATTGATTGCTGAAAAATCATATTTTTATAATTTATTACAAGTATAGATGAAATTATAAACCCTGATATACTAACAATTATTCCTGTAGTAACTGAAATAATAAGAGAATTAAAAAAAGATCCTAAAAATTTTTCATTAATTAAAGATAAATAAATACCATTATTTATAAAATGATAAATTATAGAAATTATTGGAGAAAAAAGAAATATCGAAAAAAATACAATTATTAAAAAATCTATAATTTTTATAGCTTTGTATTCTTTATGAGGATGAATAAAATTAATTTGATCTATTTCAAAAAAATTTGAACCTTTTAATTTGTAAAAACCAATAAATAAAAAAAATAAACAGATAAAAATTTGTAAAAAACTGAGTAATATTGCTTTATTAAAATTTAGTTCAAAAAGTGCATATTGATAAATTGCCACCTCAATTGTAGAATACATAGGTCCACCACCTAACGCCATTACTATTGCAAAACTTAAAAAACAAAGAGAGAATATTATTGAGAACACAGTAAAAAAATTTTGTCTTATATAAGGCATCTCTAATTTTAGAAGATTGCCAAAAAAAGTAATGTTTAGAGAGCTAGATATTTCATAATATTTTAAAGGAATACTATTTAAGGATTGAAAAAATAATCGGGTAGCAAATGGTGTATTTAGAAGTATATGGGCAATTAAAATTGCTTTTATTCCAAAAATTGTTTCTATTGATAAATTCTCGTACAAATTAAAATATGAGTTATAAAAACCATTATTTCCAAAGAGTTTAATGACTGCAAACACAATTAAGATTGTTGGTATCACAAAGCAAAAACCACAAAGAGAAATGATAAATTTAATAATTTTTAAATTCTTATGTCTATTTAATGCTAATGCGAATGGAATAGCTAAAAAACAACTTAATAGTGCTGAAAGAAAAGCTTGATATAATGAAAAATAGATTAGACGATGCGTGTATGAATTTTGAAAAAAATTATAAATATTGTTTAAATCAAAGTTAATTTTTGAAAAAATACCTATGAAAGGTAATAGGATAATTAATCCAAAAATAAATAATACTGAATAATTATATTTATAATACAATTTATTTACGAGGCATTAAGCCACTCATCAATCCATTTTTCTTTATTCTTATTAATTTCTTTTGGATCCATTTGAATAAAGTTAGGAACATCTAGTTTATCAAATGCCTCAGGTAAATCTTTTATATTTGTAATTGGATACATAATATTTGTTGATGGTATTACTGATTGAAATTCTTCTGACAACATAAAGTTAAGAAATTTATTTGCTAAATCTTTATTTTGTGAATTATTCAAAATACCTGCAAATTCAATTGTTATATAATTTCCTTCTTCAAAAGTTGTAGCAAGAATATCATACCTTTCTTCAAACATAATATGTGCAGCTGGAGATGTAGTATAACTTAAAACCATGTCAGCTTCTCCTGCCATAAAAAAATTATAATATGCATCTGTCCATCCTTTGGTAACAGAAATAATTTTCTTATTTAATTTTTTCCATTCATCTCCAGCTTTTTCTCCATATAATGCTTTCATCCAAGTTAATAATCCTAATCCAGGGGTAGAAGTTCTCGGGTCTTGAATTACAATTCTGGCATTAGTAGAATTAATCAACTCGTCCATTGATTTAGGAGGTGTTTCTAAATTTGCTTCATTATACACAAAAGAAAAGTATCCATAATTATATGGAACAAATTTATTACTTTCCCAATTTAATGGTAAATTAATTAAGTTGTTTATGTCTTTGATATTATGAGTTGTAAAAAGCCCAGATTGTTCAGCTAAATCAAATAAATTCATATCAAGACCTAAAACTATATCTGCCTTAGAAGTATCACCTTCTAAAATAACTTTATTCAATAATGTTGCGGCACTGTCTACAGCAACAAATTCTACATCTGCATTATGTTTTTCTTCAAATATTTTTTCAATTATGGGCCCAGGACCCCACTCTGAAACAAAAGAGTCGTAGGTATAAATAGTTAATTTCTCAGCATAGATTGAGAAAGAGATAAATAAGGTAGTTAAAAAAATTAGTAATGTTTTCATTTTTCCTCCGCTGGCATTATCCAGATCAGGTTAAAAGGGTATAAATCTCAGCATTTAAGCACCCCTAAAATTATTATAATAAATATTATTTTAGAAAACAAACATAAAAGAATTGTTTTTAGCTTATTTATCAATATAACAAATTTTTTTCGGGGAGTAGCGCAGCCTGGTAGCGCACCTGGTTTGGGACCAGGGGGTCGAAGGTTCGAATCCTTTCTCCCCGACCATAGAAAAATGTTTAACTTTCATTCAACAGCTAGCTTGATTTTTGGTAATGAAACAGCAGTTAATTCAACTGATCAAATTGTAAATTTGTTAGGAAAAAATATTTTTTTAATAAGTGATGAAAGATTAACAGAATTAGGATTGTACGATAAAACAATTAAAAAACTTCAATCATACTCAAATATAAAAATATTTAATAAAGTTGAGTCTGATCCTTCAAAATCTACTTTATTAAAAGCATTTGATGAAGCAGCAGATTTCAAATCAACTGGAGTTTTAGGTTTTGGAGGCGGTTCATCTATGGATGTTGCAAAACTTATATCTTTACTTCTTGGGTCTAATCAGAATATCGATACGATATGGGGGGTTAACAATGCAAAAGGTCCAAGGATACCACTTGTACTAATTCCTACAACAGCAGGAACTGGTTCAGAAGTTACACCAATTTCAATAATAACGATGGATGACAAAGAAAAAAAAGGTGTTTCTTCAAAACTTATTTTACCTGATCTTGCTATTTTAGATCCATTATTAACTATTAATCTACCTCCAAATATAACTGCATCAACTGGAATAGATGCTATGGTTCATGCAATCGAAGCTTACACTTCTATAAATCCTAACAACAATCCTATTTCAAAAATGTTATCTATAGAAGCACTCAAGTTTCTCGGATCATCAATTAAAACTGCTGTATTTGAGGGGCATAATATAAATGCCAGATCAAATATGCTATATGGATCAATGTTAGCAGGTAAAGCTTTTGCAAATTCTCCAGTAGCAGCAGTACATGCCTTGGCATATCCTATAGGAGGTCTCTTTAATATATCTCATGGACTTTCAAACTCGTTAGTTCTTTCAAGTGTTATGAAATTCAATTCCATAAATAAAGAAACAAAAAAAAATTACGCTAATCTTGCACCATTTGTATTTAAAGATTTAGATAATAGCAAAAGTGATGAGATTGTGTGTAACAATTTTATAGACAGTTTAGAAAGTTTGTCTAAGGAACTTAAATTACCTTATAGGCTAAGAGATTTAGAAATTCCTAAGGAAGCTTGCCAATTGATGGCTAGTGAAGCAATGAAACAAACTAGATTATTAGTTAATAATCCGCGTAAAATTGAAGAATCTGACGCCTTTAATATATACAAATCTGTTTGGTAGATTTTGTTTACTTATAACTTAATTTACCTATTTAAATAAAATAGACCTTAATGATAAAATCAACAGTTAATCAATTTGCAAATTCTCTTGGGTTAAACAAAGATGAATATATTCCAGAGGGCAGAGCTTCCTTTTCACTGTTTAAAATTGAAATTCTATCAGGATTAACTGTTGCAATCGCTCTTGTTCCAGAAGCAATTGCATTCGCTTTTGTAGCAGGTGTAGCACCTCTTTCAGGTTTGTACGCAGCTTTCATAGTAGGATTAGTAACTGCAATTTTTGGTGGGAGACCTGGAATGATTTCGGGGGCAACAGGAGCATTGGCTGTTGTTATGGTTTCATTAGTATCGGAACATGGAGTTCAATATTTATTTGCCACAGTAATACTTATGGGAATTTTACAATTTCTTGCAGGAATTTTTAAATTAGGAAAATTTATGCGAATGGTTCCTCAACCTGTAATGCTAGGTTTTGTAAATGGTTTAGCTATTGTAATTGGTTTATCTCAATTACATCAATTTCAAATATATAATTTTGATGGAACATTTACATGGATGTCTGGGGAGGTGCTTACATATTCTTTAGTATTAGTTTTCTTAACCATGTTAATCATATGGTACTTACCAAGGGTTACTAAATTTATACCATCTACATTAGCTGCAATTCTTCTTGTGACTTTATTAGTTTTACTTTTAGATTTACCTGTTCCAAGAGTAGGGGATTTAGCAAGTGTAGCAGGAGGGCTTCCCAATTTTTCTATTCCAACAGTTCCACTTAATTTAGATACTTTTTTCATTATTTTTCCTTATGCAATTATTTTGGCAGCTATTGGATTAATTGAAAGTCTTCTAACTCTTAATCTTGTAGGAGAAATAACGAACAAAAAGGGTGGGACAAGACAAGAGTGTTTAGCGCAAGGTGTCGCTAATGGTATCACAGGATTTTTTGGCGGTATGGGTGGTTGCGCAATGATTGGACAATCAATGATAAATGTAAAATCAGGAGGCAGAACAAGAATTGCAGGCATATCAGCAGCAATTTTTTTACTAATTTTTATTCTTTATACATCAAATTTAATTGAACTTATTCCTATAGCATCATTAGTAGGGGTTATGTTTATGGTCGTAATTGGAACATTTGCTTGGAATTCACTAAAATTATTATTTGTTGTTCCTCGTTCGGATGCATTGGTAATTGTTTTAGTTACTTTAATAACTGTATTAGAAGATTTAGCAGTTGCTGTAGTTGCTGGTGTTATTATTAATGCACTAGTATTTGCGTGGAAATCTGCTTCAAGAATTAGAGCAATTGAGAGACAATCAAGAACAGAAAAGGGCGCCAAGGTATATGAAATTGAAGGACCACTTTTTTTTAGTTCCACTAATAGTTTTTTAGATATTTTTAAGCCCGCCGAAGATCCTAATTTAGTAATAATAGATTTTGCAAATTCAAAAGTAATTGATCAATCTGCTTTAAAAGCAATTGAGGATATTGCAGAAAGATATTCCAAATTAGGCAAACAAGTAAAGTTAAGACGTCTTACGAAGGACTGCCACAGCCTTTTAAGAAAAACAGGTCAATTAATAGTTGATAGTGATGATGATCCTGATTACGGTATAGCTGTAGATTATAGTGTTAAGCTTGGCATATTTGGTAAATAATTAATTCTTGCTTTTTAAATTCCAAAATATAACGTTTAGTTGAAATGACTCTTATCGGTAAATGCGCGTGCGGTTCAGTAAATTATAAAATAAAAGATAAACCTTTGTTCACTCAAGCTTGTCATTGTAATAACTGTAAAATTTCTACAGGCTCTTCTTTTGTTATACATACAATGATTTTTGAAGATGATTTTGAATTAAATGGTAATGTTGAATCTACACTGCTCCCTACAGGTAGTGGAAAAGGTTATCGAGCATATTTTTGTAATAATTGCGGTGTTTATTTATATTGTAAATACAATGTTGCAAAATCTCGAATTGCAATCAGAACAGCTACACTCGACCAACCAATAACACCGCAAGCACATATTTTTGTGAAAGATAAAGATCCTTGGATTGAAATTATTAACAAAGATATTTGCCATGAAGCCATGTATGATCGAGAAACAACTTGGCCAAAAGAGAGCTTAAGAAGACTGTCAGAAAAAGAAAATAATTAATTTATATTTTACCTTGTAAACTATATTGTAAAATTTTTACAACTTCATCAGTATTTTTTGTTATAGCATGAGCTGCTGCATCAACTTCTTTTAAAGCATGTTGATGTTCATCACTATGCATTATTATGAGAGATTTATTCAAGGCTGATGCATACCCTGCATCAAAAGCAGCATTCCATTGTTTATATTTCTCACCAAAACGTACTACAACTATATCTGCTTTTTCAATTGAATTTCTAGTTCGTATAGCATTTATTTTGGCTCCTTTGTTATCGTGCCAAAATTTTTTTTCTTCATCACCAAGTATTTTTACACCAACATCATCTGATAATTCATGATTGGTAGTCGGGCTTGAAAATTCTATTTCTAAATTCTTAGATTTACATTTATCTATAATCTCATCTCGCCAATTAGAATGAATTTCACCTGATAAGTAAACTTTTAATTTCATTTTTTAAATTAACCTAAATATGCTGCAGTTAATACTGGAAAACTTGTAAATCCGAAATTACCTACTTTTTCAGATTTATTTAATTGTTTTTTCCAATCATCTACTTTGTCTTCTGAAACACCTTGGCTTAAAGCAAACTTACTTAACATAGTTTCATAAAAAATTGCTGGTGAATTATTATCTCTATTTGTAATTAAATACGATAAATTTTGAGAACTTATATTTTTATACCCAAGTTTTTTTAATTTACCATTTAAATCAAGTGGAAGCATTTGGTGAAAACAATGGGCTCTAAATGCCTCATGAATAAGATCATTAATTTCTTTTTCTGGTCCATAAAATCTAAAATAGTCCCAGAGAATTGAGACGTTAACAAATTTAGAATTAGTTTTAGAAATTCTTTTTATTTCTTTTAAGGACGTATCTATATCTTCGATATATTCTAATGTTTGAGTAGCTGTAATTTTATCACATGAAGCATCTTCTATATTGATTTCATCGGCTGTAGTACAAATAAGTTCCACATTACTTTGATCTTTACATTTATCGCTTGCAACATCTAACTGATCTTGACTGGGATCAATTCCTATTACTTTGCCTTGTTCTCCAATAGATAATGAAATTTCTTCGACTAAATGACCACCACCACATCCAATATCAATAACAGTTTCATTAGTCTCTAAATTTAAGGCATTTACAATAGCTAATCTTCGTGAAACTCCAGCATAACCATTCGCTATTTTTTGTTGAATAATACTAGTTTCATTATCAAATTTCATTTTCTTATTTTTCTTATATATTTTTTAGTTATATAAAAAATACATATAAATGGAATATCAAATAACAAAAATATTAATTATTTCTTTTTTTAGCTCGATATTGATTTCGTTATTTTTAAACACAAGATACATTATTTTTTTCAAAAAATTTTCAAAAAATAAAAAAATCTTATTAAATTTATTTATTTATTCTTTTTCTTTTTTGATATTAATTTTTATTAATTATTTATTGAGTCTTAATGGATTGACTTCTTTAATAATTTTTAATGCCGCAATTATTACACTTATATACTTTGAATTAGCTCTATATTTAGAAAAGGTTTTTTGGGATGATTTTTTAGGAAATTCACTCCCTAAATCAATCAATATGCTTATTAGTTTTGTTGTAATGATGAATTTTGGTTATTTTACTCTTATGTTTTATATAAAGATTTTAGATATTGATTATTTTGTCACATAAATATCATTGTAAATTAATATACAAAATACTTACAATTTTTATGAAATAATATTTTCATATTAATAAAATATTTATTATTAATAATTTAGTATGAATAAAGTTTTGTTTATATTACATCAAAAAACTTCAGTTCCAGGAGATGTAGGAAATAAATTTAGAGATAGGGGATATGTTGCTGAAATATGTAGACCACCTTTAGGTGAAGAACTTCCTTTAAATATTAACCAATACTCAGCTATAGTTGTATTTGGTGCCCCTGGAAGCATAAACGATGAAGATGAATATATAAATAAAGAATTAGAATGGATAAACAAAGTTATAAAAACTGACATTCCTTATCTTGGAATTTGTTTTGGCGCACAATTATTAGCTAAATGTTTAGGTTCAGAAATAACAACTAATAAAGACGGGCTTTCAGAAATTGGTTTTTATAAAATTGAACCAACTGAAAATGCAAAAAATCTTTTTAATTCTCAAAAGATTTTTTTTCAATTCCATTCTGAAGGATTTTCTCTTCCTACAGGCTGTGAGTTATTGGCAAGGGGTGATATTTTTAATAATCAAGCATTTAAATATCAAAATTGTTATGCGCTCCAATTTCATCCTGAAGTAAATTTTAAACTTCATATAAGATGGTTATATTTAGTATTATTAAAGAATCCTAAAAAATTATTTGTTAAAGGTGCTCAAAATATATTTGTTCAACTTTATTATCGTTACAAATATAATAAAAATATATCAAATTGGTTAGATTCATTTTTAGATCAGTATTTTTTAAAAAAAACTTAAATGCTAATATAAGTGAAAATTAAAAACCTATATTTTTCACCTGTAAAATCTCTTTCTTTTAATAATGTAGATAACTTAGAGATAATTAAAAATATTGGTATAAAAAATGATCGAATATTTGCTTTCACTAATAATCTTAATCTTAAAGATATAGAAATAATAAAAAATAATCCTTTAAAACGAGAAATATACAAATTTTTATCATTAAAAAAATATCCTGAATTAAATCAATATAATTTTTTATTAGAAGATAATTTTTTAATACTAGAATTTGAAAATAAAATAATTTTAAAAACAGATATTGATAATCAACATGAAGTAAAAATCTTATGTAGTAAACTTGAGGATATTTTACCAAATATAAATAAAATTAATTTATTAAAAGATAGAGTGAATCCTTTTTTTGATACAATGCCAAATAAATCAATATCATTAATAAATTTAAACAGTATTAAAGACTTTGAAAACCTATCTAATCATCAAGTTGAACATGAGCGTTTTAGAGGAAATATATATATAGAAGATTTAGATAAATGGGAAGAAAGGAACCTGGTAGATAAAGTTTTATCAATCGGTGATATAAAATTTAAAGTTATTAAAGAAATTCCCAGATGTTCAGCAACTAATATTAAGCCCAAAACTTCTGATATAAATCTTAATATTCCTTTAAACTTAAAAAAAATATACAACCATATAAATTTAGGAATATATTTAGATCCTTTAAATGATGGTAAAATAAATAAAGGTGATCTTATAAAAATTAATGAATAAATTCTTATTAAATCATTCAGAAAAACTTACAGGATATCTATTAATTCTTCCTGCTTTTTTAATAATCAGTCTATTTGGAATTTTTCCTGTTTTTTTTGGAATGTACATGAGTGTACACAAGTGGAAAGTTTTTAAAGGGAGATTTTTAGGATTTGAGAATTACCAAAGAATACTAGGAGACATACCAGCTTTTTGGTTATTTGTTTTAGGATTATTATTATTGATATTGAGTTATGGACTGTGGAGTGAATTTAAAAATAAAGTAAAAAATAAAATCTATTTAGCATTTTTATCTATAGTAATATTAATTATTGGAATAATATTAATTAATATCAACTGGGAAAAAATGCTTTTAACAGGTGATGAAGACTATCTTTATTCTCTTATTTATACTTTTTATTATTCGTTTTTTACTATTATTTTTGAGGTTGGATTAGGTTTAATAATAGCATTTGCTTTGTATCAAAAATTAGCTGGTAAACAATTCTTTCAAATGATTTTACTATTTCCTTACATTACTCCAGCAGTAATGGGTGCTGCAGTATTTTTTTTAATATTTGGTAAAGCTGAAAATTCTTTTTTAAATCAACTAATAGGAATATTTGGTTTTGAGCCTCAAATGTGGTTATTTGATAAAAGATCAATTACCGAAGTTTTATTTGGTATCAAAATAGAAGGTCTACTAGCTGGACCAAGTTTAGCTCTAATGTCATCGATAATATATGGAATATGGTCTTATACTGGGTACTACGCAATAATTTTACTTGCGGGTTTATCAATTATACCTTCTGACTTGTATGAGGCAGCTAAAGCAGAGGGAGCTAGTCGCTGGCAAACATTTATTAAAATAACTATACCTCTATTAATGCCTATTATATTTTTTCTAATGTTGACAGGTTTTATAAATACTTTTCAGGCTTTCAATAGTATTTTTGTTATGCAAACTTCATCTGCTGGAGATACAATGGATGTTGTTACAATTGAAATTTTTGACCATTTTTGGGGAAGGGTTAAATATGGTTATGCTGCTGCTGAAGGAGTAATTTTATTTATACTTTTAAATATTTTAGCAATATCGCAATATGTAATTTTTAGAAAAAGGTTAAGTTATGACTAAAATTCTTAATGCAGAAACAAGGATACCTTATTTAATTTTATTAATAGTTTTTATTATTTCAATTTACCCATTTTTTTACATGATCTCAACATCATTGATGACAGCTGGAGAAGCATCAAATCAATATTTATTTCCTAAAAAATTGATGTTTGAAAATTATTATGAAGTTTGGACATCAAATAGATTTCAACGTTATACATTTAACAGTTTAATAATAAGTTCAATAATTGTTATTGGTGTTTTATTAACTAGTATTCCAGCTGCGTATTCTTTTGCTAAAATAGAATTCCCATTTAAAAATATAATATTCTACATGTTGTTACTTTCATTGATGATTCCAGAAATTATTACATTATTACCTCATTTATTAATAATTAGAGGGGAAATTATTCCATTGCCATTTGGACCTTCTTGGATGAATAGTCTTCAAGGTTTAACAGTTCCATTTATGGGTAATATTTTTGTAATTTTCTTATTAAGACAATATTTTAAAAAGATACCAAATGAATTATGGGATGCTGCAAGGCTTGATGGATCTTCTCATTTAAATTTTTTACTCAAGGTAGTAATCCCAATGAGCAAACCTATTATTGTGACAGTCTCTTTATTTACTTTTATTATAGCTTGGAATAGTTTTGCTTGGCCTTTACTTATATTAACTAGAGATGATTGGTATCCTGTAACAGTTTCTATATATAGTTTTGTGAGAGAAGTGGGACCTAATTTTAATTTATTGATGGCTGCTTGCTTAATTGCAATTTTCCCGATTTTAGTTTTATACTTTTTTACCCAGAAGTTATTCATAGAAAGTATATCAAACTTTGGATTAAAAGAATAAATCAGTAAATTTTTTGTAACAAAACTTTAATTTTACCTCTATATTAATTAATATTTTTTACGGGGTGATTATGAAATTTTATAAATATATTTTAAATTTCTTCTTAGCTTCTTTATTTTTTATTTCCTCGCAATCATTCGCAATTACAGCACAAGATATTGAAAATGCAGATCCTTCAGGTCAAACTGTTGAATTTTGGGTACAATATTCAGATGAAAGATTAGATGCAATGATGGCAAGAGCTGAAAGATTTGAAGCTGAAACAGGAATAAAAGTTAATGTTGTTCACAAAGGACATTATGGGAAAGTTCAATCAGCTATGATGTCTGCTGCTGGAACAAAAGATATAGCAGACGTTGCAAGAGGTTATGGTAATGCTGCTGCAGATATGTACTTAATTGGCGCTTCAATTGATCAAAATATTTTAGCAAATAGTAAAAAATGGGGTGTTTCTCAAGATGATATAGAAGATTGGGGTGCAAACTGGACTGTTGGCTTTTCACCATATTTTGATGGAAATCCAAAACTTTTACATGAAGTTGGAAAATCAATAGAGATCCTTTATTACAATTCAGATTGGTTAAAGGAACTTGGTTTAGATGCTCCTAAAACTCCTGCTGATTTTGCGGAAGCAGCATGTGCAGCGACTAATCAAGATTATAGCGGTAAAATGGGTGAAGATGTTCCAAGTTATGGATATGAAATAGATACTGATGCAAGTAACTTTGCAGCATGGGTATTTGCACATGGAGGTGATGTATTTGACTATGATAATGGTCAGTATATTTACAATGGCTCTAAAGCCATTGAAGCTATGGAATTCATACAAGGTATGGCTAATAAAGGTTGCGCAATAGTTGCGAGAGGTAAATATACTGATCAGCAATACTTAGGACAAGGTTCTGTTTTATTTGCTGCAGGCTCTACATCTGGTATTACTTATTTCCAGAAAGCCATTGAAGAGGGTTATAATGGCAATTGGGATGTAGCCCCAATATCATACACCACTAGTGAACCAGTGCTTAACCTATATGGCGGAGGTTTAATTATGGGAAATTCAGGCGATGCAAATAGAATGGTGGCAGCATATCAGTGGATGAAATATATTTCTAACACTGAGAACTCAGCAGTTTGGTCAACTGAAAGTGGATATGGTTTTGTTAGAACCTCCTCTGCAGATCATCCATTAATTGCTAAAAAAAGAGCTGAACTACCTCAATATGATAAATCATTAACAATGGTTCAATACGGAAAAGGTGAACCATCTGTTCCTGGTTATTATTCAGTTAGAGGTGAGGTTGAAAAAGCTTATGCAGCAATCATTAATGGTGACGATATCATTTCAACATTAAATCAATTAAATGAAGATGCTAATGCAATATTAGCTGATGCAACTGCAGAGTAGTTTAATTAATTTACTTTTATCAAGGGTGGTTTATACCACCCTTTTTTTATGATTATTGTTTGTTCTCTTAGTGATTTATCTAATGTTTGTGAAAGCATACAGCCTAAGTATCTTATATCAGTTATTGATCCAGGATATGCTCCGGAAACACCCAAAGGTGTAAAAAATCATTTAAAGTTAGGATTTGACGATATTATTGAAATTAGTAGCAATAATAAAATATTTCGATTGAATACAGATGAAATACCACAAATTCTTCCTGGGGAAGAGCATGTAAATTCAATAGCTAATTTTACTTCTACTTATACTTATGACGAAGATGTTGTTATCCATTGTTGGTGTGGTGTCTCAAGATCAATGGCAACAGCTACCTATTTACTATGTAGAGAAAACAAAACTAATATTGAAAATACAATTAAATATATTCGTAATCTTGCACCCCATGCAAACCCAAATAAGTTATTGATAAATCACTTTGAAAAGAAATTAGATGTTAGCAATCAAATCTCAAATTCATTTTTAAAATTCCCTTATACTAAAACGTACGATTGTTCTTCAAATTTTGCACCTGTTACTTTATTTGATATAAAAGACATTGAGAAAAACTAATGAAAGAATACGTTCGAACAATTGCTGATTATCCTGTCGAAGGAATTCAATTTAGAGATATTACAACATTGTTGCAAAATGCAGGACACTTTAAACAAGTCATTGATGATATGGTAAAACCATGGCAAAATAAAAAAATAGATGCAGTTTTAAGTATAGAATCTCGTGGATTCATTATGGCGGGGGCAATAGCTTATTTTTTAAATGCAGCATTTGTTCCGTTGAGAAAGCCTCATAAACTTCCATTTGATACTTTCAAAGTCTCATACGATTTAGAATATGGATCAACTGAAATGCACATTCATACTGATGCTTTAGATGCTCATAAAGACTTACTAATTATTGATGATCTTTTAGCAACAGGCGGAACTGCACTTGCGGCAGTAGAATTAATAAATAAGTTCAAGGATAAAAATATTGTTGGAGCAGGCTTTATAATAAATTTACCTGAATTAAATGGTGATAAAAAATTAATTGAAAAAGGAATTGAGTTACATTCTTTAATGGAGTTTTAAATGAGAAATGCTGTTATTGTGGGTTACAAAAGATCACCATTCACTTTTGCTCGTAAAGGTGAAATGGCCAATATTAGACCAGAGGACATTCTATCACAAACAATAAATCAATTACTTAATGAAATACAAATTAATAAAAATGACATAGAGGACATTATTACTGGTTGTGCTTATCCTGAAGGAGCTCAAGGAAATAATATTGC
The DNA here is from genome assembly GCA_902623255.1 of uncultured Alphaproteobacteria bacterium. GTDB lineage: Bacteria > Pseudomonadota > Alphaproteobacteria > HIMB59 > CACPNW01. The sequence continues at coordinate 23,459 of CACNSY010000001.1, read as the reverse complement.
TAAAATTGTTTCTTTCATGACAGATATGCCAGAACATGTAGCAGGTATGACAGTTAACAGATGGTGTGGTTCTTCAATGCAAGCTATACATGATGCAACTGGTGCGATTGCAATTAACTCTGGAGATGTTTTTTTATGTTGTGGTGTAGAAAGTATGACATTTATACCTATGAATGGTCTAACATACGATCCTCATCCTCAATTAAGTAAAGATAACCCAAATGTATATATGTCTATGGGTATTACAGCTGAAAATGTTGCAAAAAAATTTAATATTTCTCGAAAAGAACAACAAGATTTTGCTATTAGCAGCCATTCTAAAGCTAATTTAGCTAGAGAAACAAATTTATTCGATAATGAAATAGTTTCGATTACAAATAATGATGAGAAAATTAATCAAGATGGTGGAATTCGACCTAATACCTCACATGAAATTTTAGATGGATTAAAACTTGCTTTTGATGAAAATGGAACAGTTACAGCTGGTACAGCATCGCCATTAACTGATGGAGCATCTGCAGTAATTGTGTGTGAGGAAGAATACGCAAAAAAAAATAATCTAAATATTTTAGCTCGTATCAAATCTACAGCCGTAGTCGGTTGTCCTCCAGAATTAATGGGTCTTGGCCCAATTAATGCTTCCAAAAAAGCTCTAAAGAGAGCTAATTTATCTATTTCCGATATTGATATTGTGGAACTAAATGAGGCATTTGCTTCTCAATCTTTAGCATGTATTAAAGAATTAAATATGGACATAAGTAAAGTAAATATACATGGTGGAGCAATAGCATTAGGCCACCCATTAGGTGCTACTGGAGCAAGGATTACAGGTAAAGTTGCAACTTTATTGCATAATAATAATAAAAAGTATGGATTAGCGACACAATGTATAGGTTTAGGTCAAGGTATTGCAACTGTGTTAGAAAATATTAATTAAATATCATGCAAATTTATAAAACACCGCTACGTGAGTTTAAATTTCTAATTGAAGATTTTTTAAATCTTAAAGAAAGTCAAACATTAAAAAAATTAGATTTAGAAACAAGCGATCTAATGCTTATTATTGAAGAAGCGGCAAAACTATGTGAAGAAACCTTACTCCCTCTTAATCAAAGTGGAGATAGTGAAGGATGTTCTTTTAATAATGGAGTTGTGACTGCACCAAAAGGATTTAAAGAAGCTTATAAAACTTTTTCTGAAAATGGCTGGCAGGGACTCAAAGTAAAAGAAGAATTTGGTGGTCAAAACCTACCTTATATTATGAATATGATTTTAGATGAAATGATAAGCTCTACTAATATGTCATTTGGTCTTTATCCAGGTCTTACAGCAAATGCAATCGATGCAATTGAAAAGAGTGCTAATGAAGATTTGAAAAATACTTATTTGCCAAATTTAACTAGTGGTAAGTGGACAGGAACAATGAATTTAACTGAACCTCAATGTGGAACAGATCTTGGATTAAGTAAAACAATGGCAACACCATTAGATGATGGAAGTTATAGCATTACTGGTACCAAAATTTTTATTACCTGTGGAGAGCATGATCTAAGTGAAAATATCATTCATTTAGTATTAGCAAGAACACCAAATGCACCCCCTGGTATAAAAGGTATAAGTTTATTCTTGGTTCCTAAATTTTTACCAAATGAAAGTGGTGATTTTGTTGATAGAAATAAAGTTGAATGTGGATCAATAGAGAAGAAGATGGGTATTCATGCTAGTCCAACCTGTGTAATGCATTACAATGAAGCTAAGGGCTGGCTAGTAGGTGATATCAATAAAGGAATGAGAGCGATGTTTATAATGATGAATGGAGCTCGTTTGTTTGTAGGCATACAAGGTTTAGGCTTATCAGAAACTGCTTATCAATCAGCACTTTATTATTCGAAAGAGCGTTTACAAGGAAAATTATCTTCCAGCAATCAAGTTGCTGATCCCATAATTGTTCATCCTGAAATAAGAAAAAACTTATTGTACATAAAATCGATTAATGAAGCAGTTAGAGGTTTAACTTTATTGGCTGGAAATCACTTTGATAATATTGAAAATTCTTCAGATGACAAAGATAAGAAATTATCTGAAAATTTTATAGCACTCATGACGCCAATTATTAAATCATATGCTTCAGATAAATCTGTAGAAAATACAAATCGAGCTATGCAAATCTATGGAGGCCATGGTTTTATAACTGATCATGGAATGGAACAATTAGTAAGAGACGCTAGGATTACAACTATCTATGAAGGAACAAACGGTATTCAGGCTCTTGATTTAATAGGAAGAAAATTACAAACTGACAATGGTGCATTATTTTATGAATTTTTTACTATGATTGATAATTATCAAGTTAAAATTTCTAATAATCAAAATATGAAAAAATATATTGATTTATTTATGCCTTCATATGATTCTTACAAAAGTATTTTTGAATATATTAAATCTTTAAGCCATGAAAATGAGATTAATTCTCATGCTGTAGAATTTTTAAATTTATCATCTTTGATTTCTCTAGGTTATATTTGGTTACAATATATAGAAATTTCATTAGTAAAATTAGAAAAGCATGATGAAAGTTTTTATAAATCCAAAATTGAAACTGGTAATTTCTTTTTAACTAAATTATTAGGTGAAACACAACTTCTTTGTCAAAACATAAGATCTGGTGGAAAATACTATAATGATTATAATGATAAATATTTTGAAACAGCAATCTAATGACTATAAAAATTTATAAACCTTCAAAAACTTCTATGCAGTCAGGTTTTAAAAAAACTAAATTGTGGTTAGCGGAATATATTTCTGAAGTAGAAAAAGTAAAAGATTCTTTAATGGGATGGAATAGTTCATTAGATACCAAATCTCAGATTAAACTTTTTTTTGATACTAAAGAACAAGCCATTGAATGGGCAAAAAAAAATAATTATCAATATTTTGTCGAAGAACCAAAGCAAAGAAAAATTAAGCCAAAAAGTTATGCTTCAAATTTCGATACAAATAGAAAAGAGCCTTGGACACACTAAGTATAATTTCTTTCTTTATTTTTTAGACTATGATAAATGAAAAATTATGCGCCCGTAGCTCAGTGGATAGAGCAACCGCCTTCTAAGCGGTAGGTCAAATGTTCGAATCATTTCGGGCGCGCCAATGAATAAGGAGATCTATGATACATAATGTTAAATGTCATTGCGGTGCAGTAGAATTAGAAGTTAATAATGATCTTGATATTATTAAACAATGTAATTGTTCAATTTGTAAAAGAAAAAATGCTAAAATGGCAATGGTATCTAAAGAATCTTTATCAATTATTAAGGGTGAAGAAAATTTAACTTCATACAAATTTAATACAATGATTGCTGAACACTTCTTTTGTAAAATTTGTGGCATTTATACTCATCATAATAGAAGAAGCGATCCAAATGGTGCTGCAATAAATATTGGTTGTATTGATGCAATTGATCCTTTTGAATATAAAGCTGATTTTATTGATATGAAAAACAAATAATTTATGTCATTTGAATTTTTAATCTCTAAAATTCAAAAAAATAATTTTTTACTTATAGGTAGAGCAGGAGTAGATATATACCCTGACCCACCAGGAGCAAAAACTGAAAATGCTAAATCATTTGTTACTCATCTAGGAGGATCTTCTGCAAATATGGGTGTTCAATTAACTCTTTTTGGAGGTAATTGTAACCTACTCACCAGAGTCTCTGACGATGCTTTAGGAAGATTTGCTATTAATCAACTAAATCATTATGGTGTTAAGAATAAATTAGTAAAATTTGAAAAAAATGAGACAAGAATTTCTTTTGCTATAGTTGAAACCACAATTAAAGATCATCAATCAATTATTTACAGACATAAAGCTTCTGATTTATTTTTAAATAAAGATGATATTGAAAACGCTAATATACAAAACTTTGATTGTGTATTAATTACTGGGACTTCTCTTGCAGCTGAACCTTCAAGGAGTGCTACTTTATATGCTTTAGATATAGCAAATAAAAATAATATTCCTGTAATTATGGACATTGATTATAGACCGTATACTTGGGAATCATCAAATAAAGCAAAAGAAGTTTATAATTTAGCAGCAAGTAAATGTAGTGGTGTAATTGGAAATGATGATGAGTTTGGAGTGTTAGCTGGTGATTATAATAATGGGTTAAATCATGCTAAACAATTAGCAAAAAACATTAGCTTAATTATTTATAAAAAAGGTGAAAAAGGTTCCATTACTTTTGCAATGAACAAAGAAATTAAAAAAGGAATATTTTCCGTAAAGCCTTTGAAACCAACTGGAGCCGGTGATGCATTTATGGGCTCATTAATAGGATCAATTTTAAAAGCTAATGATTTAGAAAAATCTATAGAAATAGGTTCAGCCGCAGCAGCTATTGTAGTAACGAAAGTCGGCTGTGCACCAGCAATGCCAAATTTAAATGAAATTTTAGAGTTTATGAAATATAATAAAATTAATGAAGGAGAATAATATGCATATTCCACCATTTGATAATAAGAACAAGCCAATTGTAGATATTGAAGACAATAGAGTTCCTTTGAATTATTTTAACATAGTAAAATTAAATAAAGATCAATCTTTTGAGTATCAAACCCCTGGTTATGAGACATGTATAGTACCTGCTACTGGAACAATTAATGTAGAAATTGAAGGAATAAAAGTTGAGTCATTAGGCACTAGAACAGTTGATGTGTGGGATGGTGAGCCAGAAGGTGTATATGTTCCTTCTAATACAAAAGCTCAATTTACATCTTTAGTGAATAATTCAGAAATTTTTATTGCTGGTGCAAAGTATGATAAAACTCTTGAACCATTTGCTGTTCGAACAAATGAAATTGATTTAGTTCAGTACGGCTCTGATGATACAAAAACTCATAGAAAAATTAAACATATTTTAGGCGCTAAGCATCATGATAAAGTTGGAAGATTGCTTTGTAATGAGCTTTATACCGTAGGGCAGGGAGGTTGGTCAGGGTTTCCACCTCATAAGCATGATACAGATCGTTTACCTGATGAAACTAGACATGATGAAACATATAATTACAGATTTAAACCTAATAATGGATTTGGCTTTCAAATGTTTCAACAAGTTAATGATAAGGTTGGTAAAGCTGAGCATATAATTGATGGCTCTACCATTATGATTAGAACGGGCTATCATCCTTGTGTTGTGGCACCAGGATATGAGATGTATTATTTCACAATTCTTGGGGGACTATCTCAAAGATCTCTTGTGCAATTTTTTCAACCTGAACATGCATATCAAGTTGAAACCATACCTGGTATTAAAGATATGATTGCTAAATATAAATGACAGCGGTAAATTTAAAAACATTACTAACTAAAGCTAATCGTAATAATTATTCTGTAGCTGGATTAGTCGTAATTAGTTGGGAAGATGCTATTGCTTATACAGAGGCTGCACATGAAACAAAAATTCCAATTATTTTACAAGCAGGACCTTCTTGTAGACAATATACTCCTGTTTCTATTTTGGGAAAAATGTTTAGACATCTTGCTGAACAAACTAAAACGCCTATTTGTTGTCATTTAGATCATGGATTTTCATATGATGAATGTATCGAAGGAATAGAATGTGGTTTTACATCTGTAATGTTCGATGGATCAAAACTTCCATTAAATAAAAATATCAAAATTAGTTCAAAAATATCAAATATTGCTCATAAACATAATATTTCAGTTGAAGGTGAAGTAGGTATAGTAGGCTATCATAATGGCAATACATCTTTTGGAACAGATATTGAGGAAGCAAAAAAATATAGTTTAGAGAGTGGAGTAGATGCTATGGCAATATCAGTTGGTAATACACATTTGCAACAATCAAAGATAGCAAAAATAGATTATAATAAAATCTTAAAAATTCAAAAAATATCTAAACTACCTTTAGTTTTACATGGTAGTAGTGGTATAAATTCTAAGATGAGAAAAAAAATCGCAAGAAATACGAAAGTAGCTAAATTTAACATTGGTACTGAGTTAAGAATTACTGCATGTAAAAGTTTAAGAAAAAGTTATAATAAAAAAAAATCAAGTTTTGATAAAATAGAAATAATAAAACCCTCAATAATAGAATTAAAAAAACATACAAAAAAAGTAATAAAAAATATTGGACCTGTAAAATGAACATCTTAGGCTTTATTGGCGGAAGTGGAATTTATAAATTAGAATTTTTGACTGATATAAAAGAACATAAAATTAAATCTTCATTTGGTGATCCCTCAGGTCCAATTATAGAAGGTAAAATAGATAATAACACTGTTTATTTTTTATCACGGCATGGAGAAGGACATACTTTGTCACCATCTTCAATTAACTATTGTGCCAATATTGATTGTTTAAAAAAAGTTGGTGTAACCGATTTGATATCTCTTTCTGCGGTAGGTTCTTTAAAAGATAATTTAAAACCAGGTACATTTGTTATTGTTGATCAATTTATAGATAGAACAATAAACAGAAAAAAAAGTTTTTTTGATAAAGGAATAGTTGCTCATGTTCCTTTGGCTCATCCTACATGCGAAGTTTTAATGAATTTATCAAAAGATATATGTGAAAATATTAAAATCAATTATTCATTTGGAGGGACATATCTTGCAATGGAAGGACCTCAGTTCTCAACCTATGCTGAGTCAAATCTTTATATTGATTGGGGTTGTGATGTTATAGGAATGACAAATATGCCAGAAGCAAAATTAGCAAGAGAAGCGGAAATTAGATATTGTTCAATTTCCATGGTTACAGATTATGATTGCTGGCATCCCGATCATGATAAAGTAGATTTAAGTATGATTATAAAAACTTTAAATGATAATGTTGATAATTCAAAAAATTTTATTAAAAATTTTAGCTCAAAATACTATGAAGGTATATCTTTTGAAAATGATAAAACATCAAATATTTTAGATACATCTATTATTACAAAGAAAGAATTTTGGGATAAAGATTTAGAAAATAAATTAACTAATATATTAAAAAGATTTAAGAAAAATTCCAATGCTAGTTAATGATAAACATTTAACAACAATTTGGTATGATAATGCTAAAGATATAGTAAAAATAATTGATCAAAGATTATTACCATTTGATTTAAGAATTGTAGAATTAAAAACACTAGAAGATTTTTGTTTTGCTATTAAAGAAATGCAAGTTAGAGGTGCTCCTCTAATCGGTGTTACTGCTGCTTATGGAATGTATGCAGCATCTAAAACTACTAAAAATTTTTCAGAATTAGAAAAAGCAGGTGATAGTCTTAAGTCAACAAGACCTACAGCAGTTAATTTATCCTGGGCAGTAGATAAAATTATCACTGATATTAAAGATATGGAAAAATCCAACTACCAAGAAATAATTCTTTCAATAGCTAATGAGATCAGAGATCAAGATATAATTAATTGCAAAGCTATAGGTGAAAATGGTTCTAGACTTATTGAAAATATTTACAAAAAAACTCAAAAAAAAGTAAATGTTTTAACTCACTGTAATGCTGGGTGGTTAGCTGCTGTTGATTGGGGAACTGCTTTAGCGCCAATTTTTATTGCAAATCAAAAAAAAATTCCAATACATGTTTGGATTGATGAAACCAGACCCAGAAATCAGGGTTTCAGTCTTACAGCTTGGGAATTAATGCATGAAAAAATAGAAAATTCACTAATTGTAGACAACGTTGGTGGTCATTTAATGCAAAATGGTATGATAGATGTTTGCATAACAGGAACAGATAGAACTTCTTTAAATGGTGACGTTTGTAATAAAATTGGGACATATTTAAAGGCTTTAGCTGCAAATGATAATAATATACCTTTTTATGTTGCAGCTCCAATTTCTAGTATAGATTTTAATATTAAAAATGGACTTAAAGAAATACCTATAGAAGAAAGAGATCCAACTGAAGTATCGATAATTGAAGGTATCGACGAAAATAATGAAAGAAAAAAAATTAAAATTACCCCTGAAGGTTCAAGCTGTAAAAACTATGCCTTTGATATAACTCCAGCAAAATATATTACTAAATTGATTACTGAAAAAGGAGTTGTAGATAGCAATGAAGAATCTATTAGTGGATTAAAAAATTAATATGAAAAATGAATGGAAAGAAAGTTTAGCTAAAAAATATATTAAAGAATATAAGTCAAAAAAAGTCAGCAAAGATTTAGCATTAAGAATATATTCAACACATTTACTTGGTAATAATCCAGAACTTGTTTTACATGGCGGAGGTAATACATCTGTAAAATCAATAAAAAAAAATTTATTTGGAAAAGACAAGGATGTACTTTTTGTTAAAGGAAGTGGATGGGATATGTCTAACCTGAATGAAAGAGGATTACCAGGTCTATATCTCGATCCATTACTTAAAAGTCTATCATTAAAAAAAATGAGCGATGAAAAAATGGTTAATTATTTGAGATCAAACTTACTTGACTCAAGTTCTCCTAATCCATCAATTGAAACTCTTTTACATGCTTATTTACCATTTAAATATGTAGATCATACACATTCAAATGCTATTTTAAGTTTAGTCAATCTGAGTAATTCAAGAGAAATATTAAATAAAATTTATAAAGAAAAGATTGCAATAGTTCCTTACGTAATGCCAGGATTTGAACTTGCTAAATTATGTCATATGGTAATTTCAAAAAATCATAAAGTTGAAGGATTAATGCTTTTAAATCATGGTATTTTCACTTTTGGAAATTCAGCAAAACAAAGTTATGACAGAATGATTAATCTTGTAACATTAGCTGAAAATTTTTTAAACAAACAAAAAAAATCAATAAAATACAACAATAATAATAAACAAATAAATATAACTGATGTTCAATTATGTATTAGAAATTTATACCATTCCTTTACAGATAAAAGATGGATAATAAAATTTAACGATAAAATTGAAGATGTAAAATTTACCAATCGAAAAGATATATTTAATTTATTTAATAAAGGACCTGTTACACCTGATCATGTTATTAGAATAAAATCAGAACCATTAATCATACCTAATAAACATTTAACATCAAGCAAAATGATATCTAATCATGTTAATGCATATGTTAAGAAATATAAAAATTATTTTAAAAAATATAAAAAAAATATTACAAATTCGAAAATTGCTGATCCTTTGCCAAGAATTATTATTTTAGAAGGAATAGGTTTTCTATCTATAGGTCTTAATAAAAAAGAAATGCAAGTTTCTTACGATATTTTTGATGCAATGAAAAAAGTTATAATCAAAGCGAATTTAGTTTCAAAATTTAAATCAATTAACAACACAGATATTTTTAAAATGGAATACTGGCCATTAGAAAGAGCAAAATTGAATAATCAAAATATAAAAAAATTTAATGGGAATGTTGCAGTAATTACAGGTGGAGCTGGTAAAATCGGAAGCGCTATTGCAAATAAATTTATAAATGAAAATATTGAAGTTATACTTTTAGATAAAAACTTTAAAAATCTTGATAAAAATATCGAAAAAAAATGTCTATGTATTGAATGTGATTTAACTAATAATTCTCATATAAATAAAGCATTAAACAAGATATTAAAATTATTTGGTGGTATAGATATTCTAATAGCAAACTCTGGTGCAGCTTTTCAAGGTAGTATGCTAAATGTAAAAAAAGATATTTTAGAAAAAAGTTTAGAGGTTAATTTTTATAGTCATCATAATATTGTTCAAAAAATTGCAAATATTATGGTATCTCAAGGTTTTGGAGGTTCAATTTCTCTTAATTTGTCAAAACAATCTATAAATCCTGGTAAGGATTTCGGACCATATGGTATTGCAAAAGCTAGCTCGTTATTTTCTATGAAACAATACGCTTTAGAATTTGGAAAATATAACATTCGAGTTAATGGAATTAATGCCGATCGAATAAAAAGTGGTTTATTAACTGACCAGTTTATTAAAGAAAGAGCAAAAGCGAGAAATATGTCTTCAACTGAATATTTAAATAATAATTTACTTCAAAAACAAGTAACAGCAGAAGATGTTGCTGAAGCATTTTTTGCACAATTATCTTTTGAAAAAACAACCGGGAATATTATTACTGTTGATGGTGGTAATATTGAAGCTAGTTTAAGATAGGTGTTATTAAAATTTTTAGAAAAACTTGGAAGAAAGAAAATTGTTCTAGATAGAGGACCATCTCATCCAGAATTTCATAAAGCAAAACCATGGATGGAAAGATACTACCTATTATTTAGAAAAAGACCAAAATGGTTTCCTTTTAATATTCTGATTCATAAAATGTTAGATGATGATCATGGTGAAGGAGTTCATAATCATCTTTGTCCTTATATAACAATTATTTTAAAAGGTGGTTATTGGGAAACAACAAAAAAGGAAAATTTTGGAGACCTCCTGGATACATTGGTTTTAGATCTGCTGATCATCTGCACAGAGTTGATTTAAAACCTAATACAAACACAATGACATTATTTATTCCTGGACCTTTTGGTTTTAGAAAAACTAAAAGAGCTGATTATAAAACAAAAATATAATTATTTATATAAATTAAATTATTCCGTCATATATTAACTTACATCCACTCAAAAAAAGTAAAACATAAACAATATTAAAAAATAATTTTTCTGGAATTCTTTTTTGTAGAAAGTACCCAAGTAAAACACTAATAAAAGCTAGTGGCAGCAAATAGAGAGAAATCATAAGATTAGAAGGCGCTAATAATCCCACAAAATAATATGGAACTAATTTAACAAGATTTATAACCATAAATGCCAAAGTCATTGTTCCAATAAATGAAATTTTATCTAGCTTTAAAGGCAGCATATAAAAATTAATTGGTGGATTTCCTGCATGAATTAAAAAACTTGTATATCCAGCAACTGATGACCAAAAGTATCCTTTAAGTTTTGTTGGTTTAAGTAAATAATTATTTTTCTGAATAAATGAAACTAGAACAAAAATAATTGATATAACACCAACCATTATTCTTATCTGATCTTCGTTTGTAAACTCAAAAGTTAAAGTTCCAAATAAAATACCAATTATAGATGCTGGGATTACAATTTTTAAAATACTGTTTATCCATTTTTTCCAATACAAATAGATTGCCGAAAAATCCATTATTATTAAAAGTGGCAATAATATTCCTGCTGCTTGCAAAGGACTCATTGCAAACGACATAACTGGCACTGCTAGCATCGCGATAGGCCCTGGAACACCACCTTTAGATAAACCAAATACAAAAACTCCCAATGATGCAAAAATATAAAAATATAAATCCATTTAATTTAAAATTTTTAATGCATTTTTAATATCTTTTATTTGATCATCAATGTCTTCCAATCCACAATATAATCTAATTAAAGTTCCAGTATTTCTATTTTTAAACTGTCTCTTATCTAATGGAGGAAAGGTAATAAGGCTATCAAATCCACCCCAACTGTATCCCAATTTGAATATTTTAAGTTTATTAAAAAATTTTTCAATTTGATTGTTTGAGTATTTCTTTTTCATCATAAATGAAAATAAGCCTGTGCTACCAGAGAAATCTCTTTTCCATATTTTATGATTTTTTGTATGCGGTAATGCTGGATGGAAAACATCAGATACAAGATCATGTTCTAATAAATATTTTGCCATTAACAATGCATTTTTTTCAATTTCTCTCATTCGAATTTCAAGTGTTGGCAATCCTCTAATTGCTAAATAAACTTCTTCCGAACCAGGACATATTCCTAAAGTTTTTGAAGATGCTCTTATTTTTTTGGAATATTTTTTATTAGACGAAACGAAACCAATTAATACATCCGAGTGTCCATTTATATATTTAGTTCCTGCATCTATAATAATATCAATACCTAAATTAATTGGATTACAAAATAAAGGTGAGGCCCAAGTATTATCCATAACAGTTGGTATTTTATTTTTTTTAGCAATTTTTGTAATGAAAGGTATATCAATAATATCAAAAGTTGCTGTTCCTGGTGATTCTAAGTAAATTAACTTAGTTTTACTGTTAATTAATTTCTGAAAATTATTAATACTTTTTGTTGGATGAAAATATTTTATTTTAACATTATATTGTTTAAGGATGTTTTCGCAAAAAGTTCTAGTAGGACTATAAACACTATCATTTATTAAAACTTCATCACCAGATTTTAAAAAGGTAAAAAAAGGAATTACTATAGAGGCCAATCCTGACGGTGATAGCACTGTATCATTGCAGTTATATAAAAAAGAAATACTGTCTTCTAACTGCTTATGAAATGGATTTTTATTTATTCCATAAAATGTTGTTCTATCGTCAAAATTTTTAATATCGTTTAAGTAATCTTTAAATGTATTAAAGATCATTGTAGAGCCTTTATAGGTACCAGGGTTGATAAACCCTTTTTGTCTAAGAGGATTTCTACCTATTTTAGTTAATTTTGTTTTTATTTTCATAAACAACTAAATATTGTATAAGCCAAAATCTTTATACACAAATTATAGTAGGCAATTTTAAGCTTAACAAATCTATTATTGGGATTAACTTATTAATTTGTTATAGGGAAGCAATCTTTGAAAAAAGATATTTAAATAATTATTTAAACGGAGAAAATAATATGAAAAAACTATTATCTATCTTTGCAGTTGTAGCGTTTGCTTTTTCAGCACATGCTGGAACTCTTGATGATGTTAAAAATAGAGGTTTTCTAAAATGTGGAGTAACAACTGGTCTTGCTGGTTTTGCTGCTCCAGATGATAGCGGTGAATGGGCTGGTCTAGATGCTGATATGTGTCGTGCAGTTGCTGTAGCTGTTTTTGGAGACCGTTCAAAAGTAGAATTTATTACTACCACAGGTAAATCTCGTTTCCCAACATTAGCTTCTGGTGAAGTTGATATGTTAGCGAGAAATACAACTTGGACAATTAGCCGTGATGTTAATCTTGGTTTTGAGTTCGTTGGTGTAAACTTCTACGATGGACAAGGTTTCATGGTTCCATCTGCTCTTGGTGTATCAAGTGCAACTGAGCTTGATGGCGCTACTGTATGTATCCAAACTGGTACTACTACAGAGTTAAACCTTGCTGACTTCTTTAGATTAAATGGAATTAGCTACGAAGCACTTCCAATTGAAACTAATGATGAAGGTAAAGAAAACTTATTTGCTGGAAGATGTGACGTATACACAACTGACGCTTCAGGTCTTTCTTCAACAAGAGCTGCTGCTTCTAATCCAGATAAATGGGTTGTATTACCAGAAATTATTTCAAAAGAACCACTTGGTCCACTTGTAAGACATGGTGATCACCAGTGGGGTGACGTAGTTCGTTGGTCTTTAAATGCAATGATTATTGCTGAAGAACTAGGTATTACATCTGAAAACGTTGATGCTCAAATGAGCTCTAATGTTCCTGAAGTACTAAGACTTCTTGGTGTTGAAGGTAACTATGGAGAAATGCTTGAGCTAAGTAATGATTGGGCTTACCAAATTATTAAACAAATTGGTAACTACTCAGAATCATACGAAGCAAACGTAGGTCCAGACACACCTCTAGAAATTGCAAGAGGTTTAAATGCTCTATGGACTCAAGGTGGTATTTTATACGCACCTCCATTCAGATAAATCTTAATTTAATTTAAAACGGGGGGTTTTAAACCCCCCGTTTTTTTTGTATATAATAGTATGCGATCTAATTTAGGTTTCTTTTCTGATGAAAAATTTAGATCCATTTTTTTTCAGACTTTAGTTGTAGGTTTATTTGCTTTGGGCTTGTTCTTTATAATAAGCACAACCTCATACAACTTAGAAAAAAGAAATATCGCAACTGGTTGGAGCTTTCTTCAAAATCCAGCTGGCTTTGATATAAGTTTTTCACCTTTCTTGGAATTTAAATCAACCGATACACATTTAAAAGTTTATTTTGTTGGAGTCTTAAATACTCTTTTGGTATCAATTACAGGGTGTATAGCAGCTACCATTTTAGGTTTTATATTGGGTATAGTTAGACTATCTTCAAATTGGTTATTAAGTCGACTAGTTTATATTTACGTTGAATTTTCAAGAAATGTGCCCTTACTTCTTCAAATAATTTTATGGTATAGTATTTTAATTCAACTTCCTCGTGTTAAGCAATCATTACAAGTTCTTGATGTATTTTATATTTCTAACAGGGGATTGTATTCTCCAAGACCAATATTTGAAAGTGGATTTTCATATGTATTAATTGCAATTGTATTGGCTTTTATTTCAAGTTTCTTAATAAATAGATGGGCAAAAAAAAGACAAGATAAGACAGGTCAACAATTCCCAGTATTCTCAAGTTCAATCGGATTAATATTCGTTGTTCCATTAATTTTATTTTTTATTCTTGGCTCACCTTTGTCTTTTGAGCATCCAGAATTAAAAGGTTTTAATTTTAAAGGCGGTTTAGTTATTAGACCTGAATTTATAGCAATGTTTTTAGCTTTATCAATTTACACTGCAGCCTTCATTTCTGAAATTGTTAGAGCAGGTATAATGTCTGTTTCAAAAGGACAAAGAGAGGCTTCAGCTGCTATAGGCTTAAAACAAACATGGATAATGAGACTAATCATTATTCCTCAAGCTCTCAGAGTGATTGTCCCTCCACTAACAAGTCAGTATCTAAACTTAACTAAAAATTCTTCTTTAGGAATTGCTGTCGGATATGCTGACCTTGTTCACGGTTTTGGAGGAATAAGTTTAAATCAAACTGGTCAAGCTATTGAATGTATGGCAATTGTTATGGCAACTTATTTGTCAATTAGTCTGACAATATCTTTCTTTATGAACATTTATAATAGAAGTATACAATTTAAGGAAAAGTAATGAATGAAATGAATGAAGTTAGAAAACCACCAGTAGCAACAACAGGTATTATTGGTTGGTTACGAATTAATTTATTCTTCAATTGGACAAACTCATTAATAACTTTATTTGTTATTTATTGTTTGTATCAGTTTATTCCTTGGATTTTAGATTGGACAATATTTTCAGCTGATTTTAAATATAATTATCTTGGTGAACAAATTACTAACCAAGAAATGTGTTCACGAAATTTAGATCCTGAAAATGGTGGAGCTTGTTGGGCAGTTATATATGTAAGATTTTATCAATTTATTTATGGATTTTATCCAAAGGTTGAAGTTTGGAGAGTTAATTTAGCGTATGTTATGTTAGCTTTTGCGCTTCTACCTCTTTTGTATGCAAAACTTCCATATAGAAAGTACTTTTTATATTTTACATACATTTTTCCTGTTATTGCTTATTTTCTTCTTAATGGCGGATTAGGGTTTACAGAAGTCTCTACTAACAAATGGGGCGGTCTTCTAGTTACACTTGTCCTAGGCTGTACTGGAATCGCATTAGCTTTTCCTATTGGAATTATGTTGGCTTTAGGCCGAAGATCTAAATTACCAGTTATAAGCATGATGTGTACATTGTTTATTGAGTTTATTAGAGGTGTTCCTCTTATAACTTTATTATTCTTTGGAATGGTAATGCTTCCTCTTTTTTTACCAGAAGGAATAGATATGGATGGTTTGGTAAGAGTTCTTGTTGCTGTTACTTTATTTCAATCCGCTTATATGGCAGAAGTTATAAGAGGAGGACTACAGGCAATACCTCCTGGTCAATATGAAGCTGCTAAATCACTTGGGATGTCTTATTGGAGAATGAATTTATTAATAATACTTCCTCAAGCTATTAGAATTTCCATACCTCCAATTGTCAACACATCTATAGGTTTATTTAAGGATACAACTTTAGTTATTATTGTAGGAATATTGGATTTATTAGGAATTGGAAGAGGTACTTTAGCGGATACCAATTGGTTAGGTTTATCTTATGAAATTTACTTTTTTGTAAGTTTGGTATTTTTTATATTCACATTTGGAATGTCTAGATACAGTTTGTATTTGGAAAAGAAATTAAAAACAGGTATTAATATGGGGGCTGATTAAAATGAGCGAAGAATCTATAATTTCATTAAAAAATGTTAACAAGTGGTTTGGAGATTTTCATGTATTACAAGATGTAAATCTTGAAGTGAAGAAGAAAGAAAGAATTGTAGTTTGTGGTCCTTCTGGTTCTGGTAAATCCACAATGATCAGATGTATTAATAGATTGGAAGAGCACCAAGAAGGTTCAATTGTTGTTGATGGAATTGAGTTAACAGGAAATTTAAAAAATATTGATAATGTTAGAAAAGAAGTTGGAATGGTATTCCAGCAATTTAATTTATTCCCTCATTTATCTGTAAAAGAAAATATAACACTAGCTCCAATTTGGGTTAAAAAAATGCCAAAGTCGGAAGCAGAGGAACTGGCTATGAGACAGTTAGAAATAGTAAAAATTCCTGAACAAGCCAACAAGTATCCTGGTCAATTATCTGGTGGTCAACAACAAAGAGTAGCAATTGCTAGATCTCTTGCAATGAATCCTAACATCATGCTTTTTGATGAACCAACTTCAGCTCTAGATCCTGAAATGATTAAAGAAGTTTTAGATGTTATGGTTGATTTGGCAAACGGTGGAATGACTATGATTGTTGTTACTCACGAAATGGGTTTTGCTAAGACAGTAGCTGATAGAATGGTGTTTATGGATGAAGGTAAAATTGTTGAGGAGGCTAGCCCAGATAAGTTTTTTAATAATCCAGAGAGTGATCGTACAAAGTTATTCTTAAGTCAAATTCTTCATCAGTAATTTAAGAAGATAACAATAAATTAACTCTTCTATTCATTTTACCTTTATTTTCTATTTTGCCGATTTGAATTTTACCAATCTCATTAGTTGATTTCACATGTGTACCACCACAAGGTTGTAAATCAATATCGCCAATTCTAATTAATCTTATTTTACCATCTATTTGCGGAGGTTTTACTGACATAGTTCTGACTAGTTCAGGTTTTTCTTCCAATATACTACTTTCAATTACTTCACTAGTAACGGTATGATTATCTTCAACCAACAAATTTATTTTTTCTTCTAATTCTTCCTTATTTATTTGTTTATCTGGATCATTAAAATCTAATCGACTTTTTTCATAACCAATTTGACCACCAGTTACTCCTAAAGGGACTATAGAACACAACAAGTGCAGTGCAGTATGCATTCTCATATGCTTGTATCGTAAATTCCAATTTATTTTTCCAATTATGTCAGCATTCTCTTCAAGATCTTTGAGATCATCTACAATATTTATTATTTTATTATTTTCTTTAATAGTATCTAAAACTTGTATTTTTGTATTTTTAGCTTCTATTGCACCTGTGTCCCCAGGTTGACCACCACTTTTTGCATAAAATGCCGTCTTATCTAACTCAATACGATTTTCTTCTTTCACAATGCCTATAATTTTTGCTTTAAATTCTTTAAGGTATGCATCATCTTCGAATAATTTTGTCATAGCGTTTTTTAACAGTATTTTAAAAATATTATATTGACTTTTTTCTCATTCTGAATAAATTAGAACAAAAGTAGAACAAATAATTTTATAAATAATATAATTATTATTTATCAATTATTTAAATATTTTTTCTAATATTATGTCTAAAAAAATAGAAAACTTAATATTTAAAGCTGAATCCAAAGGAGATCAAATAACACCTTATTTTCTTGATACAGTATCTGCAGGTTTTCCATCTCCAGCCACTGATTATATGGAAAACAAACTTGATCTTAATGAATATTTGGTTCAACGTCCAACAGCAACCTATATCGTTAAAGCTAATGGCCCTTCTATGACCGATGCAGGCATATTATCAGGTGATTTACTTATTGTTGATAGAAGTATTACACCTCGTAACGACAATATTGTTATAGCCTCCATCTTTGGTGACCTAACAGTTAAAAAACTGAAAAAGAAAGATCAGTCACTATTTTTAATTTCTGCCAATAGTGAGTATCCCAGTATTCAAGTTAAAGAAGAAATGGAGTGTTTTATATGGGGGGTAGTCACATATGTCATACACAAAACTACTTAGTAGAAATCATAACTCAGTAAATCAATCTATAGCATTGATAGATTGCAATAATTTTTATGCGTCATGTGAAAGAATATTTAACCCCAAACTTATAGGAAAACCAATTGTCGTACTTTCCAATAATGATGGTTGTATCATTGCACGATCAAAAGAAGCAAAAAAATTAGGGATAAAAATGGGTGAACCTTATTTTAAAGCAAAAAATATTATTGAAAAAAATGATGTTAAAGTTTTTTCATCTAATTATTCTTTATATGGTGATATTTCTCAGAGAGTAATGGAGACATTATCAAGTTTCTCTTCAGAGGTAGAAATCTACTCCATAGATGAAGCATTTCTTGGTTTAAATGGTTTTGAGAACTATGAATTAAACACTTATTGCAGACATATTAGACAAACAATTAAGAGGTGGGTTGGTATTCCAGTTAGTATTGGAGTGAGCCCAACAAAAACACTATCCAAAATAGCTAATCATTTAGCAAAAAAACAACCAGACTATAAAGGTGTGTGCATACTAAAAAACAAAATAGAAATAAAAAAAGCATTAGAATTAACATCTATTGAAGAAGTATGGGGTATTGGAAGAAGATTATCTCTTTTCCTGAAAAAATACGATATTCATAATGCTTATCAATTTTCACAAATGGACAGAGGATGGATAAGAAAAAATATGGGTGTAGTGGGAGAGAAGACATACTTAGAATTAAATAGTGTATCGTGTTTAGAACTTGATTTGGTTCCAAGTGATAAACAAAGTTGTTGTGTTTCAAGATCATTTAGTCAGCCAATAGAAAAATTATTTGATTTGGAGGAATCAATATCAACTTATGGATCAAGAGTATCAGAGAAGATAAGAGAAGAGGGGTTAGTCGCTGAGTCGATGAGTATTTTTGTTTTGACAAATCATTTTAATAGAAGAGAGAAACAATATTCAAATTCAATAAAACTACATTTACCTTTTCCAACAAATAATAGCATAAAAATTGTTAAAAGAGCTCTTGAAGGAATTAGAAAAATATATCGACCAGGATTTCGTTATAAAAAAGCTGGAATTATATTATATGGTCTTAGCAAGCACAATGTAACTAGAGGATTGCTTGATTATGACCGTGATACATCGGATAGAATAATGAATACTATTGATAATATTAATTCTAGATATGGAAGTTCAACGTTAAAGATAGCTTCTGAAGGTATAGAAAAAATATGGAAGATGAAAAGAGAAAACGTATCCCCATGTTACACAACACGTTTTGAAGAATTGGTGGAAGTTAAGGCTTAGATAAAATGGCTCCCCGGGCCGGGCTCGAACCAGCGACCGATCGGTTAACAGCCGATTGCTCTACCACTGAGCTACCGAGGAACACAATTTTGTTGATAATAAAAAAAAATTAAAAAACAAGAAAAATTTGGAGGCTCGGAGCGGAATCGAACCGCTGTGCAAGGCTTTGCAGGCCCCTACATCACCACTCTGCCACCGAGCCTTAAAAAAAATGACAATTATCACTATATTATTTCTAGTCAATTAATGAAAAAAAATTCTAAAGATTAATAATATAATTTAAATAATTGATTATATAGCAGGTTTATATAAAGCATCCTTTAAGAAATGAGTGAAACATTTGAAATTGCCAGAAAAAATATGGTTGTTAATCAATTAAGACCAAACAAAATTAATGAAGAAAATATCTTACAAATATTTGAAAATACTCCTAAAGAAAATTATTTGGATGTTAGCTTAGGTAAGAATTGTTACCTAGATAATAATTTAGATATAACTGAGAAAAGAGGATATCTTAAAAATTTACACCTAGCTCAAATTATAAAATATTCAAAAATTTTACCTAATGATAAGGTATTGCATATAGGCGGCTTAACGGGCTACTTTTCTGCTATAATTAGCTCACTATGTAAAGAACTTCATGTTGTAGAAGAAAATAGAGAGCTGTTTAAATTATTAGAACATAATATTAACAATACTGATAATACTAATATTAGTTTATTTAATCATAATTTATTAGATGGATTATCTGATAAAGCTCCATTTAGCTTAATTATTATTGACGGACCTATATTTAAAATAACTGATAAGTTAAAGAAACAACTAGAAATGAATGGAGGTAGATTAATATATATTAAAAAAATATATGATAATTTGGGTAAAGCTTATAAAATTATAAGAAATGAAGATTTGTATTCATCTGAGTATTTATTTGATGTAATGAGTAGTTATCAAATCCAAGAACAACAAGAGGATTTTAAATTTTAAATGAGACTATTTATATTATTGCTATTACTTATTTATTCTAAATCTATATTTGCTCTATCGATTGATGATTCTGTAAAAAGTACGATTGCAAATAATTTGAAAGTAAAAATTGCTTTTGAAAAACTAAATGAAAGCAAAGAAACTATTGAGGTAGCTATAGGCAAAAAACTTCCAACAGTTACTGGCACAATTTCTGGTACATATAGTAATAGTGATACAACATCAGCAGCTGGTGTATCAACAACACCAGAGACTTTTACAGATAAATATAAAATTAGTATTACTCAAAATTTGTATGATGGTGGTGAAAAAAGTTTAGAAATAGAAAGATCAAAAATTATTTACGAAAATGCAGTTATAAACTTTTATAAAACAGTTCAAGATTTATCGCTAACAGCTGTAGAAGGTTATTTAACAGTAATAAATTATGAAAAATCATTAGAAGCTTCCAAAAAAAATTTTGATTCTGTTTCAAGATTTTTAGAAGAAGTAAAATTAAAATATGAATTGGGATCAGCAACCATAACTGAATTGAAAAATGCTGAGAGTGCTTTTTCAATTGCTGAAACAAATCTTTTTTCAGCAGAACAAAACTACAAAGTCAGTTTAAAAACATTTAAATCAATTGTTGGTAAAGAAGCTATTAATTTAGAAGATTATGTAAATATAGAAGAGGATTTGAATTTTGATAACATACTTTCTGAAGTTTATAAGAATAATTTTAATATTTTAATTGCTCAAAATAATATTAAAATTAAAGAACTTGATCTCTCAAAAGAAAAGGGCTCTAATAGACCTACCTTAGATATAACAGCTTCCACTGAGTATTCTGATGTTTCACGAATAGATGCAGGAAGTGAAAATACCAATGCAACATTAGGGTTAACTTTGACAATTCCTATATTTCAGCAAAATATTGACAAATCAGACATTAGAAAAATAAATTCTCAAATTTTACAAACTGAAATTGAATTAGAGGATCTTAAAGAAAGTTTAAATATTGAGGTATCAAACTATTATAAAAACTATTTAGTTAGTAAATCAAATTTAAATACGTCGCTATTAACTATAGAGTACGCAAATACTCTTCTAGAAAGTACTCAAGAGGAATACAACCTTGGGACAAAATCTATCACTGATCTAATAGAAGCAGAAACTAATCTTTTAAATGTAAATGTTGAATATTTTAATGCAAATAAAAACTATCTGATTAATTATTTTAACTTACTAGCTTTAGATGGTTCACTGATTAAATTATTTGAGGAGTATCTTCCTAGCTATAATTAGAGTTTTATTAATTTAATTAAACATTTATAATACCTATATGAATACAAAAAATTCAATAAATGAATCTCTCGAAGTCATTCGAAGAGCACTTGAAGATGAAAAAAACGATTCAAATAAAGATTCTTTATCTAATATTTTAATACTTAATCAAAAGGTTAACAGTGATGGTACAATAAAATTACTTCAAAAAGATGAAGAGATAAATAGTGAAATTAATGATATTATAGATAAAAAACTCTCCTATCTTGTAGAAAATAAAATTGAAAAAATACTTGATGAGAAAATCCCAAAATTACTAAAAAATTATTTCGATTCAAAATAGTTACGATGCAGCTTGATAAATTTTTTGATTTTTTAAAAGATGAAAAATATCTTTATTCGCAATGGGAGCAATCAAATTGTTTTAAACCACAAAAAGGAGGTGAGCCTTATTCTATAATGATGCCACCACCTAATGTTACAGGCAGCTTACATATGGGTCATGCTTTAACCTTCACAATTCAAGATATATTAATCAGATACCATAGAATGAAGGGTATGGAAGTATTGTGGCAAGCAGGTACAGATCATGCAGGAATAGCTACTCAGATGGTGGTTGAAAGAAAATTAAGTGAGTCAAACCTAGATCGACGATCTCTAGGTAGAGAAAAGTTTATTGAAAAAGTATGGGAATGGAAAAAAGAGTCGGGTGGCCAGATAAGTAATCAATTAAGAAGACTTGGTGCTTCTGCAGATTGGTCAAGAGAAAGATTTACTATGGATGAAGGGCTTTCTAATGCAGTTAAGAAAGTTTTTGTTAATTTATTTAATGATGGAATTATTTATAAAGATAAGAGATTGGTGAATTGGGACCCAAAACTTTTAACAGCTATTTCTGATCTAGAAGTAGAGCAAAGAGATACTGAAGGAAGTTTGTGGCATATTAAATATCCTATAGATGAAAATAATCATATCATTGTTGCAACAACAAGACCTGAGACAATGTTAGGCGATACTGCAGTTGCCGTTCATCCAGATGATGAAAAATATAAAAATTTAGTTGGCAAATTTTGTAACTTACCAATTTCAAATAAGAAAATACCAATCATTGCTGATGAATATGCAGATCCTGAAAAAGGTTCTGGAGCTGTAAAAATTACACCTGCACATGACTTTAATGATTTTGAGGTAGGAAAGAGACATGATTTAGAATTTATTAATATTTTTGATGAAAATGCTAAACTGAACTCAAATGTGCCTGAAGAATTTCAAAATTTAGATCGATTTGAAGCAAGAAAATTAATTTTGAAAAAATTAGATGAAATGAATTTATTAATTAAAGAAGAAAAACAGCAAATGGTCATACCATATGGTGATAGATCAGGTGTTGTTATTGAGCCATGGCTGACAGACCAATGGTTTTGTGATGCAAAAAAATTATCAGTTGACCCAATATCAGCTGTTAAAGATAAAAGTTCTAAATTTATTCCCAAACAATGGGAAAATACATTTTATAATTGGATGGAAAATATTCAACCGTGGTGTATTTCAAGACAGTTATGGTGGGGACATCAAATTCCTGCATGGTATGGTCCTGATAATAAATATTTTGTTAGTGAAACTCTAGAAGGAGCACAAAATCAAGCAAAAGAATTTTATGGAAAGGATGTTGAGCTTAGACAAGATGAAGACGTTCTAGATACTTGGTTTTCTTCTGCTCTATGGACATTCTCTACCTTAGATTGGCCAAATAAAACTTATGAATTAGATAAATTTTATCCTGGTAACGTTTTGGTTACTGGTTTTGATATCATATTTTTTTGGGTTGCGCGTATGATGATGATGGGTTCTTATTTTATGAAGGAAACTCCATTTAAAGATATTTATATTCATCCTTTAATACGTGATGAAAAAGGACAAA